>JAKAJL010000089.1 GCA_021813805.1 Pseudomonadota bacterium | reverse complement strand
AATCGAAACTGTCGGCGTTTACGGCAATAATCTTTCCCTGCACGAATGGCGGGGTGACATAGTCAATCGTCAGGCCGGAAATGCTTACGGACGTGGCGTTCTTGATATAAAAGCCTCCGGAATCAGGGTTTCCGATCAAAATTGTTGTCAGGCTGCTCCCTTGGCCCGCGACATTGACGCCCGTCGCAGAGCGTTGCGCGTTGCCGACCAGCTTGAAACAACTCGTGTTGGATTGGGTTGAACATTTCGCGAGATAGGCGCCGCTGTCGAAATGCACGGTGACGGGGCTGACTTTCGAAGAGACAGCGCAGGCCAGGGCCCGGTTGATTGCATCGGTCGAATCCGTGACCCCATCCGGCCTCGCGCCGAAACTGCCGACATAAATGTCGGAGGCGCTTCCGCCCTGGGGGCATGCCGCAACTGCGTTCTGGGCCCTGACCGATGTATCCAGCAGGAAAAGCGCATAAAGAGAAATCAAAAACGAGAAACCGCGCATATCGGATGTCTCCTGACGATGCCGCGCTCGTTGAGGCGGCCCGGAATCGGTTTTGGGGAAAATAGTCGCGTGCCGGTCGCCCCGCAAGCGTCGGTTCGGGCCCGTCATTCCGGCAACATTTGCGTGACAAGCAGTTCCGCCAGCGCCAGCGACGACGTCAGGCCCGGCGATTCGATGCCAAAAAAATTCACCAGATTCTTCATGCCATGGGTTTCGGGGCCGTCGATGCGGAAGTCGGCAGCCTCGGCGCCGGGGCCGGCGATTTTGGGGCGGATTCCGCAAAAAGCGCTGGAGATCTCGCGCTCTTCGATTCCCGGCCAGTAGCGCCTCACCGCCGCGCGAAAAATCTCCGCTTGAAATACCTCCTCCTGGCCGGAAACCGGGGCGTAGTCGAGGTCTTCGACCCAATGGACGTCGGGGCCGAGCCGCAGGCGTCCGCCGAGATCGAGCGTCACATGGACGCCGAGGCCGCCCTCGACCGGCAGGGGATAGATGAAATGCGAGAAGGGCGCGCGGCCGGAGACGGCGAAATAATTTCCCTTGGCCAGAAAGCGGGGCGGGATGAGTCGTTCTGGATAGTTTTCAATCCGCCGCGCGATTTCATGCGCGCCATGGCCGGCGCAATTGACGAGGGCGCGGCAGGCGACCGCCTCGCCGCCGGCGGTGCGCACCTCATAGCCGCCCGGGCGCGGGACAACGGCGGCGACTTTCGTCCGGAAGGCGAATCGCGCGCCAAAAACCTCGGCCTCGCCTTGCAGCGACAGCATCAGGGCGCGGCTGTCGATGATTCCGGTTGAGGGCGAGAGCAGAGCGGCGACGCATTCGACCTCGGGTTCGAGCCGGCGGGCCTCCTCGCGAGTGAGCATGACAAGATCGTCCACGCCATTGGCGAGGCCGCGCTTGCGCAAGGCTTCGAGCCTGGGAGCCTGTCGTTCGTCGGTCGCGACGATCAGCTTGCCCAGGCGCCGGGCCGGAACGCCATGCTTGGCGCAATAGGCATAGAGCAGCCTGCGCCCTTCGACGCAGAGCCGCGCCTTGAAACTGCCTTGCGGGTAATAGAGGCCGGCGTGGATGACTTCGGAATTGCGCGACGACGTATGGACGCCGATCGTCTTTTCCGCTTCGAGGACAAGAACCTCGCGTCCCGATTGCGCCAGTCGGCGCGCGACCGCCAGGCCGACCACGCCGGCGCCTATGACGGTCGAATCGAAATCCATGGATCAGACTCCCCGGTTCTCCCTTAGGGTCGATCGCGCCGCGGCGTCAAAGGGCGCCTGGTCCCTCTGTTCGAGGCGCGACGAGACGATCCGCGCCACCAGGACGGCGAGATAGAACCGGCCGCATGTCGATTCGAGATCGCGCGGGCCGCGGGCGAAGCCTGCCTCAGCCTTCCTTCGCCGCCGGCTGCTTCTTCGCCTTGCGCGATTCCTCGAACTTTTGCAGCACCGCGAAGAAGGAGGGCACGAACAGCACGGCGAGCAAGGTCGAGGCGATCATGCCGCTGAACACGCTGATGCCGAGCGAGCGCCGTGCGTTGGCGCCGGCGCCGGTGGCGACCACCAGCGGAACCACGCCGAGAATGAACGCGAAGGAAGTCATCAGGATCGGGCGGAACCGGGCGCGCGAAGCCTCCTTCGCGGCGTCGGGAATGGACATGTTCTTGAACAGCCGGTTTTCGCGCGCGACCTCGACGATCAGGATGCCGTTCTTGGCGGAGAGCGCGATCAGCAGCATCAGGCCGATCTGGGTATAGAGGTTGTTGGCGACGCCGAGGCCTGTGAGGGCGATGACGGGGCCGAGCAAGGCGAGCGGCACCGCCGAAAGCACGGCGAGCGGCAGGATCCAGCTCTCATATTGGCCGGCGAGCACCAGATAGACCAGCAGCAGCGACAGGCCGAACACATAATAGAGCTGGTTGCCGGTGATCTTCTCCTGATAGGACATGGCGGTCCATTCGAAGGATACGTCGTCCGGCAGGATTTTCTTGGCGATAGCCTCCATCGCGTCGAGCGCCTGGCCGGAGCTGTAGCCGCGCGCCGGGCCGCCGACGATGGTCGAGGAGGGATAGAGATTGTAGAGCGTATTCAGCGCCGGGCCGACGGCGGAGCCCAGATGCGCCACCGCGCCGAGC
>JAKAJL010000028.1 GCA_021813805.1 Pseudomonadota bacterium | reverse complement strand
TAGAGTTTTGCGCGAAAGCTGCGCGCGACCTGCTCATGTCGTTTGGCGTATGCATGGGGGCGCTCCTTGCTTCTTGAGCGCAACGATGATGCCAGCCTGCCGCTGCGCGGCCCATAGCATCTAAACCTGCGCGTGAGCCATAATGGCCTCCAATCGTTCCGCCTCCACGATCCCGGAAGGCCGATTCGGCCTGTCTACCCTGGCCGCGCTGGGCCCGATGCAGAGCTGGCCGCTCGCGTGGCGCCTCGTCGCCGCGGCCGTCATCGTTTTTCTGGCCCTGGCCGTCCGGGTGATATTCCTTGGCGCGCTCGGGCAGCGCCTCATTTTTATGACCTTTTATCCCGCGGTCGCCCTGTCCGCCCTTGTCGGCGGCCTTGCCGGAGGCGCCTTGTCGCTCATCCTCTCTGTCACTATTGCGCATCTGGTGGCGACGCCACATGCCGAGGCCGGTTGGGAGGGCGCCTTTGCCTTCGTCGTGGGCGGCTCGGTCCTCATCGGCCTCGGCGCGCTCTTGCGCTTCGCCATCGAGGAAGTGGGCCGCGCGCAATGGGAGAGCGAGAGACAGGCGCAGTTCAGACAATTCATAGAGCAGGCGCCCGCGGCCATGGCCATGCTGGACCGCGAGATGCGTTATCTCGCCGCCAGCGCCCGATGGCGCGAAGGTTGCCGCCTCGAGGATGACATTGTCGGAAAGTCACATGACGAGCTTTTTCCGGAAATTACCGAAAGATCAAAGGACATTCTCCATCGCGCCCTCGCTGGCGAGGTCCTGAAGGCCGACGAAGATCCATTCGTGCGGCCCGACGGATCGACCCGATGGCTGCGCTGGGAGGCCCGGCCGTGGCGCGATGGGCGAAACGTGATTTGCGGCCTCATCGTGTTTTTCGAAGACATTTCAGAACGCATCGAGGCAAGGAACGCCTTGCGCGACCTGGCCGACAACCTCCCTGACAGTCTTGTGTTCAGCTACGCCTCTGAGCCAGGCGGGAAATCCCGTTTTCTCTATATCAGCGCCGGCGTCGAAAAGCTTCATGGCGTGACCGCTGAACAGGTTCTGGCCGACGCCGCCTTGCTGCGCCGGCAGGTTCTGCCGGAGTTTTTGCCAAAATTGGCGGAGGCTTCGAAAGTCAGCAAGAGCAAGACGATCAGTTTTGCCATGGACGTGCCGATCCGGCGGGCCGACGGCGAGGTGCGCTGGCTAAGGTCGTGGGTGCGTCCGGTTCAGAAGGCCGATGGCCAGATCGTCTGGCAAGGCGTCGAAAACGACATCACCGAGCAGAAAAAGGCCGAACAGTCATTGCGAGAAAGCGAGCAGCGGTTCCGTGCAACCATCGACGCGGCCCTGGAAGGAATCATTACGATCGACGAGCGCGGGCGCATCCGCTCTGTCAATCCGGCGGCGCTGGAGACGTTCGGCTATGAAAGCGACGAACTGCTCGGACATAGCGTCGCCATGCTCTTCCCGGAGTCGCGGCGCGCCACACTCGCTGACTATATCGCCGCCCATCTCCGCGCCGGCGAAGCGAAGACCATCGGCGCGCGCCGCAGGGTCGAGGGTGTGCGCAGGAACGGCGAGGTGTTTCCGAACGAGCTGACGATCACTGAAGCGCACGTCGGCGATCAGCGTCTGTTCATCGCCTTCATGCGGGATCTGAGCGCCATCGAGGCTGAAAAGCGGCGAGTCGACGAGGTGCGCGACGAACTGGCGCGCGTCGGACGGCTAAATGACATGGGCGAGGTCGTCGCTGGCATGGCGCATGAACTGGGGCAGCCGATCGCGGCCATGCGAAACTTCATGGCGGCCGGCAGGCGCATGCTGCCGCCGGAGTCACCGGCCGCCGACGCGCTCGGCAAGGCGCAGGATCAAGGCAGGCGGGCTTCGGACATTCTGTCTCGCCTGCGCGGCTTCATCGAAAAACGACACGCCGAGCGGACGCTGCAAGACCTCAGGCGGTTGATCGAGGACGCGATCACGTTGTCCCTGCCGGGCAGGGAGGGCCGCGCGGCGCAGATCGTCAGGCGATTGGCGGACAGGGATATTTTCGTGACCGTCGATGGCGTCCAGATCGAACAGGTTCTCATCAACCTTCTGCGCAACGCCCAGGACGCGACCGCCGACAGCCAGCAGCCGGAAATCGTCATATCGACGGCGATCGAGGCTCCAGACCTCGTCCGGGTGAGCGTCGCAGACAATGGAGTCGGCGTCGACCCCAAAGTGGCCAAGGACCTGTTTGAAGCTTTCGTGACCACGAAGATCTCGGGAATGGGCGTCGGCTTGTCGATCTGCAAGTCGATCATCGAAAGCCACGGCGGAATCATCGGCTTCACCGCGAACGAGCCGCGTGGCGCCGTTTTCTTTTTCACGCTCCCCGTTTCCGCACATTCGAGGAGTGACGCCCTTGCGCCGAAGTAAACATTTTCGCCCAGGCGAAAGACGAGCCGGCCATGAAGACGCCTCCGAGTGCTTGGTTGCCTCGGCGGCGGCGAAAACGCTTCACGCGAATGTGGGGACAGTAGCGACGCGCCTTCGAGCGCAAATCAAAAGGGGACCGCCTATTCAACGCCTCGCCGCGCCCCGGCCGTTGAGCGGATTTTCCTCGTCCCAACCATAGGCAAGTGTTTCGAAGCGCATATTCATGAGGTCGAACAAAGCCAGACGCCCCACCATCGATCGGCCGAAGCCGACGATTTCGCGAATGACTTCGAGCGCCATCAGCGCGCCCACCATGCCGGTCAAGGCCCCCAGCACGCCCACCTCGGCGCAGGTCGGAATTGTTCCAGGCGGCGGCTTCTCGGGGAACAGACAGCGATATGTCGGATTTGGAAGACCGTCCGGCCCGGTCTCGTGGGGTTTCAGCGTGGTCAGCGAGCCGTCGAAGGGGCCGACCGCCGCCGTCACCAAGGGCTTTTTCGCGTAGAAACAGGCATCCGAGACGATATAGCGGGTGTCGAAATTGTCGCAGCCGTCGGCGATGACGTCGCAGTTTGCGATGAGCCCGCGCGCATTGGCGGCGTCGAGGCGCGTCCTGCGCCCGATGACGCGCACATGCGGGTTGAGATTCGCCAAGACCGCCGCCGCCGCCTCGACCTTGGGCCGGCCGACGTCCCTTTCGCCGAACAGAACCTGACGCTGGAGATTGGAGACCGACACCACGTCGTCATCGATCACATGAATTTCGCCGACCCCCGCCGCCGCGAGATAAAGCAGAAGCGGCGCGCCGAGCCCGCCGGCGCCGATCACGCCGACGCTTGCCGCCTTGAGCTTGCGCTGGCCGGCGCCGCCGATGTCGCGCAGCACGATATGGCGGGCGTAGCGCTCGATTTCTTCCTGAGTCAGTTCCGGCAGAAGGCCCATTCTCAACCTTTCTTGGCCGCACACAGGCGAGCGCCTTGACCCGGCCCTTCCTTCCGACGCGCTTGAGGCCCGGCGCCTATTTCGTCTAAAGCAGGAATGTTCGTCAGCCGCAAGGACCGCCGTGTCGCGCCATTTCCTGATTCTTTCGCTGATCGGCGCGTTAGCCTTTTTCGCGCTGTTCGCGCTGTGGCCGCAACTCGATCTCGATACGGCGGCGCTTTTTTACCGCTCCGGCCATTTCGTCGGCCGCACGCCGGCGGGCGACGGTTTCCGGCGTTTTTTCTACGACGCGCCCTATGTCCTGCTCGCCGCGCTGCTGATCGCGGCGCTGGCGAGATTTTTCGGATGGATCGGGCGCGGACCGGACGGGCGGGCCGTCGTCTTTCTGGTGGCCACCCTGGCGCTGGGTCCCGGCCTGCTGGTCAATGGCGTGCTCAAGGAAATATCGCACCGGCCACGCCCGGAACAGACGCTCGCCTTTGGCGGGTCCTGGGTATTCCAGCCCTATGACAGTTTCCGGGGCCAGTGTGGGCATAATTGCTCCTTTGTCTCCGGCGAGGCCGCGACCGCCGCCTGGATCCTCGCCCCGGCCTTGCTGGCGCCGCCGCCGGCGCGCGCCGCCGCGGTCGCCGCCGCCGTGGTCTTCACGCTGGCCACCGCCCTGTTGCGCATGGCGTTCGGCGGCCATTATCTTTCCGACGTCCTGTTCGCGACGCTTTTCATCTTCGTCATCGTCCTTGGTCTTTTCCAATGGTATCGTCGCGGAGAACGAGCAAGGGACTGAGCCGCCATGGATTTTTTCGCCGTTGCGCTGGACGACGCGACATTGCTGATGCGCTGGGCCCATGTGGTCGCGGCCATTCTCTGGGTCGGCTCGGCTTTCGCTCTCCTGAAACTCGATCTGGCGTTGAAACCCAGAGCCCAGGACCCGACGCCGCAGACGCTGTTCATGCACGCCGGACCCGGCTACCGGCTGACGCGGGCGACGGACGCCGACGAGGGCGAGAAGGCGCTCAATTTCAAATGGGAGACTTATGCGACCTGGGCGAGCGGCTTCGCGCTTCTGTGCATGACCTTCGCCGCGGCGCCAAAGCTCTATCTGATCGATCCAGCCTTGTGGGACGCGGCGCCTTGGGCGGCCATCGCCGCCGCGATTGTTCCGCTGGCCCTGAGCTGGCTCGCCTATGACCTTTTGTGCAAGAAAAGCGGCCTATGCGGCGACGCGCTGTTGTGGGGCCTGTTCATCTTCTGCGGCATTCTGGCGCTGATCCTGACCCACGTCTTCGCCGGGCGCGCCGCTTATCCCCTGATCGGCGCGCATCTTGCCACGATCATGACCGCCAATATCGCCCATATCATCGTCCCGGCGCAGAAACGGCGGCTGAAAGCCCTGCGCGCCGGCCTGCCGGGTGACGAGGCCGACCTCCGCAACGCCGGCGTGCGCGCCCTCCACAATCAATATCTGGCGCTGCCGACGATTTTCTTCATGCTGTCGGGCCATGCGCCACTGCTCTTCGCCGGCCCCAACAACGGCGGCGCGGCCGTTTTGCTCCTCGCCGGCTTTTTCCTGATCCGCCGGGTCTGGCTGAAAAATCTTCGCGGGCTCGGCCTGGACTGGAAACTCAGCGCGGCGGCGCTCGCCAGCATTCTGCTCGCCTTCACCCTTTCGTGGCCCGCCCGGCCGCCCGCCGAGCGGCAGGCGAGCGATGCGTCGGGGGCGATCGCGCTGGCGCTGCGCCCGAGCGCCGCGCAGGCGCAAACGATCATCGACGCCCGCTGCGTCCCCTGCCATGCGGCGCATCCACAGATCGACGGCCTCGCCCATGCCGCCGGAGGGCTGGATTTCTCGCAGGGCCCCAATGTCGAAAAGCATCGCGCGCAAATCCTGCGCGCGGCAGTCTTATCGCGGGCCATGCCGCCACCGGGCGCGGCGCCGGCGCTCGACGCCGCAGACAAGAATCTGCTGATCCGCTGGGCCGAGGGACAGGAATAGGACGGAAACGCCGGGCCGCCGCTGGCTTTTTCGCGGCAAGACCATTACCTCCGTTTCGATCCTTGCAAGGCGGGAGCCGCGGAATGGGACAGATCGTCACCGTCGATGTGAAGCACAGCCTGGGCCCCGAGGAGGCCAAAAGGCGGGTCCAGGCCGGCATCGAGGCGATGAAGGCGAAATATGGCGAGCAGCTTTCCTTCGCTGAAGTTCAATTCAACGACATGCACGCCGACGTCGTCATCACCGCGCTGGGCCATTCGCTCAAGGGCGCCTTCGATTTCCTGCCCGATTGCGTTCGGGTCTCGCTCGAACTGCCCTGGGTTCTGGCGCTCGTCGCGGAAAGGGCTAAAGGCCTGATCGCCCACAAGACCGAGACCATGCTGCTGCCGCCGCCGCCCAAGGGGTGAGGCGCGCGATGGAGCGTTCCGATGTCATGCGCGCGGTCAAGGGGCGCGACACCACGCCGGAGCGCGCGGTGCGAAAAATCTTGCGCGGCGTCGCGCCGGGCTACCGGCTGCACCGCCGCGATCTGCCCGGCGCGCCGGACATTGCCTTCATCGGTCGGAAAAAGGTGATTTTCGTCCACGGCTGCTTCTGGCACGGCCATGACTGCAAGCGCGGCGCGCGCCTGCCGAAAGCCAACGCCGCGTATTGGGAAGCGAAAATCGAGAAAAACCGGGCGCGGGACCAAAAATATCGCGCGGCTTATGGCGAAATGGGTTGGGACGTGCTGACCATTTGGGAATGCGAAACGCGGGATGAGGCGGTACTGGCGGAGCGGTTAAGGTTGTTCCTTGAACGGAAACTATTGCACCGAACGACGCCTCACGAATCTAGCAATCTGTGAGATTGCATCATATTGCCGCCGTTGGCATCGAGGCGCAGGCCCCTATCGAAGTCCGCGGTTCCGGCCCGCAATGGTGTTCTTGGAGCAGCAAATGCAATCAAGCGAACTTATCACGATAGCCATCAGTACAGGCTCACTGTTTGTGTCTTTTTTTGGTGTTATAAGGGCAATATCTACGTTTAGGGCGAAGGAAAGAGCGTTTATATATATCGATGGTTTTGATTACGAATTGACAACAGCCGCAGATTTACCCCCTGGCCTCGCGATCGAGCTTCCTGGTGTTTTCAAGACGAGACCAGAACTTTGGCAATTATCACCTTGACATAGCAAGCTCAAGATATAGAATAGCGGCATAGGAGATTGCTCTCATGTCCGCCCTTTCCAATCCGATCTTTCAAGACGAAACTGCCGCTCGTGAGTGGTTGGAAACACGGGTTTGGAAGGATGGTCGCAAATGCCCGCATTGCGGCGTCATTGACCAATCGACGCTCATGAAAGGCGAGAGCCATCGCGCCGGCCTCTACCAATGCAACGCCTGCCGCAAGCCCTTCACCGTCACCGTTGGCACTCTCTACGAAAGCAGCAAAATCCCACTGCATACTTGGCTCGCTGTGACGCATCTCATGATGTCGTCAAAGAAGGGCATGAGCGCTTTGCAGATCAGCCGCATGATCGACCGCCCCTATAAGACGGTTTGGTTCATGTGCCATCGCATCCGCGAGTCTTTGAAGGCTTCGCCCGATCTGGCGCCGATGGGCGGCCAGAATAAGGTCGTGGAAGCCGACGAAACCTACGTGGGCGGCAAAGCCAAGAACCGCGCGCATCGCGAACCAGCTCCCAAGCAAGCCGTTTTCTCACTTGTCGAGCGTGACGGCAACGTGCGTTCGTTCCACATCGCCACGGTTTCGAGCAAGACCCTTCGCCCGATCATTAATGAGAACGTCTGCAAGTCGTCGGCGCTCATGACCGATGAAAGCGCGATCTATCCGAAGATCGGCGCGGCCTTTTCGCTTCATGGCACCGTAAACCATTCGGCGAACGAATACGCCCGCGCCTATTTCTGGCACACAAACTCGGTCGAGGGCTATTTCAGCCTCTTGAAGCGCGCCGTTTTCGGCACCTTCCATCATGTTTCAGAAGCCCATTTGCACCGCTACACGGCGGAACAGGACTTCAAATTCAATACCCGCAAGATGACCGATTTCGAGCGCACCACCCTGAGCCTTGACGGCATCTTCGGGAAGCGCCTGACTTATCGGCGCGCTGGTGAAGCAAGGGCGAATTAAGGTCCAAGCAAACCATTTTCTGCGTTGGCGCAGAGATGCAGAAAAAGGAAAATCATGAAAAATCCAGAGCGCGCCATATCGACCCTGACGGGCATGGTTCACGGATTGTTTATGACCGTTCAATCTCTTGCGAAGACGCATCCGAATCGCAATGCGTTTTTGAACGAACTTGAAATAGCCGCGCAACTTGGGCTGGCAAACCTAGAACCGCATCCCATAGACGATTCTGTGATTGTCGGTTTTCAGCATGTGATTGACGGAGTTCGGAAAGCAGCAAATTCGGCAACATAGCCGTGTAGCCCGTTTCACGCCCACTCATGTCTTCGTCTTGCCCTTATGGACGCGCCCTTTGCTGATGGGGCGCTCTTTCGGCTTGGGCGCGGGCTTGTGCATTGGCCCAGACTTGACGGCGGCGTCAACGGCGCGTTCAAATCGAGACCAACTATCTTTATCGTTTTCTTTCAAAGGCTTTTTTGTCATGGCGAAACCCAGCGGAGACCCATATCAAGACCTTTGTACCATGATTGGACTCATGACGCTCACGTGGGCATGGGCGGAAACATCATTGGCAATGACAATCGGAATTGTCGAAGGATACGCCGGCCCCACAAAAGGACATCCAGAACCGCCTCTTTCACTCAAAAAACGTGTCGCGTGTCTCAAGGCAATTCTACGCGATGTTCCTATCCTCAAACATCTTCAAGATGAGGGACGCACGTTGGCTATGCGCTTTAGCGAGCTTGGACGCCGTCGTCACGACCTCGTACATGGCGCCGCGTGGCATGTTCATGAAGGCGAATTCGAGGCTACAGGAATCCGCGTCGCGTCCGGGAATTACGCGGTCGAAAACCATCGCTTCAATCAGAGCGATACGATTAGCCTCACAACCGAGATCGCCAAACTCCAAGACGACATGGCGGTCTTTATGCTGAAGGTCGCTAACATCCTGCAAGCCGCACCCCCAATCAACCATTAGCGCCTACTATGTTAAAGTGATAATTGCCAGAACTTTTCGTCACACGCTTTGCAGTCCAGCCGAGATGGAAGAATGGGGGAAGCACGCCAACACTTGAAATGAAAATAAATACGAATTGGAAGGGTTTGAACGTCGCCGGCTGGGTTGGAGATTTTCCTTCATTCCCACAGAATTTCTTCGTGGCTCCCTGTGCCATCGAGCGGAGCGACTTTATTGAGATAAGAGGTATCCATTCGCTTATCCAGTGCGAGTTACAAGACCCGCCTCTTCCACCGCCTAAATATCTTGTTTAGGGACGTGCAGATTATAAAGATGTATTTGGTAATGCTCATTTTATACAGTGGTGCTATCGGATAAGACTCGAACGGCATAAATTTGGTACACCGCTGACCGCGCGGTTCATCCAGCATGACGACTACAACAGTTCTGACACGCCCCCACACACGGCGCGCTCGCTTTTTCGGTTTTGGGCAAGATCAATTTTTGGGCGAAAGCGCGGCAGTTGCTAACGTGATTTTCGGTCGATAGATGCAGCACATCATCCCTTAGCCGCTCTTGGAACGCCATGGGCAAAGGCGTAAACCGGCGTATCCGCGAAAAATTCAGGACCGCCGCGATGACCGCTTACGCTCCGCTCTTCCCCCTCGGCAAAGACGAGACGCCCTATCGAAAAATTTCCGATCAGGGCGTGCGTGTCGAAAAATTCGAGGGCGAGGAGATTCTGGTGGTCGAGCCCGAAGCCTTGCGCCTGCTCGCGGAAACCGCGATGGCCGACATCAATCACCTCCTGCGGCCCGGCCATCTCGCCCAGCTGCGAAAAATCCTCGACGACGGGGAAGCGACCGCCAACGACAAATTCGTCGCCTTCGACCTGTTGAAGAACGCCAATATCGCCGCCGGCGGCGTGCTGCCCATGTGCCAGGACACCGGCACCGCGATCGTCATGGGCAAGAAGGGCCGCCGCGTCTTCACCAGGGGCGGCGACGAGGCGGCGTTGGCGCAGGGCGTCAAGGACGCCTATGAAAAGAAAAACCTGCGCTATTCGCAGCTCGCGCCGCTATCCATGTTCGAGGAGCGGAACACCCGCACCAATCTCCCCGCCCAGATCGACATCTTCGAGGATGGCGAGGATGCCTACAAATTCCTGTTCATGGCCAAGGGCGGCGGCTCGGCCAACAAGACCTACCTGGTCCAGGGAACGCCCTCCATGCTGACCCACGACCGGCTGCTGGACGTGCTGAAGAAGCAGATTCTGGCGCTCGGCACCGCCGCCTGCCCGCCCTATCATCTCGCCATCGTCATCGGCGGCCTGTCCGCCGAGCTGAACCTGAAAACGGTCAAGCTCGCCTCGGCGCGATATCTCGACAATCTGCCAACCGAAGGCGGCGAGGACGGCCACGCCTTCCGCGACCTCAAACTGGAGACGGAAGTCCACAAGCTGACCCAGGATCTCGGCGTCGGGGCGCAATTTGGCGGCAAATATTTCTGCCACGACGTGCGGGTGATCCGGCTGCCGCGCCATGGGGCGTCGCTGCCGATCGGCATTGGCGTCTCCTGCTCGGCCGACCGTCAGGCGCTGGGCAAGATCACCAGGGACGGCGTGTTCATCGAGGAACTGGAACACGATCCGGCCAAATATCTGCCCCATGTCGATGAGGCGGCGCTCGGCGGGCCTGTCGTCAAGATCGACCTCAACCAGCCGATGAAGGACATCCTGGCGACACTGACGAAATATCCGGTCAAGACGCGGCTGTCGCTGACCGGGACGATCATCGTCGCGCGCGACCTCGCCCACGCCAAGATCCGCGAAAGGCTGCAGGCGGGCGAGCCGATGCCGGATTATCTCAAGAACCATCCGGTCTACTATGCCGGCCCGGCCAAGACCCCGGTGGGCTATGCCTCGGGCTCGTTCGGCCCGACCACGGCCGGGCGCATGGACGCTTTTGTCGATCTGTTCCAGTCGCATGGCGGGTCGATGGTGATGCTTGCCAAGGGCAATCGTTCGGGCGCCGTCACCGAGGCGTGCAAGAAGCACGGCGGTTTCTATCTCGGCTCGATCGGCGGCCCGGCGGCGCGCCTCGCCCAGGACTGCATCAAAAAGGTCGAACCGCTCGAATATCCCGAACTCGGCATGGAGGCGATCTGGAAGATCGAGGTCGAGGATTTTCCAGC
This sequence comes from Pseudomonadota bacterium, assembly GCA_021813805.1. Classification (GTDB taxonomy): domain Bacteria; phylum Pseudomonadota; class Alphaproteobacteria; order Rhizobiales; family Beijerinckiaceae; genus Rhodoblastus. Next base: position 39,233 of record JAKAJL010000028.1, on the reverse strand, counting down.
CTTTATTGTCGTGGACGATAAAGGTAATGATTTTTTCAAGGAGCTACATCTGTCCTGAGGTCGGAGACATTGGTGCAAAGCGAGCAAGCCCTGCGCAAACTCGGCGAGGTGGACCGGGAACTGATCGAGCAGCGCCTTCACAAGCTGCTCGAATTGCGCGCCAAGGGCGACTGGCGCGGGATGATCGAATTCGCCGCCGAGGACATCGTCTTCGAATTCCGGGGGGACTGGACGGCCTTCCCCCATTCGAAGCCCATTCACGGTAAGAAGGCGCTCGGCGAAGCCTTGATGAGCGTCGTGATCCAATTCGAGAATCTCGGATCGGTCGTAAACGACATGGTGATCGACGGCGACCGGGTCGCGCTCCGGCGCACCGCCAAAATCCGCAACCGGGGAACCGGCAGGTGCGCGGAGGTGAACTTCGCCGATTTTCTCCGCTTCCGCGACGGTCTGATCGTCGAATTCGCTGAAATCGCCGATTCCGCCGAATTGGCGCGCCTCAGCGACGGCTGAACGCAAAGCGAGCAAGCCTTTCGCAAACTCGGCGAATTAGACCGGGAGCAGATCGGATATCGCGTCGGCACGATCTTCGAGCGGCGCGCGCAGGGCGATTTGCCCGGGATCGTCGAATATGCCGCCGAGGACATCCTCTTTCCTGATGCGCGGCGGCTGCACGCTCTATCCCTACTCCCGTCCGGCGCGCGGAAAAGCCCTCGCCGCGCAGATGCCGGCGACGATCGAGGCGATGTATGAAAATCTCGGCTCGACCACGATGGATTGGTGATCGACGGCGACCGCGCCGCCGTCCATCGAACGTCGAAATTGCGCAGTCGCGGAACCAGTGCAATCATTTCAATCGACGTCTGCGATTTTCATCCTTTCCGTGACGGTCTGGTGTTTGAATTCGCCGAATATCCAGAGTCGGCGGCGCTGGCCGATTTGGATCGATGCGGTGGCTGATGAAAGCCATTCATTGGCGGGGATAGATCGTGATGCGCACCCGGCCATGGGAATGGCGCCCGCCGTCTCGCCTCGACACGGCCACGCCATGCGATCTTCCGCGCCGACGTTTTTGGCGCGCCGCTTTCGGCGCGCTGTCCGCAGGCGCCACTCTGAAGCGGCCTTCGTGAAACGCCGGGCCCGAAGCCGCGAGGCAGGAATTATAGACGTCGGCGTCCTTGAACCTGTCGCAGGACTCGCTGGCCGCCGCGGCGACAAGCGGCGAAGCGGCAAGCAGGAGAAAGGCAAGCGCGACTCGAGCCATCAGCGTTTGGCGGCCACCAGCGAGAAAAACGCGCCCTGGGGATCGAAACATTGCGCGATCCAGGCTCCGCCAGGGACCTCGGCGGGCCCGTGAACGATTTTTCCGCCGGCCTTGGCCACCTTTTCCAAAGTCGCGTCAAGCGCAGCGACGGTGAAATAATGGTTCCAGAACGGCTGTGGAATGGCGGGCTGACGTTTCATCATGCCGCCGACCGGCGCGCCGCCGGTCGCGAAAAGCTGATAGACGCCCATCGGCCCCATATCCAGCGCCTCGCCCTTGGTCCAGCCGAAACGGGCGGAATAGAAGGCGAAAGCCTGTTCGACATCATCGCAGAACAATTCGTGCCAGCCGACATGGCCGATGGTCATGGGCGGCTGGTCGACAGCGCTGACGCCGCTTAAGCCCGCCCAGAGCGCGAAGGCCGCGCCTTGCGGATCGCCCACGACCGCGAAACGACCGATTTTTTCCAAGGTTTCCGGCGCCCGGAACAGTCGGCCGCCCGCCGCGACGATTCCCGCCGCATCGACATCCACATCGGGGGACGAGATATAGCCGAACCAGGATGGCCGCGCGCCCTGCGCCTTGGCTTCCTCGGGGAGCAGCATCAGACCGGCCGCGGCGGCGCCCTCGTGGAAGAACATGCGGTAGTCGCGCTGGGCGTGTCCGGGCGCCGCGCAGGTCCAGCCGAAGATGGCGTCGTAAAAGCCCTGCGCCGCCTCGACATCGCTCGTCAGCAGTTCGACCCAGCAGAATCCTTGCGCCATGGTCCCCTCCCCCTGAAGACAGCACAAAAATCAGCTTCGCAGGACGGCGCCGGTCTTCTTGCCTGCCTCCCCGACGACCTTGGCCGCGACCGCCTCGATCTCGGCGTCGGTCAGGGTTTTTTCGCGCGGCTGCAAAATGACGTTCACGCCGATGGATTTCTTGCCCTCGGGAACGCCCGGCCCCTCGTAGAGATCGAACACCCCGACCTGGACTATGAGAGTCCGCTCGGCGCCCTGAACCGCCTTGATCAGGTCGCCGGACTTGACATCCTTGTCCACGATGAAGGCGAAATCGCGCTCAACCGGCTGGAAATCGGACAATTCGAGCTTGGGCCGCGCCTTGGTCGGTTTGGGCTTCGGCGGCGGCAGCAGGTCGAGAAGCAGTTCGAAACCGACGATCGGTCCGGGCGCGTCGAAGGCCTCAAGCGTTTTGGGATGCAACTCGCCGAACCAGCCGACGATATGGCGTGGTCCAAACTGGAGACTCGCGGATCGTCCCGGATGCAGAAAATCCGGACCGCCGGGAACAACCTGGACGGCGCCGGCCGCGACGCCCAGCGACGACAGCAGCGCCAGAACGTCGGCCTTCGCGTCGAAGACGTCGACCGGGGCGGCCTTGTCGCTCCAGTGACGCCCCGCGCCCCAAGCTTTCGCCGTTCCCTGGCGCAGCCCGGCGGCGGCGGCATATTGGCCGTCTTCCTCTTCCGTTTTGAAAATCTGTCCCACCTCGAACAGGGCGACATCGCCGAAGCCGCGCGCGGAATTGGCCTTGGCGCCCCTGATCAGGCCAGGCAGCAGGCTCGGCCGCATGTCGGAAAGTTCGGCGGCGATGGGATTGGCCAGCGCAAGCTCCGGCGCGCCGCCGCCGAAAATCTTGGCCTCGTCCTTGCCGACGAAGGACCAGGTGACCGCCTCGATCATGCCGCGCGCGGCAAGCGCCCGGCGTGAGGCGCGCACGCGCCGCTGCAACAGGGTCAGGACGGGGCCGGCGACCGCGGCGTCGCGGGACAGCGCAACCGAGGCGATGCGGTCGAAACCGGCGATGCGGACGATTTCCTCGACCAGGTCGGCCTTGCCCTCGATGTCCGGCCGCCAGCTTGGCGCGCGGACATGGATATGGCCGAAATTGGAGATCTGACCGGCGACGGAAAAGCCGAGCTTTTCTAGGGCGCCGACCATTTCGCTGGCGGCGAGTTTCAGGCCGGTCAGACGCTCGACCTCGCTCAGGGGGAAGGAAATGCCGGCGGGCGGGTCCGGGACGCGGCCCGCGACGACGACTTCCGAAGGTTCGCCGCCGCAGAGATCCAGAACCAGCCTGGTGGCCAGTTCCAGGCCGGGCAGGACGAAGGCTGGATCGACGCCGCGTTCGAAGCGATAGCGCGCGTCGGAGACGATGCCGAGCTTTCGGCCGGTGTGGGCGATATTGTTGGGGTCCCACAAAGCCGATTCGATCAGCACGTCGGTCGTGCCGTCGCCGCAGCCCGAGGTCTCGCCGCCCATGATGCCGGCGAGCGATTCGACGCCATTGTGGTCAGCTATGACCACCGCGCTTTCATCGAGCGCGTAAGAGCGCCCGTCGAGCGCCAGCAGGCTTTCGCCGGCCCTGGCGCGTCGCACCGCAAGATCGCCCGCGACCTTTCCAGCGTCGAAGACGTGCAGCGGCCGGCCGCGATCGAAGGTGAGGAAATTGGTGATGTCCACCAGGGCGTTGATCGGGCGCAGGCCGATGCTTTTCAGCCTTTTCTGCAGCCATTCCGGGCTGGGGCCGTTCTTGACGCCGCGCACCAGCCGCAGGGCGAAAATGGGGGCGAGGCGCCCGTCGCCGTGAGCGAAATCGAGGCTCGCGCCAACCGGGCAGGGGAACTTTCCGGCGACCGTTTCGACGCCGGCGCCTTTCAGCCGGCCAAGGCCGGCGGCGGCAAGATCGCGGGCGATGCCGTAAACGCTCGCGGCGTCCGAGCGGTTTGGGGTGAGGTTGATCTCGATCAGCGGGTCATCCAGCCCAGCGAAAGCCGCATAGGCCGCGCCGACCGGGGCGTCGGGGGCCAGTTCGAAAATGCCCGAGGAATCGCCCTCAAGACCCAGCTCCTCGGGCGAACACATCATGCCCGCGGATTCGACGCCGCGGATCACGCCCTTGGACAAGGTGAAATTCTTGGCCGGAATGTAAGCGCCGGGCGGCGCGAATACTGTTTTCAGCCCGGCGCGCGCGTTGGGGGCGCCGCAGACCACTTGGAGAGGCGCGCCCTCTCCCGTGCTGACCTGACAGACACGCAGGCGGTCGGCGTTGGGATGGGGCGCGGCTGACAGAATTTCGGCAATCTTGAAAACGCCAAGCGTTTCGGCCGGATTTTCGACGCGTTCGACCTCGAGCCCGATCCGGGTCAGTGTCTCGACGATTTTTTCCAGCGAAGCCCCGGTGTCGAGATGCTCTTTCAGCCAGGAGAGGGTGAATTTCATCGCATTGATCTCGGATTTGATCGCCCGTCATTGCAGGCGCGGCGAAGTTTCAGCTCGACAGTCCGCCCGCCAGGGTCGGCAGGTCGAGCGGCCTGAAGCCGTAATGGGACAGCCAGCGCGCGTCGGCTTCGAAAAAGGCCCGCAGGTCGTGCATCCCATATTTCAGCATGGCGATGCGGTCGATGCCGACGCCCCAGGCGAAGCCCTGGTATTCGTCGGGATCGACGCCGCAATTGCGCAGGACATTGGGGTGGACCATGCCGCAGCCCAAAATCTCCAGCCAGTCGTCGCCCTCGCCGAACCGCATTTCGCCGCCCTTGCGCGAGCACTGGATGTCGACTTCGGCCGAAGGCTCGGTGAAGGGGAAAAAGCTCGGCCGGAATCGCATTTTCACATGCTCCACCTCGAAAAAGGCCTTGAGAAACTCTTCAAGCACCCATTTGAGGTGGCCCATATGCGCCCGACGGTCGATCACCAAACCCTCGACCTGATGGAACATGGGCGTATGCGTCTGGTCGAAGTCGGAGCGATAGACGCGCCCCGGGCAGATGACGCGGATCGGCGGCGGATTCTTCAGCATGGTGCGCACTTGCACCGGCGACGTATGGGTGCGCAGCAATTTGCGCGTCCCGTCGGCCCCGGCGCCGAAGAAGAAAGTGTCCTGCATCTCACGCGCCGGATGCCCGGGCGGGAAATTCAGCTTGGTGAAGTTGAAATCGTCGCTCTCAATGTCCGGCCCTTCGGCGATGGAGAAGCCCATATCCGAAAAAATGGCCGTCAATTCGTCCATGACTTGGGAAATGGGGTGAATGCGGCCGGTCTCCAGCGCTGATGCGCGCGTCGGCAAGGTGACGTCGAGGGATTCGCCGGCCAGCCGCGCGGCCAGCGCCGCCTCCTTCAGCACGGCCTTGCGGCTGCCCAGCGCCTCGGCGACCTTGTCCTTGAGCGCGTTGATCTTGGCGCCTTCGCTCTTGCGCTCCTCCGGCGACATTTTTCCGAGCGTGGCGAGCAGCGCAGAAATCGAGCCCTTCTTGCCGAGCGCCGCGACGCGGACATTTTCGAGCGCGGCTTCGTCGGCTGCGGACTCGATCGCGGCGAGGGTCTGGTTTTCGAGTTGGCTGAGGTCAGACATCAGAAGGTCCAGGAATTGTGTCGCCGGGGTAATGCCACGCGAAAAGGGCGCTGCAAAGCAAAAAAGCCCGCCGTCGCCGGCGGGCTTTGAAGGAATTTACGAAACGTCAGGCGGCGGCCGGCAAGGCAGCCCTGGCCTTTTCGACGATGGCCTTGAAGGCCGCCGGCTCGCTGATCGCCAGTTCGGAGAGGACCTTGCGGTCCACTTCGACGCCAGCCTTGGCGAGGCCGTCGATGAAGCGGCTGTAGGTCAGGCCGAACTCGCGCACGGCGGCGTTGAGGCGCTGGATCCACAAGGCGCGCATGGTGCGCTTCTTGGCGCGACGGTCGCGCGTCGCATATTGCATCGAGCGGTCGACGGCCGCCTTGGCGGCGCGGATGGTGTTCTTGCGGCGGCCATAGAAACCCTTGGCGGCCTTGAAAACTTTCTTGTGCTTGGCGTGCGAGGTGACGCCGCGTTTGACGCGAGCCATGGATGATCTCCAGATTTATCGGGTTGCGGATCGGGCTGGCATATTCCCGAAAAGTTTCAGACTTCTCGGATAAGAATATGCCCCTCCGAATAATCAGCCGTTGGGCAGGAAAAACTTCTTCACGTTATCCCCGTCGGTCTTGAAGAGGATATTGGTGCCGCGAAGATTGCGAATCTGCTTGTTGGTCCGCTTGATCATGCCGTGGCGCTTTCCGCGCTGGGCGTAGACCACCTTGCCGGTGCCGGTGATCTTGAAGCGCTTTTTCGCGCCGGATTTGGTCTTCAACTTGGGCATTTTGCTCTCTCAAATGTTGATGCGCGACGAACGCGCGGTCTGGCCTGAAGGCCTTTCCCTCTTGCGAGCGAAACAATCCGCCACGGCAGCCCTTGTACTCGCCGGTCGGATCGAAGGCGGGCTTATACGGGGAAAAGAGGCTTTTTGGCAAGCGCAAACAAAGCCATTGACGAAAGCCGGCTCGCCACCAAGAAACAGACGTCGGTCACGCGCCCGCCGCATCGCCGAATCGCGCCCCGCCGGCGGGCGCCCGAATTCCGCCAACAGCGTGACGCAATCGCCGCCCAAGCTCGAGACCGCGCGGAAAAAGCGCCCAGTTACAGGAATATAGCATGTCAGAACTCAAATCCGCCGGCGGCGCCGGCTTTTCGCTCGGCGGCGCGCCGGCCTTCTGGCCAATGGCGATGGCTGCGTCGCTGGTCGAAACCGGGCTGGACCTTTACGCCAAAAATCTCCGCTTCGTCGAAGAAGACATCAAGCTCCACGGCCAATTGCGTCCCCAGTTGGCGACGCCCAACACCGTCCGGCTCGAATTGCGCGCCATGATCCTGCGTGAATATGGCGAGACGACCGGCCTCCCCACTCTGGTGGACGCGCCCTATGCCGGTCACAGCGCGATGATCGCCGATTTTCAGAAGGGCCAGAGCCTGATCGAAACCCTGCTCGCCCACGGGCCGCGCCGCGTTCTTCTGACCGACTGGCGCTCCGCGACCGAGGACATGAAAGACCTCGAAATCGACAATTATCTCGCCGAACTGGTGGCGGCGATCGACGATCTCGGCGGGCGCGTCAATCTGGTCGGCCTGTGCCAGGGCGGCTGGATGTCGGCGATGATCGCGGCGCGCTTCCCCGAAAAGGTCAATTCGCTGGTGCTGGCCGGCGCGCCGATCGACACTGACGCGGGCGACGGGCCGATCAAGCGGCTTGCCCATCAAACGCCGATGTCATTCTACGAGGAACTGGTCGACCTCGGCGGCGGGCTGATGCGCGGCAAATACATGCTGCAAGGATGGAAGAACATGCATCCCGAGCAACATTACATCCAGCAGCATATCGACCTTTACGAACATATCGACGATCCGGCCTATATCGCCAAGGAAGAAGCCTTCCAAAGCTGGTATGAAAATCCGCTCGACCTGCCAGGCCGCTGGTACCTTCAGGCGATCGGCCAATTGTTCAAGCAGAATCGCCTCGCCAAGGGCGAATTCGTGGCTCTCGGCCGCAAGCTTGACCTGCGCGCCATCACCTGTCCGACCTATCTGCTCGGCGGCCTAGCCGACGACATCACCACGCTGGAGCAGGTGCTCGACGCCGAAAAATATATCGGGACGCCCAAAGACAAGGTCGTCCGAAAGGCCGTGCCGGGCGGCCACATCGGCCTTTTCATGGGCGCCCGCACCCTGAAACAGGAATGGCCCAACATCGCCCGCTGGATCGCGGCCCAATAAAAAGACCCGGAGGTTGTCGCGCCCGGCAAGAAGGCGCGGACCATGCCCGAAACCCTTTCGCCGGACGAAGGAAGTCGCCCGGCTTATTTCGGGGCCAGGATCATGATCATCTGGCGGCCTTCCATCGAGGGATCCAGTTCGATCTTGGCGATGGCCGCGGTTTCCGCCTTCACCCGTTCGAGCACCTTGAAGCCGAGCTCCTGATGGGCCAGTTCGCGGCCGCGGAAGCGCAGCACGAACTTCACCTTGTCGCCGTCCTCGAAGAACCGGCGAACCGCCTTCATCTTCGTCTCGTAGTCGTGATCGTCGATGCCGGGACGGAGCTTGATCTCCTTGATCTCGACGACCTTCTGCTTCTTGCGGGCCTCGGCGGCCTTTTTCTGCTCGTTGAAACGATATTTGCCATAATCGAGGATCTTGCAGACCGGCGGATTGGCGTTGGGCACGATCTCGACCAGGTCGAGTCCGTCTTCCTCGGACAGGCGCAAGGCCTCCAGAATTTCGACGACGCCGCGATTCTGGCCTTCGGCGTCGATCAGCTGCACTTCGCGGACGCGAATATCCCGGTTGATGCGGGGTCCCTCCTTCTGCGGAACCGGGGGGGCTTTCATGGGACGGCGAATGGCGTGTTCTCCTTGGCAAGGGTCTGGAAGACCGGGTCGGGCGCGCGCGGCGTTTAGGACGGCGGCCGCGGCCCTGGGTCCGCTGCAGAACTCTAAAAAAGCATTTCGGCTACGGCAAAAATCCCCGCGACCGAGACCACGAGGACCAACCGCCGCCAAGATTGAGACAAAGCGGCCCAAAGTCAACGGCGCATTTGGGCAAAAGCGCGTTTTCCGGCGGCGATCCTATTCGGCGACGCCAAAATGACGCGCATAGACCGCCATGGCTATGGCGTTCATCCGTTCGGTCGAAAAGTTCCGGGCGTGGGCTCGGGCGCGATGGGCGAGATTTTCGCGCGCGGTCGCCCCGAGCCGCAGGGCTTCCTCGACCGCGCGAATCAGGCCGGCCGGCGGCCCCGGCGCGGCAAGCCAGCCGGTGCGCGACGCCGGATCGACCTGTGGCGGGGCCAGCACCGCCTCGACCTCGTCCGCCCCGCCCGAAACCTGCATGACCACGAGGGGCGCGCCGAGCGCCTGCGCCTCCGCGCAGAGCGCCGATTCGCCCGCCGGCGCAATGACCACAGCCGCCGCGAGGCAGGCGGCGGCGCGGTCGGGCCATTCGATTTGCAGCACCACGCCGTCGAGCCCCAAGCGCGCCGCTTCGGCGTCGAAAGCCGGCGAGGCGGTCTCGCTTTCGCCGCGCAGCCAGACAAAACGCGCTTCCTGCGCGTCATTGGCGAAAAAATGCTTCGCCTTGAGCTGGGCCGCCGCCGCCAAAAAAGTCTGGCGGCGCTCCGCCGGCAGGCCAAGCGCGACCACGAGGCGCACATGGGCCTTGACGCCCAGAGCCTCGCGCAGGCGGCGCACCCGCGCCGGATCGACGGCCTCCGGCGAGAAAGCCCGGAGGTCGACCCCGTGAAAGCCGCGAAAAGCCTTGCCCGCGAGCGCGGGGCGACGGGCGAGCGCCGCCTCCATGTCCTCGCGCTCGTAAAAGAGGATCGAATCGGCGTCGAGCGCGGCCGCGTCCTGCCCCGCCTCGAAGTCGGCCACCAGGGGCGCGTGCGCCTGCCGCGCCGCCTGAAGCGCGCCAGGAACGTCGGCGCCGGCGCGGACGTGGATCAGCTCCACGCCCTCGCGCAGCACGAGCTTGGCCAGCCGGTTCCGGTTGCGCCAGGCCTGCCAGGGAATGCGCGTCGCCTCCGCGAAGGCGATGAAAACGCCGCCACGCGCCTGCAATTCGCTCGCCAACGGGCCCGGCGGGCCGGCGATCAGCGCCCGCGCCCCCGCGTCGGCCAGGCTCGCGGCCAGTTCGACACTGGCTGAGGCGCTCGCATCGAGCGCGGGAACCACCTGAAGGATCGTGCGGCCGAACAGGGCCTGGCCCTCTATTTCGCCTTCCGCGCCCCATGGCGTCATGCTGTCTCCCGCTTGACAAACGAATCGCTCGAAGCACCTTAGCCTCGACCCAAACCGATCGCCAAATGACCGAGCAAGCTTCCTTTTTCACCCAAAAACCCGGCGCGCCGCGCCTCGCCTTCCTCGCCCGCAAGGGGGAAAATCCGCCCGGCCTGTTCTGGCTCGGGGGCTTCCGATCCGACATGCGCGGCACAAAAGCGGAATTTCTCGATTCGCTGGCTGAAAGACAAGGCCGCGCCTGCCTGCGCTTCGATTATTCCGGCCATGGCGAATCGGAAGGCGCTTTTGGCGACGGAACCATCGGCCTGTGGGCGCAACAGGCCCTCGCGGTGTTTCGCGCGCTCAGCGAAGGGCCGCAGATTGTCGTCGGCTCGTCGATGGGCGGTTGGATCGCCCTGCTGCTCGCCCGCGCCCTGGCGAGGCTCGGTGAGGCCGAGCGGCTCGCCGGCATGATTCTGATCGCGCCTGCGGTCGATTTCACCGAAAAACTGATCTGGCCGATGCTGCCCGAACATGCGCATGAAAAGATTGCGACCGAGGGCGTCTGGATGCGTCCGCCGGACGCCTATGGCGAAGGCTATCCGCTGACAAAAAACCTGTTCGAGGACGGCAAGGCCAACAGCCTGTTCAACGGCGAAATCCGCAGCTTTTGCCCGGTGGCGATCCTTCAGGGGATGGCCGATCCCGACGTGCCCTGGCGCCATTCGATGCGGCTGATGGAAAGCCTCGCCTCGGACCCGGCGACGCTCACCTTGATCAAGGACGGCGACCATCGCCTGTCGCGCCCGCAGGATCTGGCGGCTCTGGCCAAGGCCATCGAGCTGCTCGTCGGCCAGATGCGCGGCGGGTGATGTTTTCTTGAAATTCGCGCGCGCGATCGTGTTGACAGCGTCCCGGCGCCCCCGTAGAAGACGCGCCGGGCCCAGGTGGCGGAATTGGTAGACGCGCTGGTTTCAGGTACCAGTGGTGCAAGCCGTGGAGGTTCGAGTCCTCTCCTGGGCACCAACTCATAAGTTGGTTGTCCTTCCCGAAAAGTCTGATTTGCGCCGTCCGCGCGGATCATGAAAAGAGTCGCAAGCGCGGCTTGACCGGCCCGCGCGCATCGGGCAAGCGATCCCCTGAATTTTTGCCACAATCGGGACTCGCGGCATGTCGGCTGGAACATTTTCTGAAAAATTCGCCGCGCGGCTGGTCGCGACCGCCGAGGCGGCCGAATCCATGCTCGACGCGCTGCTCCAGCCGCATCCGCTTGCGGGTGAAAAAACCCGTCCCGAACGCCTGCTCGAAGCCATGCGCTATGGCGCGCTCGGCGGCGGCAAGCGGCTGCGGCCTTTTCTCGTCGTCGAGACCGCCAAACTGTTCGGGGCCGAAGGCGAGGGGGTTTTGCGCGCGGGTTGCGCGCTTGAGATGATCCATTGCTATTCGCTGATCCATGACGACCTCCCGGCCATGGACGACGACGATCTGCGGCGCGGCCGCCCCACCGTGCACAAGGCTTTTGACGAGGCCACCGCCATTCTCGCCGGCGACGGCCTGCTGACCTATGCTTTCGACGTGATTTCCGACGCGAAAACCCATGCCGACCCAAAGGTGCGCGCCGACCTGACCCTGATGCTCGCCCGCGCGGCCGGGCTTGGCGGCATGGTCGGCGGGCAGGCGCTCGATCTCGAAGCCGAAAAAAGCAAGACGCCGCACACAAAGGATTTCGTCGCCCTGATGCAGTCGATGAAAACCGGGGCGCTGCTGCTGTTCGGGGTCGAGGCCGGGGCGCGGATCGGCGGGGCAAACGCGAAACAGATGGCGGCGCTCGGCCGCTATGGCGCGGCGCTGGGCGCGGCTTTTCAGGTCGCCGACGACATTCTCGACGCCGAGGGCGACGAACAGGCGCTGGGAAAACGCGCCGGGAAGGACGCCGAGCGCAACAAGGCGACGCTGGTCGCCGCCCTTGGCCTCGAAGAGGCGCGCAGGCGCCGCGACGCCTTGGCAGAGGAGGCCATAAGGGCGCTTGCGGAAGGGGGCTTCGGCGAAAGCGCCGGCGTTCTGGCCGAGGCCGCGCGTTTTACCGTTTCGCGAAAATCGTGAACCCATGCCCGCAACGCCCCCGCGCCGCCTGACAAAACCCTTGCGCGTCATTCGGGCGCGGCCTCGCCTTTTTTTATGCGCGGCGCTTGGCGTGGCCGTGGATTTGGCGGCGCCCGGCGACTGGCGTCCGGTGACGCGCGGCCTTGCCGGCTGGAACGTGGGCGTCTGGAGCTATTTTGTCGCCGTCGGCTTCATGATCGCGCGGGCGGGCGATCGGGACATCCATCTGCGGGCGGCTGTGCAGGACGAAGGCGGCTATGCCATCCTGACTCTTGCGGCGATTTCCGCGACCTTTTCCTTCGTCGCGATTTTCGCCCAGCTCGGAACGGCCAGCAAGGCGCCCCATCCCATCCGTGAACTGCATATCGCGCTGGCGATCGCAACGATCCTGGGGTCGTGGCTGTTCCTGCACATGACCTTCGCGCTGCATTACGCCAATGAATTTTTCAGGGTCGCCAAGGCGGACGACCACGGCAAATGGAGCGGCGGCCTGGCTTTCCCCGGCGTGGACCGGCCGAATTATCCCGACTTCCTCTATTTTTCCTATGTGATCGGCGTCGCCTGCGCCACCGCCGACGTCAATATCGTCAGCGCGCGTCTGCGGCGGCTGGCGACGCTCCATGGCGTGCTCGCCTTTTTCTACAACAACGCTGTGCTGGCGATGACGATCAATATCGGCTCCGGTTTTATGGGCGGCTGACGCCCGGGTTGGCTGGCGACGGCGCCGCCCGCGCTTATTTCGCCCGGCGCAGGGTCAGGTTGATCCGGCCGTCTGGGTCGAGCAGGGTCGATGTTCCGGGCAGGATGCGGTCGACGCCGTGGAACATCAGCCGCGCCGGACCGCCGAAGACCAGAATGTCGCCAGAATCGAGGCGGATGCTTTCGCTCCGGTCGCGGCGCTTGTCGCCGCCATAGCGAAAGCGGCAGGAATCGCCGAGGGAAATGGAGAGGATCGGCGCGGAAAAATCCGCTTCGTCACGATCCTGATGCGCGCCCATCCGCGCCTGTTCGTCATAAAAATTGATCAGGCAAGCGTCGGGGGCAAGGTCGCATTCGGAAAAAGCACGCCAAAGGGCCAGAAGACTCTCAGGCATCGGCGGCCACGGCCTGCCGGTTTCCGGATGATGGGCCTGATAGCGATAGCCGGAAATATCCGAGACCCAACCGAGCGGACCGCAATTGCTCATGCGCACCGAAAAAGGGTTTCCAGAGCGCGGCATGGCTGGACGGAACAGAGGGGCATCGCGCAGCAATTCGCGAAGCTCGTCGCGCAGCGCTTCCTGGGCGGCCTGGTCCAGCGCCGTCTTGTAAAGGCGCAGACCGGGCTTCAGGAGCGGCATGGCCTGAAAAATTCAGTTTGGCTTGGCGCCGCCCTTGGCCACGCCCACCTTGGCCGGGCGCAGCACCCGGTCGCCAATCGCAAAACCTTCTTCGACGACATGGGCGACTGAGCCGGGCGGGACCGTCTCGTCATGGGCCTCGAAGAGGGCCTCGTGGAAATTCGGATCGAATTTCTGGCCCTTGGGCTCAAGCTTGCGGACGCCGTGGCGGGCGAGACGCGACAGGAAATCGCGCTCGATCAGTTCGATCCCCTCGACAAAGGCCTTGAGCGACGCGTCGGCGCCGTCGCGGACTTCGGCGGGAACGCTGTCGAGCGCGCGGCGGAGATTATCGGCAAAAGTCAGCATATCGCGGGCGAAGCTCGACACACCATAGGCCTTGGCGTCGGCGACTTCCCTTTCGGTGCGGCGGCGGAGGTTTTCCATCTCCGCCAAGGTGCGCAGCACCTTGTCCTTGAGGCTCGAATTTTCGGCGATCAGAGCCTGAACCGCCGCCGCGTCGCGTTCGGCGTCGCTCTGAACCGTGGCCGGCTCGGCGCCGGGCGTGGAAGCCGCGGCCTCGTCGAGCGGGGAAAGATTTTCGTTCTGCGGATTCTTGCCGTCGTTCATCAGTCAGCCTTTTCTTCGCTTCGCCCGAGCATATCGGGCGAGACGCGCCAAAAATCAAGCTTCGCCTCCGGCCTCGAACACGTCGAGCAGTTTACGCCGCAGCGTCGACTGGCGCGCCTGGCCTGTTACCTTGGCGCCCGTCAGATCACTGACATAAAACGTGTCCACCGCCTTTTCGCCGAAGGTGACGATATGGGCGGAGGCGATATTGAGATTGAGGCGCGACAGAGCCCTGGTCAGGTCATAGAGCAGACCCAGCCGGTCAAGGCCGGAGACTTCGACGACTGTGTAGATATGGGACTGACTGTTGTCGATGACCACGTCGGGCGGGATCGAAAAGGTTTTGGCGTGGCTGACCGCCTTGGCCGCCCGGTCCGCGACCACGTTGCTGAGGTGGATCTCGCCACGCAAAGCCTGTTCCACCGCTAGGGCGATGCGCCGGCCGCGACGCATCTCGTCCTCGTCGCGGTCGAAGGCGCGGGTCACGCTGATCGTGTCAAGAGCCAGACCGTCGGCGGTGGTGAAAATCTGGGCGTCCACAATATTGGCGCCGGAGACGGCGCAGGCCCCGGCGATGATCGACAGCAGGCGCGGATGGTCGGGCGCGACGACGGTGATCTCGGTGACCGAGCGATAAGCGTCGGTTGTAACCTCGGTCGCCAGCGAATGCATCTCGACCGCCGTGGCGTGCAGCAACTGGGCATGGGCGACGCGGTGCGGCAGATCGGCCTTGAGCCAGTAAGCAGGATAATGCCGTGCGGCATATTCGGCGAATTCGTGGTCCGACCAGCCAGGAAGCTTCTCGCGCAATTCGACCTGGGATTTCTCCACACGACGCTTGCGGTCCATCGAGGAATGGCCGCCCGCGAGCACGACCTCGGTCTCCCAATAGAGCGTGCGCAGCAGCTCGGCCTTCCAGCCGTTCCAGACCCCCGGTCCGACCGCGCGAATGTCGCAGACGGTAAGAACCAGCAACATTTTCAGCCGCTCGATGGTCTGGACCGCCTTGGCGAATTCCTCGATCGTTCCTCGGTCGGCGAGGTCGCGGCCCTGCGCGGTATTGGACATGATGAGGTGATATTCGACCAGCCAAGCGGCGGCTTCGGTTTCCGCCGCGGTCAGGCCCAAGCGAGGCCCGAGCTTGCGGGCGATTTCCGCGCCGGCGATGGAATGATCCTCCTTGCGGCCCTTGGCGATGTCATGCAGCAGGACCGCGACACAAAGCGCCCGCCGATGGCTGATGGTCGGCATGATGGAACTGGCGAGCGGGAGCTCTTCCGCCAGTTCGCCGAGGCCGAGCGCGCCCAGCTGGCCCAAAGCCCGCAGAAGGTGCTCGTCCACCGTATAATGATGATACATATTGAATTGCATCATCGCGACGATGCGGCCGAACTCGGGAATGAAGCGCCCAAGCACCCCCGCCTCGTTCATCAGCCGCAGGGCGCGTTCGCAGGATTTCGGCGAGGTCATGATTTCGAGGAACAGCCGGTTCGCTTCGGCGTCGGCCCGCAGTTTGCCGTTGATCCGGGGCAGGGACTGAGTCACCAGGCGCAGGGCGTCGGGATGGATCGGCAGTTCGTTGCGCGCCGCGACGTGAAACAGGCGGATGAGATTGACCGGGTCCCTGTCGAACGTGTCGGGCGAGGCGACGGTGACGCGCCCGGTCTCCACGGCGAAGGGCCCGAGATCGCGCGGCTTGGCGCGGCGGCGCAATTTACTGACGAAACGGTCGAACACTGCCTTAGGCTTGGCCTGTCGCTCCTCCAGCGCCGCGCAGACGATATTGGTCAGGTCGCCGACATTCTTGGCGACCGTGAAATAAAGTTTCATGAAGCGCTCTACCGACGACAGGCCGTCGCGCGAGACATAGCCGAGTTCGGTCGCGATCTGGCGCTGAAGGTCGAAACTCAGACGCTCTTCGGCATGGCCGGTCAGGAAATGCAGAAAACAGCGGACTTTCCACAGAAAAGCCTCGCAGCGGCGAAACAGCCGCAATTCCTGCGCGGTGAACAGGCCGACGCCGACCAGGGCCTCCACGTCATGAACGCGATAGGTATATTTTGCTATCCAGAACAGGGTGTTGAGGTCACGTAATCCGCCCTTGCCCTCCTTGACGTTGGGCTCGACGAGATAACGCGACGCGCCCGCGCGGCGAATGCGCTCGTCGCGCTCGGCGAGCTTGGCGGCGACGAATTCCGGCGCGGTCTGTCGCACGATCTCCTGGTCGAACCGTTGGAGCAGCTTGTCGAGCAGCGCGTGATCGCCCAACAGGTAACGGCATTCGAGCAAAGTCGTGCGGATCGTCATGTCCGCCTTGGCCTGACGCAGGGAGTCCTCGACGGTGCGCGTGGCGTGGCCGATCTTCTGCTTCAAATCCCATAGAATATAGAGCATGGCCTCGACCGCTTTCGCCTCCGCCGCGTGATTGCCGCTCGGCAGGAGGAAGAGAAGGTCGATGTCCGAGCCCGGCGCCAGGGCGCCGCGCCCATAACCGCCGACCGCAACCACGCACAGGCGGGGGGGCGATTGCGACGGCAGGATATGTTTCGCCACGCACCAGTGGATGGCGCGGATGATCTCATCCTCGAGAAAAGCCAGATGGGCGCCGCAGGCCAGGCCCGAGCCCTTGTTTTCGAGCGCGGCGCGCGCAACGGCGCGGCCATGGGCCAAGGCGTCGGCGAAAATCTCGACCGCTCCTTTGCGGAATTCCGGCGCGCAGCCGGACGTCCGCTCGGCGAGCGCCGCGAGGCGCGCCTCGACGGCGGCGCGGTCGAACAGGGCCTTCATCGGCAACTCCATGCGCGGGCCGGTCCATTTCGGCGACCCATGCTCGCGCGGCGCGATCTCGCCGTGAAAAGTCATCCCACCGCCTCCAGGCCAGCGGCCTTGCTGACGATGGCGTCCCAGATCGCCACCGCGATATCCGGCCCGCCGGTGCGCTTGATCGCGCGGACGCCGGTCGGCGAGGTCACGTTGATCTCGGTGAGGAATCCATCGATCACGTCAATCCCTACGAAAATGAGGCCGCGCTTCTTCAACTCGGGGCCGATGGTCGCGCAGATTTCCTGTTCGCGCGGCGTAAGCGCGGTCGCTTCCGCCGCGCCGCCGCGCACCATGTTGGAGCGGATGTCATTTTCCGCCGGCACCCGGTTGACCGCGCCTGCGGGCGCGCCGTCCACCAGAATGATGCGCTTGTCGCCCTTGGCGACTGCAGGAAGGAATTTCTGCACCACCCATTGCTCGCGAAAGCTCGTCGCGAACAGGTCGAAAAGCGAGCCGTAATTGGCGTCCTGCGCCATCAGGCGGAACACCGCCGCGCCGCCATGGCCGTGCAGCGGCTTCATCACCACCACGCCATGCTCGGCGCGGAAGGCGTCGATCGCGGCTCTGTCGCGGGTGATCAGGGTTGGAGGCATCAGCTGAGGGAAGTTCATCACGAACAGCTTTTCCGGCGCGTTGCGCACCGCGGCGGGGTCGTTGACCACCAGCGTCCGTCCGCCGACCATTTCGAGCAGATGGGTCGAAGTGATATAGGCTAGGTCGAAGGGCGGGTCCTGGCGCAGCAGCACGACGTCCATTTCGCGCAGAAAAATTTCGCGCGGCGGGCCGAGGTCGAAATGATCGCCCTTGACGTCGCGAACCCGCAGCGGATGCGCCGAAGCGAGGACGTCGCGGCCACGCAGCGACAGCCGGTCGGGCGTGTAATAATGAATTTCATAGCCCCGCGCCTGCGCCTCCAGCAGCAAAGCGAAGGTCGAATCGCCGGCTATGTTGATCCGTTCGATCGGGTCCATCTGAACGGCGATTTTTTTGACCATGCGCGTGACACCCCGGATTCGCCAAGGCGCGAATGTTAGCAATATCTTCCGCGAATTCCAAAGACGGAAGGCTGCTTTCCCGACCGCCGGCGGAGCTGCGTTTGCCGAATGTAAAGCATGACGGGCGCTCGTCCGCGCCTGTTACGCCCATGCCGAGGCGCTTAATTCTTTCCTAGCGGCGCGCGTTTATTCTGGCGCGGTGAAGATGAAGACAAGCGCGGCATGCTGATCATTCTGACGTTTATTCTCAACGCCGGGCTCAATTTCCTGCTCGGCCTGTTGATCGCCGCGGCGCTCGGTCCTGGCGCCTATGGACGTTTTTCGATCGCTTTTACCGCCGCCACCTTGACCAGCACGCTCGTCTTCGACTGGCTGCGCCTTTCCGCGACGCGCTTTTACAACGAGCAGACCCGCGCCTCCGCCCCGGAGTTGCGCGCGACCCTCAACGCCGGTTATCTCGGCGGCGCGCTGATCCTCCTCGCGCTGGCCGGCGCAACCCTGCCTCTCGGCCAGGATTTCGGCATGGGCCGGCCGATGATCGGCGCGGCCATTCTGTTCGCCATCGCCAGCGGCCTTTTCGAATTCTTCGCCGCCCTGCTGCGCGCCCGTTTCCACAATCTCGCATACAGCAGCCTCATCATCCTGAAAAATATCCTCGCCTTCGCCTCGATGGTCGGCGCCGGATATGTTTTCCGCGACGCCACGCTGGTCATGGCCATGGCCGCCGCGAGCGTGCTGATCTCGACCTTCGCCCTGTGGCGCCAGACCGCCGATCCGCGCAGCCGCCTGCCGCAGGCGAGCCGCGGCCAGATCGTCGCCTATCTGCGTTACGGCGCCCCGATCGTCGTCGCCAATATTTTCTACCAGGCGGTCATGCTCGCCAACCGCGGCTTCGCCGCCGCGCATATCGACTTCGCGGCGGCCGGCAAATTGTCGCTCGCCACCGACATGACCATCCGGCTGATCGTGGTCGCCGGCGCGGCGCTCGACATATTGCTGTTCCAGATCGCCGTCCACCGCCGGGCGGCGGCCGGCGCCGATGCCGGGGCGGCCCAGGTTTCCCGCAACAGCGCCCTGATCCTTGCCGTCCTGACCTTGCTGTGTCTGGGCTATATGGCGAGCCTGCCCGCCTTCGCCGCTCTGGCGGCGCCGGCGAAATTCCGCGACACATTCGAACCCTTGAGCCTGATTCTCGCGCCGGGCGTCGCCTTGTTCTGCGTCGGCCAGTTCTGCCTCAACCCGATCGCGCAGCTCGAACACCGCACCGGGCTCACCCTGGTCGCGGCCCTGGCGACGGCGGCGCTCGACCTCGGCCTGATCTGGTTCGGTCCCTTCTCCCCGACCATCGCAAATCTGGCAGTGATCCATTCGGCGAGCCTCGCCGCCGGAGTATTCCTGATGGCCGCGCTGACCTGGCCCTGGCGCGCCTATTGGCCACGCGCCCGCGATGTCGCAACAATCGCGCTCGCCGGCGCGGCGAGCTTTTTCGCCATGTGGCCGCTGCGTCATTCCGGCCCGCCGATCCTCTCCCTCGCGCTGGTCGCCTTTGCCGGCTCCGTGGTTTTCGGCGCCGTGCTCTACATCCTCGATCTCGGCGGAATGGTCCGTCCGGCGGCGGCCAAAACATTGGAAAAGCTAGGCTATCGCCGCATGGCGCCGGCGCAGGGCCTCTAAACGGACGCCCACCGCTGCGCTAATTTGAGTTTCGCCCCTTGCGCGGGCTTGGCAAGGTGTAAAATTTCATCAAAGAGTCACGGCGTCGCGTCACATCGGCGCGTGAATCGCTTTTTTGTCGCGGGACCACCATGGATTATTTCCGCCGCTTCACCTTCCTTCTTTGCGCCCCCGCCTTCGACGCCGACGAACTCGAGGGCGAGCGCCTGCGGCAGATCGTCGCCGCGGTCGAGAAATCCGGCTTCGAAGTCGTGCGCGCCCGCCGGGTCGAGGACGCCGAACTGGCGATCAAGACCGACGCCGCCATCGGCTGCATGATCGTCGACTGGGGCAAAAAGGGAATGAACAGCAAGACGGCGGGTTTGATCTCCTATGTCCGCCGCCGCGGCCTGGAAATGCCGATCATCCTGCTGGTGCGCCGCAAGCGCTTCGAGGACCTGCCGATTGATGTTCTCGACAATGTCGACGGCTATGTTTTCCTCGCCGAGGAAACGCCTGAATTCATCGCCAAGAACCTCGTCAGCCGGCTTAAGCAATATGCCGAAACGATGAAGACGCCCTTCTTCGGCGAACTCGTCGATTACGCCGAGGAGGGCAATCAACTTTGGACCTGCCCCGGCCACAACGGCGGCATGTTCTATTCACGCAGCCCGATCGGCCGGATTTTCGTCGAACATCTCGGTGAGGCGATCTTTCGCGACGACCTCGACAATTCGGTGCTGGAGCTGGGCGATCTGCTCACCCATGAAGGGCCGGCGTTGCGGGCGCAAAAGGAAGCGGCCAGGATTTTCGGGGCCGAGCGCACCTATTTCGTGCTCAACGGCACCTCGGGCTCCAACAAGATCGTGCTGTCGGCGCTGGTGGCGCCGGGCGACCTGGTGCTTTTCGACCGCAACAACCACAAGGCCGCCCATCATGGCGCGCTGATGCTCGCGGGCGGCGTGCCGATCTATCTCGAGACCGACCGCAACGCCTTCGGCCTGATCGGGCCGATCGACTACGAGGCGCTGGATGAGAAGAAAATCCGCAGGAAAATCAGGGACAATCCACTGGTGGCCGACAAGAGCGCCTGGAAAAAGGATCGGCCCTTCCGCGTCGCGGTGATCGAGCAATGTTCCTATGACGGAACGATTTACAGCGCCGAGACCATCCTCGCCAAGATCGGACATCTTTGTGATTATATCCTGTTCGACGAGGCTTGGGCCGGCTTCATGAAATTCCATCCTTTGTTCGCCGGCCGCTTCGCCATGGGGCTGAGAGACCTCGGCGCCGACGCGCCGGGGATCATCGCCACCCAATCGACCCACAAGCAGCTGGCGAGCTTTTCCCAGGCCTCGCAAATCCACGTCAAGGACCGCCACATCAAGGGACAGGCGCGGCGGATCGAGCATCGCCGCTTCAACGAGACCTTTCTGGTCCATGCCTCGACCTCGCCCTTCTATCCCCTGTTCGCCTCGCTCGATGTCGGCGCTCAGATGATGAAGGGAAAATCGGGCGAGGTGCTGTGGGACGACACCATCCGACTCGGCGTTGAAATCCGCAAGAAAATCCGGGCGCTCGCAAAGGAGTTCAAGGAAAAGGCGAGGAACAAGGCGCAAGGCTGGTTCTTCGACCCGTTCGTTGCCGACGCGGTCGAAACGCCTGAAGGCCGCATGGCCTGGGAGGACGTCGCGACCGACGATCTCGTCGCCAATCCGGATTATTGGGCCTTCGCGCCCGGCGCCAACTGGCATGGCTTCCGCCATGTCGATTCCGACTACGCCCTGACCGACCCCTGCAAGTTGACGCTTCTCACGCCGGGCTTCGACCGAGCCAGCGGGGAATACCTCGATCATGGCGTGCCGGCGCCGGTCGTAGCCCAATATTTGCGCGAAAACCGCATCGTGCCAGAGAAGAACGACCTAAATTCGCTGCTGTTCCTGCTCACGCCGGGCGTGGAATCAAGCAAGGCCGGCGCGCTGATCTCGGCGCTGGTGGCCTTCAAGACCTATCACGACCAGAATGCGTGCCTGGACGAGGTCATCCCCGAATTCGTGGCGCGGCGGCGCCAGCGCTATTCCGGCATGCGCCTGCGCGACTTGTGCCAGGAGATGCACGCCTTTTATCGCGACGCCGGCGTCAGCGACCTCCAACGCCGGCAGTTCCGCCCGGAACATCTGCCCCGCCCCGCCATGCGCCCGCAGGACGCCGTGCAGAAACTGACCCGCAACCAGGTCCATTACCTGCCGATCGACGAGGTCGAGGGCAAGATGGCGACCACGCTCTGGGTGGTCTATCCTCCGGGCATAGCCACCATCGCGCCAGGGGAAATTCTGGACGAGCGCGCGCGGCCCATGCTCGATTATCTGAAAACCTTCGAGCGTTCGGCCAATCTTTTCCCCGGCTTCGAGGCGGAGATCCAGGGCGTGTATCGCGAGATCGCGGCTGACGGCTCAATCCGATTCCATACTTACGTCGCCGACGCCGCCGGCTGAAACCGGGACGTAATCGGGCGGCGGCGCGCTGCTGCCCGCGCCCAGCGCGCGTTGCAGCATCACGCTGTCGGTCCAGCGCCCGAAACGGAAGCCGACGCCCTCCAGATAGGCGACGCGGCGGAAGCCGCAGGCCTCGTGCAGTTTCAGCGACGCCTGATTTTCCGAGTCGACATAGGCGATCATCTGGCGGTAGCCGGACTTGGCGCAGGCCTCGATCAGCGCCGGCAGCAGCATTCGCCCGGCGCCGGCGCGCAGATGGTTTTCATGCACATAAATCGAATGTTTGACGCTGTAGCGATAAGCGGGGCGTTTGCGGAAGGGCACGGCATAGGCATAGCCGATCACCACGCCGTTCAGTTCCGCCACCAGATGCGGCAGCCGGTGCTTTTGCATGTTCTTGCGCCGCCGCTTGATGTCGCCGGCCTGCATCGGCTCGAATTCCGCGCCCTTGGCGAGGCCATGGGTCACATAGCGGGTGTAGATGGCGAGCATGGCCGGGGCGTCGGCGTCGGTCGAAGGCCGAACGACGATCTCGTCCGCCTTTGCCTTGAGAGTTTCGGTCCGCTGGTCCGCCGCTTGTCCATCCATGGGCTGGCTGCTCCTTGGCTCGGGCGCCTTCTCCTAACCGATTTCAATGAAGTCCGGGAGAATTAATCCGGCGGCGTCCCGTTGGCGGCGAGAATTTCCCCGACGAGATAGAGCGAGCCCGCGATCAGGATTCGCGGCGGGACCGCCCATGTCCTTGCGGCCAAAGCGCGCAAGGCTTGCTCGGCGTGCAGATGAATTTCCACATGCATCCCCAGTCCACGAGCGATCGCAGCGATCTCCTCCGGCGCTCGTCCGGCCTGTTCGCCGCGCACCGGCAAAGCGAAGATATCTTTCGCCAGACCGACGAAATGGCGCAGAAAGGCAGCGGCGTCCTTGGTCTGGAGGCCGCCGTAGAGCAGAATCAGCGGTCGAGGCGACCTGTCCTCGAAATCTGCCATGGCTTCGGCCAGAACCCTTCCGCCCGCCTCGTTATGGGCGCCGTCGAGCCAGAGCTCGGCGCCTTCCGGCGCCAGCGCCGCGAGCTTTCCGCGTCCGATATTCTGCAAACGGCCGGGCCAGGACGCCGCGGCTATGCCGCGTCCGAAAGCCGCCAGCGAAATGTTCGGAACGCATTGGCGCAAGGCGGCGATGGCGGTCCCGACGTTGACGATCTGATGGCGGCCCGGCAGGCGCGGCAGAGGCAGGTCGAGCAGGCCGTGTTGATCTTCGTAGACGAGCCGGCCCCGTTCGGCGCGGCAAAGAAATTCCTGGCTGTAGACCACCAGCGGCGCGCCCAGCCGCGCCGCCTGCCGCTCGATCACGGCCAAGGCCTCCTTCGGCTGTTCCGAAACCACCACGGGCGCGCCCGGCTTGATGATCCCCGCCTTTTCGAAGGCGATCTTTTCGAGCGTGTCGCCCAGAAATTCGACATGGTCGATCGAAACCGGCGTGATGACTGTGCAGGCTGGCGTCGGTATCACATTCGTCGCGTCGAACCGGCCGCCCAGCCCTACTTCGAGCAGCAGAATCTCGGCGGGGCGCTCGGCGAAGAGTTTTAAGGCCGCCGCCGTAGTCGCCTCGAAGAAGGTGATGGGGGCGCCGCCATTGGCCTGTTCGATTTGGGCCAGCGTCGCGCCGAGAACGTCGTCCTCCACCAGCGCGCCGCCGCCCGGCGCCGCGAGGCGGATGCGCTCATGGAAGGCGACAAGGTGGGGCGAAGTATAAACATGGACGCCAAGGCCGGCGGCCTCGAGAATGGCGCGCAGAAAAGCGATGGTCGAGCCTTTGCCGTTGGTTCCGGCGACATGGATGACCGGCGGCAGGCGCTTTTGCGGAGCGTCGAGCGCGGCGAGCAGGCGCTCGATCCTGTCCAGCGACAGATCGATCCGCTTGGGATGCAGCTCAAGCAGACGCGCCAGCAGCGCGTCACTGGTCGTCGCGGCCAAAGGCTCAGGCCGCCTCGACCGACGGCGCCTTGGTCAGCAGGCGGCAGATCCGGCCCAGGGTCTGGCGCATTTCGGCGCGGGGCACCACCAGATCGACCATGCCATGTTGCTGTAAATATTCCGCGCGCTGAAAACCTTCCGGCAGGCGCTCGCGAATGGTCTGCTCGATGACGCGGGCGCCGGCGAAGCCGATCACCGCGCCGGGTTCGGCGAGGTGAATGTCGCCCAGCATGGCGTAGGAGGCGGTGACGCCGCCGGTGGTGGGATTGGTCAGCACCACGATATAGGGCAGCTTCGCCGCCTTAAGGCGCTGGACCGCGACGGTCGTGCGCGGCATCTGCATCAGGGAGAACATGCCCTCCTGCATGCGCGCGCCGCCCGAGGCGGTGAAGATGATGAAGGGCGTGCGCTTCTCGATCGCCTGGAAAATGCCGGCGACGATGGCCTCGCCCGCGGCCATGCCGAGCGAGCCGCCCAGGAATTCGAAATCCTGGACTGCGACCGTCACCTGCATTCCCTGGAGTGCGCCGGCGGCGAGGGTCACCGCGTCATAGGCGCCGGTCTTGGCGCGATTTTCCTTGAGCCGGTCGGTGTAGCGCTTGACGTCGCGGAATTTCAGCGGATCGGCGGGAACTTCGGGGACCGGGATCGCCTCGTATTGGCCGTCGTCGAACAAGGCGTCGAGGCGCGCCCGCGGCGGGATTTTCATGTGATAGCCGGAGCCCGGCACCACGAAGAGATTGGCCTCCAGATCCTTGTGGAAGACCAGAGCGCCGCTTTCCGGACATTTGACCCAGAGATTCTCGGGGGTCTCGCGCTTCAGGATCGAGCGGATCTTGGGCGGAACCACATTGGAAATCCAGTTCATGGGATCGCGCGCTCCTTCGCGGCGGCGACGCCGGCCGCCAGTTCGCCCGCCAGTTTCCCGACCGCTGCGACCGTCGCCGGCCCGCCGCGCCCCTGCGCGTCAAGCGTTCCGGCGAGCGCGTCGATCAGCGCCGAGCCGACCACCACGCCATCGGCGCTTTGAGCGATCTCGCGCGCAGCAGCCGCGTCCTTGACGCCGAAGCCGACCGCAACCGGCAACGCCGTATGGCCCTTGATCCTTTTGACGGCTATCGCGACTCGGGAATAATCGGGACGGGCCGAGCCGGTGACTCCGGTGATCGAGACATAATAGACGAAGCCCGACGTATTGGCGAGGACCGACGGCAGGCGGGCGTCGTCCGTGGTCGGGGTCGCCAGCCGGATGAAGCTCAGGCCCGCTTTGAGCGCCGGCAGGCAGAGCTCCTCGTCCTCCTCGGGCGGCAGATCGACGACGATCATCCCATCGGCGCCAGCGGCTTTGGCGTCGGTCAGGAATTTGTCCACGCCATAGACATAGATCGGGTTGTAATAACCCATCAGGATGATCGGCGTGTCGGCGTCCTGCTTGCGGAACTCGGCGACGATTTTCAGCACGCCGCGCAAAGTCATGCCGGCGTGGAGCGCGCGCAGGCCCGCGGCCTGGACCGCGGGGCCGTCCGCCATCGGGTCGGAAAAGGGCATGCCGACCTCGATGACATCGGCGCCGGCCTTGGCCAGAGCTTTCAGAATGTCCAGCGACAAGGCCGGATCGGGATCGCCGGCCATGACGAAGGTGACGAGCGCTGCGCGGCCCTGCGCTTTGACAGCGGCGAAACGCCGGTCGATCCGGCTCATTCACATGCCTCCCAGGTGGTCGGCGACAGTGAAAATGTCCTTGTCGCCGCGCCCGGACAGGCCGAGCACCATTAGGTGGTGCTTCGGCTTTTTCGGCGCGATCTCGACGATTTTCGCCAGGGCGTGGGCCGGCTCCAGCGCCGGAATGATGCCTTCGAGCTTCGAGCAGAGCTGGAAGGCGTCGAGCGCCTCCTTGTCGGTGGCGGAAAGGTAAGTCACCCGGCCGTTTTCCTTGAGCCAAGCGTGTTCCGGGCCGATGCCCGGATAGTCCAGCCCCGCCGAGATCGAATGGCCTTCGAGAATCTGGCCGTCGTCGTCCATCAGGAGATAAGTGCGGTTGCCATGCAGCACGCCCGGACGCCCGCCGGCTAGCGACGCCGCATGGCCGTTGGGGACATTCAGACCGTAACCCGCCGCCTCGACGCCGTAAAGCTCGACCGAAGGATCGTCGAGGAACGGATGGAACAGGCCGATGGCGTTGGAGCCGCCGCCGATACAGGCAAAGAGTGAATCCGGCAGCCGGCCTTCCAGCTCCATCATCTGCTTGCGGGTCTCGTCGCCAATCACGCATTGGAAATCGCGCACCATGGCCGGATAGGGATGCGGCCCGGCGGCGGTGCCGATGCAGTAAAAAGTGTCGTCGACATTGGTGACCCAGTCGCGCAGCGCCTCGTTCATGGCGTCCTTGAGGGTGCGCGCCCCGGACTGGACCGGAATGACCTTGGCCCCGAGCAGGTTCATGCGGAAGACATTGGGCTTTTGCCGTTCGACATCGACCGCGCCCATATAGACCACGCATTCGAGGCCGAAACGCGCGCAGGCGGTGGCGGTGGCGACGCCATGCTGTCCGGCGCCCGTCTCGGCGATGATCCGCTTCTTGCCCATGCGCAGCGCGAGAAGAATCTGGCCGAGCACATTGTTGATCTTATGCGCGCCGGTGTGGTTCAGCTCCTCGCGCTTGAAATAGATTTTCGCGCCGCCGAGCCTTTCGGTCATGCGCTCGGCGTAATAGAGCGGGCTCGGCCGCCCGACATAATGGGTGAGCAGATGTTTCAACTCGGCGTGATAGGCCGGATCCTGGCGCGCCTCGTCATAGGCCTTTTCCAGAGACAGGATCAGCGGCATCAAGGTTTCGGCGACGAAACGCCCGCCAAATATGCCGAAATGGCCACGCGCGTCGGGCCCCTGACGCAGGGAATTGGGCGATGAAAGATTCATGTCTCTTGCTCGTGACCCTCGCGCGCCGATGGAGCGATGGAGCGGAAAAAACCATGTGGACCTGCTCTCTTAAACGCTTCCCGCGGCGAGGCCAAGATGATCTTGCGCGCGGCGCCGGCGCTACGGCGCTAACGCGGGGTGGCGACCAGATAATCCTGCGCTTTGACCGCCTGCCGCGGTCCCGGATAGAGGTCGATGTTCAGGGGCTTGGCCTGGGCCACATTATCGACGCGGTCGAGTTCGTGCGGCCGGTTCCACCAGCCTCCGCCGAGCGCCTGAAACAAGGCCGCCGTGTCGGAATAGCGCATCGCCTCTGCCTGGACGCGCGCGACCATGGCGTTGAGAAAAGTCTGTTCAGCGAGCAGGACCGTGGCGTTGCTCACCATGCCGAGCTTGCGCTGGCCTTGGGCGATTTTCAGGCTCTTGGCGGCGGCCGCCTCGGCTGCGGCGGCGACTCTTAATCCATCGGCGTCGTGCTGAATCGCGCGCAGGGAATCCGCGACATTCTGCATCGCATTGACCACTACGCTCTTGTATTGCTCGGCCGCCTGCACCGCGGAGGCCTGGGCCGCCGCCTCCCGGTGCATCAAGGTTCCGCCGGCGAAAACGGTCTGGCCGAGCTCGCCGCCGAAAAGCCAGAAATTATTGCCGGGGATGAACAATTGCGACAGGGTCGTCGCCGTCGCGCCGGCGTCGGCGGTCAAAGTGAAATTAGGCAAGCGATTGGCGAGGGCGACGCCGACCTGCGCCTGGGCCGAATGAAGATTTTCCTCGGCCGCGCGCACGTCCGGGCGCTGCCAGACCAGATCGGCGGGAAGGCTCAACGGCAGCTTTTGCGGCAGATGCAAGCTCGACAGCTCGAACCTTTCCGGCGCCGGCGCGTTCGGCAGGCCGCCGGTCAGGGCGGTGAGCAGGTCTCGCTGCTGCGCCAACTGCTTTTCGAGCACGGGGAGCGCGCTCTCGGCCTGGGCCAAGGCTGCTTCCTGCAGCGCGACATCGGCTTCCGCCACCTGACCCAGCTTTTGCTCCTGGCGGAGGATGGCGAGCAGGTCCCGCATCGCCTTGACCGCCTTCTGGACCGCCACGATCTGCCCGCGATAGGAGGCCTCCTGCACCGCGCCGACCACGATATTCGACGTGAGCGCCAGATAGGCCGCTTCCGTCTGGAATCGCTGCATGTCGGCCTGGGCCTGAAGCGACTCGACGGTGCGGCGGTTGAGGCCGAAAACGTCGGGCGCATAGGAAACCGTGGCCTGCGGCGTATAGAGCGTGAAAAAAGACTGGCCGCTGATGAGCGTCGGCTGCAGCGTGCCGGTCGCCTGCAATTGCCGATAGGCGTTGGGCGTGACGGCGACGGTCGGGTAGAAAAAGCCCCTCTGCGCCTCGACGGCTTCCTTGGCCGCCTTGAGCCCGGCTTCCGCCGCCTTGAGGTCATGATTATTGGCCAGCGCGGTCTCGATCAGCCGGTTCAATGCCGCGGAATGAAAAAGCTTCCACCACTCGCCGGGAATGTCCATGTTGGCGACGAAGCGTTGTGACGCCCCGCCCTGCGTGGCGGCGCCCGAGGTCGCGTCAAGCTTTTCGACGGCATAGCCGCCGGCGGGCGGCGCCGCGGGGGCGACGAAGTCGGGACCGACGGCGCAACCAGCGAGCGCCAGCGCGGCTGCGGCCGCCAGCGCGCATTTCGGCGCAACTCGGCGCATCGTCGTCATACTCTCGGCTCCGGTCCATCGCTCGGAGGCGCGCCGCCGGGCGTTTCATCCGGCCGCAGGGCCGGCGGGTCGATCGGGCGACGCCGGCGGATGAATTCGTCGCGACCAAGGAACACTTTTCGAATCGCCGGCGCAACCACCAGCAGCAGGATCGGGCCGACGGTCATGCCGCCGACCACCACCGTCGCCAGCGGTTTCTGGACCTGGCTGCCGATTCCGGTCGAGACCGCCGCCGGGAACAGGCCTATGCCAGCCGAAAGCGCCGTCATCAGCATGGGCCGCATGCGCTGTTCCGAGGCGCTGAACACCGCCTCCGCCACATCCATGCCGCGCAGGCGCAGCTCGCGGAAATAGGTGATGTTGAGAATGCCGTCCATCGCCGAGACGCCAAACAGCGAGATGAAGCCGATTGCCGCCGAAATCGAGAAAGCCAGGCCCGAGACATAAAGCGCGATGATTCCGCCGCAGATCGCGAAGGGAATGCCCGCGAGGGCCACCAGACTGTCGCGCAACGAATTGAACAGGCCGAACAGCAGCACCACGATCAGACAGATTGTCGCGGGAATGACGATCAGCAGGCGCGCGCGGGCTTTTTCGAGATCCTCGAATTCGCCCGACCATTCGAGACGATAGCCGGTCGGGAGCTTGACCGCTTTGGCGATCCTTTCCTGCGCTTCCGCCACCGTGCCGCCGAGATCGCGGCCGCGCACCGAGAATTTCACCGGTATGTAGCGCGCGCCGAGGTCGCGGTAGATGAAGGAGGCGCCGGTGTCGAGGCCGATGTCGGCGAGGGCGCTCAGGGGAACATAGGAAAGCTGGGAGCCATTGCCGTTGGCGTAGGCGACCTTGAGCTTCCTGATCTCGTCGATGTCGCGGCGGTCCTCATGTTGCAGGCGCACGGTCAGACCGAACTGACGGTCGCCTTCGAGAACGGTTGTAGCCGTCGCGCCGCCCAGCGCCGCCTGGATGACATTGTTGACGTCGCCGACATTGAGGCCGTAGCGCGCCGCTCTGGCGCGGTCGATCCTGATATCGAGATTGGGCTGGCCCTGGACATGGAAGACGCCGAGATCGGCGATGCCGCGCACATCGGCGATCGCTTTCTGGACCTGATCGGCGATCTCCTCGAGCTTCTTGAGGTTCGGCCCGATCACCTTGACGGCGTTCTCGCCCTTCACGCCCGAGAGCGCCTCTTCGACATTGTCCTGGATATATTGCGAGAAATTAAAGCCGACGCCGGGCAAGGCTTCGGTCAATTCCTTGTTCAACCGCTCGGTCAGTCTGTCCTTGGTCAGCCCCGCCGGCCATTGGTCGAACGGCTTCAAGGGCGCGAAAATCTCGACATTGGAGAAGGGCGAGGCGTCGGAGCCGTTGTCGGGGCGTCCGTGCTGCGACACCACCGTCACGATTTCGGGATGACGGAGCAAAATGCGGCGGATCTTGTTGGTGACCGCATTGCCGTCCTCCAGCGACAGCGACGGCGGCAAATTGGCGTGAATCCAGTAATTGCCTTCTTCGAGTTTCGGGAGAAATTCGCTGCCGAGCCGCATGGCGAGTCCCGCGCTCAGAAGAAGGAAGACCAGACCGACGCCGAGGACGACGCCGCCATTGTCGAGCGCGAAGCGTAGCGCCGGCGTGTAGAATTTCCTGATGGCGTGAACGAAGGCGGTTTCATGCTCCTGGACCCGCGCCGCCAGAATGAACGAGGCCATGACCGGCGTGACCGTGAAAGCCGCGAGCAGCGCGCCAGTCAGGGCATAGGCGTAGGTGCGCGCCATCGGGCCGAAAATCTGGCCCTCGACGCCTGTCATGGTGAAGAGCGGCAGAAAGGCGGTGACGGTGATGGCGGCGGTGAAGAAAACCGCCTTGTCCACCTGCAGCACGCTGATCATGATCAGGCGCAGCCGGTTGGTCCAGCGCGCCGAATAGCCTCTCTCGCCGAGCCGGGTCGGATCGTCGCCCCAATAGCCTTCCGAGAGGTGCTGGAGCAGCATTTGCCGGTCATTTCCGCGTAGCTGGAAATTACGAAAGATGTTTTCCACGATGATCACGGCGGAATCGACAATGATGCCGAAATCGACCGCGCCGACCGAGAGCAGATTGGCGTCCTGGCCTTGCGCGACCATGATCATGACCGCGAAAAACAAGGCGAAGGGAATATTGGCGGCGACGATGAGCGCGCTGCGCAGGTCGCCGAGAAACAGCCATTGGATGAAGAAAACCAGCAGACAGCCGAAAATCAGATTGTGCGTCACCGTACGGGTCGTCACATCCACCAGCGACATACGATCATAAAAGGGCACGACTTTCACGCCTTTGGGCAGGGTTCCATCGGTGTTGATCTTGCGCACCATTTTCTGAATCTTGGGCAGGACG
This sequence comes from Pseudomonadota bacterium, assembly GCA_021813805.1. Taxonomy (GTDB): domain Bacteria; phylum Pseudomonadota; class Alphaproteobacteria; order Rhizobiales; family Beijerinckiaceae; genus Rhodoblastus. The sequence goes on along the minus strand of JAKAJL010000028.1, from coordinate 8,404 downwards.
TCATTGGTGTGGTCAGTGCGGCCCATCACCACGATCGCAGCGACGATATCGTCCTGATTGTCCCGCCCGGCTATGCCGAGCCGCGGCACAAAACCGACGCTGACCTTGGCGACATCCTTGACGAGAACCGGCGCGCCGTTGCTCTGGGACAGCACGACATTCTCGATGTCCGTGACGCGATCGCCCTTGGTCAGGTCGTCGTCGCCGCCATCGTCGATCAGGCCGATGCCGCGAATATTGATCGACTGCTGGCCGATGGTGATCTCGCGGCCGCCGACATTGATATTGGCGTTCGCAAGCGCGGCAATGATCTGCGGGACACTGACATTATAGGCTTCGAGTCTGGCCGGATCGACCTCGACATGGAATTCCTTGGTGGTTCCGCCCCAGGAATTGACCTGCACGACTCCGGGAATCGACATCAGCCGGCGCGCGACCACCCAGTCCTGGACGGTGCGGAGATTGGTCAGGCCGAAATGTGGGGGGCCGACGATCTGATAGCGAAAAACCTCGCCGGTGAGGCTGGACTGCTGGATTTGCGGCGTCTGATTGCCGGGCAGTGCGACGTTTTGCTGAAGACTGATCGCGGCCTGCGTATAAGCGACGTGGAATTCGACGCCATATTTGAACGTCACGCGGACGAAACTCAGGCCATAGAACGAGGTCGAACGGATATTGACGACCCCGGGGGTCGCATAAAGGCCGAGTTCGATCGGTGTGGTGTAATATTTCTCCATCTCCTCCGCCGAAAGGCCGGCGGCCTGGGCGGTAATCTCCAGAATGACCGGCGCCGGATCGGGGTAGGCTTCGATATTGAGTTGCCGAAACGCGACTACGCCCGCCGCCAGAAAGACGAGCACGCCCAGGATGACGATCGGGCGTCGCGTCAGACTGAAAGTGAGCAGAGCCTTGATCAAAGTGCAGGTCTCGAAGGCGGGTCTTGCCGGAGGGAGTGAGGTTGCCGATCAGTCGGAGGGGCCGGCGTTGAGCTTATTGTCGACAAAGACGGCGCCATCGACGATCACCGGCTCGCCGACTTTCAGGCCTGCGAGAATCTGATCCCGTCCGTCCTGCTCGATCCCGACCTTGACGACGCGCTGGGCGAAATGGGTCTGGTCCTGCCTCACCCATGCGGTCATCGACCCGTCGCCTTCGCGCACCACGCCGCCCGTTGGAAGGCTCGGCGACAGCGCTGGCCGCGCGACCGTGATCTCGAAGGTCGCCATCATGCCGGCGCGAAGCTTTCGCGCCTTGTTGTCCACATTCATTCGGACGAGCTGCCGGTGGGTGACAGGATCGACGGAAAGTGCGACGCGCGCCACTATTGCGTTGAAAGCCGTGTCGGATGCGGAGGGAACGCGGGCGACGACCGCGTCGCCAACGGCAATCGCCGGCGCGTCGGCCTCCACGACAAAAGCATTGAGCCACATGGCCGAATCGTCGCTGACGGTCAGGGGCGTGTTTCCGGGCTGGACGAAAAGCCCCGGCGCCGCGTTGCGCGCGGAAACCACGCCGTCGGCGGGACTGCGAACGACGAGGGCGCGATCGACCTTCCGGCTCTTCACGATGGCGTCGATCTCGTCGTCGGTTTTGCCGAAGACGCCGAGCGCGAGCCGGGCGGCCCTGTAATTTCCCTCCGCCGTTTTCTGATCCGAAACCGCCTGATCGAGATCTTTCTGCGCCGTGCCGCCCAATTTGGCCGCGCCGCGCAAGCGGACGAGATTGGCGTCGGCGAGGTCGAGCACGCCGGCGGTCTGGATCAGGGTCGCTTCCGCCGTCATGAGGTCCGGGCTTTCGATGGCGAATAGCGGATCGCCGCTTTTCACCCGGTCGCCGAGATTGACGAAAACCTCGAGAATGCGCCCTTGATAGGGGCTGGAGACCGGGGTCGAACGGTCCTGGTCGAAATCGACGGCCCCGACCGCCGTTTTCACGATGCGAAAGGCGCGCATCTCCACCCTGCCCACTTTGACCAGTTCAAGCTGCTTGCCGGTCAGTTCGACCGTCGGCGGGCCCTCGGAGCCGGAAGAAAGCGGGAGCAGCTTTTCCGGGGACTGCCTTCGGAACGGCCAGTGGCCCTTGCCGCCGAGAAAATAATAGGCGACGAAGGCCGCGACGGCGACAAGGACGAACCCACCGATGTCAACCCATTGCGCTCTCTTTCGCGGTTCCATGGCCAGACCGTTGGTTGTGATTTGCGGCGGGCGATGGCCGCCGAGCGAACGCGGCCAAAGAGTCTCGATATATTCGGACCTTATGCCGGCTTTGGCGGCAAAGGTCTATCGGCGGGTTGACGCGCGCGCGCGCTCTTTCCGCCGCGCGACGTTTTTTCAGCGCCGTGTGACGCGTGGGACACGCAAGTCAGCGTCTGGAGGCGAACAGGAACGGTTCCCGCCGAACAGGCGTCGCAACCGGAATGTGGTTCGCCGTATTTATCCTTTATGACGCCCTCATGAAAGAGAATGGGTCTATCAATACGTCAAGGCGCCATATGGCATGACACGCTAGAACTGCCAATGGACGCGCGCGGCGAAAAAACTCACCGGGCCGCGCTGAGTATTATAGGCTGGATCGGCAATAAACTGATAATCGAGGCCGAGTTTTGTCGAGGCCGTCACCGCATAATTGTAATAGGTCTCGATGATTTTCTCTGTGCTGGCGCTCGGAAGCCGTCCATCGCCGATAAGAATCCCCAGGCCACCGGCGTTTAGATAGGCCTGATGCGCGCTGGATATCTGATCGAGCACGCCCGCAAGGCCCCACGTATCGTCCGGCCGGCCCCATTTCGCGCCAGTCACCGAAACGCCCGCCTCGACTGTGCCGTCCACGTCGGTGAAGTCCCAGGGTTCGATCTGGCCGTTCGCCCAGCCGGCGCGCGCAAAAACACCGACATTTTCGCTGACCTGCTGCTCAAGATTGACGCTCACGCCCGGGCGGCTGTCATAGTGGCGCGAATAGGCAAGCGCCAGGCTCGGATCGATCCCGGTCGCGGCGGCGAGGCCAAGCGCCGCGTCATATTGGCCGGCGCGGCCGCGGCTGACGAAGCCGGTGACCTTGATCTTGCCCGGCTCACCCCAAAACTCGTGCCTCTCCTCGATTTCGCCCACCATCTGAAACTGGTCAAAGGTGGGATCGAGGCCGTAGGACAGAGCGTTCAGCGCGCCGCCCGCCGGCGTCACGGACAGGTCGAAGACGCCGCCGCGCAAGGTCCAGCGGTCGACATACCATTCGGCGGCCGCGCCATAGGTATAGCCCCAGCCGTCGCCGGCGTAATCGAAGGTCGCGGCATTGATGGCGGCCCAGTTCAGGAAATCGGTCTTGGGGCTGTCGGCGTATTTATTGGTGTCGAAAATATCGGTGATCGCGAATTTGCCGACGGTCAGCACGACGCGGTCCGAGGTCTGGGTTCCGGCGAACTGGTTGATGTCGGCGTCCACCTTCTGGCTTTCGCCGCCGAGATTGAAGGTCTGGCGAATGAAATAGCGCTGGACGCGCCCGTAAGGGTATTCGCTGCCGAGCTTGTAGGATTCCCCGCTCGGAAAGCCCGCGACGCCGTGGGTGTTGGCGAAACCGAAGCCCTGATCGAGTTCGGGATTGACCCAGGCTTCCGCGCCGTCCCAAAGGCGCAGGCCGGCGAATAAGGTAAGATCGAAGGTCTCGCGCCCCTCGCCGGCTCCCGGAAGACTGTTCACTCCCTGATACGGCGAATGGAACGACGGATAGGCCTGTTCCACAATGGTGCTCTGAGCGTGGAAATTCACGCGGTCGGAATCGAGCGCCGACAGCGAATCCGCCGTGGGGACGCCATCCGCGGGGAAATGGTAATTGACGCCGGCGCGCAACTCCTGCTCGTTCCAGTTCGAGCGCAGCGACACGCCGTTCGACGGGAAATAGCTGCTCTGATCCGGATAACCCGTGTAAAGATATTCGAGTTTCGCCGTCCAGTTGGCCGAGATCCGCGTCTCGACGCCGACGCCCGCCGCCCAGCCTAACCGCCAGATATTGACCGTGTCGGTCACGCCGCTCACGGTCTGGGCCAGAACCTGCTGATTGTGCGTCCAGGCCAGGCCCGCCGTGGCGTAATAGAACCAGTTGTCAGGCGCGTAGCCGATGCGCGCGCGAGCGGTTCCGGCGGCGAGAACATTTTCGCTGGCGCTGGCGGCGCCGATCACCGGCGAAATGAAATTCGAGACGCCGCCCGTCGTCATCCCATTGGGGTCGGGAAAGGTCGAAAAAGTCGCGTCGATTTCGCCGCCGACCACCAGATGAGCGGGCAGGCGGTAGTTGTAGCCGCCCTGAACGCCAGCGAGGAAGCTGCCGGATTCCTGAAACGAGTCGAGCGGCTGGGCGATGCCGAACGAGCCTGAGGTCCCTGCGCCAGACCAGTTCGAGTCTCCCCAGGCCCAGCCGACGTGTCCCCCGACGTAAAATCCGTCCCAGGGGTCAACCGGCGCGGCTGGCGCTTCCTTCTGGCTCGACAAGTCAGCGGCCGCCAGAGCGCGCCCGAAATTCGGGCCGCTCGCGCACAGCGCCAGCAGGGAACAGACCGCAACGCCAGAAAATCCTCTCAACCTCATCCGACTCTTCCGTCTGCACCGCCAAAGCGGCTTTCGATCCTCGTTTCCCCCTTTAATCAAGGAAACTCTCAAGACCAAGCGATGACAAAAATATTAGATGTATTCTAAATTGTAATATCCCTCGCGCCGCTCGCGAAGGCTTGCGCCTTTGCTTATGCTGCCCCGAGCGCGATGGGAGAATCGGCATGGCGAGCACAGTCATCCAATATGTCCTCAGGCGGCTCGGCGAAATCGGCGTCAAGGACGTCTTCGGCGTTCCCGGCGATTACGCTTTCGCCGTCAACGACGCCATCTGCAACGATCCCGACATCAAATGGATCGGCTGCAGCAACGAGCTCAACGCGGCTTACGCCGCCGAGGGCTATGCGCGGATCAAGGGCGCGGGCGCTCTGTGCACAACCTATGGCGTCGGCGAGCTTTCCGCGATCAATGGCGTCGCCGGCGCCTATGCCGAACATTTGCCGGTCTTTCATCTGGTCGGCGCGCCCAATGTCACGATCCAGGAATCCCGCGCCCTGATGCACCACACGTTGGGAAATGGCGACTATGACCTGTTCCGCCGCATGTCGGAGCCTGTCGTTTGCGCCCATGCGGTGATGACCCCGCAGAATGTCGCCTATGAAACCGAGCGGCTGATAGCCGAGGCTTTCTATCACCTGCGTCCGGTCTATATGGCCTTTCCCGCCGACCTCGCGGCGGCGCCCATCGCCGGCGAGGCGCGCCCGATCGCACCGCCCCAGAGCGACCCGGACGCCTTGGCCCATGTCACAGAAGTGATCGTCGAAGTTCTGGCGCGGGCGCGCTCGGCCTGCGTCCTGCCGGGCGTGCTGATCGCCCGGGCAGGCTTGCAGCCCGCCCTGCACGCGCTGATCGACGCTTCAGGTCTGCCGTTCGCCACCATGTTCATGGATAAATCCGTCCTCGACGAGACCCATCCCTCTTATGTCGGCATGTATGACGGGGCGCTGATGCAGCCCGAGGTGCGCGCTTTCGTTGAAGATGCCGACGCGGTGCTGGCGATCGGCACGCTGATGACCGATTTCAACACCGGCGCCTTCACCTCGCGGCTCGATCCAGCGAAAACCATTTCCATCGGCCACCATCGTGTCCGCGCCGGCGACAAGACCTTCTTCAACATCGAATTCGGCGACCTGCTCAAAAGCCTGACCGCACGGCTCTCGCGCCGCGACTGGCCGAAAATCGCGCCCAAAACGCTCGGACGGGCGGAGGGTTCGGGCGAGGACCGGATCGACGCCAAGGCGCTCTATCCCCGCCTCGCCGGTTTTCTGCGCGAAAACGACATTCTGATCGCCGAAACCGGCACGGCCTCGATGGGCCTGGGCTTCGCCCGCATGCCCTCCGGCGCCAATTTCTACAATCAGACGCTCTGGGGGTCGATCGGCTGGGCGACTCCGGCGGCTTTCGGCGCTGCGGTCGCGGCGCCGCGGCGGCGCGTCGTCCTGCTGACCGGCGACGGCGCCCACCAGTTCACCGTCCAGGAAATCAGCCAATTCGCCCGCCAAGGCCTGAAGCCGATCATCTTCGTGATCAACAATTCCGGCTATCTCATCGAGCGGCTGTTATGCCGCGAGCCTGAGATCGCCTATAACGAGATCGCGCCCTGGCGCTATAGCCTCCTGCCGCGGGCTTTCGGCTGCGACGACTGGTTTTCCGCGCGGGTTGCGACCTGCGGCGAACTGGACAGCGCGTTGGCGGCGGCGGGACGCGCCGAGACCGGCGTCTATATCGAAATCGTCACCGACGCCTATGCCGCCTCGGCCCTGGCGACCAGAATGCATGAGGAATTCCGCAAGCTTTATCGTTGATCGGCTCAAATCCCCGCCGCGTCGAAAGCCGCGACGCTGGCCGAGCCTTCGGTCGCGGCGCGGAAAAAGCCCTCGGCGTGGGGCAGGACATGGCCGGCGAAATGTTTGGCAAGCGCGATCTTGCCCTTCAGGAAAGCCTGGTCGGCGCCTTTTTCGTCGCGAAGGTCCGCCGCCCAGGCCGCCTGCCGCGCCAGCAGCCAGAAGCCGAGGGTGATCCCGAACTGATGGATCAGCGGAACGCCCGCGGCGGCGGTCGCCGCCGGCGCCGCGCCATGATTGGCCACCACCCATTCCACCGCAAATTGCAACCGCGCCGCCGGCGCGGTCAGCGCCTGCCCGAGAGCGACGATGTCGGCGTCGGAAGATGTTTCGAGTTCGGCGGCTGTCGCTCGAACCGCCTCGATCAGCCGCTCGGCCGCGGCGCCCTTGTCGCGTGCGATCTTCCGGCCGACCAGATCGTTGGCCTGGATCGCGGTCGTGCCCTCATAGATCGGGGTGATGCGGGCGTCGCGAAAATGCTGGGCGGCGCCGGTCTCCTCGATAAAACCCATGCCGCCATGGACCTGGACCCCGGTCGAGGCGATTTCGACCGCGCTTTCGGTGCACCAGCCCTTCACCACCGGCACCAGCAGATCGACCATCGCCTGAGCCGCTTTCGCTTCCGCCTCGTCGGGCGAAGCCTGGGCGATGTCCGTCTGGCCGGCCGCAAAATAGGCCAGAGCCCGCATCGCCTCGACCTTGGCCTTCATGTCGAGCAGCATGCGCTTGACGTCAGGATGAAAAGCGATCGGCGCGCCGCTCGAAGCCCCGATCGGCCGGCCCTGGACACGCTGGAAGGCGTAATCGCGCGCCTGCTGGAAAGCGCGTTCGGCGATGGCCACGCCCTCCAGCCCGACATTGAGCCGGGCATGGTTCATCATGGTGAACATATATTCCAGGCCGCGATTGGCCTCGCCCACAAGGAAGCCGACGGCGCCGCCCTTGTCGCCGAAGGACATGACCGCCGTCGGGCTGCCGTGGATGCCGAGCTTGTGCTCGATCGAGGCGCAGACGAGGTCGTTGCGCGGCCCAAGCGAGCCGTCGGCGTTGACCAGGAATTTCGGCACGATGAACAGCGAAATGCCTTTCACGCCGGGCGGTGCGTCGGGCAGGCGAGCGAGCACCAGATGGATGATGTTCTCCGCGACGTCGTTCTCGCCCCAGGTGATGAAAATCTTCGTGCCGGTGATGCGAAAGGCGTCGCCGTCGGGAACGGCTTTCGTCCTCACGGCGGCGAGGTCCGAGCCGGCCTGCGGTTCGGTGAGATTCATCGTGCCGGTCCAGGTCCCCGAAGCCATTTTCGGCAGATAAAGTTCCTTCTGCGCCTGCGAGCCGTGGTGGTCGATGGCGGATATCGCGCCGAGCGTCAGCATCTGGCAGAGGGAAAAGGCGAGATTGGCGCCCGTCCACATTTCCAGCACCGGAGTCGAGACGAGGCTCGGCAGGCCCTGGCCGCCATGGCCCAGCGGCGCCGGCATCGCGTGCCAGCCGTTCTCGCAAAAGGCCGTGAAGGCCTGTCTTATGCCGTTCGGCGTGGTCACCGCGCCGTCCTTGCAAACGCAGCCTTGCTTGTCGCCAGGATGATTGAGAGGCGCGAGAACGTCCCCGGCGAACTTGCGCGCCTCCTCGAAAATCGCCTCGACCAGATCTTCCGAAACTTCTTCATGGCCCGGCAAAGCGGAGATCCGGTCGAAACCGCCAACCGTCTTCATGGCGAAGATCATGTCGCGGATCGGGGCGTTATAGGCGGTCATTCGCAGACTCCGGAAACAAGCGGAAAGCAGCAAGCTAATCCGCACCCTTGGCGAACTCAATCGGAGCCGTCTTGCCCTTTCGGCTAGCGCCCCGCTCATTGCGGCGGCGGGGTTATTCCGAGGATTGCGGCGGCGGCGAGGACGGCGAGGCCGAGGGCGAGTTCGAGGGCGACGGCGGTCCGCAGGAGGACGCCTTGTCGCGGGTTCG
>JAKAJL010000027.1 GCA_021813805.1 Pseudomonadota bacterium | reverse complement strand
AAATTCTCCGGCGCCCTGGCCCAGGGCAAGTTGCTGGCTCCGGCCAGAAGCGTCGAGGACATGCATCGCGTGATCGCCAACAGCTATGTGGACGCGGGCCTGACCGCGCTCTTCATCGCCCTGGTTCTCGCCATGATGGCCGCCGGTTTCGTCACCATCCGCAAGGCCCACGCCGATCCACGCGTCACAACCCGGGAGGTGGGCGATGATCTGCCTGGATTGCAGCCCGTCGAGGCTTAAGAATATCGGACGCAAATTGCGCCAGACCGCGTCCCTGATGATCGGCCAGCCCGATTACGAGGCCTATCTGGCGCATTGGCGGCAGTTCCATCCCGACGAGACGCCGATGACGCGGGTCGAGTTCTTCCGCAACCGCGAAGACCGCCGCTACGGCGGCGGCGTCTCGACTGGCGGATTCAGGTGCTGCTAAGGCATAATTCCGAAAAGCTGACAGACTTTTCGGACAAAAATATGCGTCAAAATGAAATAACAGAGGGCGCTCGACACTTCGATTTCGGAGCGAAATCGAATCGCGTGTCGCTCCCGCCAGCCAGACTTTCCAATGGCGCGCCACGCGAATGGCCACAGATTCCAAAGCTATTCGTCAAGCGTTTGTCAGGCAATGTTTTGTATTGACATGGGTCATGGACGTTTTGGCGGCATGAATTATGCTTGGTCTGCACCAAATGGCAACATGAGCTTGAGGTTCAAGTGAATCATCACGACCGTAAAATCCTGCATGCTTTCTTCACTCACCCCATCAGCACAAATATCGAATTCAAGGACGCGGAGCACGCATTGGCCGCATTGGGCGCGCAGATTGACATGAAGAGCGGCAACCGGGTCGAAGTGACGCTGAGGGGGCAGAAGACCATGCTTCACCGCAACCATCACAGCCTCTCCAAGGACGACGTTTCGCAACTGCGGAAATTCCTGGAAGGCTGCGGCGTAACGATCGACGCCTTTCAAGTTTGAGTCCGTCGTCGCGGGGCTTTCGCCGCGCCGGAACGAAAAGAATGGCCCCGGCCGCGAGGCCGGGGCCATTTTTCATTCCCGCGCGTGACGCCCTCACGCTGAGGAAGCCTGACGCTTGGCCAGCCTTCGATCGGCGGCGATCATGGCCGCGACCTCCTCGTCGCCAACGGCGCGGCCGACATAACTGCCCTGAACGACATCGCAGCCATATTCGCGCAGCCGATCGAACTGCTCCTGGGTATCGACCCCTTCGGTCGCGCAATTGAGTTTCAGAATGTCGCACAATCCGATCACCGACTTGACAATGTCGCGCGCGGCTGAACTGCCATGCATTTCCTGAACGAAACTGCGGTCGATCTTGATCCTGTCCACCGGCAGGTGGTGGATGTATGAGAGGCTCGAATAGCCGGCGCCGAAATCGGCCAGCGAAATCTTAACGCCAAAGGCTCGGAGTTGCTCGATCGCCCGCGCGATGCGGTCGAAATCGCCGACGAGTTCGGTTTCGGTGATTTCGATCTCCAGCCGGGCTGGATCGAAGCCGCTGGTTTCTATCAAGGCGATGAGTTGGTTCAGCGACTTGACCGAGACGAGATCGCGCGCCGCGAAATTGCAGCTCAAGCTGACGCCATCCGGCCATCCCCGCGCCGCGGCGATGGCCTTGCGCAAAATGACCCGGGTGAGCCGATGGATGGAGTCGCCGCGCGCCGCGATCGGGATGAAATGTTCCGCCGGCACGGCGCCGAGTTCCGGGCTGGTCCAATGCGCCTGCGCCTCAAAGCCGACGATCCGTTCGGAGCGGACATCCAACAACGGTTGGAACGCGACCGAAATTTCCTTGTCGAGATCGGCGTCGCGCAAGGCCTGCTGGATTCGCGCATTGAGCAGCATCTTGCTTTCGTGCTCGGGCGCGAACAGGACAGGCTCGCCGGGGCGATGCTGCTTGCCGAAATAGAGCGCGTAATCGGCGCGCTCATAAAGCCGATGCGCGTCCATCGCGTCCAGCGGATAACGGGCGAAACCGATCGACGCCGACAAGCCGCCGTTGAATTCCGTCAGATTCATCGGCGCCTTGAGCGCGCCGCAGATCTCGGCGCCGAGCTGAAGAATTTCGAAGTCGCTCGGCAAGCCGCGCATGAACAGCGCGAATTCATCGCCGCCAAGACGCGCGATCGTCGTTCCGCCGCCGGCGAACGTTTCGAGCCGCGCGGCGCATTCCCTGAGCACGCGATCGCCGATGGCGTGGCCATACAGGTCGTTGATCGGCTTGAACCCGTCGAGATCGATGACACCGACGATGAGGCCGCCGCCACTCGTTTCAGCGTCGATCGCGCGTCCGAGACGCTCGAAGAATTCGCGCCGGTTCGGCAGGCCGGTCAGGCTGTCGGTGTTGGCCAGACGCCGGTTCTCGTTGGCCAGATCGGCCGAACGCAGTTGCGCATCCACCAGCTTGGTCAGGTCGCGCGCCGAGCCGATCAGGATATAGCCGAAAAACAACGCGAACATCAGCAGGTTGAGCGCCATGAGGCTGGTGTCCGCATCGCCGAATGTGGGCAGAAGCAGAAGATAAATGGGGACGCCCGTCGCCGAGAGCCCGAGCGCCACGCGCGGCAGATGCGCCAGGGTGAAGCCGGACACGAAATTGGTGATGATCACCATGAAGACCAGTTCGATGCGAAGCCGGTCGTCGCCGAAGAAAAACAGAACGAGGGTCCAGAACATATAGCCGAGGGCGAAAGCCACGGCGAAGCGATGGGCGGATTTCAGCATCGCGGCCGTCTGCTTCGGATCGATATTTTTGCCGCGCGCGGAAAGCCAGAAGAGCGCGTGAACGAGGCCGGCCAAAGCGAGCAGCGATGGCGCGGCATAGACCAGGACAGGCGGGGCGACCCGCGAAAACATGGCCGAGATGGTGAGGACGTTGAAGCCGAGAACGCTGTAAAGCAAAGGAAGATGCGCTTCGAGCTGCGAGAGTCGGGCCTTGTCGATTTGCTGCTGGAGCCGGGCGTCGGAAGCGAGTTTCGAAAATCTTGGAAAATTCGGTAAAATCAACATCTTGGAATACTCGATCGCGTGGGGTTCCGGATAAGACGGACGCCTTGAATTGCGCGCCGCCTCGATCTGTTAAATTCGTTGCGTAAATCTGGACTTGCCCTCGTTGACCGAATTTGAAGAATTACGGTTAAGTCACTGACAAAAAAGGCAAAGGCCTCCCGCATGAAGCGAAAGGCCTTTGAATTCAACGTGTTGAATGATTAGCGTTCCATTTACGCTTACAATGGAATGTTATCGTGCTTTTTCCAGGGGTTATCCAGTTCCTTGTGGCGCAGCAGGGCCAGCGCCCGCGCGACACGCTTGCGGGTGCCGAAGGGCTGGATCACCTCGTCGATATAGCCGCGCTCGGCGGCGACGAAGGGCGACAGGAAACGGTCTTCATATTCCTTCGTCCGCTCCGCGATCTTGTCCGGATCGCCGAGGTCCTGGCGGAAGATGATCTCGACCGCGCCCTTGGCGCCCATCACCGCGATCTGCGCGGTGGGCCAGGCGTAGTTGATGTCCCCGCGCAGATGTTTCGAGGCCATGACGTCATAGGCGCCGCCGAAGGCCTTGCGGGTGATCACGGTGATCTTCGGCACCGTGGCTTCGGCATAGGCGAAGAGCAGCTTGGCGCCGTGCTTGATCAGGCCGCCATATTCCTGCGCCGTGCCGGGCAGGAAGCCGGGAACGTCGACGAATGTCACGATCGGTATGTTGAAGGCGTCGCAGAAGCGCACGAAACGGGCGGCCTTGCGCGAGGCGTCGGAATCCAGCACGCCGGCGAGCACCAGAGGCTGATTGCCGACGATGCCGACGGTGCGGCCCTCGAAACGGCCGAACCCCACCACGATGTTCCTGGCGTGGGCCTCCTGGATCTCGAAAAAATCGCCCTCGTCCACCACTTTCGTGATCAGTTCCTTCATGTCGTAAGGCTTGTTCGGATTGTCCGGGATCAGCGTGTTCAGCGACATGTCATAGCGGTCGCAGTCGTCGAAGCTCGGCCATTCCGGGACCTCGTCGGTGTTCGAGGACGGCAGGAAGTCGATCAGGCGGCGCATCTGCAGCAGCGCCTCGACGTCATTGTCGAAGGCCTTATCGGCGATCGAGCTCTTGGTGGTGTGGACCGAGGCGCCGCCGAGTTCCTCCGCCGTGACGGTCTCGTTGGTGACCGTCTTCACCACGTCCGGGCCGGTGACGAACATATAGCTCGTGTCCTTGACCATGAAGATGAAGTCGGTCATGGCGGGCGAATAGACGTCGCCGCCGGCGCACGGCCCCATGATCACCGAGATCTGCGGGATCACGCCGGAGGCGAGCACATTGCGCTGGAACACCTCGCCATAACCTCCCAGCGCCGCCACGCCCTCTTGGATGCGGGCGCCGCCGGCGTCGAACAGGCCGATGATCGGCGCACGGTTGCGCAGCGCCATATCCTGAAGCTTGGTGATTTTCTGCGCGTGGGTTTCCGAAAGCGAGCCGCCCAGAACCGTAAAATCCTTGGCGAAGACATAGACGACGCGGCCGTTGATGGTGCCCCAGCCGGTGACCACGCCGTCGCCGGGGATCTTTTCGCCCTTGTCCATGCCGAAATCGACGCAGCGATGCTGCACGAACATGTCGAATTCCTCGAAGGACTCGTGGTCGAGCAGGAGGTCGATGCGCTCGCGGGCGGTGAGCTTGCCGCGGTTGTGCTGAGCGTCGATGCGCTTCTGGCCGCCGCCGAGACGGGCGCCGGCGCGGCGCTGATCAAGGGCGTCAAGGATGTGCTTCATGGATTTTTCCCGCTGCGCTGGCGGAGTTCTGGCCCCGCGGCAAATATAGCGCCGGGTTTAGCATGGCTTTTTCGGCGCAGGAATACGGCAGATGACGAAGAGATGAAATCCATTCGGATAATATGCCGATGGCGGAGGAGCGCCCTGCTTGTTGCGACGCCGGAGGTTTTGAAAATCAGTCCAGGAACTCGACCGCGCCGGTGTCGAGATCGTAGCGCGCGGCGACGAGCTTGACCTTCCCGGCCTTCGCGAGACCGGCGAAGATCGCGCTCTTGCGCACGATCGCCGCCTGGTTCCGGACGTTCTGGCGCATGGCGTTTTCGACGAAGTCGCCGGGCTCGTTCATGACCGCTCGCGCGGCTGGCGCGATCGCCGCCACCATCGGCCCGATCGAGCCCGGCAGTCTGGCGTCGTTCCTGACCACGTCGCAAGCGGCGGCGACCGCGCCGCAGCGCCCATGGCCCATGACGACGACGAGCGGGCAATGGAGATGCTCGATCGCATATTCGATCGAGCCGACCACCGCCGTGTCGGCGACATTGCCGGCATTGCGCGCCACGAACAATTCGCCGGGGCCGACGCCGCCGAAAATCAGCTCGGGCGACACGCGGCTGTCGGAACAGGCGAGCACCGTCGCCCATGGGGCCTGCCCCTTGGCGACCGACGCGCGGCTGGCCGCCAGATCGGCCTCGCAGAGCTGCGGCGCCGCAAGATATTTCTGGTTGCCTGCCTTGAGTTTCGCGAATGCCTCCTCAGGCGACGGGCCGCCCGAAGGCTCAGCCGAGGCGGCATAGGCGGGCCGCAGGCCTGCGCCGGCGAATGCCGCCGCGCCAGCGACGGAAGCCGCTTTGGTCAGGAAAGCGCGACGGCTCTGGACTGCACAGATGACGCACATGGCCTTGCCCCTTCTTGCGTGAAGTTCGGACGCCTTGTCATTTCCGCGATCCGTCGAACCACGGCTTCGGCGGCCCAAAACGCAGGCCAGGCGCGGGATCGCCACAAATTGCGCGCCGGCCTCGCCGCTCTGCTCCTCGATCGCGGACCGAGGATGCGAATCCACTCCTCCAGCCGTCGAACTCTCGAAAGAGCCAAATCGTTTCAGTCCGCGTCGAGGGGAGGAGCTATCTACGCCTCTTCGCCCAGAAGCGCGACGACGAAATTCTCGACGCTGGCCGCGACCCGCGGGCGGCGCAGGCGTTCGGCGCGCACGATCGCCAGCAGGTCGTCGAAAGTCTTTTGGATGTCGTCATTGACCAGCACATAATCGTACTCGGCCCAGCGGCCGATCTCGTGGCGGGCGTTGTCCAGCCTTTTCAGGATCACGTCCTGGCTGTCCTCGGCGCGGCGCTCCAGCCGCGCCCGCAGCTCGCGCATCGAGGGCGGCAGGATGAAGATGGTGACGACGTCGCGCGGCATTTTCTCGCGCACCTGCCGCGCGCCCTGGTAATCGACGTCGAACAGGACGTCCCTGCCGCTTGCCAGGATCGCCTCGACCGGTCCGCGCGGCGTGCCGTAGAAATTGCCGTGGACCTCGGCGTGCTCCAGCAATTCCCCGCCATCGCGCCGGCGCACGAATTCGGCCTGATCGATGAAATGATAATGGATGCCGTCGGCCTCGCTGGACCGCCTTTTGCGGGTCGTCAGCGAAATGGACAAAGTGAGGTCCAGCTCCTTCTTCTGGAGCAGCATGCGCGTCAGCGTGGTCTTGCCCGCGCCCGACGGCGAGGAGAGTATGAGTATAAGACCGCGGCGCCTCACATATTCCGTATCCATTTTCTTCTCTATCTTTCATTTTTACTCAATATTTTGGGCCTGCTCGCGCAATTGCTCGACTTCCACCTTCAGATCGAGGCCAATCGTGGTCAAGGCGGCGTCGTTCGATTTGGCGCAGAGCGTGTTGGTCTCGCGACCGAATTCCTGGGCGAGAAAATCGAGCCTGCGGCCGACAGCGCCGCCGTCCGCGAGCAATTTTCGCGCGGCGGAGACATGGGCGTGGAGCCGGTCGATTTCCTCCCGTATGTCGGCCTTGGCGGCTATCAGAACCGCCTCCTGATGCAGCCGAACCTCGTCGAGACGGCCGCTCTCCACGATCAGGGCGACGGCCGCGCGCAGTTTTTCGCGCACCGCTTCGGGGTGGCGCGCGGGACAGGCGTCTGCGGCCCGGGCGAGTTCGGAGATGCGATCGAGCCGCTGGTGGAGCGCCGCCGCCAGCGCCGCCCCCTCGCCCGCGCGCATCGCCGAAAGCTGGCGCAAGGCGTTTTTCAGCCCTTTCAGAATATCTTCGAGCCCCGCCTCGCGCTCGGCCTCGTCCTCCTCAAGCTCAACCGTCTCGATCACGCCGCGCACGTTGAGCAGACCGTCGAGACTCGGCGGCGCGATCCGGGCAGGAAGTTCCAAGGATGCGACGGCTTCGATCAACTGCGCCAACAGATCGCGGTTGAGCCGCGCAGAGACAACGGGGATTTCGCGGGTCACGGCCAGATTGGCGTAGCAGGCGCCGCGCGAGAGCGCTTGGGAAATCGCGGCGCGGACCGGCTTTTCGAGGGAATCGAAGCCCGGCGGCAGACGAAGGCGCAGATCGAGACCCTTCGAATTGACCGTCTTGATTTCCCAGCTCCATCGGTAGGGCGCGGAAAAGCCCGCATCGCGGGCGAAACCGGTCATGCTCGATATGGTCATGGCAAAAATCCTGTCCGCCGGCGAAGGACCGCCCGAACGCGCTCAAACGAAGTTTCGTCGGCTATAACAGGATTCGCGGCGGAAAGCGCGGCTAATTCGGCGACGCGCCACGGAGCTGGGGTGGCGCCTGAGCCGGAACGGCGGACGGAGCGCGCGCCTGGGGTCGGGGCCTCGTCGCGGCTTTGGTCTTGGCGTTGGCTTTTGCCTTGGTCGCGGCCGGTTTGGCCGCGCCTCGGGTTCTGGCGGCCTCCACCGCCGGCTCGGGAACATCGACGGTATGGGCGCTGTTGAGATCCCAACCCTTCGCGAGCAGGGGGTCGAGCGCCGTCCCGGCGGCCGCGTCGTAGATGCGGGGCTTGCCGTTCGGCGCGGCGTTGACGATGCCGCCGGCATAGCCCAGCGAGCCGCCCGAGGAGTTCCCAAAGCCGCCAGTCTGCACCGGCTCCGCCGGGCCGTCGAGGTCGCCGGCCTCCGCCTGTTGCGCCAACGACGCGCCAAGCCGGCGCCGCGGCGCCTCGGCGGGATCGTCCGCAGGTCCGTCGAGCATATTTTCGGCGCGGGTGATCCCGCCCATTTCCAGATCGCCGAGCGCCGCGAAGGCCACCATCGCCGGCGCGGCCCGCCCGGCCGGATCGAAATCCACGAGCCGCCGCGGCGGCGGCGGCGCCCCCGGCAGGAGCGGCGCGACGCGCGCGATCATCCTGGGGTCGGGACGCAGGCTCGGCTGCAGCGGGCCGCTAAGGTGGCGCGCGGCGAACTCGGACGCGCCTGGCGCGGTCCCGAACGCCGGGGGCGCAGCGTTCCTGGCGCGTTCGGGCGCGGCGCCCGCCTCGGCTCTGTAGTCCCGGCCGAGCGCCCGCCAAAGCCGCAGATCGCGATCGCGGGCGTCGAGCAGCTTCGCAAGGGCCGGGCCGCCCGCGCCATCGGCGTCGTCAGCGAGTTTCCGGGCGCGCGCGACGAAAGACGACGGGAGGAAAGCGGTGGCGGGCGGGCGCGCCGGCGCCAGTTCGGAATGGTCGTCATGACCCGCCGGCGGGCTCGGCGCGGTCGGCGCGGCGGCCTTGTTGTTCTGTTCGATCTCGCGCAAACGCTGGACATTGCGATTATGCGCGCCCAGCGTGTCCGCGAAGACATGGCCGCCCGTCCCGTCGGCGACGAAATAGAGCGCGCTGCTCGGCGCGGGATTGGCGACCGCTTCGAGAGCGGCGCGGCCGGGATTGGCGATCGGCCCCGGCGGCAGACCCTCGATCACATAGGTGTTGTAGGCCGTCTGCGATAGAACGTCGTCGTGGGTCAGCGGACGGCCGAGCGAGCCCTTGCCGCCGACCAGCCCATAAATGATGGTCGGATCGGACTGCAGCCGCATGTGCTTGCGCAGTCGGTTCAGAAAGACCGCCGCGACCAGCGGACGCTCCTCCGGCTTGCCGGTCTCCTTTTCGACGATCGAAGCCAAGGTGACCAGCTCATAGGGCGAGGTCAGGGGCAGACCGGCGGCGCGGCCCCGCCAGATCGCATCGACCATCTGTTTCTGGTCGCGCTCCATTTTCTGCAACAGCTTGTCGCGACGGTCGCCGCGATGGAACTTATAGGTTTCCGGCAGTAGCGCGCCCTCGCGCGGAACGTCGCGGATGTCGCCGGCCAGAAGGTCGTCGTGTCGCAGGCGCTCGACCACCTCCTCGCTGGTCAGGCCCTCGGGGATGGTGATCGCGTGCAGGATGGCCTTGCCCGAGACCATCAGATCGATCACGTCCTGAACCGAAGCGCCCTGTTTGAAGAGGTATTCGCCGGCCTTCAAACGCGAACGGACGCCTTCGACCAGTAGAGCGACCCGGAAAAGCAACGGCGATTCGATCACGCCCTGGGTCTGCAATTCATCGACGATCTCGTCGGAATCGGAGCCCTGCTCGACATAGACCACCTTGTCCGCTGGCAGAGGGCCCGGCGCGCGCGTGGCTCGGTCGGCCAGCATCACGCCGACGCCGAGGAGGAAGGCCGCCGCGAGCAGAAAGGACAGGAATCCCGACATCAGGCCCAACCGAGAGGCCTTGCGCTTCCTTTCCGGCGGCGGGGCGGCCTCGCGACGCGGAGCCTCCTGCGAACCGGAGGCGCCGCGCCGGCCATAGAGGCTTGCGCCCGATACGCCCGGACGCGCCGGCTGGGGCCGCTCCCCGCCAGCCGGCTCGGTTCCCCGCGGTTGGTCCGTCATAGGCGCCTCGCGCTAGAGCATATTCCCGAAAAATTGCAGACTTTTCGGAAAAGAATATGCGTCAAAAAAGTTGACGAGAGCATTCTTGCCGTTGCGAAGGGACGAAAAATGCTCTGGGCCGCTTGCGCGGCGATCTTCACCGGCAGTTTGCCGGTTTTTATGGCGAAATCGGGATCGGTCAGGGAAAACGCCGCATGACGAGCGAGGCGTTGGTTCCGCCGAAGCCGAAGGAATTGGACAGAACGACGTTGATTTCGCGTTGGCGCGGCTGGTGCGGCACGAGATCGATCGCGGTTTCGAAGTCGGGGTTGTCGAGATTGAGCGTCGCCGGCGCGATCTGGTCGCGCAGGGCGAGAATGGAGAAGATCGCCTCCACCGCGCCCGCCGCGCCAAGCAGATGGCCGACCGAACTCTTGGTCGAGGACATGGAAATCTTGCTCGCGGCGTTGCCGACGACCCGCTCCACCGCGCGCAATTCGATGCCGTCCGCCATGGTCGAAGTGCCATGGGCGTTGACGTAATCGATATCGGCGGCGACGATCCCGGCGCGGTTGAGCGCCGCCCTCATGCAGCGATAGGCCCCGTCGCCGTCCTCGGACGGCGCGGTGATATGGAAGGCGTCGCCCGACATGCCATAGCCGATGACCTCGGCGTAGATGCGGGCGCCGCGCCCCTGGGCGTGCTCAAGCGACTCCAGCACAAGGCAGCCGGCGCCCTCGCCCATGACGAAGCCGTTGCGATCGCGGTCGTATGGCCGGGAAGCGGCCTTGGGATTGTCGTTATAGGCGGTCGCCAGCGCCTTGCAGGCGGCGAATCCGGCGATGCCGATGCGGTTGCAGGCCGATTCGGCGCCGCCCGCCACCATGACCTCGGCGTCACCCAGCGCGATGAGCCGCGCCGCGTCGCCTATCGCATGGGTGCCTGTGGAACAGGCGGTGACCACCGCGTGGTTCGGACCTTTCAGCCCGTGCATGATCGAAACCTGTCCGCCGATGAGATTGATCAGCCGGCCAGGAACGAAGAAGGGCGACACCCTGCGGGCGCCCTTTTCATGCATGGTGATCGAGGTTTCATAGATCCCGCCGAGACCCCCGATGCCGGAACCGATCAGCACGCCGCTTTCGATCTGCTCCTCATAGGTCTTGGGCGCCCAATTGGCGTCTTTCAGCGCCTGTGTCGCGGCGGCCACGCCATAGACGATGAAATCGTCGACCTTGCGCTGTTCCTTGGGCTCCATCCAGTCGTCCGGATTGAAGGCGTCCGCCGCGCTGTCGGGCTTGCCCTTGCGGGGAACCTGCATCGCGATCTTGCAGGGAATGTCGGATACATCGAAGCCTTCGATCGGCCCCGCGCCGCTTTCGCCCGCCAGCAGGCGCTTCCAGGTTTCCTCGACGCCGCAGGCCAGCGGCGACACCATGCCCAATCCGGTTACGACGACCCTGCGCATAGGCTCCCTCGGGCATCATTCGGGCGCGCGGGACGGGAAGAACTCCGTCGCGGCCGATCCAGCTTTGAAGCCGCGTCAAGCGGCTGTTGCAACGTCAATCGCGCGCGCCCGACCTCGGCCGGACGCGCGCGAAATTTTCCGTTTCGGCTGGGCTCAGCCCTGAGCCGTGGCCTTTTCAAGGAATTTCACGGCGTCGCCCACGGTCACGATGGACTCGGCGGCGTCGTCCGGAATCTCCACCCCGAATTCTTCCTCGAAGGCCATGACCAGCTCGACGGTGTCGAGCGAATCGGCGCCCAGATCGTCGATGAAATTCGCGCTGTCGACCACCTTGTCGGGCTCGACGCCGAGGTGTTCGACGACAATCTTTTTCACGCGCTCGGCGACATCGCTCATCTTGATTTCCTCATTATCTCGAACTGACGGCGCGCCTGAACCTTGCCCGGGGGCGCGCGGGGGAGTGACACATCCGGCGACGCGAAAATTTCCGCGCTGCAGCGAAATTTCACACGTTGGAACGTACAAACCGAGGCTTGCTAACACACTTCCGTCACGATTGCGAGGCCCATATGCGCTGTGTCGCGCCGCAACCGGATCCTGATCGCAACACTTTCAAATCATTGCCATTCCGCCGTTGACATGCAGCGTCTGGCCGGTGATGTAGGCGGCTTCCGAACTCGCCAGATAGACGCAAGCCGCGCCGATATCCACGCCTTCCCCAAGACGGCCGGCAGGGATCGTCGCCAGAATGGCTTCCTTCTGCTTGTCGGCCAGCGCGTCGGTCATTGGGCTGGCGATGAAGCCAGGCGCGACGCAATTCACCGTGATATTGCGCGAGGCGAGTTCGGCGGCGAGCGATTTGGTCATGCCGATCAGGCCCGCCTTGGAGGCCGCGTAATTGCCCTGGCCGGCGTTGCCGGTGACGCCAACCACCGACGTGATGTTGATGATCCGGCCGTGACGGCGCTTCATCATGCCTTTGACGGCGGCGCGCGACAGTCGGAAGGCGGAGGTCAGGTTGACCTCCAGCACCGTGTCCCAGTCCTCGTCTTTCAGCCGCATGAACAGGCCGTCGCGGGTCACGCCGGCGTTGTTGACCAGAATGTCGAGCGGCCCGGCCAGCGCCTCGGCCTCGGGAACCAGCTTCTCGACCGCTTCCCTGTCGGACAGGTTGCAGGGCGCGACAAAAGCGCGCTCGCCCAGTTCCGCCGCCAGGGTGTCCAGAGCGTCGCGGCGGGTGCCCGACAGCACGACTCTGGCGCCCTGCCGATGCAGCGCGCGGGCTATTGCCGAGCCGAGCCCGCCGCTGGCGCCGGTGACCAGCGCGACCCGATTATTCAGATCAAACATCAACTACTCCGCGCAAATATTTATCCGTTAAGGGAAAAACTATCGACTTCGGCGGGAACGCCGACATTGAGAGACCGCGCCCCTTCCGCCGTGCGCCTGACCAGTCCGGCCAATACCTTGCCGGCGCCGATTTCGACGAACAGATCGACGCCCTGGCTGTGCATGAAACCCATGCATTCACGCCAGCGCACCGCGCCGCAGACCTGGGCGACCAGCAATCGGCGGATTTCATCGGGGTCGCGCGCCGGCGCGGCGGTGACATTGGCCACAACATCCACCACCGGCCGCCTGATCTCGGTTTTCGCCAACGCCTCCTTCATCGCCTCGGCGGCGGGCGCCATCAGGGCGCAATGGAACGGCGCCGAAACCGGCAGCAGCATGGCGCGCTTCACGCCGTTTTCCTTCGCGATCTCGATCGCCAGATCGACCGCCTTTTTCGCGCCGGAGACCACGATCTGGCCGCCCCCGTTGTCGTTGGCGACCTCGCACAGCGCGCCCGCGGCGGCCGCGGCCTCCATCGCGATTTTCTTCGCCTGTTCGGGCTCGGCGCCAAGCAGAGCGGCCATGGCCCCCTCGCCGACATGGACCGCCTTCTGCATCGCCTGTCCGCGCAGGCGCAGCAACCGCGCGGCGTCGGCGATGGTCAAGGCGCCCGCTGCGGCCAGCGCGGAATATTCGCCAAGCGAATGGCCGGCGACAAAGGCGGCGTCGCGCGCGACGTCGACGCCTTTCTCGGCCTCCAGCGCCCGCAGGGCCGCAAGGCTGACGGCCATCAGCGCCGGCTGCGCGTTGACGGTGAGGGTCAGTTCGGCGGCGTCGCCCTCGAACATCAGCGCGGAGAGTTTCTCGCCGAGCGCGGCGTCCACTTCCTCGAATACGGCGCGCGAGGAGGGGAAGGCGTCATGGAGCGCCTTGCCCATGCCGACGGCCTGAGAGCCCTGGCCAGGGAAGAGAAATGCGACGGACACCTGCGATCTGCCTCGTTTCTGGTCAATTCGCGCCAGCCATTGGCGCCCGCCCGCGCGGCTGTCAAGATCGCGCCGCGAAACGGCGAGGCGAAATCGCCGCTTGCGCAAATATACCCATTCTTCATCTGCGTGGAAGAAGATCGGCTTGCGTCCTTTCGCGCGGCCATGACGGCCGACGTCGCGCCGGGCGAATTCGTGCCGATCGCCGAAGAAAACGCGACCATCGTCGAAATCGCCGGATTCGTCCTGCGCCAGGCCTGCCGCGGCGCCATGGCCTGGGCCGATCCGATCCGCGTCGCCGCCAATCTTTCCGCGCTGCAATTCGAGCACGGCGACCTGATCGCGGCGGCGCGGGCGCCGCTGGCCGAGAGCGGCCTGCCGGCGCGCCGACTTGAACTCGACATCACCGAGTCCATGCTCATCGGCAACCACGAGGCCGTCTTCGCCACTCTGGAAACGCTGCGCGCCCTCGGGGTTCACATCGCGCTCGACGATTTCGGCGCGGGCTATTCGTCGCTGAGCTATCTCAACGATTTTCCCTTCGACAAGGTGAAGATCGACAAGAGTTTCGTGCGCGACATCGGCGCGCCAAAAAACGCCAAGCCCGCGAGCATCATTCGCGCGGTCAACGCCATCGGCCGCGACCTGAACATGTGCGTCGTGGTCGAGGGCGTCCAAACCCAGGACCAGCTTGCCGCCATTCGCCACCTCGGCGTCCGGGGCGCCCAGGGCGAATTGTTCAGCCGCCCTCTTTCGGCCGAGGACATGGCCATCCACCTTCTCAGGCGACCAGCCGACAGGACCCGTCCCCCCCCTGCCGTGGCGCGCCTGCCCGCGCCGCTCCGCGTCGCCGGCGCCTGAACCTCGCCGCGCGACGACCGAAAATCGCGTGGGACATCTCCCGGCCCGGGGGCGCCCAAACGTCGGGCGAGGCGGACGCGCCCGCCGACAGTATAAGCCGCCTTCCCCATATTTTCGTTGATTCGCGGCGCAGCCCGGTTCACATCTGGCGCGGGAGGTAGGCGGGTGACACTCGACCAGTTGCGCATTTTCGTCGCCGTCGCGGAGCTTGAGCATGTCACGCGCGCGGCGGGCCAGCTCAATCTGACCCAATCAGCGGTCAGCGCCGCGATCGGCGCGCTCGAATACCGCCATGACATCAAGCTGTTCGACCGGATCGGCCGGCGGGTCGCCCTGACCCAGGAGGGCCGGGCCTTTCTCGCCGAGGCGCGCGCCCTGCTGGTCGCCGCGCAGCGCACCGAAAAGGTGCTGGCCGACATCGGCGGCCTGAAGGCCGGGCGTCTGAATGTCGCCGCCAGCCAGACCACCGGCAATTACTGGCTGCCGCCGCGCCTCGCCCGCTTCGCCGAACTCTATCCCGGCGTCGCCGTCCGGCTGACCATCGGCAATACCCACGAGGTCGCCGAACTCGCGATCGCGGGCGAGATCGACCTCGGCCTGGTCGAGGGCGCCGTCTCCGATCCGCTGCTGACCGTCGCTTGCGTCGACGACGATGAGTTGCTGGTCGTGGCCGCGCCCGCGCTCGCCGCGACGCTCGCCGGCGCGGACGCCGCCACGATCCGGGACGCCATCCAAGACACCCCATGGGTCGCGCGCGAAAAAGGCTCCGGCACGCGCGAAGCCTTCGAGGAGCTGATCCAATCGTTCGCGCCGCCCGGCCACACGCCGCGGGTTGTGCTCGAACTGCCGTCGAACGAGTCCTTGCGCACGGCGGTCGAGGCCGGCGCGGGCCTGGCGGTGTTATCGAGCCTGGTCGCCCGCGCCTCGATCAAGGCCGGCGCCCTGGTCCAATTGCCTTTTTCCCTGCCCAAGCGCCCGTTCTACATTCTCTCGCACCGGCAACTCTACACGTCGCGCGCCGCCAAAGCCATGCTCGCGCTGATGCAGGAATCGGCGGCAAGCCCGCGTTAGCCTTCACGCCGGAACGCATTTTCCTTGCGCTGGCGCAATTCCGCGCCCCGATGGCCGATGGACCCCTCGGCGGGATTCGCTATCTTCGTGAAGCGCCACGAAAAGATTGTGTTCAGGAGGAGGACCATGACCACGCCGCAAACCGACGTCGAGGGCTATCTGATCGATCCCGCCGAATGGACCGAGGACTGGGCCAGGGACAAGGCCCGCGAACTCGATATCGAACTGAATGAAGACCATTGGTCGGCCATAAGCTTCATGCGCGCCTTCTGGGAGGAGCATCAGCTTCCGCCCGACGCCCGCTTCGTCATGCGCCACCTGACGGAAACGCGCGGCGCCGGCCGCAACCGGCTGTTCGAACTCTTCCCCTATGGTTACCCCGGCCAGGCCTGCAAAATCGCCGGCATGAAGCGCCCACGCATCTGGAGCACCGGCTGACGGCTTTTCTCAATCCTGTCGCCCGATCGAGCGCCGCGGAAGACCCGGCCGCACAGATCCGCGACACGAGCGGGGCGCGGGATTGCGGCATGTTCAGTCGCACTGGCCGACGGATTGGGGCCCGCATTTGCGCCCGTCGGTCCAGGTCGCGCCGCCAAGCCTCGCGCCGACGAACCACGCGCCCGAGCCGACCTGCGCGCCACGAAAGTCGGCGCCGCTCAGGTCCGCCTTGGTGAAATTGGCGCCATCGAGGCGGGCGCCTGAGAAATTCGCGCCTGTCGCCCTGGCGGCGTACAATGTCGCGTGGGCGAGATTCGCCTTGGAAAAATCAGCTCCGGCGAGATTGGCGAGATGGAGGTTGAGCCGCTCCAGAGTCGCGCCCTGCAGCGTCGCGCCGCGCAGATCCACGGATTCAAAATTTGAATCCGAGAGATCCTTGCCGTTCAAATTCCGGTTGCGAAGATCGCCCCACTGACACCAGTCAGCCGGCGTCATTTCGCAACGGGTCTTGAAATGGACGCCGTCCTGGGCAAGCGCGGGCGCGCCGACGCAGAAGGCGAGAGCGAAAAGGATCGAACGGCGCGGCGTCATTGAGTCTCGCCTCTTTTTTGCGGCCGAATCCAGCACTCCGGCCTCTGCTTCACGCGATGATCGCCGGCCGGGCCGGCTTGTTCGATGTTTACAGAGGAGCGCTGGAGTTTGTCTTTGATAATTGTCAACCAGAGAGCATTCAGCGTCAGTATCCGACGTAGAAATCAAGTTCTCGAACATCTAATTATACATATATTCAAATGTTATAATTTGCGTCCGCCTGGCCCATACTGTCGTCGCGGCGCCAGCGCGGGCTTGACGTCAACAGGCCGCTGAAAAGGGTGGTGGGAGAGGTAGGACTCGAACCTACGAAGGCTTAGCCAGCGGATTTACAGTCCGCCCCCTTTGCCGCTCGGGACACTCTCCCCGACGGAAATCAAGCTTTCCGGCGACGAAAAGGCCCCGTCGCGCGGGGCCCCTCGATGGCCCGCTTATGCTTTCGCGCAGGCGTCATGTCAACAGCAAAAAACAGCGCGGTCGACTTGCCCGGCTCCCCATGATACCCCGGCGACATGCTTGAAGGATTGCCCCCCAACAACGCCGCATTCGTCGCGCGCCTGCGCTGCGACGAGGATCGGGCGCGCGCCGTCGCCGACCTTGTGGTCGAGACGTTCGACCCTGCCGAAACCGCCGCCGCCGCCTTCGAGGAGAAATCCTCGACCGCGAGCTGGGCCGCCACGCCCTGGATGGTGGAAATCTATTTCGGCCGCGAGCCCGATCCCGACAATATCCGCACCCTGGTCGCGGCCGCGTTCGGCGAGGAGCTGGCGCAGAAGATCGAATTCGGCCGGGTCGAGCGGCGGGACTGGGTCGCTGCCGCGTTGGAGGGCCTATCCGCCGTCCGCGCCGGGCGCTTCCTGGTTCACGGCGCGCACGACCGCGCGCGCGTAAAGGCCAACGACATTGCGCTGGAGATCGAGGCGGCCCTCGCCTTCGGCACCGGCCATCACGGCACCACACGCGGCTGTCTGCTGTTCATCGACGAAATTCTCAAGCGCCGACGCCCGCGCGCCGTGATCGATGTCGGCTGCGGGACCGGCGTTCTCTCGCTTGCCCTGGCGCGCGCCTTGCGCGAAAAAATCGCCGCCGGCGACATCGACGCCGACGCCGTGGCGGCGACGCGCGGCAATGCGCTGCTCAATGGCGCAGGCCCGTGGCTGCGGCCCGTGATCGCCCGGGGCGTCGACCATCCGGCGCTCGACCGTCCCCGGCATTACGACCTGATCCTAGCCAATATTCTGGCGAAACCCTTGCGCCATCTCGCGCCGTCGCTGGCCCGCGTCGCGGCGCCCGGGGCTGAGCTGGTGCTTTCCGGCCTGCTTGCGCGCGACGTCCCCGGCGTCTTGACCGCCTATCGCGCCCAAGGCTTCTGGCTGTGGAGGCGGCGCGACATCGAAGGCTGGGCGACGCTTTTGTTGCGCCGCTCGGGCGCGGCGCCCCGAAAACGATAGTTACTCGCCGGTTCCGATTTCACATCAAGGCTCTGGGCGAACGCCTGCCATGGGCGAGCGAGCGGCTGAACCATGCCCAGGCGCGGGCCGGCCGCAAACCGGGAAACCGATTGCCGTTCCGAGAAAGGAGTACGCCATGAATCGGTTACTCTCGACTTCGATAGCGGCGCTTGCGGCAATGAGCGTCGTCACCGCGACCGCCCCGAAAGCGCAAGCGTTTTTCATCGCTCCCGCCGTTGCGGCAGCCGCCATGGGCGGCGCCTTGGTCACCGGGGCGGTCGTGGGTTCGGCTTCCGCCAATGCCCAATATCCGGGGCAGACCGTCATCGTGGATCGGGACGGCCAGGCGCTCTATGGGCCGGCGGCCTATATCTATGACCCCCCGATTTCATCCTTCGCCTATGGCGACCGGTTGCGCCGCTCCACCCACGCTGTCATTCACCGGCGCTGGCGTCGCATTTACGTCTGCGATTAGCCGTACAGGCTGAGCGATGCTCCAGCGGCGCGACCGATGCGCGTACGCCAGCCCGTCCGTTGGACAGACCGGACGTTGTCGAACGAAAATGGGGCCTCCGCAGTTTCCGCTGGGCGCGCCGCGCGGGGCCAGGGGCGCGCCTTTGTCCGCCGCCGCCGCCAATGTTTGGCGTTGACGTCTCCCTTGCGGCGGCGCCTCGCCCGTTGGCGCCTCGGCAAAGGGGATCAATTTTTTGAAAAACCGGAACAAAACGAGCGCGCCGCGCGTTTAGCGTCGGTTAAAAAAGACGTTGAAGGGCTGCGTCGTCGCTTCGTGGTGAAGGGACGAGGATCATGTTTCGTCAAATAGTGAAAATTTCCGTGCTGGCCGCGGCCCTCGGGTTCGGCGCGCCAATTCTGCATGTGCCTGGCGTAACGCAAGAGGCCTACGCTTTCGGTCATGGTGGCGGCTTTGGCGGTGGCGGGCATTTCGGGGGCGGCGGCTTCGGCGGCTTCCACGGCGGCGGCTTCGGCGGCTTCCACGGCGGCTTCGGCGGCTTCCACGGCGGCTTCGGCGGCTTCCACGGCGGCTTCGGCGGCTTCCACGGCGGGCGCTTCGGCGGGTTCCACGGCGGGCGCTTCGGCGGGTTCCACGGCGGGCGCTTCGGCGCCTTCCACGGAGGTCACTTCGGCGGGTTCCACGGCGGTCACTTCGCCGGCAGGCATTTCGGCGGCGCCCACGGCGGCCATTTCGCCGGCAGGCATTTCGGCGGAACCCGCGGCGGCCATTTCGCAGGCAGCCATTTCGGCGGCGCTCATGGCGGGCGTTTCGCGGGCAGCCATTTCGGCGGCGCACGGGGCGGGCGTCTCGGCGGTCATTTCGCGGGCGCACAGGGCGGGCGTTTCGCCGGTGGGCGTCTGGGCAATGGCGGGCGTTTCGGCCAGGGAACGGCCTTAGCAGGCAACCGGATGGCCGGCGCCGCCGCTTTCCATGGCGTTCAGGGATTCAACTCGCGCGGGTTCAACCGCAATGGCTTCGGCAATATGCAGGGATGGAATCGCTGGGGTCGGAATAATTGGGGTGAGGGCTGGAATAATTGGGGTTACGGCTACGGCGATTGGGACGGTTCCGTGTTCTGGCCATTCTTCTATGGCGACATGATGACCTATGCCCTTTGGCCTTATGCCTATTACAATCCGTTCTTCTTTTATGGGTCAGACTTTTTGTTGTCGTCGATTTTCTGGCCAGGCGAGGACATGTGCCCATTCTATGACTATTATGGTTACTGCTCGTCTTACGCCTATAACGATTACGGGCCCTATGGCGGCTATGGCGTATACGACGGTTATTACGGCGACTACGGCTATAACGACTATTCACCGTTCGACATCTACGGCTATCCGCTCAATGCGGAAGGCTATACCGCCTATTATCACGGACATCGCCATCATCGGCATCACCGGCATTACGCCAGGCGTCATCGTGTTGTCCCCGCCGTCGCGAGCGCCCCTGCCAATAGCGCCCCTGCCAATATGGAGCAGACTTGCGGCGGCCTGGCGCCCGGCGTCACGGATTTGCCGCTCGGCCAAATCGGGAGAGCGATACAAGCGACTGACGCGCAAAAGGCGATCCTCGATCAGGTCCAAGCGGCCTCGGACCAAGCCCGCGCGATCTTGAGCGCGTCCTGTCCGGCCATGGCTCCCCTGACGCCGGTCGGACGGCTTGACGACGTCGTCAAGCGGCTCCAGGCCATGGCGCAGGCGGTCGATATTGTGCGCGCGCCCCTGACGGCCTTCTATAACTCTCTCGATGACCAGCAGAGAGCTGAATTGGCCGCGGTCGAAAACCATGGCCGAATCAGGAACCGGGGCGTCGCCGTTAACCAGGCCCCGGCGCGGGATCTCGCTGCGCTCTGCAAGCAAGGCGCGCAAAGCTTTACCCTTGTGCCGGTTCGGCGTATCGAGGGCATTGTGAAGCCGACAGAGCACCAGGAAGCTGCGTTCGACAGCCTCAAGGCCGCTTCGACGGCCGCTGGATCGGACCTCAACGCATCCTGCCCTTCCACTCTGCCGCAAACGATGACGGGCCGCCTGGAAGCGGTTTCCATGCGGCTGAAAGCGTTGGAACAAGCAGCCAATACGGTGAAACCGGCCTTGAAGACGTTTTACGCTTCGCTGAGCGATGAGCAAAAAGCGCGCTTCAACATAATGGGCGGCATGCGTGCGGCGGCGGCGCCGCAAAGCCAGAACAACCCCGGGGCGGGGCCTTAGCTGTCGCCATAAGCGTGAGTTTTTGAGCTCTTCGAGTCCCATCCCGGAATGGCGTGGTGAGAAAGGCGCGAGCCAATGAAGGCGCTTTTTCCTCTGGCGGCGCGGACGCCGCGTGGAGTCCTCCTCCCGGCGCCGCCTTGCAAACGTCGAAAAATCGCCTTTCGCCGAGAAATTGCCTAAACTGGCGAAATGTTCGACTCCCGTTTCCAGACCTTCGACGAAACCGCCGATCCTTCGCTCGGCGCTCCCAGGCTGAAAAT
The DNA here is from genome assembly GCA_021813805.1 of Pseudomonadota bacterium. Taxonomy (GTDB): domain Bacteria; phylum Pseudomonadota; class Alphaproteobacteria; order Rhizobiales; family Beijerinckiaceae; genus Rhodoblastus. The sequence goes on along the minus strand of JAKAJL010000027.1, from coordinate 29,568 downwards.
GCTGCGCGCGCGATTGGCGGCGATGAATCTCGACGGCTTTCTCGTTCCGCGCGCCGACGCCCATCAGAATGAATATGTCGCGCCCTGCGAGGAGCGTCTGGCCTGGCTCACAGGCTTCACCGGCAGCGCCGGATTCGCGGTGGTCCTCGCCGACAAGGCCGCGCTCTTCGCCGATGGCCGCTACGCCATCCAGGCGCGCGAGCAGGTGGATGCAAAGGCGTTTTCGATCGTCCCGCTCGGCGAGACGCCGCCGAGCGAATGGCTGGCGAAAAACGCAAAAAAAGGCGCCCGCGTCGGCTTCGATCCCTGGCTGCACACCGGGGGGCAGGTCGCGCGTTTCGAGGCGGCGGTGAAAAAGGCCGGGGCGAGTCTTGTCGCGGTGGACGAAAACCCGATCGACCTCCTGTGGGCCGACCGCCCCGCGCCGCCGCTCGGCCGCGTCGTCCTCCATCCCAAGAAATACGCCGGAGAGCCCGCCGAAACCAAACTGAAACAGGTCGCCAAGACGCTGGCCGCCGACGCGCTTCTGGTCAGCGATCCCCACGCCCTGGCCTGGGCCTTCAACCTGCGCGGAGCGGACGTCGCCCACACGCCGATCGCGCTCGGCTACGCCTTGATCCCGCGCCGGGGCAAGCCGCGCCTCTTCCTCGACCCGGAAAAGTTTTCCGCGCGGATCGCCCAGTCGCTGGCGAAACTAGCGCAACTCGCGCCCCCCAGCGCCCTGCCCGAAGCGTTAAAAGCGCTTGGCGGCAAAAAGCAGAAAATATTGTTCGACTCGGCGACGGCGCCGGCGCGCCTCAGCCGGCTCTTCACCGAAGCCGGCGGCGATGCGGAAATCGGAGCCGACCCCATCGCGTTGCTGAAGGCGCGCAAGAATGCGACGGAGCTGGCCGGCGCCCGCGCCGCCCATCTGCGCGACGGCGTCGCCATGGCGCGCTTTTTGTGCTGGTTCGACCGCGCCGCGCCCAGGGGCCGGCTCAGCGAAATCTCGGCGGCCCAGGCGCTGGAGACTTTCAGGCGCGACACCGGCGCCTTACGCGATATTTCCTTCCCGACCATTTCCGCCGCCGGCCCCCACGCCGCCCTGCCCCATTATCGGGTGACGGAGAAATCCAACGCGCGCATCGGCAAGGGCGTCTATCTGGTCGATTCCGGCGGCCAATATCTCGACGGCACCACCGACGTCACACGCACGCTTGCGGTCGGCCGCCCCTCCAAAGAGGCCAGACGCGCCAATACGCTCGTGCTCAAAGGCCACATCGCCATTGCGCGCGCCGTCTTTCCCACAGGAACCAGCGGCGCGCAGATCGACGCCTTCGCGCGGCGGCCCCTATGGGAGGCGGGGCTCGATTTCGACCATGGAACCGGCCATGGCGTCGGCTCCTATCTCTCTGTTCACGAGGGTCCGCAGCGTATTTCCAAGCTCGGCGCGGCGGCGCTGGAGCCGGGCATGATCCTGTCCAACGAGCCGGGCTATTATCGCGAGGGCGCTTTCGGCATCCGCATCGAAAACCTGGTCGCGGTGGAGCCGCGCGACATGCCCGGCGCGGAACGCGACATGCTCGGCTTCGAGACCCTGACCCTGGTCCCGATCGACCTGCGCCTGATCGAGCCGAAGCTCCTGACCGGCGAGGAAAAAGCTTGGCTCAACGCCTACCATGCCAGGGTGCGGGCGGCTTTGTCGCCCATGCTCGACGCCACGGAGCGCGCCTGGCTCGCGACAGCTACGAAGGGCATATGATCCGACGGCTGGAAATGAAGGACCAAAGCTCTATATTATTCGATGCGCCGCATATACGGGCTCGCTGAGTCCGGGCGTTCCGTTTCCCCCGACGCGGCAGGCTCGCCGCCCCCCGGACATAGGAGATATCGTTGGACGATCTGGCGCATTCCGCTCTCGCGCGGCGACGCAAACGCGCTGCCGCGAAATCGCGGTCCAAATCGCCCGAGGAGGGCGTGAAGACGTCTTCGGCTGCGGCGAAGCGGCAGGATGCGGCGATCGTGCGCCCGAGCCGGGCGGAAGCGGAAGCGGCGGTGCGCACCCTGCTGGCCTGGACCGGCGACGATCCCGACCGCGAGGGGCTGCGCGATACCCCGGCGCGCGTCGTCAAGGCCTATGAAGAGATTTTCGCCGGCTACCGGCAGGACCCCGGCCCCATCCTCGACAAGGTGTTCGAGGAGGTCGGCGGCTATGGCGAAATGGTGCTGGTAAAGGACATCCCCTTCTATTCGCATTGCGAACACCATATGGCGCCGTTCTTCGGCAAGGCGCATATCGCCTATTATCCGGACGGCGGCGTGTTCGGCCTGTCCAAGCTCGGCCGCCTTGTCGACGTCTACGCCCGCCGCCTCCAGACCCAAGAGACCATGACCGCGGAAATTCTCGCGGCGCTGGACGCCCGCCTCCATTCGCGCGGCGCCGCCGTGCTGATCGAGGCGGAGCACATGTGCATGTCGATGCGCGGCGTGCGCAAGCCGGGCGCGCTGACGATCACCATGCAGTTCTCCGGCCCGTTCAAGTCCGACCCCGCCGAACAGGCCCGGTTTCTGAGCCTCGTGCGCGGGCGGTGAGCCGCAAATGACCTTCCCTGCCCCTTCGGCCAACAAGAAATTCCTCGAAGAAGGCGGCGCCTTCACGCCGAAATTCGATTCCCACGGCCTGATCGTCTGCGTGACGGTCGAGGCGTCGAGCGGCGAAATCCTGATGCTCGCCTATATGAACGCGCTAGCGCTGGAAAAGACGCTCGAGACGGGGATCGTCCATTACTGGTCGCGTTCGCGCAACGAACTCTGGCGCAAGGGCGACACCTCCGGCCAGGTCCAGAAAGTGATCGACATCAGGGTCGATTGCGACCAGGACGCGCTGCTGCTGCGGGTCGAGGCGGGCGGCGACGGCAAGGCCTGCCACACCGGGCGCAAGTCGTGTTTCTATCGCAAGGTGGAAAACGCCGCCGAAGGGCCGCGCCTGCGCGTCATCGAAAATTAAGCCGTCCGCACCCGCGCGAGAAAAGCGTCGCATTCGCGGCGCAGGGCGTCGGTCTGGCGCGCGAGGTCGGTGACCGATTGCAGCACGCCTTCGGCGGAATCGCCCGACTGGCGGGACGCCGCGCGCACTTCCTCGATCACCTTGGCCAATTCCCCGGTGCGGTCCGAGGCGTCATGGACATTGCGCGCGATTTCCCGCGTCGCCTCGCCCTGGGTCTCGACCGAACCCGCGATACTAACCGCGATCGAACTGACCTCACGGGTCGCCTCGGCCATGCCGCGGATCGAGGCGTTGGCCTCCTGCGAGGCGCGCTGGATGTGGGCGATTTTTTCCGCCACGTCGGAGGTGGCGCGCGAGGTCTGTTCGGCCAGCGACTTGACCTCCTGCGCCACGACCGCGAAGCCCCGGCCCTGCTCGCCGGCGCGCGCCGCCTCGATGGTCGCGTTCAGCGCCAGCATGTTGGTCTGTTCGGCGACGCCGCCGATCATCGCGACAATGCCGCCGATATGGTCGATCGCGGCGGCGAGGTCCTCCATGCGGGCGCGCGTTGTTTCGGCGTCCTGAGCGGCCTGTTGCGTCAGGCTGCGCGAGCGCGTCGCGTTAGCGCCGATTTCGGTCACAGAAAAACTCAACTCCTCGGCGGCCGAGGCGACCGACAGCACATTCTGCGAGGCGGTTTCCGCCGCACTGGCGCCGGTTTCCGCCTGCTCCCCGGACGTGCGCGCCTCCCGCACAAGCTCCCGGGCGAGGTTTTCAAGCCGCCGCGCCGCCGCCGTGACGCCCTCGGCGACCCCTCCGACCGCGGACTCGAAATTCCGCGCCAGAGCGCCCATGGCTTCCTTGCGCGAGCGTTCGGCCGCGTCGCGCCGGGCGGCCCGATCCCGCTCCTGTTCATCGGCTGCGCTCCGCAGGCCGAGCTTGATCGCCTCGACCGAGCGGGCCATGTCGCCGAGTTCATCGCGAGCGTCGAGGCCGGGCAGGACAATGTCGAAGTCTCCCCGCGCCATGGCGTCGAGGCTTGAGATAAGGCCGCGCAAGCGTTCGGAAACGGTCCGGCCGATGAAGAAGGCGACGGTGACGAACACCAGCGCCAGAGGCAGCGCCGCGAGCGTCACGGCGCGCGTGATGTCGATCAGCCGGGTCATGTCGTCGTCGTCATAGGCTCCGGCGCCGATCACCAGGCCGAGTTCTGGCATCGTCTTCACGAAGGACAGCAGCTGATGCCGCCCCTTGGCGCCTGGCTTGGGCCAAGGATAGCGCACAAAGCCGGCGCCGTCCCGGCGCGCCGTATTCAGCATCGCCTGGAACGGATGGCCGCCGGCGCGGTCGCGCACGTTCAGCAGGCTCGTCCCCTCGATTTCCGGCGTCGTCGGCGCGAGCAGCGCGTCGCCGTCGGAGGAAATCGCGAAGAAAGAGCCGTTCTCGCCGAAACGCGCCGAACGCAAGCGCTCCAGCGCGGCGGGCGCGGCCGTTTTCGCGCTCTTCGCCTCCGCCGGAATCGCGCTTTTGAGCCATGCGGCGGCTATATCCACCTCGTTGCGCAATTCGGCGCGGCGCAGGTCGAGCATCGTGGCGTCGAACCGGTAAAGCGCGACGCCGGTTCCCAGCGTCATGGTCGCGAGGGCGAGCGCGGCAAGCGCCCATACCCGGCGGGTCAAGGTCATATGAACGGCGAGTTTGGGCACAGGACGACTCCGGCGTAACGTCGTCGCCATGTTGACCCAACCGGCTTGCGCGAGCCTTTCCTGCCTGCGCGGAAAAGCGCGGCGGGCCTGCCTGGCGCGCCGGGGAAAATCAAGGAAGTCGAGCGCGGCGCGCGAGATGTCCGCCGCCGGCTCGCCGCGGAACGACGCGGGCCTCAGGCCCGCGCGCGCGCCTCGATCAGATTGTGCAGGGAGGCGTCGGCGCTGTCGAAGAAACGGCGCAGGCCGCGCGCCGCCTGGCGGATGCGCTGCTCGTTCTCGACCAGGGCGAGACGCACGAAGCCCTCGCCATGCTCGCCGAAGCCGACGCCCGGCGCAACCGCGACTTCGGCCTTTTCGATCAGCAGTTTCGAAAACTCAAGGCTGCCGAGGCGGCTGAACCGCTCGGGCACCGGCGCCCAGGCGAACATCGAGGCCGAAGGCGCCGGGATTTGCCAGCCAGCCTGGGCGAAGCTCTCGACCATCACGTCGCGCCTTTTGCGGTAGATGGCGCGCATGTCCCTGATGCAGTCGTCTGGGCCGTTGAGCGCGGCGGCGGCGGCGACCTGGATCGGCGTATAGGCGCCATAGTCGAGATAGGATTTTACGCGCGCCAACGCGGCAAGCAGCCGTTCGTTGCCGACCGCGAAGCCCATGCGCCAGCCGGCCATGGAATAGGTCTTGGACATCGACGTGAATTCGACGCAGACATCCATCGCGCCGGGAACTTGCAGCACCGAGGGCGGCGGCTCGTTGTCGTCGAAATAGACCTCGGCATAGGCGAGATCGGACAGGATGTAGATGTCGTGCTTTTTCGCGAAGGTCACCAGATCGCGGTAGAAATCGAGCGAGGCGACGGTGGCGGTCGGGTTCGACGGGTAGCAGACGACGACCGCGATGGGTTTGGGGATCGAATGCTGCACCGCGCGTTCGGCGGCGTGGAAAAATTTCTCGTCGGGCTCGATCGGCACCGAACGGATCACCCCACCCGCCATCAGAAAGCCGAAGGCGTGGATCGGATAGGACGGATTGGGCGCGAGAATCACGTCGCCCGGCGCGGTGATCGCCTGGGCCATGTTGGCGAAGCCTTCCTTGGAGCCGAGCGTCGCGACAATCTGGCTGTCGAGGTCGAGCTTCACCCCGAAGCGGCGCTCGTAATAGGCGGCCTGGGCGCGGCGCAGGCCGGCGATGCCCTTGGAGGCGGAATAGCGGTCGGTGCGGGGCTTGCCCGCCGTCTCGATCAGCTTGTCGACGACATGGCGCGGCGTCGGCAGGTCCGGGTTGCCCATGCCGAGGTCGATGATGTCGGCGCCGGCCGCGCGGGCCTTGGCCTTCAGACGATTGACTTGTTCGAATACATAGGGCGGCAGCCGCCGCACGCGATAAAAATCGCTCATCCGCTTCGTCCTCGCTTCGTCATCGGCCCGGCGGCGCGCCGGGAAACGCGGTCATTAGCATGCGCGCGAAGCCGATGTCAGCGGTCTTGCCATGAAACTTGCCATGAAAATCTATTCATCTTTGATCGGCGCGACCTTGTTGGGCGCGACGGGATCGGCTTTGACCGCGTTGAGGCCCTTGGCCTTGGCGTCGGCGGCGCCGCGGGCCTTGACCAATCGGTCCATGTCGGCCTTGACCTGGTCCGGCGTCTTGACCGGAACCCGCTTCTTTTCCTCGCCGGTGAGCGGCGAAAAGCCCATGGTCCCGGGGTCGGGCCGCGACTGGCTGACGAAATCCGGCCCGTCGCCGGCTTCCGTCGTCCAGTTCAGCTTGTCGGTCAGCATCCGCAAGGGATTTTGCTGGGCCCAAGCCGCGCCGGAGCTGACGTCGGCGAGCGCGATGAGCGACGCAAACAGCGTCAGGCGGCGGGAAAAGGTCGGAGCCTTCATTTTCGCGGACTTTCGGCAAGAGCGGCGCATCCTCCGCAAGAGGTCTTTCTGACGAGGCGCCACCATCGGATCATTGCTCATTCGAGCGCATAAAGTCTTATTATGTCGGAAACGGGACGATCCGCCGCCTTGATCTGGCGCGGCCCGGCAGACAAGAATGAATCGTCAGGGGAAGTTTGATGACCGCAACAAAGGAAAAGCGGCGCAAGAGCGTCGTCAAAGCCGCCGCGCCGCGCAGGAAGAAAGCGCCCGTGGAGGCCGCGCCGCCCGAAACGCCCGCCTCGCCGCCCCCGCCGCCGCCACCCGCCGCCGAAAAGCCGTCCGCGGCGGCGCCGGAACAGCCCGCCGATTCGGCCAGGGGCTCGACCCTTCCCAATTTCCAGCGCATGGCCGACAATTTCGCCGTCGCCATGGAGCATGGCGGCAAGGCCTTTGCGGCGATGATCCGCCCGGTCGAGGAGGGACACGCCAAGCCGACCGTCGCGGAAGACGTCACCGAAGCGTTGAAGACCTTTGGCAAGGTCGCGGAATACTGGTTGTCCGATCCCAAGCGCGCGATCGAGGCGCAGACCAGCATTTCCACCAATCTGATGGGTCTGTGGTCGAACACCTTGCTCCGCCTTTCGGGGGAGGCGAAGGAGCCCTTCGTGCCGACCGATCCGCGCGACAAGAGATTCGTCGCGCCGGACTGGCGGGACAATCCCTATTTCGACTTCCTGCGCCAAGCCTATCTGATCGCTGACCAATGGGCCAACCACATGGTCGAGGACGCGGAGCTCGACAAGGTCACCCATGACCGGGCGTCCTTCTATCTGCGCCAGCTTTCGGGCGCGATGTCGCCGTCCAATTTCCTTCTCACCAATCCAGAACTGCTGCGCACCACCTGGGCGGCGGAAGCGGAAAATCTGGCGCGCGGCATGAAGATGCTGGCCGAGGACATCGAGGCCGGCGGCGGCAATCTGAAAATCCGCCAGACCAACAACGACCAGTTCGTCCTTGGCGTGAACATGGCGACCACGCCCGGCAAGGTGGTGTTCCGCAACGACCTGATCGAACTGCTGCAATATGCGCCGACGACGGAGCAGGTCTATCGCCGGCCGCTGCTGATCGTGCCGCCGTGGATCAATAAATTTTACATTCTCGACCTCAATCCGAGCAAAAGCTTCATCCGCTGGGCGGTGTCCCAGGGCCTCACGGTGTTTTGCGTCTCCTGGGTCAATCCCGGGCCCAAACACGCGGACAAGGATTTCTACGCCTATATGACGGAGGGCCTTTTCGCGGCGCTGGAGCAGATCGAGAAGATCACCGGCGAGCGCCAGGTCACCTCCATCGGCTATTGCGTCGGCGGCACGCTGACCGCCGCGACGCTCGCCTATATGGCGGCCAAGGGCGACGACCGCATCGCCGCGGCGACCTTCTTCACCACGCAGGTCGATTTCTCCGACCCCGGCGATCTGAAGATTTTCGCCGACGAGGACCGGATCAAGAACATCGAGTCGGAAATGCAGATGTCCGGCTATCTCGACAGCAGCTCGATGGCCAATACGTTCAATATGCTGCGGCCGAACGAGATGATCTGGTCCTATGTCGTCAACAACTACCTGAAGGGCGTCGAGCCGATGGCTTTCGACCTTCTGGCGTGGAACAGCGACTCGACGCGCATGCCCCGCGCCAATCATTCCTTCTACCTGCGCAACTGCTACCTCAACAACCAGCTCGCCAAGAAGAAGATGAAGCTCGGCGACGTCGCGCTCGACCTCGGCAAGGTCAAGGTCCCCGTCTATAATCTGGCGGCCAAGGAAGACCATATCGCCCCGGCGCGGTCGGTGTTCAACGGGGCCAAGCTGTTCGGCGGCGAGATGCGCTATGTGCTTGGCGGCTCGGGCCATATCGCCGGCGTCATCAACCCGCCGTCGGCCAAGCCCAAATATCAATACTGGACGGGGCCGCGCCCGTCGGGGACCTTCGAGGACTGGGTCGCCACGGCGCAAGAGCACCCCGGCTCGTGGTGGCCGGACTGGATCAGGTGGGTCGACGCCCAGGCGCCAGAAAAGGTCGCCGCGCGGGAACCTGGAGGCGGTAAGGTGAAAATTCTCGGCGACGCGCCCGGCGACTATGTCCGGGAAAAATCCTGACGCGACATCCCGAACCGATCCGAGCCAAAGCATGTTCCCGAAAAGTTGATCGACCTTTCGGCCCAGAACTGCGTTAAGATAACGTAACGAGAGAGCCCGTTCGACTTGATGGATTGCGAAGGCGCTCCAAGCGGCGCCTTTCTTGCCCGTTTCTCGCAGGGTCGCCCCGACGCGTCCCAAAAGGACCCATGTTCGGGTCTGTGATGTTCGGGGCTGTCTCTCAACGGGACAGGAGTGCAAAAATGGCTCGTTCTTTCAGGATTGGCGGTCTCGTCCTTGCAAGCGCCGTCGCCACCGCCGCCCCGGCCCTCGCCGGCGGCTTCGGGGGCCATATGGTTGCGCGTCCCGCCATGCGGGGCGTCGCGGGCCACCCCGGCCCCGTTCGTCATCCACATCCCGCGCCGCTCCCGCAAGGCTACAGCTTCGGTTACGCCTTGCCCCATCGCGCGCCTGGCTATGCTTTCGGCTACGCCTTGCCGCATGGCCGGCCGGGCTATGATTTCGGCTACGCCCTGCCTTACCGGCCCGGCCTTTACGGCGGGGGCTATTTTGGCGGCGGCGGCTTCGGCGGCGGCTATTATTCTTATGACGCCGGAATGGTGGCGGATGCGTCGGCCTATCCGCCCGCGACACCCATTTATGTGGGCGTCCCGATTTATCCGGTCGGCTATTATGGCGCGAGCGACACCGCGACCGGCAATGGCGTGATCTATAATCTGCCCTTCGCGGCCGAGCGCCCCGGCCCGAAGATCATCCGCGTCGCGCGGCGCCACGGCCTTGCCCCGGCCCAAGGTCATGTGACCGTGATCCGGGGCGGCGTCGTTTCGGTCGAGTGACGACCATAGAGCGCGTTCGCAATCCCTCGCGTCGAACGCGCTGTGTCATTTCATTTTTTGGACCCATATTCTGATCCGGAAAGTCTACCGACTTTTCGGGATATCGCTTTCGCGGATCGCGCTCGGCTCACGGGGTGAGTCCGAGCATCAGGTTCAAATTCTGCACGGCGGCGCCCGACGCGCCCTTGCCGAGATTGTCGAGTCGCGCCACGACCAGGGCGTGGCGGCGCGCCTCATTGGCGAAGACGCGGATTTCGAGATCGTTGGTGTCGTTGAGGGCCTCCGGCTCCAGCCGGCCGCTGTCCTCCGCCGCGACCACCCGGACATGGGTCCGGCCGGCGTAATGATCGGCGAGCACCGCTTCAAGATCGACCGCGTGGGGCTCGCCCGGAAGCTCATTGAGGCAGAGCGGAAGGCTCACCAGCATCCCCTGCCGGAAATTGCCGACGGACGGGACGAACAGGGGCCGCGCTCTCAAGCCGCCATAGGCCATGATCTCCGGAACGTGCTTGTGCTCAAGGCCGAGCGCGTAAAGCTCGAAGGCGGGCGCGCGTCCGGCCTCATAGGCCTCGATCATCTGCTTCCCGCCGCCGGAGAAACCTGAGACCGCGTTGATCGCCAGCGGCTGGCCCGGATCGATCAGCCCGGCCTCGACCAGCGGTCGCAGGATGGCGATGGCGCCGGTGGCGTAGCAGCCGGGATTGGAGACTCTTCGCGCGGCGGCGATCTCCCTGTCCTGGTCGGGACCAAGCTCCGGAAAACCATAGGTCCAGCCGGGCGCGACCCGATGCGCCGTAGAGGCGTCGAGGACGCGCGGGCCTTCGGCTCCGAGCGATTCCACGAGAGCCACGCTTTCCCTGGCGGCGGCGTCGGGCAGGCAGAGGATGGTCAGGTCGACCTGCCGCAGGATCTCGGCCTTGGCCCCGGCGTCCTTGCGCTTTTCGGGATCGATCGAGACGATCGCGACATCCCTGCGTCCGGCAAGCTTTTCCCGGATCTGCAACCCGGTGGTGCCGGCTTCGCCGTCGATGAAGACTTTTCTGGGCGCTTCGGTCATGGCTTGATCCTCGAAACGGACGCGCGGGTCTAGCGCGGATTGATGAAAGACAAAAGAAAACGGCGGGCTTTCGGCCCGCCGCTTCGCAGAATGATCGTAACGATCAGCGCTTCGAGAACTGGAAGCTGCGGCGGGCTTTGCGCTTGCCGTATTTCTTGCGCTCCACGACGCGCGAGTCGCGGGTGAGGAAGCCTTCCTTCTTCAGCGCCGGGCGCAGGCCGGGCTCGTAATAGGTCAGGGCCTTGGAAAGGCCGTGGCGGACCGCGCCGGCCTGACCGGAAAGGCCGCCGCCGGCGACCGTGATCATGATGTCATACTGGGTTTCGCGCTGGGTGACGCCGAGCGGCTGGCGAACGATCATCTGCAGCACGGGCCGGGCGAAATAGACGCCGAGTTCGCGGCCGTTGACGGTGACCTTGCCGGAGCCGGGCTTGACCCAGACGCGGGCGACCGCGTTCTTGCGCTTGCCGGTTGCGTAGGCGCGGCCGAGCTTGTCGAGCTTCTGGACATGGGCGGGGGCTTCCGGGGCAGGAGCGGCGGTCGCGCCCTTGAGGTCCTGGAGGGAGGAAAGGGTCTCGGACATGATCAGTCTTTCCGCGAATTCTTGGAGTTCAGGGCGGCGACGTCGAGAACGGTCGGGTTCTGGGCCGCATGGGGATGTTCGGCGCCCTTGTAGACGCGCAGGTTGCCGAGCTGCTTGCGTGCGAGCGGGCCCTCGGGCAGCATGCGCTGCACCGCCTTTTCGACAATGCGCTCGGGGAACCGGCCATCAAGGATGAATTTGGCCGAACGCTCCTTGATGCCGCCGGGAAAACCGGTGTGATGGTGATAGACCTTCTGGTCGCGCTTGCGGCCGGTCAGGACGACCTTTTCCGCGTTGATGACGATGACGTTGTCGCCGTCGTCCATATGGGGCGTAAAAGTCGCTTTGTGCTTGCCGCGCAGGCGCAGAGCGATGATCGAGGCGAGGCGGCCGACGACCAGCCCCTTGGCGTCGATCAAAACCCATTTCTTCTCGATTTCGGCCGCCTTGGCCGAATAGGTCTTGCCGTACATGTCTCTTTTCCAGGAATGACCGGGCGGAAAAGCCCGGCGGGAAGATGCGGGCTTTTACGGGCGGCGCAACGCCTTGTCAACGTCAAGAACCGAGATTTTTCCCGGAAATGCGGGCGATTCACGTTTGTGGTATAATGATACCTTATTTGCGCGGCGCCGGGATGGAATAGGTCCCCACCGCATGGGCGACCGGCTCCGCGGCGCCCTCCGAAAACAGGGTCGCCTCGCCCACGGCGAGCCTCTTGCCAAGCTTCAGCAGGCGGCAATCGACCAGAACGTCGCCATGGGGCGGCTTGCGCAGGAAGTTGATGTTGAGATTCATCGTCACCGCGTCGAGCGCTTCCGGGCCGAGATGCGAAAAGATCGCCACCCAGATCCCGACGTCGGCCAGAGTGAACATGGCGGGGCCGGACACCGTGCCGCCGGGGCGCAAGTGACGCTCATGGGCGATCAGCCGCAGCCGCGCGGCCATGGGCGCGACCTGTTCGACCATCACCGTGCGGCCGCCGTGATGGAGTTGCGGGAAAACATCTTCGAGCAGTTTCTCGATTTCGGCGACGGTCAGAATAGGCTCGGACGGGACGGCTTTGGACATGTAGCGGACCGGAAAACACGATGTGGCGGGAATCATCCGCCTGGAGGCGCCCAGCATCGCGCAAAACCACGGCCTTTTCCATCCGCGGCGCCATGTCTCGTCCGCCAAGGTCGTCAATAAACGCAATATTATTTTTATTTCAGATGGATAACATGCATCTATTATACATCACATTGATATCGCTCTTGCGCCAGCGATAATTTTATTCCGCCGCCGCGCCCGGCGCGGCCAGCGCCAGGCCGCGTTCGAACTGGGTTTTGTGCAAGATCGCATAAACGCCGTCGCGCGCGAGAAGTTCGTCCTGACGGCCGGATTCGATCACCCGGCCGCCTTCGATGACGCAGATGCGTTCGGCGCTGGCGACGGTGCTGAGCCGATGGGCGATGACGATCGTGGTGCGGCCGGCGCACAGCGTCTTCAACGCCTCCTGGACCGCCCGCTCGGACTCGGTGTCGAGCGCCGAGGTGGCCTCGTCGAGCAGGATCAGCGGCGCGTCCTTGAGGAAGGCGCGGGCGATCGAGATCCGCTGCCGCTGGCCGCCCGAGAGCTGCGCGCCATGTTCGCCGACGGGCGAATCGTAGCCTCCCTCGAAGGACATGATGAAATCATGCGCGAAAGCGGCCTTGGCCGCCGCGACGATCTCCTCTTCGCTCGCGCTAGGCCGGCCGAAGCGGATATTGTCGCGGATCGAACCCTTGAACAGGAAAGTGTCCTGCCCGACATAGGCGATCTGGCCGCGTAGCGAGCGCCGCGAAAAGGCGGAAATATCCTGTCCGTCGATGAGGATCCTGCCAGCGAGCGGTTCGTAAAAGCGCAGGATCATGCTCATGGCGGTGGTCTTGCCGCCGCCGGAGCGCCCCACCAGAGCCGTTGTTTCTCCTGGCTCGGCCACGAAACTCAGATATTTGAGCACCACTTCGCCGGTGCGATAACCGAAAAGAACATTGTCGAACTCGACGCGCCCGGCCGTAATCTTCAGGTCCGGCAAGTCCGCAGGCTCGGCTTCCGGCGTTTTCTCGTCGAGGAACTTGTAAAGAAAATCGACCCCGAGCAGCGAGGAGCTGATGTCGACATGCAGACGCGCGACGCGCTTCGCCGGCTCGGTCGCCAAGAGCAAGGCGGTGATAAAGGCGAAGAAATTGCCGGGCTGCTCGCCGTGATAGATCACCCGGTAACCGCCATAGACGACGACCAGCGCCACCGCGACGCCGGCGAGCGTCTCCATCAGAGGGCTGGAGCGCGACTGCACCCGCGACAGCCTGTTGGCCGCCGTCTCGAAGCTGCGGATCGCGGTCACCTGCCGTGCGAGCATGAACGATTCGAGGTTGAAGGATTTCACCACCTTGATGCCCAGGGTCGTCTCCTGAAGGGATTCAAGAATGGCGGCGAAGCCTTGGAATTCGGTGGTCATCACGCGCCTGGCGCGGGTGCCGAGCCGGCGGACGCCCACAATGGCCACAGGCATGATCATGATGGCGATCACGGCCAGCCGAGCGTCCTGATGGAACATGGCGAAGGTCAGGCCGAGCGTGGTCAGCACATCGCGGCCGAAGGCGGTGACCAGGGTATTGAGCGCATTGCCAGCCGACTGGGACACGAAAGCCTGGCGGGCGAGGAACTCGGTCGAATGGCGGTGGTGGTAAAAGCTGACGTCCATCACCAGAAGCTTTTCGAAAATCCTGATCTGGCTGTCGGCGATGATCTTGTTGGCGATCCGCGACAGGATCACCTGCTGCCCATAGGTGGCGAAGCCCTTGGCGACATAGATCGCGGCGATCGAGCCGCCGATGGCGTACATCGCGACGATGTTGCGATCGACGAAGATGCGATCGACGATGAATTTCATGATATAGGCGGACAGGGTGGTGGTGACGGCGATGATCCCCATCAGCATGAAAGCCGCGAGATAGGCCCACACATGCTTCCGGCCCTGGTCGCGCATCAGGCGCCCGATCAGGTGCATCTGCCCCTTGGTGAGCAGCTTCTTGCTGAGTTTTTCCTGTAGGGCGGCGAACAAGGTCCGGTCTCTTCGGCGGCTTGCGATAAGGGCTTGCGCGTTGTTCGCCGCCGGAACGCGCGCCGCGCCGCGCCGGCCGACTCCGTTGCCGGCGCCCGCGCAATGAGCCCTCTCTGTGGGAAGAAATGGCCGCCCTGTCAATGCCGGCGCCCAAACACGGCGTTGCGCAAGCGTCGCCATGGCAAAAATGTCACGCGGTTCAGCGCCCGCGCGCGAACAGGATTTCGAACAAGGAAATGCCGATTTCCGTGATGATGAGCAAGACGATCGCCAGTTCCATGAAGGATGAGCGATCGGCGTCGATGATGTCGGTCAGCGCCCGGACGGTCTCGACGATGACGTCAAGCTTCCGTTGGAGCGTTTGGCCGCGTTCCTTGAGTTCATATTCATCCTCCAGCCTGGCAAAGAGCCGCTCCAGGTCCGGCCGGTCCCACAGCACGTCGGGCTTGTCCTCGACCGCGACACGGCCCGAGAGCCGGTGCTGCACCCCGAGCGCCTGGCCGATCAGGCGCAACATTTCGCGGCGGTTGCGCATCGGGCGGCCGTGACGGCCCAGCACATTGGCCAGAGGCTCAACCTTGTCAAAGACGATATTGACCTCGCGCTCGTCGCGCGCCAGCGCCACGGATTTGGCGATGGCGTCGGCGAAGACCAGGAAACGCTCGTTGGACAGGTCCTTGAGCGCGACTGCGCCATTGGGGGCGACGCGGTCCTCCGCCTCGCCGACCAGCAGGGTCACCGCCTCGTCCTCCTTGCGCAGCGGCGAGCCGACGACCCGGTCCTTGAGTCGGGCGAGCACGTCCTCTTCCTCCAATGGAGTCAGGCCGGCGAGCACGGCGACGCCATAGCGATAGAGAGCGACCTTGCCGTTTTGCCCGACGTGAAAAGCAAGCGGCGAGGCCGAAATGGCGTCGGCGCGCTCCAGACCGACCAGGTCGATGCGGTCGCCGAGCAGCAGGGCGCGGGCGGTGAAGCGCAGGGGCGCGACGGAAGGCGGAGATTCGCTCATTGTCTGCCCTTTTATCGCAGTTTTGCGACATTTGCGCGCTTGGCTTGCCCTCCGTCGCCAGCGCCCTATGCTGGCGCCCGAACCTGAAGGAGCATTTCTTGGACCGACGCCTTTTCCTTGCGAGCCTCGCGCTTCTGCCGGCAGCCCCGGCCCACGCGGTCGACGCCGACGAATTGTCCCTCGTCCCTCTGCCCCCGGGGGTCGACGCCAATGTCGCGCCCGGTCTGTCGTGGTTCGGCTCCGGTCCGGCGGCGATCGAGATCTTCGATTACAACTGCCCGTATTGCCGAAAGGCTTTCCAGAGCCTCGACGCCATGGTGGCGAAAAAGAAGCTGCGGCTTGGCCTGATCGACAGCCCTATGCTTTCGCCCGGTTCGATCCAGGCCGCGAAATTGCGGCAGGCGGTCCTGATGCTCTACGGCCCCGAAAAAGCGTTCGCCTTCCACCGCGCGCTTTATGCGGGCAAAGGCCGGATCGATGGCGATATCGCCCTGAACGCGGCCCAGGCCATGGGCCTCGACGTCAAGAAACTCGCCGATGCGGCCAACGGCCGGGAGATCCGCGACCGGATCATCGCCCAGATGGACTTTCTCGACCGGATCGGCGTCTCCAGCACGCCTTCCTTCATCATCAAGAACCGCCTGCTGTCCGGCTGGCCCGGCCCTGAGGCCTTTGCGCTGGCTCTGGCGACATAAGAACGGGGGGCCTGCGTCAAAGGGTTCGCCTCAGGCTTCGGGATTCCGGTTTTCCCCCATGTCCAGCGCCCTGGTCCTGCCGCCCCCGTGAGATCCTGACCTCGGTCGAAAGATGCGAGGCTCTCCCGGTCCGGAAGGATCGCCCCGAACAGGAAGAAACGAGCTGGCGTAGGGTGGACCGATTCGGGAACCGTCCGCGGCGGAGCGGAAATCGGCCCGTCGCTCAGAAGAGCCGGCTTCCTCGGAATTCCGCCGCGCGCGCCGTAAAATTTCCTTGGAATCCCAATCGGATGCGAAATCCCAGCCGCCTTACAAATAACACATTGCCCCACATTCATGGCGCATTCATCTGGGCGCGTTCATCCTGCTGATGGTTTCCAAGACGTTGCGGCCTGGCTTGGAAAGAATACGGACGCCGACGGATCAACGCGTGCGCCCATTCGTTGTCAAAGCGTCGGATCTCGACCGAGCCGGCGACAGGCCAAGGCCAGTGAGGCTGCCATGAACATGCCGATGAAGCGTTTTTTCTCCCTGCTTACAGCCACGGCCTTCAGCCTGACTTTTGCCCTTGGCGAACCCGAAGCCGTCGCCTTCGGCTTTGGCGGGGGAAGAGGCGGGTTCCACGGCGGCGGGTTCCATGGCGGCGGGTTCCATGGCGGTGGCTTTAGAGGCGGCGGTTTCAGGGGGTTCGGCGGAGCGCGCGGGTTTGGCGGCGCCCGCGGATTCGGCGGCCCGCGCGGATTCGGCGGCCCTCGCGGATTCGGCGGCGCCCGTAGCTATGGCGTCTATCGCGGATTCGGGGGCGCTGGCAGGCCGGGCGGCTATGGCAGGGTCGGCGGCTATGGCAGGGTCGGCGGCTCCAACCGATTCGGCGGCTATGCCCCAGGCGGCGGCTATAACCGGTTCGGCGGCGCGTCCAGCCGGGCCTTCGCCGGACACGGCTTCCATGGCGCCGTCGGCGGCTCCCGCGCCGGCTTTGCCGGGACGGGCGCCGCTCAGCGCGGTTCACTCGGCGGCGCGAACGCCTTGCGCGGCGGGACGACCGCTTTGCATTCAGCCACTCTGGGCGGCGCGCAATCCCGATTGGGTGGCCTGAATGGCGTCAACCGCGCCGCCTATACCGGCCTGGGCGGCGGCCTTGCAGGTTCCCGCGGTCTGGCTGGCTATTCCGGCCTGGGCGGCTACGGAGGCCTGGGCGGCTACCGCGGCCTGGGGGGCTATGGCGGTTTGGGGGGCTATGGCGGTTTGGGCTATGGCGGCATGGGCTATGGCGGCTTGGGCTATGGCCGCTTCGGCTGGGGCGGCTACGGCGGCTGGGGCGGCTACGGCGGCTGGGGCTGGGGTGGTTGGGGCTGGGGCGGCTTCGGCCTTGGGCTCGGCCTGGGCCTGTTGACCAGCGCCATGCTCTATCCCGCCCTCGCCTATGGATATCCGGTTTACGGCTACCCCTATTACGGGTGGGGTTACCCCTCTTACGGCTACCCCTTCGCCTACGCTTCCCCGTTTTATTCCGGCTGGAGCCCGTTCTTCGGCTTCGGCTATTCATTCTGGCCCTTCGCGTCATATCCGGTTTACAGCCCCGTCGTCAGTTACAGCGTCCCGGTCTATTCAGCCCCCGTCTATTCAACGGTGGAGCTGGTGTCCGACGATTACATCGACGCGGCGCCGGTCTACGCCGCTCCGGTCTATGCCTACCCGGCGGTCGCCTTGTGGTGAACGAACCGCGTTCCGGTCAACGCGGCGACGCCCGTCGTCCATGCGTCTGAAAATGAGGAAAATCATGAAGCCGAACAAATTGAGCATTGCTTTTCTTGCTTTTCTGGCGACGGCCGGCGCGGCCATGGCGCAGGGCGCGGGCATGGCCGGCGCCGCTGGAGATAACGCCGCAAGGGCCTGCGCGGCCGACCAGCACATCGACGGCCAGCTCGCCTATATCAAGGCGGAACTCAGAATAACGGACGCGCAAATGCCGAGCTGGACCGTGTTCGCCAACACGTTCCGCGCCAACAAGGCGAAACAGGCGTCGGCCTGCATTCAGGCGGTCAAGCAGGCGCGCGCCATGCAATCGGCCAGTCTGCTCGACTCCATGCAGATCATGGAAACGCGCCTTGCCGATCAACTCGAATCGCTGCGCGCGATGGACGCCGCGATCCGGCCTCTCTATGAGTCGCTGAGTCTGGAACAGAAGAAAGCAGCCGATGAAATCCTGAAGGGCGGCGCCGGGATGTAAAGATCCTCCACCCTTGAATGAGACACGGCGTCCTCCCCCGGGGGCGCCGTGTCCTGTTCTTCAGGCCTGCGCCCTCTTGAGCATCTCCAGAAAAGCCGTCGCCGCCGGCGGCAGCCTCTTCGCCTTGAGATGGGCGACATTCCACTGGCCGACGATCGGAAATCCCTGAACGTCCAGTTCGCGCAGCAGGCCGCCGGCGAGTTCAAGGGTCAGAACGTGGCGGGAGAGGATGGCGAGGCCGAGGCCGGCGGCCGCCGCCTGTTTGATGGTCTCATCGCTGCCCAGAGTCATGCGCGCCGGCGGGCGGATGCCGTTGCGCGCGAAAAAACGCTCCGCCGCCTGGCGTGTTCCCGAGCCCGGCTCGCGTAGCAGAAAAGGCTCGTTTTCCAGGCTTTTCGGAGGAATGGCGCGAGCCGCGCAGAGCGGATGGTCGGGCGCCGCCACGACCACCAGCGGATTTTCCGCGATGGCGAAGGCCTCGACCTCCATGTCCTTGGGAATGCGGCCCATGATATAGAGATCGTCGCGGTTCTGGGCCAAGCGCTCCAGCATCTGGTCACGGTTGACCACTTCCATGATCAGTTCGATCCCGGGATGCAGGCGGCAGAAGTCGCCAATCAGCCGCGTGGCGAAATAGCGCGCGGTGGTGATCATGGCGAGGCGCAGCTCGCCGCGCTCCAGCCCACGCATTTCCGCCAGCTCCTGGCCGAGCATGTCCAGCCGCGCCAGAATTTCACGCGCCGCCCGCGCCCCCGCGTGGCCCGCCTCGGTAAGAAAAAGCTTCTTTCCCGCCTGTTCGTGCAGCGGAGCGCCCAAGGCGTCCGCCAGTTGCTTGATTTGAATGGAAAAAGCCGAAGGCGTCATATGCATGCCCTCGGCGGCGCGGGTCATGTTCATGTGCTGGCCGAGCGCGGCGAGCAGACGCAGCTGATGCAAGGTGACCCGGCGCAGCACCATTTTACTCCCATATAATATGACGCTTAAAACTATGAACTTTAATCAAACCGGAAACAAGAGCAAAAAGCAGCCCGACGGTCCGGCGGCGAGCCGGTCGATGAGGAGGAAAGCCCAATGGCCAAGACCTATAAAGCAGGCGTGAAGGAATATCGGGAAACATATTGGGAGCCCAATTATTCGGTGCGCGAAAGCGACGTGCTGGCGGTGTTCAAGATCGTGCCGCAGCCGGGCGTGCCGCGCGAGGAAGCCGCCGCCGCCGTGGCCGCGGAAAGCTCCACCGGCACCTGGACCACGGTGTGGACCGACCTTCTCACCGATCTCGACTATTACAAGGGCCGCGCCTACGCCATCGAGGACGTGCCCGGCGACGACGAAGCCTTCTACGCCTTCGTCGCCTATCCGATGGGCCTTTTCGAGGAAGGCTCGGTGGTCAACGTCTTCACCTCGCTGGTCGGCAATGTGTTCGGCTTCAAGGCCGTGCGCAGCCTGCGCCTCGAGGATGTCCGCTTCCCGCTGTGGTTCGTGATGACCAACCCCGGGCCGCCCCACGGCATCTATGTCGAACGCGATCTGCTCAACAAATACGGCCGCCCGCTGCTGGGCTGCACCATCAAACCCAAGCTCGGCCTCTCGGCCAAGAACTACGGCCGCGCCGTTTACGAATGTCTGCGCGGCGGCCTCGACTTCACCAAGGATGACGAGAACGTCAATTCTCAGCCCTTCATGCGCTGGCGCGACCGCTTCCTGTTCTGCCAGGAGGCCATCGACAAGTCGGAGACCGAAACCGGCGAGAAGAAGGGCCATTACATGAACTGCACCGCTCCGACCATGGAGGAGGTGTACAAGCGCGCCGAATTCGCCAAGGAAATCGGCTCGAAGATCGTGATGAGCGATTATCTCACCCTGGGCTGGGCGGCGCACACCTCCCTCTCCAAATGGTGCCGCGACAACGGCCTGCTGCTGCATGTCCATCGCGCCATGCACGCGGTCATCGACCGCAACCCGCGCCACGGCATCAACTTCCGCGTGCTGACCAAGCTGCTGCGCCTGATTGGCGGCGACCACCTGCACTCGGGCACCGTCGTCGGCAAGCTGGAAGGCGACCGCGAGGCGACTTTGGGGTGGATCGGCATGATGCGCGAGCGCTTCACCAAGGAAGACCGCGCCAAGGGCATTTTCTTCGATCAGGACTGGGGTCAGATGCCCGGCCTGCTCCCGGTGGCTTCGGGCGGCATCCATGTCTGGCACATGCCGGCGCTCGTCTCGATCTTCGGCGACGACTCGGTGCTTCAGTTCGGCGGCGGCACGCTCGGCCACCCCTGGGGCAACGCGGCCGGCGCGGCGGCCAACCGCGTGGCGTTGGAAGCCTGCGTCCAGGCCCGCAACGAAGGACGTCATCTGGAACGCGAGGGCCGCGACATCCTCACCAAGGCCGCCCAGCACTCGCCCGAACTGAAGATCGCCATGGAGACGTGGAAGGAAATCAAGTTCGAATTCGACACGGTGGACAAACTCGACGTCGCCCATCGCTAATTCGTCGCGTCACCCGACGCGGAGGCCAAGGCTCGGACAACGAGCCTCGGCTCTCAGTCCCAGAGATTTCGGAGAATAAAAGATGAGCACCGTTCAAGACTATCCGTCCCGCATGGGCGACGAAGCCAGCAAGAGGTTCGAGACCTTCTCCTATCTGCCGTCCATGACCGACGAGGAGCTGCGCAAGCAGGTCCAATATATCGTCGATAGCGGCTGGAACCCGGCGATCGAACACTGCGAGCCGGAAAATGCGATGATGCATTATTGGTACATGTGGAAGCTGCCGATGTTCGGCGAAACCGACGTCGACCGCATCCTCGCCGAGGCCGAGGCCTGCCGTAAAGCCAATCCCAAGCATCTGGTGAAATTGATCGGCTACGACAATGTCCGTCAGACCCAAGGGACCGCAATGCTGATCTTCCGCCCTGCGGCGTGACCTGAAAAATCCTTGCCCGCGCCGAAAAACGCGGGCAAGCCCCCCGCGCCTCTTCCCGGGCGCGGAAGCCATCGCTTTCACGAAAGGGCGCATGGCGAAAGACGCCTTCGGATCTTCCTCCCCGTCCGAAGGCGTTCTTGAAATGCGCGCCTCAGTTCAAAAAGCGCGCTGAAAAAGGACGCCGAGGAAACCCGCCCGAGGAGTCATGCAATGGACGACATCGCCAGCCAATACCGGGTCAAGACCGCGCCCTATTACCGCGCCGTCGGCCACGAAATCGAACAGTTCCAGGCCGCCTACGACGCGCGCCTGCCGATGATGCTCAAAGGCCCCACGGGCTGCGGCAAATCCCGTTTCGTCGAATATATGGCCCACCGCCTGGGCCGCCCTCTGGTCACCGTGGCCTGCAATGAGGACATGACCGCCGCCGATCTCGTCGGCCGCTTCCTGCTCGACCGCGACGGCACCCGCTGGCAGGACGGGCCGCTGACCGCCGCCGCGCGCATGGGCGCGATCTGCTATCTCGACGAAGTGGTCGAGGCGCGCCAGGACACCACCGTCGTCATCCATCCGCTCACCGACCACCGCCGCGCGCTGCCGCTCGACAAGAAGGGCGAACTGGTCACGGCCCACCCCGACTTCCAGCTGGTGATCTCGTACAACCCCGGCTACCAGTCGCTGATGAAGGACTTGAAACCTTCGACCAAGCAGCGTTTCGGCGCTCTCGATTTCACCTACCCCTCCCCGGAAATCGAAGCCGAGATCGTCGCCCATGAGACCGGGCTCGACCCGAAACAGGCGGAAAAGCTGGCGCAGATCGCCTTGCGCTCGCGCAATCTCAAGGGCCATGGGCTCGACGAGGGCATTTCCACCCGCCTGCTGGTCTATGCCGGGGCGCTGATCGTCAAGGGCGTGCCGGCGCCGGACGCCTGCCGCATCGCCATGGTGCGGCCGCTGACCGACGATCCCGATATGCGCGACGCGCTCGACGCGGCGGTCGCCGCTTTCTTCCCGTAACGGAGGCGGCGATGGACCCGGAGCTCGCCGTCTATCGGCAAACCCTCGCCGAGGTCTCGCCGCAAATCGCCGAGGTCCTCGACGCCGTCCTGCACGAGGCCTCGCGCAATCTCAGCCCCGCGGGCCTGCGCAACTATCTCGAAGGCGCGCGCGGCCTGTCCGAACTCGGCCGCGGCCCCGGCCCGGTGCTGGCCTTTCTGGAAGCCATGCCGGCGCTGGCGCGCGAGATCGGCGAGGATCAGGTCAAGGATTGCGCCCTCGCGGCGATGAAGCTCGCCTCGATCACCTCCGGCGAGGTGATCGCCATGTTTCTCGCCACCGCGCCCAATGCGGCGCGGCGGCTGGGCGACTCCGATCTCTTCGCGGCTTACGTCCAGTTCCTGCACCAGCTTTCCGCCCGCGCCCCGCGCGGTTTGCGCCCGATGTTCGGCGTACTCGACGACCTGCTGCACAAGCTGTCGCTGGGCGGCCTGAGGCGCTGGGCCTTTTTCGGCGCCGAGGCGCATCGCACGGACTTCAAGACGCAAGCCGAATATTTCGCGCTGAAGACGCCCGACAGCCTCGCCATGCTGCAGAAGGAGCGCAAGGGGGCGCTCTTCGTCGATCACCAGCGCAAGCTCACCGCTTACTTGCGCGCTCTGTGGGGCCGCGAGTTCTACCTGCGCCCGGCGTCCGCGGAATACGCCGAGTTCCAGCCTTTCATCGAGGATTTCGCGCTGCGCCTGCCCGACGCCGCGCAAGACGAACCAGGCCTCCCGGGCCTCGACCTGTTCCGCGCGGCGGCCGCTCACATGGCCGCCCACCTCGTCTATATGCGCGAGCCGATCTCAGCCCAGGAGCTGACCCAGGCGCAGATGGTTCTGATCGGTTTCATCGAGGACGCGCGCGTGGAAAATCTGGCGATGCGCGACCTGCCTGGCCTGAAGAGCCTGTGGCGCCCCGCGCTCGCCATCGAGCGCGGGGCGTCGGAACATCCCTCGCAAGCTTTGCTGGAGCGCCTCGCCCTCGCTTTGCTCGATCCGGAGACACCGACCGGCGACGTCGAGGCGGACGCTTTCGCCCGCCGTTTCCACAACACATTCCCGGCCAAAGGCGAGGACGCCAATTTCGCGTGGGGCCTGGGGCTGGAGCTTTATCATCTTCTCGCCAACCGCCGCGCCCTGCCCTCTTTGCGGCAGTTGCAGCGGCTGCGCCTGACCCATCGTGACGACAACCGCTATATCTGGGCCTTCGCCGAACTCGACTGGGCGCGCGAAGCCGAGCGGATTCACATGCCGAAGCAGACGCGTCGCCGCGTCTCGCTGATGGAATTCGTCAACGAGGTGGAGGTCGAGACCGCAGGCGACGACGCCCAGGAAGTCTGGACGCTCGACGGCACGCTCTATGACGACGACGACACAACTTTCAACGAGAAATACGGGACAGACCCGGTTTCCGATCCCTTCCCCTATCATGAGTGGGATTATCAGGCGCAGACCTTCCGCCCGGATTGGGCGATCTTGCGCGAATATCGCAGCCCGCCCGGCGACGCCAACGACATCGACGCCATCGTCTCCCGGCACAAGCCGGTCGCCAGCCGCCTGCGCCAGATCGTGGACAAGCTGAGGCCGCAGGGCGTGCAGCGCGAGCGCAAGCTGGAGGATGGCGATGAGATCGACGTCAACGCCGCCGTCGATTTCATGATCGACCTGCGGCTCGGGCGCGATCCGGACCCGCGCATCACCATGCGCAACCGGCTGAAAACCCGCGATCTCGCGGTGCTGATCCTGCTCGATCTCTCGGAATCGACCAACGATCCGGCCCCCACGGGCGAACAGAGCATTCTCGGCCTTACCCGCGACGCCTCGGCTCTGCTCTCGCGCGTGCTGTCCGACATCGGCGATCCCTTCGCGTTGGACGGATTTTGTTCGGACGGGCGCGGCGACGTGAAATATTTCCCCCTAAAGCCGTTCGAAACGCGATTCGACGACACGGCCAAGACGCGGCTTGCCGGAATGAAGGGCGGCTTTTCCACGCGGATGGGCGCGGCCTTGCGCCACGCCGGAGCCAAGTTGCGCCGCCAGCCGCAGAAGAAGAAGCTGATCCTGCTGGTCACCGACGGCGAACCGGCGGATGTGGATGAGCGCGATCCCAATTACCTGCGCCGCGACGCCAAAAAGGCGGTGGAGGAATTGAGCCAGAGCGGCGTCCACACCTTCTGCCTGACGCTGGACCCGCGCGCCGATCATTACGTCCAGCGGATTTTCGGGGCCAAGGGCTACACCATCGTCGACAAGGTCGAGCGCCTGCCCGAACGCCTGCCGCAGCTTTTCGCGGAATTGACGGGCTAGGCGAAAGAACCGATTGGGCCGCAAGGCCTCCACACAGGATGGCGCAGGACCACCCGTTTCCGCAGCTCTCCTGCCCAGACATCCGCGTCCCAGCGTGGGGACGCGGATGTTGGAGAGAACTAGGCCCGTTTCCTTCGCGGAAACGGGTCTTTTTTGATTGGTCGAGCGCAGGCGAAGACGACGCGATTTTCCCGCTTGCGGTCACGCTCGAAATTCTGTTGCCTGTGGCCGATGGCCTTTCATCTGACCCCCACTTTCGACCTGTCCGCAGGGCTGTTCGTTCTACATGGGACGGCGATATTTTTCGCCTTTCGCGCGATCCGTTCGGCGCGGACGCCGCAAGGCGCGGTCGGATGGACCTTCTTCCTGATGGTCCTGCCCTGGCTCGGCGTGCCGGCTTATCTGGTTTTCGGGGATTTCCGCTATCCCAAGATGGTGAGCGCGCGCCGGTCCTCGCAATCGGCCAGCCGCGCCGGCATCGAGGGCTTCGACGAGCGCACGCGGGCGGCCGGCGACGAGGGCGATCCTCTGCGCGCCGGGTTCGAAACTCTCGCCGAGCGGCCGGCGGTCACGGGAAACGCGGCGGAACTGCTGACCGACCATGCCGCTTTCGACGCGATTTTCGAAGGCGTCGACGCAGCGCGCCGCTACATTCTGATCGAGACCTATATATTGCGCGACGACATGACCGGCCTGCGTCTTCAAGAGCGGCTGATCGCCAAGGCGCGCAAGGGCTTGCGCGTCCATGTCCTCTACGATCCTTTTGGCAGCCATGGCCTTGGCCACGCTTATCTCAAGAGGTTGCGCGCGGCCGGGGTCGAAATCACCAATTTCCACGCCCGCCACAAAAGCCGGCTTTTTTCGCCGATGCGGCTCAATTTCCGCGATCACCGCAAGATCGTGGTCATCGACGGGGAAACCGGCTTCACCGGCGGATTCAATTTCGGCGACGAATATCTCGGCCGCAATCCCCGGCTCGGCCGCTGGCGCGACACGCTCGTGCGCCTCACCGGCCCCGCGGTGGCGCAACTTCAGGCCCATTTCGCCGAGGACTGGCATTGGGCGACGGGCAAGAGCCTCGACCTCAACTGGCGCCCGGAAACGGTTTTGAACGACGTCACCGCCCTGGTCCTCGCCTCGGGGCCGGC
This sequence comes from Pseudomonadota bacterium, assembly GCA_021813805.1. Classification (GTDB taxonomy): domain Bacteria; phylum Pseudomonadota; class Alphaproteobacteria; order Rhizobiales; family Beijerinckiaceae; genus Rhodoblastus. Next base: position 3,963 of record JAKAJL010000027.1, on the reverse strand, counting down.
GGACGCGCAGGAAACCGGTTGTCTCTATTTCCTCCATGCTTTGACTTGCGCGCGCAAAAGAGTCTGGATCTCTTCGCCCTATTTCATCCCCGACCCGAGTCTGATGAGCGCCATGCGGGTGGCGGCGGCGCGCGGCGCCGATGTGCGGGTGATTCTCGCGGGGAAACGCGATCATTGGCTGGTCTGGCTCGCCGGTTTCGCCTTTCTCGACGAAATGCGCGGGTCCGGCGTGCGTTTCTATCGCCATCAACCCGGCTTCATGCACCAGAAGGTCATGCTGATCGACGACCGCGTCGCGGCCATCGGCAGCCACAATCTCGACAGCCGGTCGTGCCGCCTGAATTTCGAGGCCAGCGCGATCGTCTTCGACCTCGCATTCGCCCAAAAAGTCGCCGCCATGCTGGAACGGGATTTCGCCGCCGCCACGCCGGCGGACCGCCCTCTGTCCGATCAGCCGGCGGCGCTGCGGGTGGCCGCTCCCGTCGCCCGGCTGTTCGCGCCGATTCTGTGATGGCGGTCGGGGCGCTCCGGATCAGAGCTTCGGAGGCGCCGGATTGGCCTTCCTCTTCCGCTCCTGCGCGTCAAGGTCCTCGGAGAAAACGGCCACATCCAGGATGCGCAGCATGGGCGCGCCGAAATTGAACGAGAAACTGATTTCGACACGCTTCCTGTCGTTCATCATCATCTTGCTGGGCGTATGATCGTCGGAAAACTTCTTGGCGAAGTAGACCCATCCGCCAGGGGCGCAATCCGGGGCCTTTCCCTCTCGCAAGTTATATTTTTCGATAATAACTTTAGTAAGCTCTTCGCAACTCATATTTGTCTTCATGGAATATTCGATATCATTGAGAGACCTGGTTAGCGGCGTGAACCTCAATGTGATGAATGAGCCGTCGTCCAAGGAGCAGCTTGTGCGGCCGGGTTCGTAATCGACGCATTCCCGTTCCATGATACGCAACGCATCGGCCCGGCTCATCCCGGTTTCAAAGTCCCGGACCCGATAGGCGATGCTGTCCGCAAGACAAAAGGACGGGAAGCAAACGACACATCCCCACGCCGTCAACGCCAGCATCTTCACCATAACGAGGTCTTTCGACAGCCTGCCTTTTTTTATCAGCCTGTCAGCTAAACCGTCCCTCGTCAACGGCGCTGGCGTTCCGTCTCCAGGAGCCTCGTCATCGGCGTCGATCCACGCGGAACGACCGGCTGAACCGCATTTTTCGCATCGCCCCGCCGGCCTCTCATTTCCCGCCATCGGCGCCGCAACAGGGCTCGCGCGTGATCGCGATGTCGGCGCGGCCAGCGTTGTTTTCATAGAAGGCCGTGAACTTCAGCCCGAGAAAGGCCGGCAGGACATCGTTGACATAGACATAGAGTCGGCCGCGCGCTGGCGCAGCGAAACGCGCGACGAAAGTGTCTTCTCCAGCCTGCATGGCGAGCAATTCCTGTCGCGCCCGATCCGCTCCGGGCGCCGCCGTATAGGGCTCGTCGAGCGCGAGGCGCTTTTCGACCTCGATCCGATCCCTCGCCGAAGTAGAGGGGCGCGGCAGGACGCCATTGATCGGCGTGAGCGGAAACTCCGCCGCCGCGCGTTCGCCGATCTGCGCGATGGGCGCGAACCAATCCGCCCGCCACCAGCGCCGGAACGGCAGGCCGGCGCGAAAGGCCCAGCCGCACGCCTTGAAGCCCGCCGGCGGCGCGTAAACAGTCTGGTCGGCGAAAGGCTCGGTCTGCTTGATCTTGATCAGGTAGGTCGCGCCGGACGTCACCTCCACGCCGGTGTCGAAACAGGGGCTGGCGGGCGTGAAGCCTCGAACGATCGTCGTCGCGCCGTCTTTCAGCGCCAGGCCCGGGCCGGGACTGACCGGGCGACAGATCGCGCCGGCGGCGTTGAGCGCGTTGACGCTGGCGCGGCTGATGAAGGTGGCCGCCGCCAGGTAAATGGCGAACACCCCCAGCGCAAAGAAAACCCGTTGCGTGGCGAAATTCGCCAGCCGGTTGACGATCCTCGACTTGCGGAAACGGCGGGTCCATGTCTCGCCGCCCGCGAACTCGCTTTCCGGAACCGCCTTGCGCGTGGAAAACCAAGCGTCATGGGCGTAGTCGCGAATTCGGTCGCGCAGCGCGCAGCTTCGCAGGTAGAAAGACAGGATCACGCCCAGACTGATCGCGCCGCTGAAGGGGTGCTGGGCGAGGAAGTCGAACCACGGCTTGACCGCGGCCGGCATGATCGGCGCGACGGCGCCGAAGGTCGACCGCGCCATGGCGGCAAAAGAACCATCGAGAGACTGGAGCATCCCGCCGGCGGACGGGCTTGAACCGCCGTCCGAAACGTCGAAGTTCAAGGCGGGCAGCGCCACGAACCAGAGCGTCGCGAAGACGAGGAGAAAATAAACGACCCGCCTCCGCCAGATGAGATCCCTGACCCGGGACATGAATTTCTCGGGCGGAACCTCCAGCTTCAGCGCGTCGGTCAGGGCGTCGCGCGTTTCGGCGGCGGCGGCTACGAAAGCGCGCGCCTGTTTGGGCGGAACCGGACATTCCACCACGTCGCGGCTGGGCAGCAGGATTTTGATATGGCGCGGCAGCACCAGCGGCGCATAGCCGTCGCAACCCGAAACGATGCGCTCGACCACCGAATGATGGACGACGGGCGGGCCTCCGTCGGCCACACCCGTTCCGATCTTGCGCGGACCATAGCGATAATAGACCGACAACCCGGCGCGCGAATCGTGCAGCGGCGCCGTCGGAGAGACCTGCTGGCTCCATTCCTCGAGCGGGCCGGCGCGGAAATCCAGCCCCTGATCGCGCGCCTCCCCCGCCATCCACAGCAGCGGCGCAAAACTCGCCCCGCCGTCGGGATAGCCGCCGCCGACATCGGAATGGACGCCGGAAAACCACACCTCGCGGATGTCGGTCGCGGGCTGTCCGCAGGGATCATGTTTCGGACGCGGGCTCTGATCCATCCGCAGCGGATGGAAAGTCGTGCGCTCGTCGTCCAGCGACAGGGCGTGACGCGCTACCCGCACGCCGCAGGCGATGCGGTGATTGCGGAAGGAGATCGGCCAGAGCGCGTAATCCACCGCCCTGCGCAATTCCTCGATCGGAACGCCGAAGGCTTCGACCGTGTCGAACAGGCCCATGAAGGCGAGGGAAATCTCCTTGCGCTCCGGCTGCGCCCGGTCGCGCTCGACCAAAACTTCGGAATGGAGGGGGGCGCCGGCCAGCCGCCGCGAGGCCCGGATGAGAAAATCGCGCAGGCGCCGCGTCAACCAGACGAGGGGCGACATTTTCGTCCACTCGAAAGGCGCGCTGCGCTCGCGATAGGCGCGCCAGGCGCCCATGACATTGCGGTCCATTTCGGCGTGACTGACGGCGCCGTCGCCGATCTTGCTCGGCATCAGGCCCTGCGAGGCGATCATCGCCGCCAGCGTGCGGATGGTGAAACTGCCGCGGCTAAAGCCGAAGAGATAGACCTCCGCGCCCGCGTTCCAATTCCAGCACAGGAATCGGTAAAGCTTGCGCACGTTGGCGGGCACGCCGAAGCCCGTCGCCGCGTCGATCATCGCGACAAGCCAGATTTTGGACGTGCCGACGCCGGGAATATAATGAGTCTCGATGTCCGGATCGGCGGCGTCGAGCGCCTGATAGAGCCGCCAGACATTGGATTCCTGCTCGGTGAAGGCGTTGCCGGTGCCGTCGGCGAAAAGGACGATCTTCTTCGTCATGACGCCCCCTAATCGCTTACGCGCCGCCGTCCGCCCGGCTGCGCCTGAAAATACATTCATGCAAGTTTGCGCCTGAAATCGGTGAATGGCAAAGCGAAGTCCGCCGCGACCGCTCGCGACCTCCCGACGTCCTCGGCGCGCCGTCGTTGCGCCCACGGCTTTCGCGGTATAGATGCTGGCGCCGGCGGCATGAATGCGGACGTGGCGAAACTGGTAGACGCAGCAGACTTAAAAT
>JAKAJL010000067.1 GCA_021813805.1 Pseudomonadota bacterium | reverse complement strand
CGAGCGCGCGCCGCAGGCCGGGCTCGGCGGCGCGCGCCTCGGCGCCGTCGCGGCCGCCGCGCGGCAGAGCCAGCGCGATTTCGCCGGAGCCGTGTTTCCGGTATTCCCGGGCGAATTCGCGGACCTGGGCCCGGCTCCTTTCGTCCAGCACGCCATTGCGCACTTCGGGAAATACGTCGAGGCGCGCCCAGCCTTCGCGGAGTTCGATCGGATGCCGGATGCGATAGTCGTCCGGCGCGATCGATCCGGTGACGACGCGATCGGCGCCCGAACAGGCGGCCAGCGGCGCGGCGAACGCCAGCAGCGCAGCGAATTTCAGTTTTGTGGCGGCCGGCCGGCGGGCCGCGGTGTGGAGAAGACGAGGATGCGACATATTGAATCCGTGCGATCGTTGCGCTTGACAGTCAGGCCTCGGGTCCGGCCCTCCAGCGGCTTTGCGCGGGCGGGCTTTAGCGAAGCTCAATCGTGGATGAAGCCTACACGCCCGCTAAGATGCGCGGCCGCCTCGGGATTGTCGGTGGTCGAATAGAGCTTGTTCACGCGGCCGAGCAGCCAGGCCTGAGGGTCGTTGGCGTCGGAGAAATTATCGTCGGGCCGCGCCAGCGCGCTGCTTGGCGTTGGCTTGACGAGGTAAGGCGTCACGATGATCAGCATTTCGGTTTCCTGCCGCTGATAGTCGCGTGAGCGAAAGAGCTGGCCGAGGATCGGCAGGTTCATGACGCCCGGCGTGCCGTTCTGCGCCTGGTTCGAGGCGTTCTGGATCAGGCCGGCGGTCGCCAGCGAACCGCCGCTCGGCAATTCGACGGTGGTTTCATGGCGGCGGGTGCGGAAGCCCGGCACGCTCGCGCCGTTGATGATCGACGAGGTCGCGGGATCGATTTCCGAGACTTCGGTGGCGAGGCGCAGCGAAATCCGTCCGGAGGACAGGACGACGGGGGTGAAGTTCAGGGTCACGCCATAGGGCACGTATTGGATCGTCGCCATGCAATTGGACGCGATATTTGTCGGACCGGTACAGGTAAAGCCCGCGTTGACGGGGATTTGGCCGCCCACCGTGAATTTCGCGCTTTCGCCCGACACCGCTGTGACGGTCGGCTCGGCCAGGGTGTGGGCGACGCCCTGGCGTTCGAAGGCGACAAGTGACTGCGTCAACGACCATGGGCCGCCGAAATGCGAAAATGTATTGAGCGCGCCATTGGTCAGCGAGGCGCCGTTGACGGTGAAGGGGTTGTCTTGGACGAAAGAGCCCCAATTGCCGGTCAGGGTCGAGGACGACACGCCGAGTTGCTTGGCGATGTTGCGCTGGATTTCAGCGATCGTGACCTTGATCATCACTTCGTCGCGGCCTCTGATCTTGATGGCGTTGACGACCATGCCCGATTTGGCCGTGCCGCCGCCCACTGGCGTCCCCGCCCCAGCCGCCGCGTCGTGGTTGACGCTGTCCGCGAAGCCCTTGGCGATGTCGAGCGCCGTCTGCATGTCGCCGGGCGAATCGACTTCCCCTGTCAGAATGATGGAGTCGTTGACGGTGCGCGCGATGATCTGCGCCGATGGCAAGGCGGCATGGAGGATAGCTTGCAATTCGCCGATGTCGCGGCCGATCGACATTTCGTAGGTCGCGATTCGGCGGCCCTTCCGGTCCATCGCATAGATCGTGGTCTGGCCGGTGCCTTTGCCGATGATATAGATCTTGCGCGGATTGCGGACGATCGCGTTGGCTATGGCCGGATTGCCGACGAAAATTTCCCCGGCGTCCTCGGGAAGAGTGACAATGATCGACTTGCCGACGCCCATGGTGATCCGGCGGCTGAACTCCTGCCCCTGCGAAACATTCCGTTCTCCGTCATAGGATTGCGCGCGTCCGTTCGCCGTTGGCGCGGCGAAGGCGAGAAAGGCGATTATGCCGCCGGTAAGCCTTGTGCGGTTCTTCAGCATCGTCTCTCACTCTTGGGCGCCGGCGCCCGGCTTGGGGAGGTCATCGATCGTCTGCACGCGGGATTGGGTGGGGACGCCCGCGCGGACGACGGTGACGGTGTGGTCGTGTCCTTCCGCGCTCGCCGGCGTCGCAGCGGTCTTGCTGTCCTGCATCGCGCGCAGGACCAGAGAAAGCTGGCCGACCCGCTGGGCGAGAATGACGGACTCCGCCTGTTCGGGCGTGAGCTCGAGCGTCGCGGTGGCGCCCGAGGCGAATGGCTTGCCGCCCTTTTCCTGGGCGTTCTGACCGATGGCGAGGACGCGGACATTGGTCACGAGCGTCTTCGCGACATAGGAGTCGCCATTTCCGCCTTTGGATCCGTCCTCGTCACGAAAGATGCGCACGACGTCGACGCGATCATTGGGCAGAATGAAATTGCCGGCGGTCGTGGCGCCGCTGCCCTCGATATTGATCGCAACCGCCCGATAGCCCGGGGTCAGCATCACCGAGAGGAAGCCGGAGCCGCCGCCCTTGAACAATTTTTCGCGCCGGATCGGCTCGCCCGCCAGAAAGGAGCCGCGGACAACGGAATCCTTGATGTCCTCGACCGCCTGGGGCGAATCGGACTTCCTGATCACGCCCGGCATCGGATCGTCTGACGGCCAGTCATGCCATGCGAGGTCGGCGGGCTGGACCACCGAGCCGAAGGCGAGCTCATGGGCCGCGACCAGGACCTGATCTTTTGCGACCGGTCTTGACTCCACGACAACCTTGACTGGAGCCGGAGGCGGCGGCGCGGGGCGCGAAAGCACGAGATAGGACGCGCCGGCCCCTGAAGCCAAAACCACGCCGAGAAAGATGAGCCGATTTTTTTTCATGGCTGTTTCAACGGTCCGAATTGCGATCTTCGAAGGAGACGTTGACCGAATTGAAACAGTGAAAGGTCAAATTAAGGTTAATAAGATCTCACGCATTTGACCTCCGTCAGGTTGAAGGCCCGAAAAGGAAAACGCCCCGCGAGAGCGGGGCGTCGCGCGAATCCGAAAAGCCGCCGATGCGTCAACTGGCCAGCGCGCTGAGGTAAATGCGGGTCTCGGGATAAAGAATCAGGGCGGCCGCCGCCAACGCAACGCCGTAGGGAACGCCGACATTCTTATCGTGGAGGCGCATCACCCACGACTGGGCGCGGACCCAGCCCGGCATGGGAATGCGGCGGAACGCGAGCATCGTCAGGGCGAGCCCGCCACCGATCAAAGCCGCGCTGACCGCATATTGGCCAACATGTTCGACGCCCATCCAGACCGCGGTGGTCGCTGCGAGCTTGGCGTCGCCGCCGCCGATCCAGCCGAAGGCGAAAAAGGTGAATGTGATCACGAGAACGATCACTCCCGCGGCGAGATGCCAGCCGATGGCCGCCGCCGGCAGACCCAACAACAACGCAAGCAGGACGAAGGCCACGACGAGAACGATCGAAACCCAGTTCGAAATCGTCATCGTCAAGATGTCCGAAAAGGCCGCATAGATCATGAGGGCCGGGAAAATGGCGATGGTCAGGGCGTCGAGCATGGCGGGTCCGCGTCTTGTTGGCGCCGTCATCATGGCGCGGGGCGATTACCCCTTGGTTACCTTGCGGCGCATGGCGGAAAATTTCGCGCGGGAGGTCGGCTAAAAAAAAGCCCCGGATCAAGCACCGGGGCTTTCGCGCCTCCGCCAGGCGGGAGCGCTTCTGACGCGTCGATCAGAGGTTGGCGCCGATGGCGTTGAACTCGCCGTTGATCTTGCCGGCGAGGTTCTGCGCGCCGACGATGATGGCCAGAGCAATCATGGCGGCGAGCAGGGCGTATTCGACCGCGGTCGCGCCAGACTGGTCCTTAACGAAACGGGTGACGAGGTTTTTCATATCTTGAGGCTCCCAAATTTGGTTTGTCGCACCGAACATTGCTCGCTGTCGGCTGCGATAGAACTACCCTAAGAGATGGTCGTCGCTAATTTGTTAAAGCGACACTTCGGTATTTCCAAACACTCATTAAGGTTTATGTCGCGTTCACGCTGGTTTGAGAATGACGACAGCCATGGTCTTCGATCCCGGGACCGCGGCTTCCCACGACGTCTTGAGCGCCGCGAGGCGGGCGCCGTCGGGCGTGAATGACGGATCGCCCGAGGTCAATTTGCTTTGTTTTCGCGTAAAGCCGACCTCTCCCTATGAATGCGCCTTCGTATCGCCTAACCGGGTGACTCGTCCGCGATCATGACGAATGTCCCCAGGCGTTTCGCCCGGCTGTTCATTGCCAAATTTCGCCGCCGTCGCCACGCGGCCGGCGGGCCAGGTTTCAATTCGTCATGGAAACTTTCCGATGTCGTCCAATATTCAGCAATCATTCACCAAGTCGTGTCTTAATCACTTTGGCAAATTATCGGGAGGCGTCGGACGCCCCTCGGCGCCGGCCCGCAACCCAGTCGCCGGCCGCCGCCACGGCTTTACATTGGGGAGATGTTCATGCGTTTTCACGCATTTCGTTCGATGGGCGCCGCCTTCGTTCTCGTCGGGGTTCTCTCCGTCGGCGGCGCACGCGCGGCGTCGAACGACATCGTCCTGGTCGCCATCGATAAGGCGCGAGTGGCGCGCATTCCGGACAAGACCGACACTCTGGTCGTAGGTCAGCCCGCGATCGCCGACGTCACCATCCTGAAAAGCACCGGCCTTGGCGTGATTACCGGAAAGAATTTCGGAGAGACCAATCTGATCGCGCTGGACGCCAAGGGCGCGCTGCTCGGGGAATGGACGGTTCGCGTGAGCGCCGAAAAGCCCGATCTTCTCCTGCAGGACGGCGAGACTCGCGTGGACATGATCTGTAGTCCCCAATGCCTGAAGGCCATCGTGCGCGGCGACGACAAGCCGGCGCATCCATAGCGCCAATCGCGATTTTCGCTCGCGCCGCCGCCGCAAGCTGCCTGCGTTGGCGTTCGGAGCCTTGGCGTGTTCAGTGAAAATCCCGCGACTTCGGAATGACCCGCGCATGGCGCGGATGACGGGCGCGGCAAATTTCGGGGTCCTGCGCGCCGCGCGCGCTTTCCGACAGGCGCGAGAGTTCCCCGGAGCGATCGTAAAGCCGCCGCGCCAGAAGATGGACCACGCCGGCCCAGCTTTTCTGGATGCGTCCCTCCACCGCCATCAGCCGCGCGGCCATGGTCGGCTTGCGATAAAGCTCGAACAGGGTCGAATAGAGCGCGACATTGATCACGCCGGTCTCGTCCTCCAGCGTGATGAAGATCATTTTGCCATTGCCTGGCCGTTGCCGCACGATCACGAGGCCCGCCGCCTTTCGCCAGGCGCCGTTGGGACAAGACGGCAGATCGCTGGCGCGAATGAATTTTTCGCGCGCGAAAATGGGCCGCAGAATTCGCATGGGATGGGCGCGCAGCGACAGGCGCAAGGTCTGATAATCGGCGACGATTTCTTCGCCGATTCGCAAAGGAGGAAGGTCCGGGTCGGGCTCGGCGCCCAACTCCTCGACCCTCGCCGCGGCGAACAGCGGAAGTGTTTTTTCTCCCGGCAGACGCCGCGCCGCCCACAAGGCCGCGCGGCGGTCCAAAATTTTCTCCGGCGCCAGCGATAAAACGCGACAGGAGCGGAAGGCGTCGGCGTCGGCGAGAATTTTCAAACCGCGCGCGGAAAGCCCCGAACGAGTGGCGCAGGATTCGAGCGTCTCGAAATTCTTGTCGCGCGCGGCGATGAGGCGAGCCATTTCCGTCTCGACCAGCCCGCCGATCTGGCGGAAGCCGAGCCGCAGCGCCAAAGACTCGTTTTCCGCGCGCTCCAAAGTGTTGTCCCAAAGCGAATGATTGACATCGACGGGGCGGATTTCGACGCCATGCTCGCGCGCGTCGCGCACGATCTGGGCCGGCGCGTAAAAACCCATCGGCTGCGCATTCAGAAGCGCGCAGGCGAAGACCGCCGGATGACGGCGTTTCAGCCAGGCCGAGACATAGACAAGCTGTGCGAAGGAGGCGGCGTGACTCTCGGGAAAGCCATAGGAGCCGAAGCCCTTGATCTGCTCGAAACAACGCTGGGCGAAATCGCGCTCATAGCCGCGCGCGCACATGCGTTCGACCATCATCGCCTCGAATTCGCCGATGGTTCCCAGATGCCGGAAAGTCGCCATGGCGCGGCGCAGGCGATTGGCTTCGGCTTCGGAAAATTTCGCCGCGACCATGGCCAGACTCATCGCCTGTTCCTGGAACAGAGGCACGCCAAGAGTCTTGCCGAGCACGCGATGCAATTCGTCGGGCGGGCCGTGCTCGGGCGAAGGCGAGGGAAAGCTCACCTTCTCCTCGCCGGCGCGGCGGCGCAGATAGGGATGGACCATGTCGCCCTGTATCGGCCCCGGCCGCACGATGGCGACCTCGATCACCAGATCGTAGAATTTGCGCGGCCGCAGATGCGGCAGCATGTTCATCTGCGCGCGGCTTTCGACCTGGAACACGCCGATCGAATCGCCTTGGCACAGCATATCATAGACGGCCTTGTCCTCGCGCGGGACGTCGGCGAGGCCTATTGTTCGGCCCTCGTGCCGCGCCAGCAGGTCGAAACCCTTGCGGATGCAGGTGAGCATCCCGAGCGCCAGAATATCGACCTTCATCAGGCCAAGCGCGTCGATGTCATCCTTGTCCCATTCGATGAAAGTGCGGTCGGGCATGGCGGCGTTGCCGATCGGCGCCAGGGAATCCAGCCGCCCGCGGGTCAGGATGAAGCCGCCGACATGCTGCGAGAGATGGCGCGGAAAGCCGAGAATTTTCCGCGCGAAAAACAGAACCTGCTCGATGATCGGATTGTCCGGGTCGAGGCCGGTTTCGGCGATATGTTCCTTGCGCAGGCGCGGCGGCCCATAGGCGCCCCATTGCAGGGCGCCGAGCGCGCCGATCAGGTCTTCCGAAAGCCCAAAGACCTTGCCCACGTCGCGCAGGGCGCTGCGCGGGCGATAGGAAATGACTTCCGCCGCAAGGCCGGCACGCTCGCGGCCATATTTCTCATAAATATGCTGGATCACCTCCTCGCGCCGCTCGTGCTCGAAATCGACATCGATGTCCGGTGGTTCGCGCCGCTCCACCGACATGAAGCGCGCGAACAGAAGATCGTTTTCGGCCGGATCGACGGAGGTGATTCCGAGCACATAGCAGACCGCCGAATTGGCGGCCGAGCCGCGCCCCTGGCACAGGATTCCCTTCTCGCGGGCGAAGGCGACAATGTCGTGGATAGTGAGGAAATAAGGCGCGTAATCGAGTTTTGCGATCAGCGCCAGTTCCTGCTCGAGCAGATCGCGCACCTTTTGCGGCGCGCCTTGAGGATAACGCTCTGGCGCGGCGCGGCGGACCAGCTCCTCCAGCCAGGCCTGCGGCGCCCAGCCAGCGGGAACCGGCTCATCGGGATATTCATAAGAAAGCTCGCGCAAATGGAAGTGCGCCTGGTCGAGAAAATTTTCGATCTCCTTGATCGCCTCAGGCGCGTCGGCGAAAAGCCGCGCCATTTCCCGCGGCTCTTTCAGATGCCGCTCGGCGTTGCTTTCGAGCCGACGCCCAGCTTGCGCGAGCGTCATATGTTCGCGCACGCAGGTCAGCACGTCCTGCAAGGGTCGATCTTGGGGAAAAGCGTAAAGCGCGTCGTTCTGCGCCAGCAATCGGACGCCCTGCGCACACGCGACGTCCCGCAGGCGGAGAAGACGGCGGCGGTCGGCGCCGCCGCGCGGCATATTGGCGCCGAGCCAGACCCGGCATGAGGCGGCGCGCAGACGCGCGATGGTCCGTTCGAGACTTTCGAGAGTCCGCGTCGGGAGAACGATCAACAGAAGATCTTCGGCGTCGCGCGCGAGATCGTCGAGGGTGAGATGACATTCGCCCTTTCTGGCGCGGCGTTTTCCGAGCGTGAGCAGACGGCACAATTGGCCCCAGCCGACACGATGGGCGGGATAGGCGGCAATGTCCGAAGCGCCGTCGGCAAAGACGAGGCGCGCGCCGGCAAGAAGCTTGAAACTTTTCGCACGCACGGAAATTTCACCGTCAGTGCGCGAAAAATCCTCCAGCGCGCCGAGGGCGCGCACGACGCCCGCGACGGAATTGCGGTCGCACAGGCCAAGCCCGTTGTAGTTCATGCGCAAAGCCGCGCCGATCAATTCCGCCGGCGACGAAGCGCCGCGCAGGAAGGAAAAATGGCTGGCGCAAACCAGTTCTGCATAACGGGTCACGCGAACAATCCATGCAGGAACCAGCGCGGCTGGTCATCGGATTCATAAAGGCCGCGCCGAAACAGCCAGAACCGCCGGCCCTCGACATCCTCGACGCGATAATAGTCGCGCGCCGGCTCCCGCATTCCGAACACCGACCAATCCGGCGCGATGCGCTCCGGCCCCTCGGCGCGCAAGATCTCATGCATTTTCCGCCGCCAGCGGAACCGCGCCGGAGGGCTGTCCGGCGCCAAAGCGACAACGTCCACCGGCTGGGGCGGATCAAACAAGGTGAGCGGTCGCGCCGGCGGCTCGCCATCCGGCGGACTGGACCATGTTTCGGCAACTGCGGCGGCGACAGGAACGGCGAGGCTTTCGCGCTCTGGCTCATGGGCGTCGCCCTGCATGAAACGCAGCACGCGCGCGCGGCCGAAACGCGTCGTCAAGCGATCGAGCAATTCGCTCAACTCCTGCTCAGCCTCCCGCGCTTCGAGAGCGACAAAATCGCCTTGCGCGGACTCGAAATTTTCCACACGCGGCACGGCCAGGCGCAGCGCGTCGAAACCGAAACCGGGGTCGAGCGGATCGGCCAGCGACTCGAGCTTTTCATGAAACAGCCTGACGAGGATTTTCGGATCGCGCGTCGGTCGCAAGGTTTCGACCGACAGCCGGCGCACCACGCCGTCGGCGCGGAAAAAACTCGCCTCGAACAGACGCCCGCCTTGGCCGCGCCGCTCCAGAAAGGTTTTGGCCTCCTGGATCAGATCGCTCAAAACAGCCTCGATGGAGTCGCTTTGCTCCAGAGGCTCGGCGAAATGACGCTCGACCATGCAATCGGGCGGCGGGCGCAGAGGCGTGATGCGCAAATCCTCCCGTCCCAGCAGACATTCGATCTTGCGCGGGAAATCGGCGCCGAAACGCGCGGCGAAAGCGCGCGACGGACGAGAGGCGAGATCGCCAATGGTTTTCAAACCGGCGCGGCTCAGGGCGCGCAGGCTGTCCTCCTCGACCTCCAGGGCGGCGAGCGGCAGGCGCGCGACGGCCTCCGCCGCCTCAGCGGGAGAGAAAACGCCGTCCGGCGAAAAACGCGCTAGAGCCCGCGCGCCATCGGGTGTCGGCGCCAACGCCGCGCGGGCGGAAAAGCCGAGCGCCGCCATGTCATGAAGTGCAACAGACAAAAGGCCCGCCTCGCCGCCGAACAGATGCGCGCAGCCTGTGACGTCGAGGACGAGGCCATGCGGCTCGTCCAGAGCCGTCAGGGGCGTATAAAGCTCGCAATGCGCCGCCAGGACGAGAAGAAGCTCGCGGTCCGCCCGGCGGTCGGCGTCGGCGACGCGAAGCTGCGGCAGACGAGCGCGCGCGTCCGCCAAAGCCAGGCCCGGCGCGAGCCCATGGTCCCAGGCGGCGGGATTGAGCGCGTAAAGCCTTTGCGCATTGTTCTTCTTTTCGACCAATGCGAAAGGCTGCGCGTCATCCGGCGCGCCGCTGGCCTGACGGGAGCGCCAGCGCTCCGTCGGCAGGTAGGGCAGGAAAAGAGCCAGATAGCGCCGCATGGCGAGTCTCGGCGGTCTCGCAAAAGAAGCCTCGGTCACGCTGCCACTCCAAACGCCAGGAACGATCGGCTGCGCCGCCACGATGGCGCAGCAGCGTGACGGAAAAACGCGGCGCGCCCGGCGCATTGGCAAGCAGGGCTTGGGAATTTTGCGCGCGCGCGCGCCAGCGCGAGACGGCGGCGCTGGGCGGCGCGCGCGTCATTTCGCCGACGCAGATGCGCAGCAGAAAAAGCGTGACGCCGGAAGATTCCGCCGACCGCGCCAGGCGCAAGGTCGCGGTGAGATCGAGCGCGCGCGGCGCGCCGAAAATTTCGATCAAGGCGACGCCGAGACTCTTGCAGCGCGCGGCGTCCACGCCCGCGCGCAAGACGGCTTCGGCGTCGCGTCCGCGCACCAGGGACAAAGCCGCGGGATCGACGCCGAACTCCACCAGTCCGACGCCGTTCAGCCGCCCGGTCTCGCTTTCAAGAAAATCCTGCCGCGCCCACAGCACCGGCCGCCCTGACGCCGCACGTAGGGCAAGGGCGAGGCCGAAGCCGGCGGCGGCGGACCAATCGGCGCCGCGCGGCGCCAGAACTTCATGCAGACAGGCGCGGTTCAGCCCTCCGCCGAGAACAGCGTCAACCTCTGGCGCGCCCAAGGAGAAATGTTCCCGGGACGCCATCTGGCTTCCACCGTCGCGCCGCGCCTCGATCCTGGCGAGCGCCAGACGCAAGGCGGCCAAATCCTTTGCGCAGGGCGCCCCCCCGCCACGCCACGCATTGATCGCATGCATGATCTGATCCAATGTTCACTTTATGTTCTATACAAAAAACTGAAATCCTCCAAGAGTCAAGCGGAGCCTCTAAAGTCGCCATATCGATCCTCCGCAGCCTTTCACGTCGTCCCATGCCGACTCAAAACGCAAAAAAGCCCCGCCGCCGGCATGAGCCGGACGGCGGGGCAAAAAGATGTGAAACCAGAACGATTTTCAGACGGGGGCTATCCCCCGGGGTCGGCATTCATTCGCGCCACGTGTAACTCCCTCGTCGTCGCATCCAACGCCTTTCGCAAAGCAACGACTTCTTCGCGCAAGCCATGGATCTCGTCCTGCTGCGCCTCAATCCGAACGGTGAGCAAAGTGACCTGCCGCTCCCATGAATCCAGCACGGCTTTGACGCGGTCGTTGACGGCTTTCTCGAATTCGGCCGTCCGGCCCGCAGCGAGTTCATCGGCTTCGCTTTCGGTCTTGCGCGCCTGCGCGATCATGAGTTCGGATTCCGCGTCCACTTTTTTATGGCCGAAAAAATGCTCCAAAAGTTTTTGCAGAAGAACCGGCGCGCCCAGAACGCCGAACGCCGTCGCCATGATGTTCCACCAACTCGGCGACGGCTGTCCCAGCCCGCTGTCAGTCATTCCACTGTCCCCTGGCCGCTCGCGGGCGGCGCTCTCGATTTCATTCCAGGCGATGCACGAAAGGGCGCACAAGGTCGTCATTCCAACGCGAACAGGTCAGAAGCTCACTTGGCCGCCGCCGGCGCGTCTTGGACCGCTGCAGCCAGATCGGCGGCGCCAGTGGCGATAGTCGTGCCGGGAAGGGCGGCGGCGACCGTGTCGGCGGCTTTGGCGACCGCGCCCAGGGTCGCGTTGGCCTTGGCCTGGATCGCGGCGGCAGTCGCGGCGGAAATCGCGCTCTTCGCCTGCTTGTAGGCGATATAGCCCTGGACGACGCTCGCCGGGGTGGACTGCCCAGCGTTATGCGCCTCCGCAAAGGCCGCGAGCGACTGCGCCGCGCCGGCGACATCGGCGAGAACGATAGGGCTGACGGGGACGCCGAGCCCGGTCGCGAGCGCCGCCGCGCCAGTCACGGCGGCGTCGATCGCCTGCTGGTGATTGGCGATCCAATCGCCGGCCGCCTGTAGATCGGCGAGCACGACCTGCTCGCCCTTGACAATATCGGCGACGACGCCCTGCACCGCAGCTTCGGTGCGGATCAGGAACGCGCCGACATCGGCTTCCATATTGGTGAACCAGCTCATGATGTTTCCTTTCGGGGCTTGATTAAACGAAGGGCGCGGGCGGCTTGGACGATCCGTCGCCGGAAAACGCGCTGCGGAATTTGTCGAGGGATTTGACCAGGCGAAGGTCTTTCGCCAGATCGTGAGCCTGCGGGCCGAGCCATGGCGCGAGGGCGTCGGCAAAGGTCGCGCCTTTTTCGAGCGCGCCCTGAAGGTCGTCTCTATGCGCCGCGACCTGTTCGAGCAGTTCGGCGAGGTCTTCGACCGCGACTGCGGCGCCCCTGTCGCGCCGCGCCCCGCGGACGCCCGCGAGCCAATGCGCGATCTTGGCGAAAACCGCCAAGGGGTCACTTGTTCGCGGCATTGCCGAAGTTCATCGCGAAGGCGTCGATCACGGCGCGGATGAAGCCGTAAACGCCAGGCCCGGAAGCTTTGGGCATGACGGCGGCGGCGGCGGCGGCGAAGCCGGCGATGCTGGCGAGAGTCGCGGCGCCGTGCAGCAGCGGCTGCGCGGCGGTCCAGAGTTGATCCATTTTTCACCTTTGGGTTGAGCGTGGGGATTTGCGCCGGAGGCAAACGAGCCGCCTCCGGCAGGCGCAACGCGGCGGCGACCGCGCGCGCGGACGGGGATAATCAGTCTCGCGGGGCGGATTTTGGCGGCCGGGCGTCCGTCAGGGCGAGGCCGATCCAGACCGCCAGCCCGATCATCCCGACGGTCACATAGACCGCGCCGGCCACGATCAGCAGCCACGCGCCGAAGCAGATGGAAAACAGGATTCCGGCGACGCAGGCCGCGAACAGCGCGATATTGACGAGCCATGCGCGGATCATTGGCCCATCCCCGCCAGCCGCGCGGCGTCGGCCTCGGAGATCGCATATCCGCCGATGAGGCTGGTCACGGTCGCGCCGCAGGCGGCGAGCTTGCGGCGTATTTTGACCATGTGGACCTTGACCGTCTGCGAATCGACGTAGGCGTGGCTCAGGCAGTCACTGACGATCCGTGCGGCGTCGAGCGGCGCCGGCGCTCCGTCGATCAGCGCCGCGACAATCCGCGCCTCGG
>JAKAJL010000001.1 GCA_021813805.1 Pseudomonadota bacterium | reverse complement strand
TCGTGTCCTCGCCGGCTTTCCCGGCTGGAGCGCCTTCGAATTCGCGCTCGCGCGCCGTTTTTCGGCGACGGAATATCTCGATCCCCATGAAATGAGGATGCTTGCGGGTCGGCTTGGCCTTTAAGCCGCCGGGCCATAGTCGCAGTCAGGCTTCAGCTTTTTGTTCTGCGCGAAACGGATCGAGACCCACAGGCAAGGAACTGTTAAACTTTTATCGGCTATCCGGTCTTGTGAGCGCGCGGCGCCGCCTCTATACGGGCTCCACCCGATCAAACGGGTCGTATCGGATCAGGCATGCCTCAGCTTTATCATCATCCGCTCTGTCCGCATTCGCGTTTCGTCCGGCTCGCGCTGGGCGAATATGGCGTCGAGGCGGATCTGATCGAGGAGCGGGTCCATGAACGGCGCCGCGAATTCCTCATGCTCGATCCGGCGGGCCAGACCCCGGTCCTGGTCGAGGACAACGGCCTGGTCATTCCCGGCGCGGGACCGATCGCCGAATGGCTCGACGAAACGCTCGGCGAGCGGCTCGGCGACCATCGTCTGCTGCCGCCTTCGCCTGTCGCGCGGGTCGAGGTGCGCCGGCTGATGGCCTGGTTCAACGAGAAATTTTTCGACGAGGTCAGCAACTGGCTGGTGACCGAAAAGGTCTATAAGCGCTTCACCGCCACCGAGATCGGCGGCGGCGGACCGGATATGGAGCTTTTGCGCGCGGCGCGAGCCAATGTGCGCTATCATCTGCGCTATATTTCCTATCTGGAGTCGACGCGCCGGTGGCTTGCGGGCGACAAGATGACTTATGCCGATCTCGCGGCGGCGGCGCATCTGTCCTGCGTCGATTTCCTCGGCGACGCGCCATGGGACGAGGAAGAATCGGCCAAATCATGGTACCAGCGCATGAAAAGCCGTCCGAGTTTCCGCCCGCTGCTGGCGGACCGCGTGCCGGGCGTGGCGGCCAATCCGATTTACGCCGAGATCGACTTTTAGCCTTCTTGCGCGCCGAGGCCGCGCGCCTCGGTTTCGACGCCTGTCGGATCGCCGCGCCCAACGCGATCCCCGAGGCGCCGGCGCGGCTCGACGCCTTTCTCGCCGAAGGACGCCAGGGCGACATGGCCTGGCTCGCGGACAGACGCGACCGGCGCGGCGACCCGCGACATTTGTGGCCCGAAGTCCGCTCCATCATCCTGCTCGGCATGAATTATGGCCCGGACGGCAACGCACTGGCGACTCTGGCCGAACGCGGCGCCGGCAACATTTCCGCCTATGCCCGAAATCGCGATTATCACGACGTGCTCAAGGGCAAGCTCAAGCTTCTTGCCTCCGCCTTGCTGGCGCGCGCCCGAGAATTTGGGGAGGAAGGCGAGGTAAAAGTCTTCGTGGATACCGCGCCGGTTATGGAAAAGCCGCTGGCGCACGCCGCCGGACTCGGCTGGCAGGGCAAGCACACAAATCTGGTGTCGCGCGACTTCGGCTCCTGGCTTTTTCTCGGCAGCATTTTCACGACATTGGCGCTGCCCCCCGACGCGGCGGAAGCCGATCATTGCGGAAACTGCCGCGCCTGCCTCGACGCCTGTCCGACGGGAGCATTGGATGCGCCCTATAAAATCGACGCGCGGCTGTGCATTTCCTACCTGACCATCGAGGCCAGGGCCCAGATTCCGCGAGAACTGCGCGCAAAAATCGGCAATCGGGTCTATGGCTGCGACGATTGCCTCGGCGTCTGCCCGTGGAACAAATTCGCGCGGCGAACCCATGAGGCAAAATTTTTGGCCCGCGCCGATCTCGTCGCGCCGCCGCTCGCGCGCCTTGCGGCGTTGGACGAGGCGGGGTTCCGCGCCTTTTTCGCCGGCTCCCCGGTCAAAAGGATCGGCCACGCCCGTTTTCTGCGCAATGTGCTGGTCGCGATCGGCAATTCCGGCGATTTGGCGCTCGCCCCCTTGGCTGAAGCGAGGCTCGACCATATCTCGCCCCTGGTGCGCGGCATGGCGGTCTGGGCTCTGTCCCGGCTTTTGCCGCGCAACGAATTCGTCCGGTTCGCGCAACGAAGGCGGGCCGGCGAACAGGACGCGGGCGTGCGCACTGAATGGGACTCCGCGATCGAGGGGGAGGGTTGAAGGGTGAAACTGGTCATTTTCGGTCTCGGCTATACCGCGAGTTTTTACGGCCTCTACCACGCCAGAATGTTCACTGAGGTGACCGGCACCAAACGCGCCCCCAAGTCGGAGACGCTCGGCCGGGTCAGGCTCCTTCCCTTCGACGGCGCGGCCGAAAATGTCGATCCGCGTGTGGCGGCGGCGGTCGCGGAGGCCGATGCGCTGCTCGTCAGCGCGGGACCGGACGAAAGCGGCGATCCAGCGCTGCGCCGACTGGCCAAGGAAATCGCCAGCGCGCCGAAACTTAAAAAGATCATCTATCTCTCGACCATCGGCGTTTATGGCGACCATGGCGGCGAATGGATCGACGAAACCGCGCAGCCCAAACCTTCGAATCTGCGCAGCCGCCAGCGTCTCGCGGCGGAAGCGGAATGGTTTGCCTTGGCCCGCGCCTCGGGCAAGGAGGTCTACGTGCTGCGTCTTTCCGGCATTTACGGGCCTGACCGCAATGTTCTGGTGAAATTGCGCGAAGGCACGGCGAAGCGGCTGATCAAGCCCGGCCAGGTCTTCAACCGCATCCATGTCGAGGATATCGCGCAGGCCATAGACGCCTGTTTCACCGGTCGGGCGCCGGGGGGAGTCTATAATGTCACCGACGATGAACCGGCCCCGCCGCAGGATGTGGTGACCTACGCCGCCGAGCTTCTCGGGATGGAGCCTCCGCTCGAAAGGCCTTTCGAAGAAACCCCGCTCACCCCGATGCAGCGCAGTTTCTATGGCGAGAACAAGCGCGTCTCGAACCGGCGGATGAAGGCTTTGCTCGATCTGGACCTGGCTTATCCGACGTATCGCGAAGGGATCGGCGCGCTCGTTGCGGAAGGCGAGTGACCGTAAAATCGGCGTGATCGGCGCTCTATCGGATGGACAGCGCGCCGGATTTTCGTCAAGGACGTTCCATGACTTCGGCGCAAGCGGAAAAACCGCTGTTTTCCTACCGCAAATATTGGGCGCACCGCTTCGGGACCGCGCCATTCCTGCCCATGTCGCGCGCCGAGATGGACGTTTTGGGTTGGGATTCGTGCGACATCGTCCTCGTCACCGGAGACGCCTATATCGACCATCCGAGTTTTGGGATGGCGATCATCGGCCGTCTGCTGGAGGCTCAGGGGTTTCGCGTCGGGATCATCGCCCAGCCGGACTGGAAAAACGCCGAAAACTTCAAACAGCTCGGAAAGCCCAATCTCTTCTTCGGCGTGACCGCGGGCAATATGGATTCGATGGTCAATCGCTACACTTCCGACCGGCGGTTGCGCCATAACGACAATTATACGCCCCACGGCGAGGGCGGCAGAAGGCCCGACCGCGCGGTGATCGTCTATGCTCAGCGCTGCCGCGAGGCTTTTGCCGAAACCCCGATCGTCATCGGCGGCATCGAGGCCTCTCTGCGCCGCATCGCGCATTACGACTACTGGTCCGACAAGATCCGTCGCTCGATCCTGCTCGATGCAAAGGCCGATCTTCTGCTCTATGGCAATGCCGAGCGCGCTCTGGTCGAGGTCGCCCATCGCATCGCCAAAAAGGGCATTCGCCAGGATTTTTCCGACATTCGCGGCCTGGCGATCCCGCGCGACGCCATTCCGGAGGGCTGGGCCGAGGCGCATGCGGAAAACCTCGACGGCGACGAAGGGATTCACGTCAGGGGCGAAAATGTCGTCGTTCGCCTGCCGGCCTATGAACAGGTCGTCGCCGAGCCGGAGGCCTACGCCCGCGCCTCGCGCGTGCTGCACAAGGAGAGCAACCCCGGCAACGCCAGACCCCTGGTCCAGAGGCATGGCGACAAGGAGATCTGGCTGACCGCGCCGCCCATTCCGCTGACCACGCCGGAAATGGACGGCGTCTATGGCCTGCCCTACGCGCGCGGGCCGCATCCATCTTACGAGGGCGCGAAAATCCCGGCCTGGGAGATGATCCGACATTCGGTGACGATCATGCGCGGCTGTTTCGGCGGCTGTTCCTTCTGTTCGATCACCGAACACGAGGGCCGGATCATCCAGAGCCGCTCACAGGCCTCGATTCTGAAAGAGATCGAGGACATCCGCGACAAGACCGACGGTTTTACCGGGATCATTTCGGACATCGGCGGGCCGACCGCCAATATGTACCGCATGGCCTGCAGGGACAAAAAGACGGAAAGCGTCTGCCGCCGGCTGTCCTGCGTCTTTCCCGACATCTGCAAGAATCTGAACACCAGCCATGACGCTTTGATCGAGCTTTACCAGAAGGCGCGGGCGATCAAGGGTGTGAAAAAGGTGATGGTCGCTTCGGGCGTGCGCTACGATCTTGCGGTGAAAAGCCCGGCCTATGTGCGCGAACTGGTGACGCATCATGTCGGCGGCTATCTGAAGATCGCGCCGGAGCACACCGAGGACGGCCCGCTCTCCAAGATGATGAAGCCGGGGATCGGCGCCTATGATCGCTTCAAGGCCCTGTTCGACAAGGCGGCGCGCGAGGCGGGCAAGGAATATTACCTCATTCCCTATTTCATCGCGGCGCACCCGGGCACGAGCGACGAGGACATGATGAATCTCGCGCTCTGGCTCAAGCGCAACAATTACCGCGCCGATCAGGTCCAGACTTTTTTGCCCTCGCCCATGGCGCTCGCCACCGCCATGTATCATTCGGGCTTCAATCCGCTGAAGCCGGTGCGCCATGGCGCGTCCGAAAAAGTCTCCGCCGTCAAGGGACTGCGCCAGCGCCGACTGCACAAGGCCTTTTTGCGCTATCACGATCCGGAAAACTGGCCGATGCTGCGCGAGGCGCTGAAAAGCATGGGCCGCGCCGATCTGATCGGCCCCGGCAAGAGACATCTCGTGCCGCCCTGGCAGCCGGCGGGTTTTGAGCCGAAGGGCCGGGCTCCCGCGCCGAAAAGCGCCCGACGCGATTCCAGGCCGCGCAAATTTCTCACCAAGGGCGTGTTTACGGCTTGATTTTGCCAAGCCGCAAATGTGCTGCGGCGCCAGTGCGCTTGACGCCGGAACATGCCCTACCTACTTTGGCCTCAGTCTCATCCCGCTCTGGGATCCGATTCCCCCTACGAGAGGTTTTCATGTCCACCGTCAAAGTTTCCGACGCCACTTTCGAATCCGACGTTTTGAAGTCCGACGTGCCGGTCGTCGTGGATTTCTGGGCGGAATGGTGCGGTCCGTGCAAGATGATCGGCCCGTCGCTCGAGGAACTGGCGAAGGATTACGACGGCAAGGTCAAGATCGTTAAGCTGAACGTCGATGAAAATCCCGGCGTCGCCGGCAAGCTCGGCATTCGCTCGATCCCGACCCTGATGCTGTTCAAGGGCGGCAAGGTGACGTCGCAGAAGGTCGGCGCCGCGCCCAAGGGCGAATTGGCCAAATGGATCAACGCCGCGATCTGACCCAATTTTCCTTCGCCCTTGCGGGCGAGGGTCAGGTCGGGGGAGTCCCCTTCTTGACGGCGAGCGCGCTGCTCGCCTGAGACGTCGGCATCATCTCGATCCGGTTGATATTGACATGCGGCGGCAGGCTCACCAGCCATGCCGCCGTTTCTGCTATGTCTTCCGCCGTCAGCGGCTCGTTGTCGGCATAGAGCGCCGCCGCCCTCGCCGCATCGCCGCCGAAGCGCACGACCGAGAATTCCGAGCCGGTGACGAGGCCGGGCTCGATATTGGTCACCCGGACGTTCCTGCCGACGAGATCGGCGCGCAGATTGAGCGAGAATTGCAGGACGAAGGCTTTCGTCGCGCCATAGACATTGCCGCCGGGATAAGGATAGTCGCCTGCGATCGAGCCGAGATTGATGATCAGCCCGTCGTCGCGCGCGACCATTTGCGGCAAAACGGCGTGGGTGAGATGGACAAGGCCGGTGATGTTGGTGGCGATCATCCGGTCCCAGTCGGCGAGGTCGCATTCCCAGGCGGGGTTGAGGCCGAGCGCCAGACCGGCGTTGTTGATCAGCACGTCAATTCGCCGCCAGCCCTCCGGCAGGCCGTCGACGAAACCATCCACTTCTTTCCTCTCGGTCATGTCGAGCGGCAGCGCAAGAACGGCGTCGCCGAATTCTTCGCCGAGCGCGGTCAACCGCTCGACCCGCCGCCCCGTGGCGATGACGCGATGGCCGTCCTTGACGAAGCGGCGGGCGAATGCCGCGCCGAAGCCGGCGGTCGCCCCGGTGATCAGAATGGTTTTCATGGAAAGGTCCCGTCTTTGTGCGCCCGGATTATCGGCGCGATTGCGCATGCCGCTACCACAGCCCGGGAATCATGCGCCAGGTTCGGGCGCGATAGGCGTCATAGTCCGCGCCGAAATGCGATCGCAGCAGCTTTTCTTCCGAGTCGATGCGCGCCAGCAAAGGCGGCAGGGTCAAAGCGGTGATGATGACGCCGATTCCCGAACGGAAAACCAGGGACCAGCCGAGGGAGCTGACCATCAGCCCGAGATAGGACGGATGGCGGATGAACCGATAAACGCCGCTGGTCACGAGCCGGTGGCCGGGCTGGATCGCGACGAGGCCCGAAAATCTGTCGCCGAGCGTGGCCACCGGCCAGAGGCGCAGCCAGCCGCCGAGCGCGAAAAGCGCGATCCCGATCCGGCGCAGCCCGTCGCCGCCAAGCGAGAGAATGTCGCGGCGGTCGCCCCAGGCCGGCAAAAACCCGTTGGCGAGGCTCAGCAGGCCGAACGCCGCGAGGACCCAGCGATTGTCGCGGTCCTCCTTGACGCCCGGCGAGAGATTGCCGCCGACGAAGAGAGCGATGGCGGCCAGGCCGAAATAGACGATGGTCAGGGCCCAGAAGGCGGGATGGGCCAGGAAGGGCGCGACGCCGCCCCATCCCCAGATCGGCAAGACAAAATAGGCGCAGGCGCCGCCAAGGAGCGCGGCGGCGCGAGTGACGCCGGTAAAACGCTCGCCCGCCGACATCGCCGCCTCCCTTCTGGTCAGTTGAACATCGAGGCCGCCGGACAGGTTGCGCAGGCTCCGCCGTCGGCGCCGCAGGACGGCGCCGCGTCATTGTCGCCGCCGCGCGCCGGCGAAGCGATCAGCGACAATTGCTGCTCAAGCTCGGCCGCACCGCAGGTGGGGCAGACCGGTTCGTCGCCGGAGCGCACCAAGGTCTGGAAATGCGCGCCGCATTTTTTGCATTCGTAACTGTAGATCGGCATAGGCAATCCTCGTTCAGGTTCATTCGGACGGGACGTTTCTCCCGATCCGGCATTGATGGTCAAGCAGTTCCTCGGCGTGGCCGCCGCCGCCGGCGGCGAGCAGCAGGAAGCCGCGCCCAGCCGGGGGCTCGTCCAGTCCGATCACGGCGATGGTTTCGCCCGCCATATTGTCGCGGGCGCGGGGAATTTCCAGGGCGACCATGCGGAAAATGTTGCGGTCAAGCTCACCCGCGCTCAAGGCGCGGCCGTGGTAGCGGCCCGCAGTCGGGCGCAAATTGATTTCGAACCAGCCTTTCCGGCCTCTCGCGGCGCGGGCGAGATCCGTTTTGATCTCCGGCTTGACGCAATCGACATGGATATGGAGCTGGTCCTGGCTGCGCCCGGCGCGGGAATTGATCGCCATGCCGATATCGCTCCAGGCGAGCGGCCGGCCCGCGCCCTCCTCGACCCAATGGCGCTCGCTCCAGGCGTCGGCCCAATAATTGGGCGCGTCCTTGCGCAGCAGCGCCGGGCTCTCGATCCCGGAGACCCGGACGAGCGGGGTGACGATGATATGGGTCGCCTCGTCGGGCGCCCGCAAAGTGGCGAAGCCCCGCGCATGATCGACGGCGAGACAGGGCGCGGGCAAGCCGGTGAGCCGGCTCATCGGGGAACAGACGCCGTGGACGACGCCCCACAAGCCATTGCGCCCAAAGGCCAGCCCCTCGAAGGAGGCCGCCGGGCGGGCGGCGCCGGCGACCGCGACAAGGCCGGCGACAAGAGCGATAAATTTCTTCACGCGCGGGGCCATAGCATTTTGTTCGGTCGCGCGCATCGCCTTTCCCGCCCCGCGCTCTCGCGATAGACTTGCGCGATGATTTTCCCCGCTCCCGGCGGCGCGCTCCAGACTTTCGCGGAACGCCATGGCATCAGGATCGGCGCGCGGGCGATCGCGCCCGGCGACGAAGTCCGCCTTTGGCCGGAAGAGGCGGAGGCGCTCGCGGCCCTGCGGCTCGAGCGGCGGCGGGCGAGCGGAGCCGCGCGCGCGCTGGCGCGGAATTTGCTGGCGGAATTCGGCGCGCGGCCCTGCGCGATCGGCCGGGATGGCGACGGCGTTCCGCTTTGGCCGCCCGGCTTCGCGGGCTCTCTCGCCCATGATGAGACCCATGCGCTGGCGGCGGTCGCGCGGTCGGAAAAAATCTCCGCGCTCGGCGCCGATCTGGAGCCTGACGCGCCGCTGGCGTCGGAGCTGCTCGAACTGGTCGCGACGCCAGCCGAGTGTGCGCGCTATGATCTGGCCCTCCTCCGGCGCCGTGTCCTGTTCGTCGTCAAAGAGGCGGCTTTTAAGGCGCTTTTTCCCGCCGACCGGCGTTTTCTCGATTTTCACGACATCGAAATCGATCTCGGCTCTGGCCGCGCCCGAACGAAATTCGGCGGGCGCTGCCTGTTCGCATGGGAAGGCGGCGCCAAGATCGTCGCGCTCGCGGCGCGGGAAGCCTGATCAGCGTCGCCCGATCGGGGAAAAGCGCATCGCTTTCCGGGCCATGCCGAAGGTCCAGAACCACAAAGCCGCCTGGGGCAGAAACCAATAGATTTTCGCCGCCTCGGCCCAGTCGGGCTCAGGCGAAAGGCGGACGTTGATGGTGACGCCTTCACCGGAGCCCGCAGGCGAAAAAGCGTCCTCGGCGAACATCCGGGGCGTGTCCTGCGCCTGCGCGACCCAGGAATCGATTCCTTCTTCAGCTCCGCTCCGGGCGCCCATTTTATTGTGCGCCGACGCCTCGAACGGGACGGGGGGAAGGCTGATCTGAATGTTCTTGCGGCTCATGCGGCCTGTCTCTCCTTATCGGCGACGATCAGTTCGGCCAGACGTTGAATCTCGCGGGCGGCCTCGCCGCGCGGGGCGGCTTCCAGCACGGAAAGACCGCGCGCGGCGCTTTCGGCGTAAACCACCCTCTGGACGAGGGCGGCGTCGAGAACCGGCGTTTCGGGAAACTGCGCCAATGCGGCGTGAAAATCGCGCCCGATCGCGCTGTTGGCGATCTTGCGGTTGATGAGGAAGGCGGCGCGCAGCGACTCCTTGAACTGCCGCGCCTCGCGGATGAGCTGGACCGTGTCGGCGGCGGCCCAAACGTCATAGGGAGAGGGCTGGACCGGGATCAGCACCAGGTCGCTGGCCATGATCGCGGCGCGGCCCAGTTCATTCACACGCGGCGCGCCGTCGATCACCACAATGTCGTAATTTCTCGCCAAAGCCGGGATTTCGCGATGAAGCGTCGGCTTCGCCATGCCGACCACCACGAATTCGGCATCGATCTGCCGCGCCCCTGACCACGCGAGGGCGCTGCCCTGCGGATCGGCGTCCACCAGCAGGGTCTGCTGGCCGGACCGGCTGAAACAGGATGCGAGATTGACCGCGACCGTCGTCTTGCCGACGCCGCCCTTCTGGTTCAGCACGCCCACGATCATCGAGGCCGCCTTTCGCGCTGGATGGAGATCAACGCCCGACTCGACGGCCGCGCGCGCGAAAGCGCGCGAATCACCCGACGCGGCCGCCAGTCTCAGGGTCTCCGCAAATCACGGCTTTGGCAAGCTTTGCTGCGATGCAAATTGTGCACGGCGTCAAAAATAGACGCCGATATCCTCGCTGATCTCGATCGCACGGACCACGGAGCGCGCGATTCTGGCGTTCTCCTCGGGGAAACGGCGCTCGCGGATCAACTTCGCAAAGGCGGACAGCTCGTCGGCCAGCGCGTCGTGGGCGTCGACCTTGTATTCCGCGATCTTGACGGCGGTGAAATTGTTCTCGGCCAGACTTGGCGTGGGCGTCGTGTCATAGACGCTGACCTTGGCGGTCAACTCGTCGAGCTTGACAATTCGCCCGTCCAAAGTGACCACCGCCAGGCGCCGCCGCTCCGAGGCGACCCAGCTGCTCTCGACATGGCCGGTCATGCCGCCTTCGAAACGCATGAACATTTGGGCCTGGGCGGCTGGACAGCCGCCATAGGGGCGCTGGACATGCTGGGCGGACAAGGGATGGCGGCCGGTCACGAAAATGGCGTTGGCGAGGTCATGGACCGCGAGGTCGAGCAGCACGCTGTTCTTTTGGATGCGGCCGACGCCGCGCCGCCGGGCGTCGAAATGCAGGACTGGCCGCCCCGATTCGGCGATCAGGCGCTTCATCAGCAGGACGCCGGGATTGAACAAGGTGGTGTGGCCGGTCATCGCCACCAGTCCCTTGGCGCGGGCGAGCGCCGAGATTTCGTCGCAGGCGGCCGCGGTCATCGCCAAAGGCTTGGCGATCAGCACGTTCTTGCCGGCTTCAAGCGCCGTGCGGGCCAGATCGGCATGGGTGTGGTTCGGCGTGGTGATGACGCAGGCCTTGATCGACGCGTCATCCAGAATGGCCTCGAGCGACGGCGCGGTTTCGGCATGGGCGACCTTGCGCGCGTCATGATGGTCAAAGGTCGATTTCAGCGTGAAACCGGGCAGGGCGCTCAGCTTGTGGGCAAGGGTCTGTCCCCAGGGGCCAAGGCCGATGACCGAGACATTGATTGTTTTTTTCGTCATGTGACGCTCTTGCGACGCCTTTCGCAATACAGCCCGGATTGTTGGAGCGCGGGTGAACAGAATGCGACGGAGCGCCGGGCTTCGGCTCCATCGGGCGGGCTCGCCTTAGCATGGCGGGAGGGCGCGGCGCCAGTCCCGCCTTTTTTATGGTGACGCCGGGAGATTCGCGGCGTATAGGCCCCCATCGCTGGCGAAAGGGCCATGATTCCCGCCGCTCAAGCAAAGGAATGTTTCCGCTCGCTCCGGCCATGCCGACTGCTTGCGGGTTCTGGATCCAGGAGTTTTTTGAATGTCCGCGCCCATGATGCCTTTCATCGACCTTGCCGCCCAGCGCGTGCGCATTGGGGACCAGATCGAGGCGGCGGTTCGACGCGTCATTCGTCACGGCGCCTATATCATGGGACCCGAGGTCTTCGAGCTGGAAAAGCAGCTTGCCGCCTTTTGCGGGGCGAAACATGTCGTGTCCTGCGCCAGCGGCACCGACGCGCTGACCCTGGTGCTGCTCGCCAGGGGCGTCGGCCCAGGCGTCGCCGTTCTCTGCCCCAGCTTCACCTTCGCCGCCACGGCAGAGGCCGTGGCCCTGCTCGGCGGGACGCCCTTTTTCGTCGACGTGCTGCCCGACACGTTCAATATGGATCCGGAGTCGCTGGCGGCGGCTGTCGCCGAGGCGCGCGCGCAAAAACTCAATCCGGCCGGGGTGATTTCCGTCGATCTGTTCGGTCAGCCGGCCGATTACGACGCGATCGAAGCGATCTGCGCCCGCGAAGGACTGTGGCTTCTGTGCGACGCCGCCCAAGCCTTCGGCGCCAGCTATCGCGGGCGCAAGCTCGGGACCTTCGGCCTTGCGACCACCACCAGCTTTTTCCCCGCCAAGCCTCTCGGCGCCTATGGCGACGGCGGCGCCGTCTTCACCGACGACGACGAGCTTGCCGAAGTCCTGCGTTCGCTGCGCGTCCATGGCCAGGGCGTCGACAAATATGACAATGTCCGCATCGGCGTCACCGGTCGTCTCGACACGATCCAGGCGGCGGTCCTGCTGGAGAAGCTCGCGATTTTTCCCGGCGAGATTTCCGAGCGTAATGCGATCGCCTCGCGTTATGCGCAAGGTCTGCGCGAAGTCGCGATCCCGCCGGTCGTCGCCGAGGGCTGCGAATCGGTCTGGGCGCAATATACGATCCGTCTCAAGCTCGGCCAGCGCGACGGTCTGGCCGCCGCGCTCAAGGAGGCGGGCGTCCCCACCGCCTGCTATTACCCCGTCCCCCTTCATCGCCAGACCGCCTATCGCGCTTATCCTTGCGCCGGCGGCGAGCTGAAGACGACCGACCAGCTCGCGCGGGAAGTGTTGTCGCTGCCGATGCATCCCTATCTGACGGCGGACGCGCAGGACCGCATCGTCGCTGTGGCGGCCAGACATCTGCGCTGAAAAAAAAGCCGCCGCGACCGGTGAAGGTCACGGCGGGCCTGGCTTACGCGTCTGGCGGCCGCTCGTTATTTTTTCGCGATCCTGGCGCGCTCGATCGCTTCCGCGATGAGGCGCTTGGCTTCGTCGGCGTCGCCCCAGCCGGCGAACTTGACCCATTTGCCGGGTTCGAGATCCTTGTAGTGGCAGAAGAAATGCTCGATCTGCTTCCAGGTGATCTCGGGAAGGTCCGTGTAGCACTGGACCTTGTCATAGCGCTTGGTGAGCTTGTGGCTTGGCACCGCGATGATCTTTTCGTCGCCGCCGTTTTCGTCGGTCATTTTCAGCACGCCGATGGGGCGGACATTGATGAAGGCGCCGGCGATGATCGGGCGGGTGTTGGCGACGAGAACGTCGCAAGGGTCGCCGTCTTCCGAAAGCGTGTGCGGAATGAAACCGTAATTTCCGGGATAGCGCGTCGGCGTATAAAGGAAGCGGTCAACAAAAAGCGTGCCGACATCCTTGTCCATTTCATATTTGATCGGCTCCCCGCCGATCGGAACCTCGATCAGGACATTCACGTCTTCAGGGGGATTGTTGCCGATCTTGATGGCGTCAAGCCGCATGGCGCACTCCGATGGTTGGCGTTTCGCCGCCCATTAGTCAGGTGCGAGGGCAAAAGGCAACCCGGACTTTTCGGTCAGAGGCGTCATAAGGCTTCCGTAAGATTGCTTCGCAATCCGCGGAACCGCCAGCGGAATACGAATTCAGAATGAATCATTCTGAATTCGTATCAATTGCCGAGAGGGCCGAAGCCCAGGGCGAGGCGGCCCAGCTTTTCGTCGCCGAAATATTCGCTGGCGCGGCGAACCGGCTCGCCGCCGAGGCGCCGGTAAAAATCAATGGCGCGCTGGTTGTCGCTGAGCGTCCAGACGATCACGGCGCCGAAACCGTTGTCGGCCAGGTCGCGGCGCGCGGCGCGGAACAGTCGGGACCCGAAGCCCAATCCCTGATAGTCGGGCGCGAGGTAAAGCTCGAAAATCTCGCCGCCGAAATCGAGCGAGGCCGCGCGGTTGCGGCCATAGGACACGTAACCGCCGATGGTCCCATGAAGCGAGAGCACCAGCAGGCGGCTGCCCTGGAGGATGGCGGCCCGCCACCAGTTTGGCCCCCGCCGCGCGATCAGACGCTCCAGTTCGCGACCGGGGATGATGCCGCGATAGGCTTCGCGCCATGCGGCGTCGTGGACGGCGGCGATCTGCTCCTCGTCGCCCGGCATGGCCCTACGAATGGTGATCAGCGCCTGGGACATATTTTAATGTTAAGTCCGAGGCCTCCGCCGCGCAAGAAAACAATTTTTAATGTTTCCAAATATCGCGGTTTAATTGAAATGGAAGCGGATATTGGTGCTGGTCGAGAAGCGCCCGCCGGGCGGCGGCGGTGTGTGGATGGCCCGCAGGGTCGTGCGCGCGGCCGCGTCGAGCATGGGATTGCCGGAAGAACGGGTGATCGACAGCGAGGCCAGGCGGCCCGACGGGCCGATAGTGAAGGCGACGCCGACCACGCCGGTGGCGCCGGAAGCGCGCGCGGCGGAGGGATAGAAGGTGTGGCGGCGGATTTCCGCCGCGAGCAGGCCGGCATATGCGGCGGGCGACATCGCCGATGCGCGGGCCGCGCCATGTTCCGCGCCGCGCCGCAATTCCTGCCGCGCTTCCTGGGCTTTGCGCCGGCGCTCGGCCGCTTCCTCCTGTTTGCGCTTTTCCGCGATGCGATTTGCCTTGATTTGTTTTACCTCAGGGAGCTTTTCCTGGCGCGCAGCAACGGCTTTGGGCGGTTCCGGCGGCGCGGCCGGCAGCGGAATCGTCTCCGGGGCGACGACTTTCGGCGGCGGCGCTTCTTGGGCCGGCGGCGGCGCGACTTTTTCCACTGGAGGCGGCGCGGCGGGCTTGATTTCGTCCTGTTTCTTCTGGTCCTCGGCGGCGTCGCCGAGCGGCGCCAGGGTCACCTCGACCCCGTCGAGCGGCGACAGGGCGGCGGGCCGGCTTCTGATCGTGACAAAGACGAGGGCGTGCACGGCGAGGATCGCGGCCAGCGCCAGAGGACGCAACCAAGGCGGCCGAATTCTTTCGCGCGGAGCGCCGCGAAGGGCGGACTCCGAAGCAAAAAAAGTGGCGGCCAGACTCATTTCGGCGCCTTCGATCTTTCGCCGGCGCCGGATTTGGCGGCGTCCGTCACGATGGCGATATGGGTGATGCCGTTGCTGGCGAGTTGGTCGAGCACCTCGACCATTCGCCCATAGGCGACGTCCTTGTCCCCGCGCAGGTGGACGACGCGCGCGATGTTGTCGCCAAGTTTCAGCTTGACGAGCTGGATGAGATCGTCCGCCGCGACCTTCTCGTCGCCGATCGCGAGCTGACCGTCGCGTCCCACGACCACCACCACCGGCTCTTTGGGGTCGAGCGGCCGGGCGGCCTGGGCTTGCGGCAATTGCACCTTCATCCCGGCGGTCAGCAAGGGCGCGGTGACCATGAAAATGATCAAAAGGACTAGCATGACGTCGACCAGCGGCGTCACATTGATTTCGGATTGCGGGCGGAAAAAGCCGGGCCGGCCGGAGCCGCTGACGGAAAAAGCCATCACGCCGCCTCCGCTTTGACGCCGACTGGCGTCGGCGCCACGGGATCGCGGGTCAGTTCGACCGCGTGATCGGCGGCGCGGTTCACCAAAGCCTGGCCGAGACGAGAAAAGGCCGACCCCAGCCGATTATAGCCGATCGCCGCCGGAATGGCGGCGGCCAGGCCATAGGCCGTCGCCGCCAGCGCCTCGGCGATGCCCGGCGCCACCACCGCGAGGCTGGTGTCCTTGGCGGCGGCGATGCCGACGAAACTGCCCATGATTCCCCAGACCGTGCCGAACAGCCCGACAAAGGGCGACACAGAGGAAATCACCGCGAGATTTGCGAGCCCTCCTTCGGCCTTGGTCAGAAGCTCGACGCTGGCGCGGGTCATTTTGTCGGCGACCCTTTGGCGGCGCTCCGAGACGGTTTCGCCCGCAACGCGAATCCGCGCCTCCTGCGCGCCGAGGGCGTCGATGGGCGCGAGCAGGGCGTTGGCATGTCCGGCCTTGGCCTGGCTCAAGGCGCGCGACAGGCGCGACAGGCCGAACAGGGCTTCGACGATCAACAGCCAGCACCAGATCGAGGCGACGAACAACAGCGCCATGACAGATTTGCCGACCAGGCCCGCCTGCATGAACAGGCCGATCGGGGTGAGCGAAATATTGTCCATGCCCTTGATCCCTGGATTTCAGTCTTCGTTGTGCTGGTCGCGCAAACCCTGCCGTCTTCCTTACCGAGAATCTATAGGGCTTTTTGCGCAAAGACAGGGCGAAAGGCTTCCGGACGTCGGGAATATTTCCCGAGGACGCGCATTTGAGGAAGAAATAAGCGCCGAAGGCGGGGCGTCAGCCCTCCAGCGCCGCGAATGCCGCCGCCGCGCCGAACAGGCCCGGTTGCGGATGGACCAGCAGCCAGACCGGAAGCTCGGCCATCAGCGCGGCGTAGCGGCCTTTTGCCGCGAGGGCTTCGGCGAAACCGGAGCGCGGCAGCAGATCGACCATGCGGGGCAGCAGGCCGCCGGCGAGGACGACGGCCTGGGCGCCATGGATCAAGGCGACATCGCCGACGAAAGCGCCGAGACAGGAAAGGAAACGCTCCAGAGCGGCGCGCGCCGAGGCGTCGGCGCCGGAAATCGCCGCGGCCCACAAAGCCTTGTCGTCACGAAAGGCGGGCGCTCCCGCCGCTTCCGGCAAAGCGGCGTGAATCTCCGCCAGGCCGGGACCCGAAACGATCCGCTCGACCGAGACGTGGCCATATTTTCCGCGCAGCCGCCGCAAAAGCCGTTCCTCGAAAGCGTCGCGCGGCGCGAAGCCGGCATGCCCGCCTTCCGCCTCGACGATTCGGTGGGAAGTCTCGTCAAGCAAAGCGAGGGCGACTCCGAGGCCGGTGCCGGGTCCGACCACGCTGACGATTCCGGGGCGCGGCAGCGGCCGCCGAGGCCCCGTCACATGCAGGAAATCCTCGGGCGAAAGCTGCGCCGCGGCATGGCCGACCGCGCCGAAATCGTTGACGATGCGCAATGTCTCGACGCCGAGTTCCCGCGCCAGCGTCGCGGGGCGAAGCCGCCAGGGATTATTGGTGAATTTCAGCGTTTCGCCGCGCACAGGGCAAGCGACAGCGAGCGCGGCGCCGCGCGGCGCGGCCTTTTTCGCGCCGGCGAGAAAGGCGCGCCAGGCCTCCGCGAGGCCCGGAAAATCCGCGACCTTGAGCACGGTCGCGGGGCCGAGGGCGCGAACCCGCCCGCCGGCGATGCGGGCGAAGGCGAAACGGGCGTGCGTGCCGCCAATATCGGCGACGCCGATGTCTTCTTCCTGCATGGACTTGAAGGCCTCTTGTTTATCCGCCGCAACCGCGCCGCGCCATTTTCGTCGGCGTCATTCGGGCAGCAGCAAGCGTCTTTGTCAAAAAAAGGTTTCGCAGGTTCGCGCCCGGTGATGAAATTCGTGGCGAAATATCTATGTTGGGGCGAGAGCCATTGCGATTCGGCGGCGAATCCGGGCGGGGGGGCCAATCGAGAAATTGTCATGAGAGCATCGAGCGCCTTGGCTGCGCTGCTCGGCATCGTTCTTGCGGCGCCTTTCGCGGTGGCCGCCGAGTCTGGCGCGCCCCGTCACCATCATCACCGTCATGTTCATCAGGGAATGAGGCCTGCGCCGCGAGTCGAGACGCGGAGCCCCGCCGGAGAAGAGCGAGCGCGGCGGGCCGTCGAACCCTCGACGCGCCAAACTCCAGGCGCGGACGGCGATCAGGACGGACTGAGCACCAATCCCGACAGTTGCAACACCGGTTGCGTCGGGGGCAATCCGGACTGACCGGCGCCAAAACGCTTCAGAACCGGATGCGGACGCCAACGGTCGGGTCGATGTTCTGGGTGTGGAGATAGCCGCTCGCCGAACCGCCATAAACATTGGAAACCATCGCGCCGGCATAGACATCGAGGCGTTTTAGCGGCTTGTAATCGATCAGGAAGGAATAGGAATAGCGGCCGCCGGCGCATTTGGCGTTGCTGGTCGAGGCGCCAAAGCCTCCGCAAACGCCGGGGACGGGCAAATAATCGTTCTGGGTGTCCCAATAGACGCCGGAGGCGAGAGACAGATTTGGCGACAATTTGTACCGGACGCCGGTCCAGATGGTCTGATAGCGGCGGGGGATGGCATAGGCGTTCGACGTCACCGCGCCGGGAGGGACGAAAACGCCGTCTGCGGGCGTTGGGAGCCCCATCAGATAGGAGTCGCTTGGGTTGTGCAGGACGGCCCGCGTGTAGCCGACGTAAAATCTGAACGATTCGTATTTATAGCGCGCCAGCAGCTCCAGGCCGCGCGTATCGGCCAGCGTCGCCTCGACGATCGAGTTCGGGTCGTAGCCCGCCGGAAGCTTTCCGCCAGAATAACTGTAAAAGGCGGCGGCGTCCTTGGCGATGCTGTAGACGCCGTCGAAGGTGAGAGGCCCGAAATCCGCGCCGAACTGGACCTGAGACATTGCAGCCGCCGCGTTGCCGTCGTTGAAGCCGCCGACCTGCGTCTGCGCCGCGAAACGCAGGTTCTGATAGTTCAGGCGGTAGGTGATGGCGGTATTGACGCGAGTCGTCGAATTGACGCCGAAACCGGAATAGGCGCCCGAGAAACCGAGCTGTGAAAAGGCGACCGAGGCCACCGGATCATAGGCGGTCAGAACGCTGTGTGACAGCGCGTTGGTCCGGCCGAAGGTCAAAACGCCATAGTTCCGGCTGCTGACGCCGACAAAGCCCTGGGAATTGTCCCATTGTCCGGCCCGGCTCGAATCGAAATTCGACGTCTGGTAGGCGAGCTTGTACAGGTTATTGGCCGCGAGCGAAGCCGGGCCATTGATGAGGCGCAAGGTGAAAGGATCGAAACCGCCTTCGACGACGCCGATCAGCCGCCATCCGTCCGCGAATTTCTCGTTCATCTTGACGCCATAGACCGAAGTGCTGATCCCGTTCGGCGACCACAGCCAATGGGTGTTGCCGCTGTTCTTCTGGACGCCGTAATTGGGCTTCTTGGCGTACAATCCCAATGGGACGCCCCATTGCTCGTAGCCATAGCCGCCGTCGAGATTGCCGAACACCGTGATCCCCGCATAAGACAGCGGGCATTCGTCGGGCGAAGAGTTGAGGAAATTCCACAGGCTGCCGAAACAGGAATTCGCCGCCGGCGCTTCAGCCGACGCTCCCGGCGCCGCAATAGCCGCGCCCCCGGCGCCGGTCGTGGAGGCGACCGTCACGAACAGGAGCGCGAAAATTAAATATTTTTTCATTTCCCCCCCGGTTCTTCGCGTAGCAAAGCGCGGGTTTTGACGCAAATCGCCTTCAACGCGGGCTGTTTCGCGCGGGGAGGCCATCATTGCCCGGTTCAACAGCGGCTCGTCACCGCCGTTCGCAGGGACGTTCGAATTTCCACTGCTATTCTCGAAGGTTCCGCCATCGAGGCCCTGCCGCGCTCCTCCTTTCCACTTCGGCGCGGACCGAATTTGGATCAGCGTCCGAACGACCGCCGCAGAAGACGAGAGGATTTTTTCTGGTTTCGTTGTGAATCTGCAACGCGCGTGGCGCGGGCGTCGGCCCGGTTCTCCGCCGGCTCATGTCCTGGCCGTCGCCCGTTTCTTTTTTTTCCCCGATCGGCCAGAATTTGTCCGAGGAGCGTCGCATGGCCGAACAAGACGGAAAAAACTGGCTCGCCTTCCCGTCACTGCGGGGCGCATCCGCCTCCTGGCGGGCCGACGTCGTCGCCGGCCTCACCCTCGCGGCGGTCGCCGCGCCGGAACAGATGGCGACCGCGCGGCTCGGCGGCTTCCCTCCCCATATCGGATTTTATGTTTTCATCGCGGGCTCGCTCGCCTTCGCCTTTTTCGGCGCCAACCGCTATCTCTCGGCGGGCGCCGATTCGACGATCACGCCGATTTTCGCGGCTTCGCTCCTCGCCGTCGTTCCCGCCGACGGGTCCGGTTATTTCGCCCTGACCGCTTTGCTTTCGCTGATGGTCGGGCTGATCCTCGCCGGCGCCGGCTTGTTCAGGGCCGGCTGGGTGGCGAATCTGTTCTCCATTCCCGTGCTCACCGGCTTTCTGGGCGGCATCGCCGTCCATATCGTCCTGTCGCAGGCGCCGTCGTTTCTCGGAATCGCCGGGGGATCGGGCAGTTTTCTCCAGCGCGCCGGCGGAATCGCCTCCGGCGCCGTCGGAACCAATCCTCTGGCCGTGCTGACAGGTCTCGCCTGCCTCGCGACGATTGTCGCCGCCGAACGACTCAACCGTCGCCTGCCGGGGCCGCTTGTCGCGCTGGCGGGCGCGACGGCGGCGGTCATGGCTTTCGGTCTTGAAAGCAGGGGGCTGCGGACGGTCGGCGCCTTTTCGGTCACGCCGCCGCATCTCGTGCTGCCCGACGTCAATCCTGACGATATCGGCAAGGTTCTGGGTCTTGCCGCGATCATCGCCGTCGTCGTCATGGTCCAGAGCGCGGCGACGTCCCGGTCTTTTCCAGGGCTTCCGGGGGAAATGCCGGACATCGACCGGGACTTTGTCGGCCTGGGCGCCGGATCGGTGCTGTCGGGCCTGTTCGGCGCATTTCCGGTCAACGCCAGCCCGCCGCGCACCGCCATTGTCGCGGACTCCGGCGGTAAGACCCAGATCGCGGGCCTCGCGGCGACAATGGCGATCGTGCTGGTCGCGGGATTCGGCGAGCCCTTCCTGAGGCATGCGCCCGAGGCGGCGCTGGCGGCCATTCTGTTCTTCGTCGCCGGCCGTATCTTCCGTCTCGGCGTCATGCGCGACATCGCCCGCCGGTCGCGACCCGAATTCCTACTCATGCTGGCCACATTGGTCGCCGTGGTGCTGGTGCCGGTCCAGACCGGCGTCGCGCTTGCGATCATCCTGTCGCTGATTCATGGCCTGTGGGGCGCCACGCAAAGCGACCTGCGGGTGTTCGAGCGGTTGCCCGGAAAGACGGTGTGGTGGCCCGAAGACCCGGATTTTCCCGGGGAAAGGCTTGGCGGCGTCAAGGTCGTCGGCTTTCAGGCGCCGCTCTCGTTCCTCAATTCCGACCGTTTCCAGCGCCAGCTCGTCGAGGCCGCGACGGAACCCGGCCTCAAGCTGCTGGTGCTTGAGGCCAGCGCCATAGACGCCATCGATTATACCGCAGCGACGGGATTGTCCGCCGCGATCCGCCTGTGTCGTGAAAAAGGCGTGGATTTCGCGGTGGCGCGGCTTGAGTCCTTGCGGGCGCAGACGGCTTTTGCCAGATATGGCGTGGTCGACTCCCTCGGCGGGAAAGAACGGGATGGCCGTTCGCGGATCTACCATAGCGTCGATGACGCGACGCGAGCGCTCGCGCCCGGCGCGCCGGTCGTTCCCGCCAAACCCGCGCGACGGGCCTGAACGGACACAGGCGGTAGAGGAATCCATGCAAAGCGCGAAACCAACGGTCTACGTAAGCGAGGACGAGAAAGATTTGGCCGACGCCCTCGTGAAGGAGTTGTCCGGGCGGTATCACGTCTTGTGGAGCGAAACCGGAGCGGAGGCGGTCGAGGCCGCGCTTGCCGGGCGGGCCGCGATTCTGGTGATGGACCGCAAGCTCAAGGGCGCCGACGGCCTGGCGCTGGTTGCGCAGCTGAGGGAGAAAGGAAATCGGACGCCCGTGCTGATGATCAGCGCCATGGGCGAAGTCGATGATCGCGTCGCCGGACTGCGCGGCGGCGGCGACGATTATCTGGTCAAGCCCTTCGCCATGGCAGAATTTTCCGCGCGCATCGACGCGCTCGCCCGGCGCCAGGCCTGCGCCGAGACGCCGCAACTGCGCGCCGGACCGCTCGAACTTGACCTCGTCGCCCGCAAGCTTGTCCGCGACGGGCGCGAGATCGATCTTCTTCCGCGTGAATTCAAGCTTCTGGAATATTTCATGCGCCGGCCAGGCCAGGTGGTGACCCGCCAAATGCTGCTCGAAGACATCTGGAACTATCGTTTCAGCACCCAGACCAATGTGGTTGACGTTCATATTCGCAATCTCAGACTCAAGCTCGATGCGCCTGGCGCGAAAAAGCTGATCGTCAATGTGCGCGGCGAAGGATTCATTCTCGATGTCGCTCCGTGATCTCGTCCGCTCTACGCCGCTGCGGCTCGCCGTCGCCTTCACCATGCTGATCGTCCTTCTCACGGGCGGCGTTTTCACCTTCATTTACGAGGCCACGACCTCGGCGAGGATCGCCCAGATGCGCGTCGTCTTCGCCGACGAGGCGGCGAAAGCCGCCGCGAGCAGCGAAGACCGCCTGCGCAGCGCCCTGGAGCTTCGCCTCACCCGAGATTTCAGGCGGCTCAATTTCGTTGCGCTCTATGACCCGTCCGGCCGTCTGCTCTTTGGCAATCTCGCCCGCAAGCCGGACATCCCCGCCGACGGGCGAACCTATTATCTGCCCGAATTCCGGGCGACCGAGGACAGCGAGCCGGAGCCGACCCTGCTCGTCGCCCATGACCGCCCCGATGGCGAAATCGTCGTCCTGGGACGCAATGTCACCGAAGTCGAGATCATGCGCAGCGTTCTCGGCCGGGCGCTTTCCTTCGCCATTCTGCCGGTCGCCGCCGGCGCGCTCGCCGCCGGGTTGTTTTTCGCGCGCCGCGCCGCCGCGCGCGTCGAGGAAATCGAAGGGGCGATCACCGAGATCATGAAGGGAGATTTCCGCGCGCGATTGCCGGTCGGCTCGGGCATTGACGAGTTCGACGGCGTCATCGCCTCCGTCAACCGGATGCTCGACGAAATCGAGCGCCTGCTCGGTCAGCTCGCGGCGGTCGGCGACAATATCGCCCATGATCTGCGGGCTCCCGTCGTCAATGTCCGCGCGATTCTCGAAGGCGTTCTGGCCGAGGCGCCCAAAGGCTATGGGCTCAGACAACCCATTCAAAGCGCCTTGCGGCAGCTTGACCGCGCGATGGCGACGATCGCCGCCTTGCTGCGGGTGTCCGCGATCGAGCGCGAACGTCGCCTTGGGGCCTTCGCCGACGTGGATTTCGCCGCCGTATGCGCGGAACTGCATGAATTCTTCCTGCCGCTCGCCAAGGCCAAGGGCGTCGCCCTCCGCCTGGCGGCGGACCATCCCGTGATCCGCCGGGGCGATCCCGACCTGATGCGCGAGGCGGTCGCCAATCTCCTCGACAATGCGCTGAAATTCACGCCGCGCGGCGGCGCCGTCCAACTCACGGTGACGGATGAAGCCGGCTTGGCCCGCATCGACGTCAGCGACAACGGACGCGGCGTTCCCGCCGAGGAGCGCCGGGATATTTTCAGGCGTTTCGCCAGGGCGCAGAACGGCGCGGACCTTCCCGGCGTCGGTCTGGGGCTGAACATTGTCGAGACGATCGCGCGACTGCACAACATGGATCTCGTCGTCGCGGACAATACCCCAGGGGCGCGTTTCACTCTCATTGAAAATCGCGCCGAGCGGTCGGAAAGGGTCTAAAAATAATGATATGGCTGAAATGACCAGATTTTTCGTCGTGAAGCGACGGCTTGACGAGATAATGAAAAAATTTTTAGTTTACGCTTCAAGGAGCCGCCAAATATAACGCCCGCGGCGCGGGCTGCGGCTCGCAGACTCGAATTTTCCCGGACAAATGATGGTTCTTGTTCGTATCGCGCTGAAGCGGCCCTATACATTCGTCGTCATGGCGATGTTCATCGTCATTTTTGGCGGCATGGCGTCGACGGCGCTGAACGCCGAACAGAATGCGTCGCTCGGCCACGCCGTGATCGGCGGCCTGATTTTCGCGATGGTGGCTACTCTGATCTTCGTTCCCGTGGTATTTGGCGTCGCGCATTCGCGCAAAACCGAAGTCTTTCGTCGAGGCGTAACATGAAGCACGAATTTGCCTCCGAGGCCCACGCAGCTCCCGCGCGAGGCCGCAGCTTCGGCTCCTGGCTGCTTCGTGGCGCTTTGGCGTTTATCGCCGTTTTCCTGGCGTATTCGTTCATCCAGCGCTGGCACGCGGAAAAGCAGCTCGAGAGCTGGACACGCGGGCGCGCGATCCAGAATGTGAGCGTCGTCGAGCCGACCGTCAGCTCAAAGCCGGAAATTCTCTCACTCCCCGGGACGATTTCCGCCTGGTACGAGGCTTCGATTTTCTCCCAGGTGTCCGGCTATATCCAAAGCTGGAAGACCGACATTGGCGCGATCGTCAAGAAAGGCGAGCTGCTTGCGGTCGTGGACACGCCCGAGCTC
This sequence comes from Pseudomonadota bacterium, assembly GCA_021813805.1. Classification (GTDB taxonomy): domain Bacteria; phylum Pseudomonadota; class Alphaproteobacteria; order Rhizobiales; family Beijerinckiaceae; genus Rhodoblastus. The sequence goes on along the minus strand of JAKAJL010000001.1, from coordinate 161,303 downwards.
GATGACCGAATCGCCAAGGCGGTGGAAGAAGTGAACCGCGCCGAAGCGGCCCTCGATTTCGCCAAGGTGACGGCGGATCGCTGGGCCGCGCTGCGTCAGTCCTCGGCGGTGTCCAAGCAGTCCGCCGATGAAAAAGCCGCCGATCAACAGGTCCAGGAGGCCAATCTCGGGGCGGCGAAGGCCAATCTCGAACGTCTCAAGGCGCAGAAGGCCTTCGCCCAGATCATCGCGCCTTTCGATGGCGTCGTCACCGTCCGCAATATCGACATCGGCTCCTATGTCGCCCCCGGCCGCAACGAGAAGCCGCTGTTCAAGGTCGCCGATATTCACGCCGTCCGCCTTTATGTCGATGTGCCTCAGGTCTATTCCGCAAGCCTCACCAAAGGCATGAAGGTGACCTTCACCACGCCGCAATGGAAAGACCGCGAGTTCCATGGGGAAATCGCCACGACCTCCAATGCGATCGGCGCGAGCACCGGCAGTCTTCTCGTCGAGGTCGACGCGTCCAATTCCGACGGCGCCCTGTTCCCCGGCTCCTATGCCGACGCGCATTTCGAATTACCGATCAACCCTCACCTGTTGCGCATTCCCTCGAGCGCGCTTTCGGTCGGCAAGCACAACACCCGAGTCGCGACTGTGGACAATGATGGCCGGGTCAAGTTCAAGAATGTCGTCATCGCGAAGGATCTGGGTTCGGAAATCGTCATTGCCTCGGGTCTGGACCCGCATGACCGGATCATCAACAGTCCGCCGGAAACATTGGCGGACGGCGATCAGGTCCGTGTTTCGTCCCCGAACCAGGCGGCGGACTCCAAGGAATGAAACGGCAATCTCTTCATTCGCTCGCGTTGAGGGCGATTCTTGGCGCGAGTTTGGTTGCGCTCGTCGGATGCGATTTCGCGCCTCCCTATGCCGGGCCGGCAATCGCGGTCCCGGAAAAATTCAAGGACAGCGCGCCTCCAGGAGCGAAGGCCGCGCTGACCGAGGATTGGTGGCGCAGTTTTCACGATCGTGAACTCGACCGGCTTGAGACGCTGATCGAAACCGACAATCCGGACTATGCGGCCGCGCTGGCGCGATACGAGCGGGCCAAGGCGTTGCTCGACCTCGCCAATTCGGGCTTCTTTCCGACCGTGATCGGCCTGCCGGATCTGAGCTACAACAAACAGTCGCAAAACCGCCCGCTGCGCGCGAGGGATCAGCCGAACTATTACGGCTCCAACCAGTTGTTCGGGCAGTTCGCCTGGGAGGTCGATATTTGGGGCCGGGTCAAGGATGTGGTCGCCGCCTCCAAGGCCGGCGCGCAGGCCAATGACGACCTGCTCGCCGCCACCCGCCTTTCGCTTCATGCGACAATGGCGCGGACCTATATCGCCTTGCGCGGCGCCGACGCACAGAGCGCCCTGCTGGCGCGGACGATCACGCTCTATCAATCGGCGCTGGACCTGACCGAGCAACGCCTGAAGGACAATATCGCGCCGCCGATCGATGTCGAGCGCGCGAAGGTGCAACTCGCCAACGCCAAGGCGAGCGCGGCGCACATCGCCCAGGGTCGCGCGGTGCTTGAGAACGCCTTGGCGGCCCTCGGCGGCCAGACGGCTTCGCTGTTCAGGATCCCGGTCTCGCCCGCTCAACCCGCGCCGCCGCGCGTGCCGCGCATGGCGCCCGCCAGTCTTCTGGTGCGCCGTCCCGACGTGGCCGCGAAAGAGCGCCTGCTGAATGTTGCGAACGAGCAGATCGGCGCGGCCAAGGCGGATTTTCTGCCTCGCTTTTACATTCTCATGGGCGGCGGCACGCAGTCGACCAATCTCGATCTGCTGAATTTCCACAATTCGTTGTGGAACTATGGGCCGGCATTGTCGATGCCGATTTTCGACGGCGGCTTGAGACAGGCGAATCTTGACGCCGCGCGCGCGCAGTTCTCGACCGCCGCCGCCGAATACAAGGGCTCGATTCTCGCAGCCTATCAGGAAGTCGAGAACGCGCTGTCGTCCATTAAATGGATAAAGCTCGAAAGCGCCGCGCTTTCGGATGCTGCGAAGGCTGCGCAGCGCGCCCTTGACATGGCGATGAGCCTTTACAGGGACGGCGCGGCCTCGTCGCTCGATGTCGTCACCCAGCAAACCGCCGCGCTCGAGGCCGAGCGCGCCGACCTTGCCGCCAAGACACGGCTGTTGGAACAATATGTCGAATTGATGCTGGCGCTTGGCGGCGGCTGGTCCGGGCAAGCGCCGGCGCCCGAGGCGCCATTCCCGCCGCCGGTCGCGCTGCTGGGACCGCAAGGGCAGGATCCGGGCGGGCAACCCCCGCGGACGCAAGTGGCGCCAGGAGGGCGATGACGGTGACCGATGGAGAGGCAAACCGCAAGGGCCGATGCGACCAGTGCGCTTTCTGGAAAATAACGCGCCCTCCTGTCGAAGGCGCCTGTTTTCGCCATGCGCCCCGTCCCTGCGCCGTATCGGACGTTGTCGCGCATTGGCCGACGACCCACGGCCGCCAGGGCTGTGGCGAGTTCGTCCCCGCCGCAACCGTTCAGGATCACATCACCTGCGGCGCATGCATGTATTGGCATCGTCCGGAGTTCGGGCTTCAGCCCGTCGACCGCGGCGACAAGCCGGGCGCATGGTGGGCCCAAGCCGGCCTTTGCGTTCGCAATGCGCCCGCGCCCGTTTCGGAACCGGGACCCCGCGCGTTCTGGTGCGCCACCCATCAGTCCGACAGCTGTTCGGAAGGCGTTCCGGCGGTGAAGCCGAAAGGGGCCTGAACCCGTCCGAACCTTTCAGCGGCACACCCTGATATAGGGATGCGCGAACTCCCAATAGGTATTGACGACGCGCGCCCGCCACACGCACCGGCTCGCGCCGGCGTGCGGCGCATAAACCGTCATCGTGTAATCCTGCGGATCCTTGCCGTACCAGCTCATGTAATGGTGCGGATCGGAGTGACGCTGCCCGGAGGTCCAATAGGCGCCGGGGTCGACCGGCCCCGGATCGCCGGACCAATAAGCTTGCCCATTGACCATACGCATCGCGGCAGACGCGGGAACGGCGACAAGACCGATGACAGCGGCGAACGCGAGCGGCTTGGCGAATTCGGATAGGCGGACCATGTTCTGACCTCCTTTGGCCGGATCGGGCCTCGGCCCGATAAGGTCTCGGCTTCTGGCGGCGGCGGTCGCGTGGCGACCGAGCCGGAAGGAGCGATCAACGATTCTGAAATGGGCTTCGCGATGGATGCAAAAAGGGCCCTGCAGACTAAAATTTATTTTAACAACAAGCCGTTAGCGGGTCGGCGCCTGCCATTGCCCGAATAATAAAAGGGCCGCTTAAATCCACTAAAAAGACAGGATAGGCTTTGGTCCCGAGGGCTATGACGACTCCGTAAAGCAGCATTTGCGACATTTTCGTGAACTCGCCGCGCATCAATGTTTATAGTTGTCACAAAACCGTAAAAGCACTGCCCGGGCCGGGCCTGAGTCTCCCGTTCGACTATTGCGATAAAGCAACACCGGGCATTTTTAGGGCAAAAATCGTCCAAATTAGCGCCACGTCGATTGCCAAGGGTCGGTCGCCCCGATATTCGGATGCTCATCGCGGAGCGCTTGCGCGCCTTCGTGATCAGGTTTCCCGAGGGGCAGGTTCCCCCGGTTCGATGTGAAAGACCCTTCCGAGGGCGCGCCGCGCCGTGGCGGTTCCGATGATGGAGAAGAACATGAAGACCAATTTGATGGCGGCGGTCGCCCTTGTCGCGCTCGTTTCGGCCGCTGGCGTCGCGAAGGCCGACTCGGCGGACGAGTTGCAGGCTCTCAAGGCTCAGTCCGCGGCGTTGAAAAAGCAGAACGCCGAGCTGGAGAAGCGCCTCGCCAAGATCGAGAAACAACAGGCCAAGGAGCAGGCGCGATTCGCCAGCCTGCCCGCCGCGGCCCCGGCTTCCGCCAACTCCTATATGGCCGATCTCTCCAGCATCAAGAGCACGCTCCTCGAAGGCGACGGGCCCCTGACGTGGCATGGCATCACGGTCTTTGGCACGTTCGACACCGGTATTTCCTACGCGACGCACGGCGCGCCGAACAGCGGCGGCTTCTACGCCGGCGACATTCTGCTGCAGAAGTTCTACAACGGCGCGCAGTGGAGCATGGCGCCGAGCGGTCTGTCGCAGACCACCCTTGGCGTCAAGGGCGAGGAAGAACTGATGCCGGGTCTGGCCGGCGTGTTCTATGCCTCGACAGGCATCAATCCGCAGTCGGGCCAGCTCGCCAATGCGCCAGGGTCTCAGATCGCCAATAACGGTCTTCCCTTGGGCAGCCAGTCGATGAACATCGATGGCACTCGCGGCGGCCAAGCCTTCAACGACCAGCTCTATGTCGGCGTCTCCTCCAAGACCTTCGGCGAACTGACTTTCGGCCGCCATAAATCCTTCTCGAACGATCTGCTCGCCATTTACGATCCGGCCGGCGGAGCTTACGACTATTCGCCGATCGGCTATTCGGGGACGCCGGTCGCTGGCCTTGGCGAGACCGACCTCGGCCGTCAAGACGAGACGCTGAAATATCTCGTCCACTTCCCGATCTTTTACTCGGGCCTCGATACGCACTTCGGCGCGATGTATAAATTCGCCAACGGCAACGCCGGCGTCGGCACCGCCCCAACAACATTTGCAAATAACAGCTGCGGCGGCACAATCGCCGCTCCGTTGCCATGCAATCTGAACAACAGCGGCTATCAGTTCGACCTCGGCGGCAAATTCGCCGGCTTTGAGCTCGACGGCGTCATCAGCCACTACAATCAGGCCTTGACCTACGGCACCTTCGGCTATGGCTCCACCTACACCGTGCCTGTCAGCGGCGTGGTGTTGCCCACCCTGGGCGCGCAGGGTCTGGCCGGCACGGTTGCGGACATCACCAGCTTCATGATCGCCGGCAAATATACCTGGAACCAGTTCAAGTTCTATGCGGGTTATGCCAATGATCGTTATTCGGACCCCAAGGATCCGCAGGGCTTTGGCGCGAATACCGGTCAAGGCGATTATCCAGTTTATGCTGTCAACAATGCCGCTTTTCTATACGGAAACAAGATCTACCAGACGGAATGGATCGGCGTGAAATACGCCTTCAATTCCCAGACCGACTTCACCGTCGCCTATTATCATGAAAGCCAGAACAACTTTACCAGCCCCGCCCAAAACCTGACTTGCTCCTTGCCGCACAGCACTGCCTTGACGCCCATCACCGGCGCATCGCCGCGTAGCGGCAACTGCGCCGGCGACGAGAACATCGTCTCCGCTTATGTCGATTATCACTTCACCAAGCGGTTCGACGCTTACGGCGGCTTTATGTACAGCGCGTACAACGGCGGCTTGGCGGCCGGTTCGATCTATACCAACAACTTTGCCCCGACGGCGGGCGTTCGCTACACCTTCTGATCCGAAGGCCAGCGCCAAAAAAATATCCCGCGAGAGCGATCTCGCGGGATTTTCTATTGCGGTAATCCATTGTCAGGAATGATGTTGGCGGCCAGACCGCCTCGGATCGTCGTGTCAGTAGTCCACGCGGATCAGATAAAGCCCCGCCGCCGGCGCCACCTGCCCGCAGCGGGCGCGGTCGCGGGCGTCGAGCGCGGCCCTCAAATCCTCCGCCCGCCATTTGCCCGAGCCGACATGCTCCAGCGAGCCGACCATCGAACGCACCTGGCGATGCAAGAACGCTCGCGCGCTGGCGAAAATGTGAATCTCGTCGCCCTTGCGGACCACGTCGAGCCGGTCGAGCGTGCGCACCGGATTTTCGGCCTGGCATTCGGAATCCCGAAAGGTCGAGAAATCGTGGCGTCCGACCAACCGTTGCGCCGCCTCGTGCATGGCTTCGGCGTCGAGCTTGCGCTTGACGAGCCAGGCGCGGTCTGAATCGAAGGTCAGAGGCGCGCGGCGGTTGACGATACGATAAAGATAATGCCGCGCCTTTGCCGAAAAGCGGGCGTCGAAATCCTCCGCCGCGTGTTCGACCAGCAGAATCGCAACCTTTTCCGGCCGCATCTGGGCGTTGAGCGCCTCGCGCAATTTGTTGGGGCGCCAGTCGCGCGACAGATCGACATGGCCGACCTGGCCCGAGGCATGGACCCCGGCGTCGGTGCGTCCGGCGCCGCGCACGCCGCTCGGCGCTGGATCAAGCCGCGCCAATGCGCTTTCGATCACTTCCTGGACCGAAAGGCCGTTGGCCTGGCGCTGCCAGCCGACATAGCCGGTCCCGTCATATTCGATGACCACTTTATAGCGCGGCATGGCGCGTTTGGCTCAGGACGTCGCCAACGGCGAGACGCGCGCCACGAAAAAATTCCGGCGCCGAAACCGGTCCGCGGCCCGCGCGCTGAACTTCGAGCAGGGATAAGGCGCCTTCGCCGCAGGCGACGCGCGGCGTCTCGTCGAGAATTTCGCCGGGCATTCCCGCGCCTTGCGCCCGCGCGGCGCGTAAAATTTTCACCCGCTCAGGGCCCTTGCCGAAATCAGCCTCGAAAAAGGCGCCGGGAAAGGGCGAGAGGCCACGAATGAGATTATGCAGTTCTTCGGCGGGCAAAGAAAAGTCGACCCGCGCCTCGGCCTTGTCGATCTTTTTGGCGTAAGCCACGCCCTCCTGGGCTTGCGGCGTGAAGTGCAGGGCTCCGCGCTCCAAGGCCGCCAAGGCCCGGCCGATCAAGTCGGCGCCGAGCGCGGAGAGGCGATCGTGGGCCTCGCCGGCGGTCATGTCGGGTGTGAGCTTCAGCTTTTCGGCCATGGCGATGGGGCCGGTGTCGAGTCCTTCCTCCATCTTCATGACCTCTACGCCGGTTTCCTCGTCGCCGGCCATGATCGCGCGCTGGATCGGCGCGGCCCCGCGCCAGCGCGGCAGCAGCGAAGCATGGAGATTGAGGCAGCCCTGCTTCGGCGCTTCCAGAACGTCTTTCGGCAGGATCAGGCCATAGGCGACGACCACCGCGACATCGGCTTCAAAGGCGCGGAATTCCTGCACCGTTTCCGGCTCACGGAAATTCTTGGGCGTCAGGACTTTCAGGCCGTATTTCTGCGCCGCCGCATGGACCGGCGATAGCGTCAGCTCCAGCCCTCGCCGGCCGGCCGGTTTGGGCGCCCGCGTATAGACGGCCACGATCTCATGGCCGCGTCCGAAAATCTCGGCCAGTGGCGCCAGCGCGAAATCCGGCGTGCCCATGAAAATGACCCGCATCAATCAGCCCAGTTTTTCGCGGATTTCGGGAGCGCGAGGCGCCGGAGGCTCATTGAGGCGGGCGGCCTTCGAGAATTTCTTGATCGCGCGCTCGCGCTTCAGCCGCGACAGATGGTCGATGAACAATTTGCCGTCAAGATGGTCGATCTCGTGCTGGAGACAGGTGGCGAGCAGGCCTTCCGCCTCGATCTCCCGGCGCTGGTTGTCGCGGTCGAGGAAGCGCACGCGCACTCTCGCGGGCCGGCTCACCTCCTCGTAATATTCCGGCACCGACAGGCAGCCTTCCTCATAGATCGACTGGTCGTCCGAGCGTTCGAGGATTTCGGGATCGGCGATGAACATCGGCGCCGGCTCCTCGTCCTTCTTGGCGAGGTCGATAACGATGACCCTCTTGGCGACGCCGATCTGGATCGCGGCAAGGCCGATCCCCGGCGCATCATACATCGTTTCCAGCATGTCATCCATCAAAGCGCGCACGGAATCGTCCACCGCGCCGACATTCTGGCTGACGGCGCGCAGGCGTGGATCGGGGAGGCACAGGATCGGACGTTTGGCCATTGGGCGAACTCTAACGGACTCTGGCTCCTGAGATAGGAGCGCGGGCAGGATGCGTCAAATAGGCTTTGCATGAATCCCATCATTCGTTCTATTTTTGTTCAGGAATTCCTGCTTCGATGGCGTCATGACCGATCGTCTGCTGTTCGAGATTTTCGATATGCCGGTCACGGCTTTTGAACTTGCGGCGGCGCTCGCGGCGTTGGCGCTGCTGGCGCTGTTTTTTTTCGCGCGTGGCGGCGGGCGGGCGCGGGACGAGGCCCGAATGGCGGCGCTGGCGCGCTCTCACGCCGAGCTATCAGGGCGTCTGCAAACGCTGGCTGAAATCCTGGGCGGCCGTCAGGCCGATTTCGCCCGCGCGGTGGCGGAAAAGCTCGATTCCTCCTCCCATCGCGTCAACGAACGTCTGGAAATGTCCGCGCGCGCCACTTTGGTGAACCTGAGCGCCCTCAATGAAAGGCTCGCTCTGATCGACACCGCGCAGAAAAACCTGGCCGGACTGACCGAGGAAGTGGCGGGGCTGAAGGAAATTCTCGCCAACAAGCAGACGCGCGGCGCCTTCGGCCAAGGGCGGATGGAGGCGATCATCCGCGACGCCTTGCCCGCCAACGCCTTTCGTTTCCAGCACACGCTCTCGACCGGCGCGCGGCCCGATTGCGCGCTGAAACTGCCCGGCGACGAAAAGATTCTCGCTATGGACGCCAAGTTTCCGCTCGAAGCTTTTTCCGCGCTCAAGGAAGCCGGAAGCGAGGCGGAGAAAAAGGCGGCGCAGGCCCGCGTACGGGCCGATCTCGCCAAACATATCAAGGACGTGTCCGAGCGCTATCTTCTGCCGGGAGAGACCCAGGACGTGGCGATCCTGTTTGTGCCCTCGGAATCGCTTTTCGCCGAATTGCACGAGCATTTCGACGACGTGATCCAGAAAGCCCATCGCGCCCGGGTGCTGATCGTCTCGCCCTCGCTGCTGCTGATGGCGATCCAGGTCTTGCAGGCGCTGGTGCGCGACGCGCTGGTGCGCGATCAGGCCCATGTCATCCAGGCCGAAACCCGCCGTCTTGTCGAAGACGTCGCGCGCCTGCGCCAGCGCGTGCTGAAACTCGAAAGCCATTTCCGGCAGTCGCAGGACGACCTTTCCGCGATCCTGACTTCCTCGGAGAAAATCGCCCGGACCGGCGACCGGATCGACCGCATCGATTTTTCCCACGGCGACGGACAGGATTTTTTCGAGGCGGCGCAATAGGCCTTTTCGCGCGTCTCGACCGCGGCCTCCGTTGCGGCTAGGAAAAGCTCCCCGCCACGTCCCGGCGCGTATGCAACAGCAAAGCCGGGACAGACTGAGGCCTTCGGCTTGCCCTTTGACGCGCCTTTCTGTCTGATCGAAGACCGTGACGCGGTCGGCGCGATGTTGTTCGCCGCGCCGCGGCGGATTGTCGCGGCTTTTCGCGCCGAAGAAGTCGGGCCGGCTTTTGACGCCCTGCAGCAGGCGACGGAAGATGGTTTTCATGTCGCGGGCTTCGCCGCCTATGAATGCGGCTACGTTTTTGAGCCGCGCCTCGCGCGGCTGCTGCAGCCCTCGCCGGACAAACCTCTGCTCCTGTTCGGCGTCTTCGACGCGCCGCGCCCTTCGCCGGTTTTCGTCCCGCCGGGTGATTGCGCCCTTGAGAATTTGCGTCCGGCATGGGATTTCGCCGCTTACCAGCCGCGTTTTGCCGCCTGCCGCGACTATATCGCCGCCGGCGACGTCTATCAGATCAACCTGACTTTTCCGCTTTTCGGCCACTGGCGCGGCGCGCCGCTCGACCTTTACCGCAACTTGCGGACGCGCCAGCCCGTCGCGCTGGGCGGGATCGTGGCGCTTGGCGGCGATGTCATTCTCTCGCTGTCGCCGGAAAATTTCTTTTCGACGCGGGACGGAAAAATTTTCGCCCGGCCGATGAAGGGCACCGCGCGGCGCGGCGCTGGCCCGCAAGAGGACCGCGCCTTGGCCGAGGCGCTTTCGCGGGACGAAAAGAACCGCGCGGAAAATCTGATGATCGTCGATCTTCTGCGCAACGATATCGGCCGGCTGGCGGAAATCGGCTCGGTCAGGGTCTCCGACCTGTTCGCGGTCGAGACTTTTCCGACCCTGCACCAGATGACCTCCGGCGTGGAGGCGCGGCTGCGCCCAAAGCTGTCGCCGCGGGATATTTTTGCCGGTCTTTTCCCTTGCGGTTCGGTCACCGGCGCGCCGAAGATCAGGGCGATGGAGATCATCGCCGAACAGGAGTTCTGTCCACGCGGCGCGTATTGCGGCGCGATCGGCGTCATCGCGCCGGGCGGCGACATGCGCTTCAATGTCGCGATCCGCACCCTGACCCTGTCGCCGGACGGCTCTTTTTCCTGCCCGGTCGGATCGGCGGTCGTGGCGGATTCGCGGCCGCGGGAGGAATATGAGGAATGTCTGCTGAAAGCGCGCTTCCTGACGGCCTGATCGAAACACTCCTTTGGACCCGCGACGCCGGGTTCTGGCTGCTGGAGGGCCATCGCGCCCGCATGGCGGCCTCGGCGGCGGCTTTGGGATTTTCCTTCGCGCCGCGGGATTTTGAACGCGCGCTCGCGCGCGCTTGCGCCGGCGCCGCGTCGCCGCGCTTGCGCGTGCGGCTGGTCCTGTCCCGCGACGGCGCGATCGAAACGTCCGTCGCTGCGTTTGCCCGCGACCCACGCGAAAAAATCTGGCGTGTCGCGCTCGCGCGACAAAAATTCGACTCCCGCGATCCTCTGCTGCGCCATAAGACAACGCGTCGGGCGCTTTATGAAGACGCGCTCGCGGCGTCCGGCGCGGACGAGGTCATCTTCCTCAACGAACGCGACGAAGTCTGCGAGGGCGCGCGCACCAATATTTTTGTCGAACGCGAGGGTCTATTGCTGACGCCGCGCGCTGAAAGCGGCCTTCTGCCGGGCGTGCTGCGGGCGCATCTGGTGCGACAGGGTCGCGCGCGCGAAAAAATCCTGCGGCTCGACGATCTCGCAGGGTATTTTTGGATCGGCAATTCCCTGCGCGGGCTGCTGTCAGCGAGATTGTTTTGAACCGGTTGACGCGAGGAGCGCCAGACCGTGGCGAGCGCCCGCCGCCCTTTTGCGCCCAGCGCCATAAATTTGGCTCAAAATTGAGTATAAAATTCAACATTGGGCAGGTGGTAAGCCGGAGTTGAACATTGAGCGACAAGCTCATCTCTGCCGAACAATGTCGTATGGCGCGGGCGGGTTTGAGGCTGACGGCCGGGGCGCTCGCCGACCACGCCAAAGTGTCGAAAGTGACCCTTTCCGATTTCGAAAAGGGCAAAAGGTCGCCGCACCCGCGCACCGTCGCGGCGATCCGGGCGGCGCTGGAAGCGGCGGGCGTGGAATTCATCGACGATGTCGGCGGCGGGGCCGGCGTGCGACTGAAAAAGCGGGCGTTGGGCGCGACCATCTCCCTGGAAGACCTCAACGCTGAAAATGACTTTTAGCTGTCGAGGAACTGTTTGATCGGGCCCGCCTCGAAGCGAGGCGCGGCGTTCTGGCGAACGAAATCGTGGCTTTGGGGGACGCAATGACCACAATCCGGCAGATACTTCAGGAAAAGGGCGGCGAGGTTTCGACAATCAGCCATGACGCGACCGTTTTCGACGCGATCAAGATGATGGCCGACCGGAATATCGGCGCGCTCGTCGTCATGGAGGGGCGCAAGGTGGTCGGCCTCATCACCGAGCGCACCTATGCGCGCGAGGTCGTATTAAAAGGCCGGACGTCGCCGACGACGCCGGTCGGCGAGGTGATGGAGACGGACGTGCCCTATGCCCAGCCCGAGCAATCGGTCGAGGAGTGCATGGCCGTGATGACCAAGACGCGACTGCGCCATATGCCTGTCTTCGATCGAGGCGAACTCGCCGGATTGATCTCGATGGGCGATCTCGTGCATTCGATCATTGACGGCCACGAGTTCACCATCGAACAATTGTTGCATTATATCCGGACTTGATCGTCGCGCAGCCAATGCTCCAGCAAGGTGCGGGCGACGGCGATCTTCCCGGGCGCGAAAAAACCCTGGTCGTGGCGGCCTTCGAGCAGGGCCAGGACTTCGGCGCGGCTGAACCAGCGGCAATCCTCAAGCTCCGCGCGGTCCATCGCGATCTCCCGCGAAAGGGCCTCGGCCTCGCAGCCGACCATGACCGAGGCGGGAAAAGGCCAGGGTTGCGAGGCGACATAGGCCACCGCGCCGACCGCGATTCCGGCCTCTTCCATCACCTCGCGCCGCGCCGCCTCTTCAAAGGTCTCGCCGGCTTCGACAAAACCCGCGAGGCAGGAATACATGCGTTCGGGAAAATTCTTCTGGCGGCCGAGCAGGCAGAAATCGCGGTTCGCGACATTCACGATGACGGCGGGATCCGTGCGCGGAAAATGCTTTGCGGCGCAAGCCGGACAATCCCGCCGCCAGCCCGCTTGAGCGGATCGCGTCGGCGCGCCGCAGGCGGCGCAGAACCGATGATTGGCGTGATAATTCAGGATCGCCCTGGCCTGGGCCAGAATGGCGATTTCGGCGCGGGGCAGGGCGTCCTTGCTGGCCAGCGCCCGCAGGTCGCGAATTTGCAGCTTGGGGAAAGCGGGCAGGATCAGGCGCCGCTGATCGACAAAAGCCCCCGCGTCAAGCGGCGCTTCGGAGCAAGCCGCGTCGTCGGGAAGCAGCAAAGCAAAAACAGGTCCGTTTTCGTCGCGCCCCAGCAGAATCTCCTCCCGGATCGCGCCGAAGGCCCGCGCCGTCGCAAGCGGATGGAAGGACGAAAGGCGCTCGCCCTCGACCCGCAGCGTCGGCATGGACTGGACGAACGCCACGGCCCGGGCCCTCGCCTCGCCGGCGAGTTCGGCAAGCCGAGCCGCATCGTCGCGCGCCGATGACAGCCGGTCGAGCGGATTGCCGGCAAAGCCGATATCGAGACGAAAAACGCTCATGCGCCGGCGAGCCCGAGCGCGACGACGAGATCGCGGACCAGCTCTTGCGCGGCTGCGGAGGAATAAGGCGCCGCCATGCCGGCCCCCCAGACCGGCCCGGGCCAGGCCGCGTCGCCTTCGAAACGCGCGACGACATGGACGTGAAGCTGGGACACGATATTGCCCAAAGCGCCGATATTGATCTTGGCCGCACTGGTCAGACTTTTGAGTTTTTCGCCGGCGCGCGCCGTCTCCTCGATCAGGGCCGCGCGCTCATGCCGGGAAAGATCGTGCAACTCGCTCAAACGGCCGCGGCGCGGAACCAGGATCAGCCAAGGGAACCGGCTGTCGTTCATCAGCAGAACGCGGCTGAGCGGCAAATCGCCGACGAGAAGAGTATCGGCGGCGAGGCGGGGGTCGAGGGCGAAGGTCATGGCGCCTCCTCAAGCCCTTCGTGGGTAGCGCCTTCGGACGATCGGGACAAGCGTCCCCCTTGCGCGAAAGCCGATCATGGTCCAAATAAGCGGCGGGAGGTTGGCGGTGGACGTTCCACTCGCCAACCGGGTCAGGTCCGGAAGGAAGCAGCCCTAACGAGAATGGGCGGGTCTTCGTCCAACCTCCCACTGAAGGCCGCTTTGGCGTCAGCCCTGCGGAAAGCGGCCTTTTTCCGGAATTTATGTGCGCCCGACGACCGCTGGCGCCTTTTCACGGCGGTTCGATGATCGACGATTCCGCGCCAAATTCAGATGACGGCGCGTCTGGCGCGCTGTTCGCGGACCCGCCGCAAAAGTCGGCGCCGGGGGCCTATCGCGTGCTGGCGCGCAAATACCGCCCGGCGCGCTTCGAGGACCTGATCGGCCAGGAGCCCATGGTCCGCACCCTGTCCAACGCTTTCAAAATCGGGCGCATCCACCAGGCCTATATGCTGACCGGGGTGCGTGGGGTCGGCAAGACCACCACTGCGCGCATTCTCGCCCGCGCCTTCAATTATGAAGTGCCGGCGCGCGATGGCCGGCCGGCGATCGACAGGCCGACGATCCACATGGACGAAATCGGCGTCCATTGTCAGGCGATCATGGATTCGCGCCATGTCGATGTGATCGAGATGGACGCGGCCTCCCACACCAGCATCGACGACATTCGCGAGATCGTGGACAGCTCGCGCTACAAGCCGGCGATGGCGCGCACCAAGGTCTATATCATCGACGAAGTGCACATGCTCTCGAAATCCGCCTTCAACGGCCTGTTGAAGACGCTGGAGGAGCCCCCCGAGCACGTCAAGTTCCTGTTCGCCACCACCGAAATCGACAAGGTGCCGGTGACCGTGCGCTCGCGCTGCCTGCGTTTCGACCTGCGCCGGGTTGAAACGCAGGAGCTGGTCCGCCACCTCGCCGGCATTTGCGACAAGGAAAAGGTCGAGATCGAAACCGATTCCCTCGCCTTGATCGCCCGCGCATCCGAAGGCTCGGTGCGCGACGCGCTCTCCCTGCTCGACCAGGCCATTGCGCATGGGGCGGGTGCGCCGATCGGAGTCGAAAACCTGCGCCTCATGCTCGGCCTCGCCGACCGCGCGCGGGTGATCGACCTGTTCGAGGCGGTGATGAAGGGCGACATCGCGGCCGCTCTGGCCCATCTCAAGGAGCAATATGACTCCGGCGCCGATCCGACCCAGGTCCTGGTCGATCTGGCCCATTTCGTCCATTTCGTGACCAAGACCAAGATCGCGCCCAAGGTCGTCGATCAAGGCGCCACCCAGGCCGAGCGCGAGCGCGGGGCCTTTTTCGCCGAAAATCTGTCGATGGCGGTGCTGTCGCGTGCCTGGCAGATTCTGGTCAAGGGCGTCGAAGAGGTGAAGGATTCGCCGCGTCCGCTCGCCGCCGCCGACATGGTGCTGGTGCGCCTCGCCTATGCCGCCGACCTGCCGACGCCCGAGGAGGCGCTGAAAAAATTCATCGGCGCGCCCTCGGGCGGACCGGCGCCCGCCCCCTCACGTCCGCCTGTTTCGCCCGCGCCGGCCTCGGGAGCTTTTTTGCGCGCCGCGCCCGTCCTCGCTGCGGCGCAAAGCGCGCCCGCGCCGGACGCGCCGCCGACCGTCGCGATCAAAAACTTTGCCGAGCTGGTCGAGCTGGCGGCGCAGAAGCGCGACATTCAGATCAAGACGGCGCTGGAGCGCGATGTGCGTCTGGTGCGGCTCGAGCCCGGCGTGCTGGAGTTTTCCCTCGCGCCCGGCGGCGCGCCGGGTCTTGCGGCGCAGCTCGCGCGCAAATTGCAGGACTGGACCGGCCAGCGCTGGATGGTCGCCCTGTCGTCGGCGGAAGGCGCGCCCAGCCTGATCGAACAGGCGCAAGCCGCCGAGAACGAGAAAAAAATCGGCCTTCAGGCCCATCCTTTCGTGCGCGCGGCTCTCGATCAGTTTCCCGGCGCGGTGATCGTCGGGGTGCGCGGCGGCGAGGCGGAAACGGCTGCGCCCTCCGTCGAGGCGCCGGAAGCGAGCGCCGACGAGGTCGCTTACATCGACGAGTCCGAAGAAGAGGATTTTTGAATGGACATCATGGGCTTGATGAAAAAGGCCGGCGCGATGCAGGCCAAAATGGCCGAAATGCAGGCGGAGCTCGACAATGTCACGGTCGAGGGTTTTTCGGGCGGCGGATTGGTCAAGGTGACGCTGACCGCCAAGGGGTCGCTTCAGGGCCTTTCCATTGACCCCTCGCTGCTCAAGGAAGACGAGAAGGAAATTCTCGAAGACCTGATCATCGCCGCCCATGCCGACGCGAAACGCAAGGCCGAAAGCCTGCTCGAAGAAAAGATGAAGGCCATGACCGCCGGCCTCGGCCTGCCGGCCGGAATGAAACTGCCGTTTTAAATTTGCCACCCGCAAGCGGGTGGCGCCCCTCGCACTGGCTCGGCGTCGCGTTCGCTCCTAGCGCCCTTCGGGCGCAGCTAAAGAGGTTGTTTGATGGCGGAACGCATCGCCGGCCCCGAGATCGAGCGGCTGATTCAGCTGCTCGCCCGCCTGCCGGGCCTGGGCCCGCGTTCGGCCCGACGCGCCGCCCTGCATCTCATCCGCAAGCGCGAAGAACTGCTCGGGCCCTTGGCCGAGGCGATGCGCGTTGCGAAAGACAGGATCGTGACGTGCTCGGTCTGCGGCAATGTGGACACCGCCGATCCCTGCAGCATTTGCGCCGACGCCCGGCGCGACTCGAGCGTGCTGGTGGTGGTGGAGACGGTCGGCGACCTCTGGGCCCTGGAGCGCGCCGGCGTGCTCAACGCCCGCTACCACGTGCTCGGCGGCGCGCTGTCGCCGCTCGACGGAATCGGGCCAGACGACCTCAATATCGCGAAACTGGTGGGGCGGGTCGCCGAGGGGGGAGTGAAAGAGGTGATCCTCGCCGTCAACGCCACGGTCGACGGTCAGACCACCGCCCATTACATCACCGAGCTGCTCGGTCCCTGTAATGTCAAATGCACCCGCCTCGCCCATGGCGTGCCGGTCGGAGGCGAACTCGATTATCTCGACGAGGGCACGCTGGCGGCGGCGCTGCGCAGCCGGACGGATTTATGAAGAACACGTTCTTTTCGCGAAGCACGGTCGTCGCCGAGGGTAGAAGCAATTCGTCCTGAAAAACCAATGAATTGTCTCAGAGACGGTTGGCTCTGACCGTCGATGATCCGAAATTGGCGCTTCAAACCGTAACGGCGGGGACCGGGGCCGGACCGCCCTTAATTGGCGTCATCGGATCGCGCGCGCGAGTCGGATTTCCAATTCCAAATGATAGTGCTAGCGCCTCCCGCAAAAAGGAGCACCATCGCGATATGCATCGCCGTCAAAAACGTCACAACCCAAGGGCTCGTCGAAAACGCAAATGTCAC
Source organism: Pseudomonadota bacterium (assembly GCA_021813805.1). Classification (GTDB taxonomy): domain Bacteria; phylum Pseudomonadota; class Alphaproteobacteria; order Rhizobiales; family Beijerinckiaceae; genus Rhodoblastus. The sequence continues at coordinate 144,721 of JAKAJL010000001.1, read as the reverse complement.
CCCTCCTGAATGGTATCGATTCGGAAGATACATGGTCCCGGTCGAGAACAGTTGCCAAAGCTGTGAGCAGGAATACGCTGTAATAGCGAGGCCCGACAGCGGCATCCACCACGACGACCGAATCTTTAGGCGGGCGACCCGCCGCTGTTCGGCCATTTCTTCCGGCGACATTCTGCTTCCCGTCTCGAAATGGACGGCAAACGGTCACGTCCGAAGGCAAAGCTACCATTCGGATAAGATCGGTGCAACGCCTGCATCGGTTCGACCTCTGCCCGCTTAACAAGGCCCGTTTCCGAACCAATCGTCAGATTTGAACCGTCTAGCGCGAAAAAGTCTTGCGAAGGTTGTCGAACAATTCAACCTTCACCCCGGCCTGCTTCATGATCAAGGCCTGCTGGGCGACGGAAAGGACGTTGTTCCAGGTCCAGTAGATCACCAGACCCGCCGGGAACGAGCCGAGCATGAAGGTGAAGATCACCGGCATCCAGGCGAACATGGTTTTCTGCACCGGATCGGTCGGCTCGGGGTTCATCTTCATCTGAACCCACATCGACACGCCCATGATCAGCGGCCAGACGCCGAGATGCAGCAGATGGCCGAAAGCCGGCATCGCGGTCGGGTCGAAGGGCAGCAGGCCAAAGAGATTGAAGACATTGGTCGGATCGGGCGCGGACAGGTCCTTGACCCAGCCGAAGAAGGGCGCCTGTCGCATTTCGATGGCGACGAACAGAACCTTGTAGAGCGAAAAGAACACCGGGATCTGGATCACCATCGGCAGGCAGCCCGACACCGGATTGATCTTCTCGCGCTTGTAAAGCTCCATCATCTCCTGCTGCTGCTTCATCTTGTCGTCGGGATAAAGCTCCTGCAGCGCCTTGATCTTGGGCTGGACCTCCTTCATCCGCGCCATCGACAGATAGGAACGGTTGGCGAGCGGAAAGAACAGGCCCTTGACGATCAAGGTGATGGCGATAATGGCGACGCCGAAATTGCCGAACAATTTGTACAGCGTCTCCAGCAGCCAGAACATCGGCCGGGTGATGAAAAAGAAATAGCCCCAGTCGATCAGCAGATCGAGCTTTGTGACGCCCTGCTGCTTCTCGTAATATTCGAGAAGGTTGGATTTCTTGGCGCCGGCGAACAGGCGCGTCGACAGGACCATCTGGGCGCCGGGCGCCAGAGTCTTGGCTTCGCCGAAAGCGTCGGACTGATATTGCGGCTGCGCGCCGGGGAATTCGCGGAACCAGCCCTTGTATTTTTCGCTCGCGTCGGGAATGACGGCGGTCGCCCAATATTTGTCGGTGAAGCCGAGCCAGCCGCCGGTGGCGTATGAGTCGGTCGGCAGAACCTTGGCGTTGTTGGTTTCCTTGGAAATCGCCTTGTAGGTGAGTTCGGTCGAAGGCTGGTCGGCGCCGATCACGCCGATGAAGCCCTCGTGCAGCACGCTGTAGCCCGAGGTTTTTGGCTCGCCCTGACGGGTCACGCTGGCGTCGGGGAAGAAGGAGACGGCCGCCTTGCCCCGGTTCTCGATCGTGTCGGTCACCGTGAACAGGTAATGGTCGTCCACCGAAATCTTGCGCTTGAACAGGAGGCCGGAGCCGTTGTCGAAATTAAGCGTGAGCGGCGTCGACGGGGTGAGCTTGTCGCCCTCGGCGGTCCACAGCGTCTCGGAGCCGGGCAGTTTCAGCGTTTCGCCGGCCTGCGCGACATAGTGGAAATCGACGAAATAGGCGTCCGGCGCACCGGCGGGCGAGAGCAGGACGATATTCGGGCTCTTGGGGTCGGTCGTCTCGCGGTAGTCGCGCAGCGACAGGTCGTCGAGCCGCGCGCCTTTCAGGGCGATCGAGCCGAACAGGCTCGGCGTGTCGATGGCGACGCGCCTGCTCTGCGCGAGCGCCTCGGCGCGGCTCTGCGCCTGCGCGACCGGAGCGAGGCCCGGCGCGGCGGCCGGATTGGGGTTGGCGGCTTCCATCTGCTGAAGCTGGGCCGTGGTCTGGCGGGCCTCGTGGATTTTGGGCGCGCCGTAGAAATGGTTCCAGCCGAGGATGACCAGGAGCGACAAGGCCATGGCGAGGAGAAGATTGCGGGTGTCCTGCTGCATGTTCACTTGTCTTGCTTGCGGCCGCCGGCCGGCAGGTTGGAAGGCCGGCTCTCGCCCGCCCGATTGATTTTCTTGAGCGCGCGCAGAAATTCGCCGCGCAAGTCTTCGAAGGAGGCGGTCAGGGCCTCGCGCCGGGCCGCCACGACATAGTCGCAAACGGGAGCGAAGGCCGACGCCTCGGTCAGCCGCGCGACTTCGCGCAGGCGGCGGCGGATGCGGTTGCGCACGACCGCCTTGCCGACCTTTTTGGTCACGGTGAAGCCGACGCGGGCGCTTTCGTCATCTCCCGACGCCTCGCGCTCGCGCGCCTGAAGCACGAAATTGCGCAGGTGCTGGCGGCGCCCCTTGGCGGCCGCGACGAAATCGGCGCGTTTCTTGAGCCGCAACACGCCAGAGTCCTTTCCACCCAAAACACAACGACGCACGCCGGGACTGGCGTGCGTGGAAATATTCTGGCCGTCCTGCTGACGGGTCATGGCATGGGCCGGTCGGGCCGGCGCAGGCGCGTCAGGCCGAAAGGCGCTTGCGGCCGCGCGCGCGGCGGGCGTTGAGAACCTTGCGGCCGCCGACGGTGGCCATGCGGGCGCGGAAGCCGTGACGGCGCTTGCGCACGAGTTTGGAAGGCTGGTAGGTCCGCTTCACGGGAATGCTCCGGTTATTCTTGGCGCGTGGCCGCCGGGCCGAACGCCGCCATAGGGGTCGAGGCTCGCGGGCGCTGTTCCTGCCGGTTTCAACGGCAAAAACGACCCCGGCGCGAGGCCGAAAATCGCGAGCGGCCTTATAGGGTCATGGGCCCGGAAAAGTCAACGCGACGGGCGGGGGAATCTCGACGCCGGGCGCTCTTGCCTTTATTGCCAGAACAAAGTAAGAACATTCTCGGCGATACTTTTCTGGAGGCGCCGATGGCGCGAAGCCTGTCACTCACTCTTCATTCCGGCGGCGCCCGGCCGCTGTCCGCCGACTGGCGCGACTGGCTCGATCTTTTGCCCGAGGATTGGCGCGAAATATACGAGGAGCGGGCCGCGCTGATCGAATATGACGGCGGGGAAAAGCGCGCGACCGCCGAGCGCCGCGCCTTCGAATGCGTGATCGATCAGGCGGGAATCGCTTTCTGGGGACGGCTGGGCGCGGACGCTGGCGAAAAGCGCGCCGCTGTGACCTGATGGAAGCCTGATTCGATCCGGCCTGCGCGCGCAATGCCCCAAAAACTGACCTTTTACGAATTCTTCGCCGGAGGCGGCATGGCGCGCCTTGGCCTCGGCGACCAATGGACCTGTCTGTTCGCCAATGACATCGACGCCGACAAGGCCGCCGCCTATCGCGCCAATTGGGGCGGCGCGGAATTGGCCGAAGGCGACCTTGCCGCCATCGAGGCGCGTCAGATTCCCGGCAGGGCCGATCTCGCCTGGGCGTCCTTTCCCTGTCAGGACCTGTCGCTCGCCGGCAGCGGCAAGGGCATGGGCGCGGCCCACGACGCTGTGAAAACCCGCAGCGGCGCCTTCTGGCTGTTCCACGAAAAAATGCGGGCGCTCGCCGCCGAAGGCCGCAGCCCCCGCGCCATCGTGCTGGAAAATGTGGCCGGCGTGCTGAGCTCTCATGGCAAGCGCGACTTTTGCGCGCTGGTCGAGGCTCTTGACGGCCTTGGCTACCGCGTCGGCGCGCTCACGCTCGACGCGCGCTGGTTCACACCGCAATCCCGCCCGCGCGTCTTTTTCGTCGCCGCGCGGAAATCCCTGTTCGGTCCTCTGGCGCGCGAGGATGACGGCCTGATCGCGGGGAGTCCTCATCCGCTCTGGACCTCCGCCTCGCTGCGCGCCGCTTATGGCGCCCTGCCGAAGGTTCTGGCCGAAAACTGGATCTGGTGGCGCCTGCCGGAGCCGGCGCGCCGCAACGCCGATCTCGCCGATCTGCTCGAAGACGCGCCCGCCGGGGCGCCCTGGCGGGCGCCTGCCGCCACCGAGCGCCTTCTGGCGCTGATGACGCCATCCCATCGCCGGAAAATCGAAGAGATTCAGCAAATCGGCGCGCGCGCCGTCGGCGCCGTCTATCGCCGCACCCGCGTCGACGAAAGCGGCGCGAAACGACAAAGGGCGGAAGTTCGCTTCGACGGTCTCGCCGGCTGCCTGCGCACCCCGCGCGGCGGCAGTTCGCGCCAGACCATTCTGGAAGTTCGTCAGGACAGCATCCGCGCCCGCCTGCTCTCGCCGCGCGAAGCGGCGCGACTCATGGGTTTGCCCGACTCTTACATTCTGCCCCGGAATCCCGGCGCGGCATACGAATTATGCGGCGACGGGCTCTGCGTCCCGGTCGTTCGCCATCTCGCCGAACACCTCCTACAACCTCTGCTGCGGCGTGAAGCTTCCGGTCTGTGCGAGGCGAAGGACAAACCCTTCGCAGCCGCGTAAGGAATTTGTTGCGCTGCAGTCATATCAAGTCTTATTCGAAGACATAAATATACAGCTTTTTCCGATTCGATGATTGACGTCGTAATTCGGCTCGCTTAGAGGTTTCGTAAACAGTGGGCGCGATAAGAGCTCAACAATCAAAGCCCAGAACATTTTTCGGCCTCGACCATAATCTGACCGTCATATTGTTTTGCTATAGCGCCGGCGTTGCGAAACGACCTGGCGCAGAAGAGACCTCCATGCAGATTTATCATTTCCAGACGATCGATCCGACAGGCGCCCGCCGCGATGTCCAATCGCTGCGGCTCCCCGATCTCGCCGCCGTGTGGCGGGAGATCGAGGTTCTGGCCGCCAGCCAGTCGCGCGGCGGCCAGATTCGCGTGACCAACGAGGCTGGCGGCATCGTCGTGCTGGTCGGGGTCTCGACCGCCCGCAGGCTTCAGGCCCGCCCCGCCGCCTGAGCAGGTCAAAATTTTGCTCGACGCCGCGCCGCCGCCAAGGCAAATTCGCCTCATGTACCGCGCGACCACTTTCTCCATCCGTGTCACCGCCACCCCGCATTTCGCCCCGGAACGCAGCGATCCGGGCATGGGCCGCTATTTCTGGACCTATACGATCGAGATCGCCAATCAGGGCGCGATCCAGGTCCAGTTGATCGAACGATTCTGGCGGATCACCGACGCCAACGGCCGGGTCGAGACGGTGCGCGGACCCGGCGTCGTCGGCGAAACCCCGATCATCGAGCCGGGCGACAGTTTCAGCTATACCTCGGGCTGCGCCCTGAACACCGCATCGGGGCTGATGTCCGGCAGCTACCGCATGGTGGACGCAAATGGCCGCGCCTTCGACGTCGAAATTCCCGCCTTTTCCCTCGACAGCCCGATGGAGCGGCGCATCCTGAATTGATCCGCATGACCTTTGACGCCGCCGATTCTACGCTCGAACGGGCCATTGCGCTGCTTGGCCGGCTGGTCGCCTTCGACACCGAATCCTCGCGCAGCAATCTGGAACTGATCGATTTCGTCGAGGATTACCTTCTCGGGCTCGGCGCCGGCGTCGTCCGCGTTCCCAACGCCGAAGGCGACAAGGCCGCGCTCTTCGCCACTTTCGGCCCGGCGACCGACGGCGGCGTGGTCCTCTCCGGCCACACCGACGTGGTTCCGGTCGCTGGCCAGCACTGGACCTCGCCGCCCTTCGTGCTGCGGCGCGACGGCGGCCGCCTCTATGGCCGCGGAACTTGCGACATGAAGGGTTTCGACGCCCTCTGCCTCGCCATGGCGCCGGAATTCATGGCCGCGCCGCTGAAAAGACCGATTCATATCCTTTTGAGCTATGACGAGGAGACGACTTGCGCCGGCTGCCTCGACGCGATTTCCCGCTTCGGGCGCGATCTGCCGCGCCCCGCCTTCGCCGTGATCGGCGAGCCGACCATGATGCAGGTCGCCGACGCCCATAAGAGCGTCGCCACCTATCGCACCCGCGTCACCGGCCACGAGGCCCATTCCTCGAAACCCTGGCTCGGCGTCAGCGCCGTCCATGTCGCCTGCGAACTGGTCGGCGCGCTGGAGCGGATCGGGCGTGAACTTGAGGCCGAGCGCGACCCGCACGGGCGGTTCGAGCCGGCCTTTTCCACCGTCCATGTCGGACTGATCCAGGGCGGCACAGCGCGCAACATCATGGCCCGGACCTGCGAGCTGTTCTGGGAGTTCCGCAGCCTGCCCGACACGCCGCGCCATCGCGCGCTGGAGAAATTCGAGGGTTTTTGCGCCGCGCTCGCCGCCGAGCGGTTCAGAAATTTTCCCGACTGCCGGATCGAAACCTTCGTCGAAACCGAGGCGCCGGGTCTGCGCGCGGAGGCCCAGTCGGGCGCCGCGACTCTGGCGATGGCGCTGGCCGAGGCCAACCACACCATCGCCGTGCCCTACGCCACCGAAGCCGGACAATTCCAGGCGATCGGTCTGCCGGCGGTGATCTGCGGCCCGGGCAGCATCGATCAGGCCCATCAGCCCGACGAATATATCGACATCGCCCAGCTCGAGGAAGGCGTCGCCTTCCTGCGGCGCCTCGCCGGCAGAATGTCGGCGTGACGACTACTCAGCCCGCTTACCGTCGTCGGCGATGAAGGCAAGGCGCAGCATATTGGTCGCGCCGGGGGTGCCGAACGGCACGCCGGCGATGATCAGGATGCGGTCGCCGGGCGAGGCGAGGCCCTGGCGCACCGCGAATTTGCAGGCGCGGTTGGCCATGTCGTCCAGATCGTCGGCGTCCTTGGTGACGACCGATTCGACGCCCCAGACGGCTGTGAGCCGCCGCGCCGTGTCGCGATTGGGGGTGAGCGCCAGGACCGGCGCGAAAGGCCGTTCGCGGGCGACGCGGTAAGCCGTCGCCCCCGAGGAGGTCCAGGCGACGATCGCCTTGAGATCGAGTGTCTGCGCCATGTCGCGGGCCGCGACCGCCACCGCGTCGGCGCCGGTGCGCTCTGGCGCCGAACGCTGGGCCGAAATGATCGAGCGATAAACCGGGTCGCGTTCGACCTCCTCGGCGATGCGGTTCATCATGGTCACCGATTCGACCGGATATTTGCCGGAGGCGCTTTCCGCCGAGAGCATGATGGCGTCGCCGCCCTCGAACACGGCGGTCGCCACGTCGGAAACCTCGGCGCGAGTCGGCGCCGGCGCCGTGATCATGCTTTCCAGCATCTGCGTCGCCACCACCACCGGGCGACCGAGCCTGCGGCCCTCGCGGGTGATGCGCTTCTGCAGACCGGGCACGCGCTCGAGCGGCATTTCCACCCCGAGATCGCCGCGCGCCACCATCAGCGCGTCGGCGGCGAGCATGATCTCGTCGAGCCGCGAAATCGCCTGCGGCTTTTCGATCTTCGCCATCACCAAAGCGCGGTCGCCGGCGAGCCGCTTGACCTCCAGGACATCGGCGGCGCGCTGGACGAAGGACAGAGCGATCCAGTCCACGCCGGTCGCGATCGCCGCCTCGACATCGATCCGGTCCTTGGCGGTGAGGGCGGCGACCGCGATTTCGGTGTCGGGCAGGCTGACGCCCTTGCGGTTGGAGATGCGTCCGCCGACATCGACCCTGGCCACCGCGCTGTCGGCTGCGGCCTCGACGATGTGCAGGCGCAATTTGCCGTCGTCGATCAGGAGGTTGTGGCCGGGCGCGAGCGCCAGAAGGATTTCCGGATGGGGCAGGCAGACGCGGGTGGAATCGCCCGGGGTCGGGTCCGAATCGAAGGTGAAATTCTGTCCCACGATCAGATCGGCGCCGCCGCCGGCGAAAGAGCCGACGCGCAGTTTGGGACCCTGCAGATCGACCAGAATCCCGATCGGCCGGCCGACTCGCTCTTCCACCGCTCGGATCATGGCGACGGTCTCGCGCATGGCCTGCGGATCGGCGTGGCTCATATTGATGCGGAAGAGATCGGCGCCGGCGCGCCAGAGCTTTTCGATCGAAGCCTGATCGTTCGAGGCCGGACCGAGCGTGGCCAGGATTTTACAACGGCGGCGGCGCCTGCTCATCTTCACTCCTATATATCTGGTCGCGGGCTCAATGCGCCGGATTGGGATCGGTCAGCTGAACCGTCCAGTTCCGGGCGTCCTTGCCGGTGTCGACCTCGAAGAAGCCGGTCCGGTCATAGCCGCGCAGGAAACAGTTTTCGCGGCCCTCGATGCGGAATTCGCGGTCTCGCGTGCACATGAAGGCTTTGCCTTTCCACTCGCCGCCGCGTTCGTCCATCGCATAGGCGTAGTAATATTCCGCGGCGAGCGGGCCGCGCAGCAGAGTCTCGCAATGTTCGGTCTTGACGTTCCACCAGCCCTCGCTCACCCAATGCGATCCATTGGTGTAAGCGATGGCGACGCTGACGCGGGCGCTGGAATTGTTGCAGACGCGGAAATCGGCGCGCGCCGGGGCCGCGCCCAGGGCGAAGAGGGCGGCCAGCGCGCAAATGCCGATTGTCCTTGCCATGATCCCGTTCCGCCTCAGCCGAAAGTGGCGATTGACTCTTGAACCCCGCAGCTTGAGCAGAGGCCTTTTAACGATATTGCCCGACCGCGTCGATGCGAATTACATTACAAAGGCCGCAAAAATTCGAAATTTGTCGTCCGCCTTGAAAATCCTTTCCGACGCCCCGCCGGCCGCCGAGACGGCGTTCAGACCTTTCGATCTCGTCGAAGGCGCGGCGGGCGCGCGCCTGATCTTCTTTTGCGACCACGCCAGCAACGCCTTGCCGCCGGCCTATGGCGATCTCGGTCTGTCGCGCGAATCGCTGCGCCGCCACATCGCCTATGACATCGGCGCCGAATCCGTCGTTCGCCGCCTCGCCGCCCTGACCGGGGCCCCGGCCGCGCTCGCCATGTTCTCGCGTCTGCTGATCGACCCGAATCGCGGCGAGGACGACCCCACTCTGGTCATGCGCATTTCCGACGGCGCGCTCATCCCGGGCAATGCGCGAATCGGCGCGGAGGAAATCGCCCGCCGGGTCGAGGCGTTCTGGCGGCCCTATCGTGAGGCCTGCGCCGGCCTGATCGACGCGGTTCTGGCGCGCGGCGAGGTTCCGGTTCTGATAGGGGTCCACTCCTTCACCCCGCATTTCCAGGGCCGTGCGCGGCCCTGGCAGGTGGGCGTGCTGTGGGACGAGGACCCCCGCCTCGCCCTGCCGCTGATCGAGGCCCTGCGGGGAGAAAATCTCGTCGTCGGCGACAATGAGCCCTATGACGGGGCTTTGCGCGGCGACAGCATGTATGAACATTCGACCCGGCGCGGCTTGCCCGGCGCGCTGATCGAGATTCGCCAGGATCTGCTGCAAACGCCCGAGCAACGCGCGGCCTGGGCGGCGCGGCTCGCCCGCATTTTGCCGCCGATCCTCGCCCGGCCGGAGACGCGGCGGGTCGAATTTCATGGCTCCCGAACCGACGCCGCGCCGGCGCCCGCTTGACGCCCGCGCCGCGCGGCGCCTATTCAGGGTCTTCCTCCCACCTTAACATTCCGCGGGAACGATATGGGCGCGAACACGCTGGACGGCGGCCATCTGAAAAGCTTCATCGAGCGCATCGAGCGGCTCGAAGAGGAGAAAAAGGCGATCGCCGACGACATCAAGGACGTTTACGCCGAGGCCAAGGGCAATGGCTATGACGTGAAAATCATGCGGAAAATCGTCTCGATCCGCAAGCAGGACGCAACGAAAAGGCGCGAGGAAGAGGAAATCCTGGACCTCTATCTCTCTGCGCTCGGGCCGGAGTGACTTTCATTTTTGCATGAAAGGCCTTGCCGCGCCCCGGCGCCCCGAGGCCATTGCAGCGCTCGCGCCCAGTCTCTAAATCGGCTCCGACAAGAAAAGCAGGAGCGCGCAGATGCAATCGGAGCCCAAACTGTTCCAGCCTTACGACCTCGGCGGCCTTCGCCTCGCCAATCGCGTCGTCATGGCGCCGCTGACCCGCGCCCGGGCGACGGCGGGGACCGACGCCGCCAACGAACTGATGGTCGAATATTACCGTCAACGCGCCAGCGCCGGCCTGATCGTCAGCGAGGCCTCGCAGATTTCCCGGCAGGGGCAGGGCTATTTGCAGACGCCCGGCGTCTATACCGAGGAGCAGGCGCGGGGCTGGCGTCTCGTCACCGACGCCGTGCACGAGGCCGGCGGAAAGATCTTCATCCAGCTCTGGCATGTCGGCCGCATCTCCCATGTCGACCTGCAGGCGGGAGGCGCCGCGCCCGTGGCGCCGTCGGCGATCCAGGCGAAATCGCGGGTGTTTACGGCGCAGGGATTCGTCGAGACCTCGCCGCCGCGCGCGCTGGAGGCTGAAGAAATCCCCGGAATCGTCGCGGATTATGTCCACGCCGCCAGGCTCTCCAGGCAAGCCGGCTTCGACGGGGTCGAAATCCACGCCGCCAACGGCTATCTGCTCGATCAGTTCCAGAAGGACGCGACCAACCATCGCACGGATTCCTATGGCGGCTCGATCGAGAACCGCTGCCGGCTGACTCTCGAAGTCGTGGACGCGATCGCCAAGATCTGGCCGTCGGACCGGATCGGAATCCGGCTTGCGCCGGTCAGCCCGGCCAATGACGTGGCCGACAGCGATCCGCAGGCGCTTTTCGGCTATCTCGTCCGGCAACTCGACGCCCGCCGGCTCGCCTATATTCATGTGATCGAGGGCGCGACCCAGGGCGCCCGAGACTTCGCGCCCTTCGATTACGCCGCATTGCGCAAGGCCTTTCGCGGCGCCTATATCGCCAATAACGGTTTCAGCCGGGACATGGCGGTCGAGGCGGTCGAGGCCGGCGCCGCCGATCTCGTCGCTTTCGGGCGGCCGTTCATCGCCAATCCCGACCTAGTCGAGCGACTGCGCCGCGACGCCGCGCTCAATACGCCGGACAACAAGACCTTTTATGGCGGCGGCGCCGAGGGCTATACCGATTATCCGACGCTTGCCGCTTCAGCGGCGCAGCCGGTAAGGCTCCATTAACCATAAATCCATAACGCTGGCTTCATGCGCGACGCCTCGCCGTCGCGCCGTGGGGCCAGAAATTGTCCGTCGAACTGCGTCGCAAGGCCGAATTCGGTTGCGCGCGATCGCGTCGCGATCGCGCGGTCTTGCGCGCCCTCGCCACATCGGCCCTGGCTGGCTTGAGCTTGGGCTTCGTGGCCCTCGCCCTTCCGGCGCTCGCCCAGGACACCGGCCTGCGCGCCTCGAACGAGGACGGCCCCAATGGCGCGGCGCCGCCCATGACCTCCGTCGACGGCGCGCCGCTCGCGCCGGACGAAGCTCCTGCGACGCGCCTGTCCGACGCCGTCGATCCCGGGTCCACCGCCCTGTCGCCCGAAGCCGCCACCGCCAATTATGGCAAGCCGCGCCCCTTCAAGCCGAAGCCGAAATCCAACCGGAAAAGCCAGGCCCACCCTCTGCCGGATCTCGCCCCCTATCCGACCTCCGCCCAGGCGCGGCGCGCCCGCCGGCTGGGGCTGCGCGGCGACGTGACCGATCCGGCGTTGCTGGTCCCCTCTCCGACGACCGCCGTGCCCGCGATCATTCCGGCGAGGCCAAAGCCCAAGCCCGACCCCGATCCCTTCGCGCCTCCAGGACTGGACGCCGGGCCTTTGCGCGCCCACGCCTATTCCGAAACCGATTTCGGTTATAATTCCAACCCCATGCAGATCTCGCCAGGGACAACCGCTCTGCGCGGGTCGAGCTTTGTGCGCGAGGAGGTGGGTCTGTCCGCCGTCTCCGACTGGTCGAATCACTCCTTCACCGGCGACATGCGGCTCGGCTATGACGATTTTTTCCAGCTTCCCGCCGCCAACGCCCCGGACGGCGCCGGCAAGTTTCTCGCCCGCATCGACGTGGCGCGCGACACGAAGTTCAACATTGACGGCGACTATTCGCTTTCGACCCAGTTTCAGACCTCGCCCAACCTGTACAACAATGGCGCCTCGACCCTGCTCGCGTCGCGGCCGATCATCGCGACCTATGGCGGCGGCCTCGGGCTGAGCCAGGACTTCAACCGCCTCGAATTGACGCTGCGCGGCTTCTTCGAGCGGACTTACTGGGCCGACGCCCATTTCGCCAACGGCGCGACGCAATATCTGTCGCAGGATTCCTACGATGATTATGGCGCGACCCTCAAGGCGGCCTATGCGCTGACGCCCGAGGTCCAGCCGTTCATCACCGGCGGCGTGGATCAGCGCATTCACGACGCAATCGTGAGCACCGACGGCTATGAACGCAACTCGGACGGCGCCTCGATCGTCGCCGGATCGACTTTCCTGTTCAGCCATCTGCTGACCGGCTCGGCCTCGGCCGGCTATGAGGACCGCCATTATCAGGACCCGCGCCTGGCCGATCTGCGCGGCCCGATCTACGATATTTCGTTGATCTGGACGCCGACGCCGCTGACCAGGGTGACTTTGCGCGGCCAGGGTTCGATGGACGAAGCCATTCTCTACAACGCCTCGGGCGTCCTGAACCGCAGCCTGACGCTCGAGGTCGCCCACGCCCTGCGCCGCGACGTCATGGTGACCGCGACCGGCGGGGTGGTCTACTCCACCTATCCAGGCAATCCGCTGGTCCAGACCTATTACACCGCGGGACTGAAGGCGGAATACCATCTCTCCCGCCATATCGTGGTCACGACCGCCTATGCGCTGCAGAAGTTGACCGGCAATCAGGTCGGGTCCGATTTCACCGCCAATATCATGACGGTCGGTCTGAAGCTCCAGGAATAGGGGCGCTCACAGACTGCCGACGATCCGCTTCAGTTCGGCGCGGAATCCCGGCTCGATGTCGGGCCTCGCCAGAGCGAAGGCGACATTGGCGGCGAGAAAGCCGATTTTCGAGCCGGTGTCGTAGGTCTTGCCGTCGAAATGGCGGGCGAAGAATCTCTGCGTCGTTTTCAGTTCGCGCATGGAATCGGTCAGCTGGATTTCGCCGCCGGCGCCCTTCTGGCCCTTGGCGAGAAAATCGAAGATTTCCGGCTGAAGGATATAGCGGCCGGAAATGATGAAATTGGACGGCGCGGTTCCCTTCGCCGGCTTTTCCACCATGCCCATGATTTCGAAGGAGGGGCCGAATTCCTTGCCCTTGGCGACCACGCCATATTGCGAGGTTTCCTCCATGGGAACCTCTTCGACGGCGATGACGTTGCCGCCCAGATCCTCGTAGGTGTCGATGCACTGGCGCAGGCAGCGCTTGCCGTCCGAGCCCGGCAGGGTGATCATGTCGGGAAGCACGACAGCGAAGGGCTCGTCGTCGATGACTTCGCGCGCGCACCAGATGGCGTGGCCGAGACCGAGCGGCTCCTGCTGGCGGGTGAAGCTGGTCGCCCCGGCCGCCGGAAGCGAGCTTCGCAACTCCTCCAGCTCCTTCAGCTTGCCCCGGCGGCGCAGCGTTTCCTCAAGCTCGTAGGCGACGTCGAAATGATCCTCGATCACAGCCTTGTTGCGTCCGGTGACGAAAATGAAATGTTCGATGCCGGCTTCGCGCGCCTCTTCGACGCAATGCTGCAGGACCGGGCGATCGACCACGGTCAGCATTTCCTTCGGCACGGTTTTGGTGGCCGGAAGCACACGGGTGCCGAGGCCGGCGACAGGGAAAACGGCTTTGCGAACGGGCTTCTTGGCCATGGAATTTCCGTCTTGGACGATTTGCGACTGCGTGAACGGGACGGCGCCTTTTAGCACCTGCGAAATCCTTGCGCCAAGAGGCGTTAAAATTCGCCCTTTCGACTTTCGCCGCTTCGCCTCAAGCTTTTTATGGTTTAAAAGGCGCCGCGCCCGGAAACGCGGCGAATCGACAAGGGCTGAAGAGACATGACCGTTCTCGTGACAGGCGGCGCCGGCTATATCGGCTCCCACATGGCCTATGAACTGATCGACGCCGGCGAGGACGTGGTCGTGCTCGACAATCTTTCGACCGGACGGCGCGCCTCCGTGCCGCCCCAGGCCGAACTGGTGGTGGGCGATTTCGGCGACGAGGCTTTGGTCGCCGACCTGCTCGAAAGCCGCAAGATCGACTCGATCATCCATTTCGCCGCCAAGATCGTGGTGCCGGAATCGGTTTCCGATCCGTTGGGCTATTACCGGAACAACACCGCCTCGGCCCGCAGCCTGCTCGCCAACGCGGTCGAAGCGGGGGTGAAAAACTTCATCTTTTCCTCCACGGCGGCTGTCTATGGCGAGCCCGAACAGAATCCGGTGACCGAGGACGAGAGCCTCAAACCCGTTTCGCCCTATGGCCGTTCGAAACTCATGGTCGAATGGATGCTGGAGGACGTCGCCCACGCCCACGGCCTGCGCTATGTCGCCCTGCGTTATTTCAACGTCGCCGGCGCCGACCCGAAAGGCCGCACCGGCCAGTCCACCCCCAACGCCACCCATCTGATCAAGGTCGCGGTCCAGGCGGCGCTGGGCTATCGCCCCGGCATGGAAGTGTTCGGAACCGATTATCCGACGCCGGACGGCTCCTGCCTGCGCGATTATATTCAGGTCACCGATCTGGTCCGCGCCCATATGGACGCCCTGCGCCATCTGCGCGGCGGGGGCGAGAATCTCAAGTGCAATTGCGGCTACAAGCGCGGCTATTCGGTGCTGGAAGTGGTCGAGACGGTAAAAAAAGTCTCGGGCGTCGATTTCCCGGTGAAAATTTCGGGGCGGCGCCCCGGCGACCCGGCGGCCATCGTCGCCGCCAACGAGCGCATCCGCGAGCAACTGGGCTGGACCCCGATCCACGACGACCTCGAAGAGATCGTGCGGCAGGCGCTGCGCTGGGAGAAGACGCTGGCGGAAGAGAAGGCGACGGCCGAGGCCTGACGGCGGCGGCGGCGCGCGCGGAGGACGGAAGTCGGCGGGGAGCGGCCATGACGGGGATCCCGTCCGTCTGTCGGCACTGAGCCGGGCGCCGCCGATGCGTGGCGATGTCGGAAAGAGAAAAGTTGGTCAGCGCCCCGAATGGTAATTACCCACCCCCATTTTGATGGCTCGGGTTTCCGATGCGGCGCCGGGCGGCGCGTTGTGCCTCAAGCGATGGTTGAGAGGATGACGTCGAAGGGGTTCGCGCCCTTGAGCCTTGCGGTGTCGATGGTCGTTCGCACGTCGGCCTCGGCCTGAGCCGCCCACATGGCGCGATAGCCGTTGGTCACTTTTCGCTGGATCACGCAGGGGCGGAGTTTGCGTTCCGAGCCGTTGTTGGTGGCCTCGACCTCGCCGGGAAAGTCGCAAAAGGTGAGCAACTGGTTTTGGGCGCGGGCGATTTTGGCCTGGAGGTCTCGGGCGAGATCACAGTCCGTTGCTGCGTTCAGAAGAGACGCGAGCTGCTTTTCCAACTCGCGCTTCTTTCGCGCCAGAGTCGAAGCGGTCAGTTCGGCGATGGAGCCGGCCAGGTCGAAGGCCTTTCCGAACCAGAGCTTGAAGCGCAAAGGCAGATCATCCGATCCATGCTCCAGCGCGAAGGCGGTGTCGCGCGCCAGATGCGCCAGACATGTCTGGTGGCGCTCGCCGTGCCATTGCTGGGCCGAATAGCGATCCGAAAGCCACACTTGCGGCCTGTGTCCGCCCATCGTTTCTTCCACGACGCGCGCCGCACGGGAATAATCGGGCTGATGCACGACGGCGTCCTTGCAGTGGAAGACCCAGTGATATGAGTTCGTTCCCTCGATCCGGACGCCGGTCTCGTCGCTGGCCACAACGCGTGCGGCGCGAAGAACCGCCTTGGCCTTTTCCGCCTCGATCTTGAAACGCGCGTGGGAGCGGATGAACATGTTCATCAGCGCGCCCTCGCTGACGCAAAGCCCGAACGCGTCGCGGAACATGAGACGCAACCGCTCATAGGACAGCGCCTGGAAACCCTTGAAATAAATGGCCAGCGCATGAATGCGCGGCCCGAAAGGCGTCGCGGTGGCGACCGCCGGCGCCGGAGCTTTCGCCTGTGCGCCGCAATGCCGGCAGCAGCAGGCAAAGCGCCTGTGGCGGATGACGTGGGGTTTGACCGGCGGGATTTCGATCTCGTCGTATTCGCCGATCAACTCCATATCGGCGTCCGCCGTCACAGCGCCGCCGCAAAATTCGCAATGAGTTGGTCGGTGATCACGGAATTCGTCGGGATTATCGGCCAGCCGACGATTGTGCGGCTCATGACCCGGCTTCGCCCCGCCAGGACGCGAGTTTTCACGCTTCTCTTTCTTGTCGGTGGATGGCGGCTTCGACGACGTGCGCGAGTTCTTGTCGGGCCGCTGAAGTTGCAGCACCAGTTCGATCAATTGCTCCTTGCTGAGCTGCTGCAAATCACTCCGATTCATGCCGACATGGATTCGGAGTTTCTCAGGCTTGGCAAGTGCCCTGGAAACGCCAGCCCTGCTCCGTCACAGCGCAAAATGGCCGTGGGTAATTACCCCGAATGTGCTGCCCTTCTGGCAAACCCCAATATCAAGAGCGCCCAAGCCAAGATAAGGCAAAGACCAGCGCCAACATGTGTCATCGCGACTGCATTCTCCTGCCATGGCAGGCCACCTGTCGCTCCTGCTTGGCTGGCCGCGATTGGAAGAACGCCTCTTGTGCCCCACCAACTGTTGGCTACTTCGGAAAACGCCATTGCCCAGGTCAGCCAGGCGCTTAACCGCATTACGAAGATCGACCTCGGGCCAACATCATGATCGAACTTCAAAAGGAGGGCCGCCATCGCGACAAGCAGCAGGCCATTCAACTCGAACTGGATATGCGCCCCGAGGGCCAATCGAGGGTATGGCGTATGCGGTACGACCAAGCCCCATAATAACCCGGCAAGAACAAGCGCCATGCCGTTCAACAATATTTCCTGACCACCTCGCCGGCCATTCATCCGCGCCTCCTCCGCAAAAAGATCAAACATCTAATAATATTTTCAAGTATAGAACAACAGTCGGAATCGCGCCATATGCAATGGCCGACCATGATTACGCACCAAGATGCGATCGTTGAAGGACCAGATGCGGACCTTTGCGACGCGCGCTCGATCGGGCGGTTGCGGCCGACTCGGACGATCGAAGAACATCCTGCGAATGACGGCTTCGAGCCAAGGGCGGCCGAACGCCACCGGCAAAAATCGGCGGGGAGCGGACCTTTGCGCCTATATTTGCAGCTACTAATCAGTTGATTTCGTACGGTAGTGGCGAGCGTGCAAAATCAAGAATTTTGCGCCGCACAACCAAATGCTACTCCGCATTGTGACTTAATTTATTTTTCCAACAATTGCACAACTCTCTCCCTGCACCATTCCAATGAATAGTCCTACATTCGCGTTGGGAGGAGGCGTCGGCAAATCAGGACAATGCAGAACCCAATCTTGATATTCTACCGCCTTGCTAGGATTTGCGTTACCGCTTGTACGAACACTCAGGAAGGTGACAGTGCCATTGGCCTGCGATATAACCGCACCCTGCACTTGGCCAACAACTTCGCCATATTGGTATAAATCATTGGGGTTGCGCTGGATTCCAGGAGCATGCTCAACAGCAATTAACTTGTCTTGTAGCACGTTAAATACTTTTAGCTTACAGTCTCGGACATCCTTGAGCGCTCCTGACAGTTGAGCTTGAACAACACCTTCATATTGGCTTGATTCAAGCGTCCCTACTCCTTTGACACCCAGATTAGCTAGCCTTTTTGCCAATCCTGACAACTCAGCGGTGACATCCCCGTTTACCTTGATTGCCTTTTTGTCGCCAAACTGAGATACAAATCCGCATAATCGATCTGCTGTAGCCGTAATTTCATGCAGCACTTCTGATGTTTGCGCATCCGCTACTCCGCCGGATAGATAATACACCGCTGCAACGGCCGCGAGCGCGGGGGCGATTCGTCTATGCTTCATAATTTTTTATCCTATTGGAAATTTACACGTCGTACACAATATAGGCTGCACGAAACGGATGCAATCGCCGGGGTTTGGAACCCATTAGTTGTCAACAATCCGGCTTGGTCGCAGCGTCGCGGGGTGGGCCCTACGCGGTTTTCCATATTTGAACGCTATCCGAGTCCGCCGCCTATGACCGTTTCGAGCCGAAAGCGGAATAGCGCTCCAAAAAAGCATCTCCCACTTTCAGCCTCCCCCCCGCTCCGTCGCCTGGAACGCCCATTCGAGATAGGCGGCGTCGCCGGTCAGGATCGGCAGCGCGACGATTTCCGGCGTTTCATAGCTGTGCATCGACCGGATCGCGGCGGCGATGGCGGAAAAGTCCGTCTTCCGCGCCTTGGCCGAGAGCAAGAATTCCTTCTCCCGCGCCGGCGCGCCCTTCCAGACGTAATGGCTGGTCACCGTCGCGATCTGGACGCAGGCGGCGAGTTTTTTCTCGACCAGAGTTTTGGCCATCTCCTCGGCGCGTTTTTCGTCGTCGATCGTCGTCTGCACCAGGCAAAAGGCGCTCATATCCATCCCGCAAGCTCCGTCCGGACCACATCGGCAATCGCGTCCATCCCGCCCGCGCTGTCGTTGAGACAGGGCAGGAGGGCGAAATCCTCGCCGCCGGCTTCGAGAAAGGCGCGGCGGTTTTCTACGCCCAGCTCCTCCAGGGTTTCCAGGCAATCGGCGAAAAAGCCCGGCGCGATCACCGCGATTTTCTTCACCCCCTTGGCCGGCAGGTCCTTGATCGTCTCGATCGTATAGGGCTTGAGCCATTCCTTGGGCCCGAAGCGCGACTGGAAGGTCATCAGCAGTTTTTCGCTCAAGCCGGTCGCATCGCCGAGCAGCCGGGTGGTCTTGGCGCAATGGCAATAATAGGGATCGCCCTTGTCGAAATAGTCCCGCGGAATCCCGTGCCAGGACACGACGATCCTGTCCGGCGTGAAATCGAGGCGCTTCAATCCCTGTCGCAGCGCGGCCGCGACCGCCCCGATATACGTCGGGCGGTCGTAAAAGGGCGCGGCGATCCGCAGGGCCGGCTGCCAGCGCATTGCCTTCAGGGCGTCGAAGGCGCGGTCGGCGACCGTGGCGCTGGTGGCGGCGCAATATTGCGGATAAAGCGGGACGACCAGAAGCCGGTCGCAGCCCTGGACCTGGAGCGCGGCGATGCGCGAGGCCATGGACGGCAAGCCATAGCGCATGGCCCAGTCCACCACGATTTTTTCTCCCGCCGGCCCGAATTCGCCCGAGGCGATTTTTTGCGCGAGCTTTTCGGCCTGGGACCGGGTCACGGTTTTCAGCGGCCCTTCATTGCGCTCCCTGTTCCAGATCGCCGCATAATCCTTGCCTTTTCGCGCGGGCCGAGTCATCAGAATGACCAGATGCAGCAAAGGCAGCCAGAACGGGCGCGGCGTCTCGATCACCCGGCGGTCGGACAGAAATTCGGCAAGATAGCGGCGCATCGGCCAATAGCCCGTCCCCTCCGGGGTGCCGAGATTGACGAGCAGCACGCCGATCTTGCCATGGGCGACCGGCGGATGGTGGGAGGGCGCGAAAGACATCAAAACCTCGGAACTTGATCGGCGTCAAAGTAGCCGGTTCTTATACGTGTCAGAAGGCCCCATGAGCGCACTTTCGTCACATCTGGTCCTCGCCGAAAAGGCGGTGCCGCGATACACCAGCTATCCGACCGCGCCCCATTTTTCCGAGGCCGTCGGGCCGGAGCTCTACGCCGCCTGGCTCGCCGAGCTGCCGGCCGAGACGCGCCTGTCGCTTTATCTTCATGTGCCCTATTGCCGCGAGCTGTGCGCCTATTGCGGCTGCCACACCCGCGCGACGAAACGGCAGGAGCCGCTCGACGCCTATGCCGAGACCCTTTTGCGCGAGATCGACCTCGTCGGCAGGCGTTCGCCCGCGCGCAAGGTCATCCATGTCCATTGGGGCGGCGGCACGCCCGGCCTGCTCGGCCCCGCGCGGTTGAGGGAACTGACCGACGCCCTGCGCCGCCATTTCGATTTTGCGCCAGACGCCGAAATCTCCATCGAGCTTGACCCGCGCCATGTCGACGAGAAGCTCGCCCGCGGCCTCGCCGCGGCGGGCTTCAACCGCGTGAGCCTGGGCGTGCAGGATCTCAACGCGCATGTCCAGAAGGCCATCGGCCGCGTCCAGCCGTTCGAGGTGGTCGAGCGCGCCGTGAAGGTCCTGCGGGGCTCCGGCTTCCGCGCCATTAACCTCGACCTGATGTACGGACTGCCCCATCAAAGCGAGGAAGACGTCGTCCGCAGCGCCGAGCTTGCGGCTTCGCTCCGGCCGACCCGCTTCGCCCTGTTCGGCTACGCCCATGCGCCGTGGTTCGCCAAGCGGCAACAATTGATCGACGCAGCGGCCCTGCCGGGGGCGGCGGCCCGCCTGAATCAGGCGGCGACGGCGCGGAAGGCCCTCATCGGGCAGGGCTATGACGCCATCGGCCTCGACCATTTCGCGCTTCCCGACGATCCGATGGCCATCGCCCAGCGCGAGGGCAGGCTGCGGCGCAATTTCCAGGGTTACACGGTGGATCAGGCGGACGCGCTGCTGCCCTTCGGCGCGTCCTCCATCGGCCGGTTGCCGCAGGGCTATGTCCAGAACACGGCCGACGTCGCCACTTGGCGCCGGGCCGTCGAATCCGACCGTTTCGCCATCGTGAAGGGCGTCGCCTTCACCCGCGACGATCTTGCCCGCGCGGCGGTGATCGAGCGGCTGATGTGCGATTTCTCGGTCGATTACGGCGTAATCGCCGAAAAAATGCTGGGCGACGCCGCTGCGCTCGACGGCGCGCAGGACCAGTTGGCGCAGCTGTCCAGGGAGGGCGTTGCGACCCAGGAGGGGCGGCGCGTCTCGATCACCGAGGCGGGACGCCCCTTCATGCGTCTCGTGGCCTCGGCCTTCGACGCCTATCTGCCCGCCCGCGCCGCGCGCCACAGCGTCGCGGTGTGAGTCGTGAAAAAAGCGCGGCGGATTGGCCCCGCCGCGCTTAGTAGGCTTCGCAATCCGGGGAGATCAGATTGCGCGCGCCGTCATCTGCGAAGCGATATATTCGGCTTGGCGGATCGCCAGGGTCACGATGGTCAAGGTCGGGTTTTCCGCGCCGCCGGTGGTGAACTGGCTGCCGTCGGAAACGAACAGATTCTTGATGTCGTGCGACTGTCCCCATTTGTTGACCACGCCGTCGCGCGGCTTCTCGCTCATCCGGTTGGTGCCGAGATTATGGGTCGAGGGATAGGGCGGCGTCGGCAAGGTGCGGATCGCGCCGACCGCGTCATAGAGCCTCGTCCCCTGGGCGTAGGCGTGGTTGCGCATCGCCACGTCGTTCGGATGATCGTCGAAATGGACGTCGGCGACGGGCAGGCCGAAAGCGTCCTTGACCGTCGCACTGAGCGTGACCCGGTTGGTTTCCTGCGGCATGTCCTCGCCGACGATCCACAGGCCGGCCATGTTGGGATAATCGTCCATGGCGCTGGTGAAGGACCGGCCCCAGGCGCCCGGATCGAGGAAGGCGGCCATGAACGGTATGCCGAGAGAGAGCGTCTCGAACTCGTAGCCGCCGACAAAGCCGCGGCTCGGGTCGTGGCGCGCCTCGTCGCGGATGACGCCGGCCATGGTGGTGCCGCGATACATGTGGACCGGCTTCTCGAACACGGCATAGACCGAACCGGTGGTGTGGCGCATGTAATTGCGCCCGACCTGACCGGAAGAATTGGCGAGGCCGTCGGGGAATTTCGAGGAGGCTGAATTGAGCAGGATCCGCGGGCTTTCGATCGAATTGCCGGCGACGCAGACGACGCGCGCCTTCTGCCGCTGGTGGTTTCCGTCCTTGTCAACGTAAACCACCGCCTTCACCTTGCCATCGTCGTCATGCTCGATGCGCAGCACTCGGGATTCCGAGCGCACCTCCATATGGCCGGTTTTCTCGCCCTTGGGGATTTCGGTGTACAGCGTCGACCATTTGGCGCCCCATTTACAGCCCTGGAAGCAGAAGCCTGTCTGCTGACAGGCGTTGCGGTCGTCGCGCGGCTGCGAATTGATCGCCATGTGGCCGGTGTCGCAGTCCTTGTAGCCGATCTTTTCCGCGCCGGCGTGGAACACCTTGAAGTTATTGTTGCCGGGAAGTCCGGGGATGCCATTGGTGCGGGTCACGCCCATTTTGTCCTCGGCGCGGGCGTAATAGGGCTCGAGTTCTTCGAGAGTCAGCGGCCAGTCGAGCAGATTGGCGCCGGCGACATGTCCATAGGTCGTCAATGCCTTGAGTTCATGCGCCTGGAGGCGCAGCGACGCGCCCGCCCAATGGATGCTGGTTCCGCCGACCGCCTTGACGATCCAGGCGGGCAGATTGGGGAAATTCTTCGCCACCCGCCAGGTGCCCGAGGTCGTGCGCGCGTCGGTCCAGGCAAGCTGGGCGAAGCTCGCCCATTCGTCGTTGATGAAATCGGTGATGTCGTAGCGCTTTCCCGCTTCCAGCACGACGACATTGACGCCTTTCTGGGCGAGTTCGTTGCCAACCGTGCCGCCGCCGGCGCCCGAACCGATGATGACGACGACGTTGTCATCGTTGAAGTCGAATTTCGCAGCCATGGTTTTCTCCTCGATCCCGCCCGTTCACAACCAATCGAGGTCGTTGAAACCGCGATGAATATAGCCGCCCTTGGAAAAGGACTCGCCCTCATAGCCAAAGATCGGCCAGATCTCCTTCTGGTTGTAGAGCGAGACCACAAGGGTCGAGCGCACAGCCTCGAACATCGGCGTATCGGAAATCTTGTGCAGCACGGCGACGCGGTCCGCCTCCCAGCCGAGGCCGACATAGCCGCCGGGACCGGCGAGCATGTCCAACTCCGCGACGCCGTTCTCGAACATCGCCTTCTGCTTGGGATCGGCGGCGGCCTTTTCGTCGAAGGGCTTGGCGGCGATGGCGTAGTTGCGGTCGGGGATGCGGTCGTGCGGATAAATGTCGCGCGACATCAGGATCAGGGTCTTCATGGTCTCGGGCTTCAAGCCCTTGACCTCGAGCCCCCAGGCTTCGGTGGCGTTGATCAGCGCGCCCCCCGAGCCGATGGCGACCGCCGCCGCGAAGGCCATTTCCGACGAGCGCCGCAAAAACAGCCGGCGGCCCGGCGATTGAGGCGCGCAGTGCGCCCCATGACGTTCAAGCATCTTGCTTCCTCCATTCCGATGTTTCGGTCGTTTCGCGGCGGCCCTTTTCGGGCTTCTCGACGTCGCGGGCGACAACGCCCGCAAATTCACTGGTAATGACCATGCCGCTCCAGGACTTCGATCTTGTACCCGTCCGGGTCCTGCACGAAGAAAAACCGGGCGATCAGATGGCCGTCCGGCTTGAATTCCTTGATGTCGAGCGGGTTGAGGCCGAGCGTCTGGAAGCGCGCGTGTTCGGCGGCGAGATCGTCCACCACGAAGGCGATGTGGCCATAGCCTTCCCCGTGCGAATAGGGCTCCGCGCGGTCCTTGTTGACCGTGAGCTCGATCTCGAAATCGGCTTCCGGGTTGCGCAGATAGATGAGGGTGAACGTGGGGAAATCGAGGCGGCTGGAAGGTTTCAGCCCGAACGCCTTGTCATAGAATTCCACCGCCCGCTGTTCGTCGAGAACGCGGATCATCGTGTGTATCGCCTTCGCCATCTTGCTCCGTTCCCGTCGGCAAGGCCGCCCCTTGGCGGCGATCAACGCGAAGGACAGATTAGCGAGGCTGAAGGCGGGCGGGTGGTATCCGGCTGTTACGAATCGTCAAAATTTGTCAGGCCACCCGCCGGTCGTCGATCTCCGCCGCCTCGGGCCCGGTTTCGAGCGCGACGAGGCAGATGCAGCGCAAATGCGAGGTGAAATTGGCGACCTCGCCCCAAAGATTGAGCACTTCGCCATGCAGCGTGGAAATGAAGCGCGGCACGCTCAGACCCTGCCGGCTGGCGATCTGTTCGAGGATCCGCCAGAAAATCTTTTCCAGCCTGATGCTGGTCGATTGGCCGTTGAGCCGGATCGACCGCGTCTCGAAGGCGTAGCTGTCGGGATGCTGGCTGGCGAAAAAATGACACATGTCTTTCCTCCCGCCGCGTCGTTGCTTTTTTGGGTGGACGCGGTTTCTCTCGCATAACGCGTCGAACGATAATTGGTTTGATTCATTTCCGGGTCAATTGCGGGAGCGCAGACGCCGCCTTGCCGCGATGGCGCTCCGCGCCGATCGCCGATGCGAGGCGCGAAGAACGCGACCGGCCCGCGAAATGTCTTTTCAGCGTGAAGGAACCGGGCGCGCGCGCCAAAGGTTGACGAAGCGGCGGCAATCGTCGTCCGGCCCTGGAGCGGGAGGCGCGCATGAGATCGCTTGTGGACGTTCTGTCGCACTATGCGGCCTATCACCGCGACCCGCGCAATATCGCCACCCATTTCGTTGGCATTCCCCTAATCGTCGTGGCCGTGGCCGTCTTGCTCGGGCGCCCGGCGTTGCTGGCCGGGGGCGTTTCTCTCACCCCGGCGCTGGCGATCGCCGCGGTCGCCGCCGCCTATTATCTGAAGCTCGATGTCGTCCTCGGCGCCCTCATGGCGTTTCCGCTTCTGCTGGCGGCGATCCTGGGCGCATGGGCCGGGGCGCTGCCGACGCGCGAATGGCTGCTGGCGGGCTCCAGCACCTTTGTCGCCGGCTGGATCATCCAGTTCATCGGCCATGCCTGGGAAGGCCGCAAACCGGCCTTTGCCGACGACCTCATCGGCTTGGCGATCGGCCCGCTTTTCGTCCTGTGCGAACTGCTTTTTGCTGTCGGGCTGCGGCCTGAACTCAAGCGCGCGGTCGAATCGCGCGTCGGGCCGGCGCGGCGCGGGACGGCCAGGTCGCGCGCCTGAATCGTTTCGCCCGGGTCAGATTTTCCGTCCGTCGATCTGGCGCTGCAACTCGCCCGCCTCGCGCCGCAACTCGTCGTTGCGGGGATCGAAGCTCAGGGCTCGGCGCAAAAGCTCCAGCGCCGGCGCGTCGCGGCCGGCGGCGCGCATCAGATGGGCGAGATCGGCCATGATCTCGAAATTGCGCGGGTCGACGCTCAAGGCGTGATCGAGATCGAGCATGGCGCCCTCGCTGTCGCCCTGCATCAGGGCCGATTGCGCCCGCAGGCGCCAGCCGAGCGTCCAGTCTGGGTAGAGCTTGACGACCTCGTCGAGCAAAGCCCCCGCCTGCGCCGGCATATCGGCCTTGAGCAGGCTTTCCGCGCGCGCCATCAGCAGATCGGCGGTCGGCGAGCCCGACCGGCTCCATAGTTTCTCGATGATGGCGCGGATCGGCGCGGCCGCTTTGGCGTCGGGCGCCTCGCCAAGTTCCTTGAACATCTTGTCGAGGATTTTTGTCCGCGTCTGGGCGGCGGCCGGCGGCCGATCGCCAGAGGCGGCGCGGCAGGGCGCCGCCAAAACGAGAGCCGCGACAACGGGGAAAAACAGAAGCGGACGCACCGACATGCCACGATTAAAGCTCTTTTTCGCGCCGCCGCCAATGGCCTCTCAACCCCTGAGTTTCTCCAGCGTGAGCGGATCGCGGACGCCGCCGCAGAATTTTTCGAGCGCGCGCGCAAAAAGCGGCTCCTCGGGCGCGGCGCGCTCGAACAAGGTCATCGACGATCGAAACTTCATCTCGTCGGGATCGCCGAAAATATCGTAAAGGCTCCTGCCTTCGATGCGGTTCACCAGATCCGCGCATTCCCGCAGGCGGGGCCCCAGCACGGGATGGGCGAGAAAGGCGCGGGCCTCGTCGAGCGAAGACAGCGCGTAGAATTGGGCGATGGGGCTGAAGCCGAGGCCGGCAATCTGGGGAAAGACGAACCACATCCAATGGCTGCGCTTTCGCCCGCCGCGCAATTCCGCGCAGGCCTGCCGATAGACGCCGTCCTGGGCGGCGACGAAACGCTGGAGATCGAAAGGGTCGTCGGTCATGGCAAAACAAAACCCCGGCGGAGGCGCCGGGGTTGCATATTCTGGCGTCGAGCGCCGCGACTTTTCAGCCCTGGCGGGCCTTGTAGCGCTTCTGCGTCTTGTTGATGATATAGACGCGGCCCTTGCGGCGGACCAACTGATTGTCGCGGTGACGCGCGCGCAGGGACTTGAGAGAGTTGCGGACTTTCATGTTCTACCCCGGAAACAATTGGCCGGGGTTCTCCCTCAGCCGGAAATCGGAGCCGGTCCTATGCCAAATTTGCGCGCCGCGATCAAGCCCCGAAGCTGATTTTTCGCGGTTTCGGGGACGAAGCTGCGCCGTGAAGGCGTCCGCCTCTGGCCGCGCCGCGCCGCTGGCGCTAAAAGCGGCCCATGATTCACCTCGCCGGCGATTCCAGCCTTCGCGCGCCTATGATCCGCCGGGTGTCGCTGATGGATTTCCGTTCCTACGGCGCGCTCGATTTGCGGGTTTCGAGCCCGATCGCGGCGCTCTCGGGCGAAAACGGCGCGGGCAAGACCAATCTGCTCGAAGCGATCTCTCTTTTCACCCCCGGGCGGGGCCTGCGGCGCGCTGAAAACGCCGATCTGGCCCGCGAAGGCGGCGGCGGCGGCTACGCCATATCCTTGGAGCTGACCGGCGAGGCGGGCGGCCCGCTGCAACTGGGGACCGGCGTCGAAGCCGCGCCGGACGGCGTCCAGAAAAAATTCCGCATCGACCGCGAGCCTGTCGCCTCCTCCCGCGCCTTCGCCGACCATGTCCGCATTGTCTGGCTCACCCCCGCCATGGACGGGCTTTTCACCGGACCCGCCGGGGAGCGGCGCCGCTTCCTCGACCGGCTGGTGCTGGCGGTGGACAGCGAGCACGGCGCGCGGGTCGGCGCGCTGGAGCGGGCGCTCCGCAACCGCAACCGCCTGCTCGAAGAGCGGCGCGGCGAGAGGATCTGGCTTGACGCCGCCGAGCGCGAAATCGCCGAACTCGGCGTCGCCGTCGCCGCCGCCCGGCGCGAGACGGTGGAAAGGCTCGCCGCGCTGATCGCGGCGGGGCGCGACGAGGACTCGCCCTTTCCCTGGGCCGATATCGCGTTGGAAGGCGAAATAGACGCCCTCGTCGCCGGGCGCCCCGCGCTCGAAGCCGAAGACAATTTCCGCGCCCTGTTGCGCGACAATCGCGCGCGCGACGCCGCCGCCGGAAGGACGCTGATCGGGCCGCAGGCCAGCGACCTGGTTGTGCGCCACGGCCCCAAGCAGTGCGAGGCCCGTCGCGCCTCGACCGGCGAGCAGAAGGCGCTGCTGGTCGGACTGGCGCTCGCTCACGCGAAACTGGTCGCCGCGATGAGCGGAATCGCGCCGCTCGTCCTGCTCGACGAGATCGCCGCCCATTTCGATCCACGCCGCCGCCGCGCCCTGTTCGACGCGCTCGGCCTCCTCGGCGGCCAGATCTGGTTGACCGGGGCCGACGCCGCCTTGTTCGACGACCTCCATGGCCGCGCCGATATTTTCGGGGTGGCCTGCGGCGTTGTTTCGCCCCTTTCGCGCGCGGAGGCGTCATGACGGATTTGGCCCAAGCAAAGATAATTTTGAAAAAAGTCTTTGGCTTCGAGGATTTCCGGCCAGGTCAGGAGGAGATCGTCGGCGCCATTCTTTGCGGCGGGCCGGTGCTGGCGGTGATGCCGACCGGTTCGGGCAAGAGCCTGTGCTACCAGTTGCCCGCGCTGCTTGACGACGGTCTGACCCTGGTGGTCTCGCCGCTCATTGCTCTGATGCGCGACCAGGTGGGCCAAATGCGAGCCCTCGGCGTTCCCGCCGCCACGCTCAATTCCATGACTGGAGAGGCGGAAGCCGGGCAAATCTGGCGCGACATCCGCGCCGGCGCGCTCAAACTGCTTTACAT
The DNA here is from genome assembly GCA_021813805.1 of Pseudomonadota bacterium. Taxonomy (GTDB): domain Bacteria; phylum Pseudomonadota; class Alphaproteobacteria; order Rhizobiales; family Beijerinckiaceae; genus Rhodoblastus. The sequence goes on along the minus strand of JAKAJL010000001.1, from coordinate 116,990 downwards.
TTCGCCCGAGCGGCTGGCGCTCGACGGCCTGACAGAGGCCCTTTCGCGCGCAAATGTGCGCCGCGTCGCGGTGGACGAGGCTCATTGCATCTGCGAATGGGGCCATGATTTCCGGCCCGAATATCGGCTGATCCGCGAAAGCGTGGAAAGGATCGGCGCGGTTCAGGCGGTCGCCTTCACCGCCACCGCCGATTCCGCCACGCGCGCCGAAATCGGCGAAAGACTGTTCGGCGCCTGGCCACAAATTTTCGTTCATTCTTTCGACCGGCCCAATATTTCGCTGAAATTCGCCGCCAAGGACCAGCCGCGCAAACAATTACAGCGTTTTCTGAGCGCGCGACGGGGGCAAAGCGGGATCGTCTATTGCGCCACGCGCGCCGGGGCCGAGCGGCTCGCCGATTTTTTCGCCGAACAGGCGTTCGAGACCGTGGCTTATCACGCAGGTCTCGACCAGGGGCGGCGCAACGCCAATCAGGACCGCTTTCTGCGCGAGGACGGCGTCATCGCCTTCGCGACCGTCGCCTTCGGCATGGGGGTCAACAAGCCGGACGTGCGTTTCGTCGCCCATGCCGACATGCCCTCGAGCATTGAAGCCTATTATCAGGAAATCGGCCGCGCCGGGCGCGATGGCCTGCCCGCCGACACCCTGACGCTCTATGGCCTGGAGGACATGGCTTTGCGGCGTCGGCAGATTGACGAAAAGGACATTTCCGACGAGCGCCGCCGCTTCGAGCATCAGCGGCTTTCGGCGCTGGCCGCTCTCTGCGAGGCGGCCGCCTGCCGGCGCCAGATTCTTCTCGGCCATTTCAACGAACAGGCCCCGCCCTGCGGCGCCTGCGACGTCTGCCGCGGGGAGATTCTGGTCCGCGACGGCTCGATCGAGGCGCGGAAGGCGCTTTCAGCCGTCTTTCGCACCGGCCAGCGTTTCGGCCTGAACTATCTTGCCGATCTGCTGATCGGCGCGGACAGCGACGCCCTGCGCCGCAACGGACACGACGGTCTCAAGACCTTCGGGGTTGGCGCCGAATGCAACAAGCAGGAATGGGCCTCGACCTTCCGGCAACTCTTCGCCGCCGGGGCTTTGCGCACGGCCAGCGCGGAGCATGGCGGCTTCGCTTTGACCGAAAAGGGCGAGGCGATCCTGCGCGGACACGAGATTTTTATGCTGCGCGCCGACGCGCCGCGCGAAAAAAGCCGCGACAGGGCGCGGAAGGCCCCGCGCGGCGGGACGCCGGCGCAGGGCGAAAACCCGATCTTCGAGATTTTGCGCAAATTGCGGCGCGAGATCGCCCAGGAACAGGGCGTCGCCGCCTATATGATCTTCGCCGACCGGACGCTCATGGAAATGGCCGACCGGCGCCCGGCGACTCTCGACGAATTGCGCGACATTTATGGTGTCGGCGACCGCAAGATCGTGGCTTTTGGCGAGATTTTTCTGGAGGCGATCGCGCAGGCCTGCGTGTGAGGCCCTCATTCGGCGCCGTAGCCCGTCATAAGACGGCCGCTCTCGACGCCTTATGACGCCACCTTCGCTCGCCGGGGGAGAAGGTGGCTCGCGCGCAGCGCGAGACGGATGATGGCGAGGGGTTAATGCAGGCTCACCGTGTCGAGCTGGTGCTCCCAGGCGTTGGCGACGGCGGCGGCCTTGCTGTCGGCAAGCACGATCGGCTCGCCATTGGCGCGCACCAGCGCGAACAGCTGCATGCCCGGCCGCAGTCCCTCGATCTGGGGGAACAGAGCCTGAGCCTCCTCCGATTTCATCGGACGGACATAGGCGATCGAGGCTTCGCCGAGATGGACGAACTGGTCCGGGGTCAGCGGTCCCGCAATCTGGATTTCATAGTCATTGGTCATTGTCTTCACCCTTTCCGCGCTCTCTCGGGAGACGCGCCCAGCGTGCGGACCGATGTTCAGCTCCGCAGTGTGATATCAATATTCTTAATGATCCGCTCCGGTTCGGGGCGGGCCAGATCGACCGACAGCAGACCGTCGGCGAGATCGGCGCCGAGAACCTGCATCCCCTCCGCGAGAAGGAAGGCGCGCTGGAACTGGCGCGCCGCGATGCCGCGATGGAGGAATTGGCGCTCGCGATCGTCCTGCTGGCGGCCGCGGATGACCAACTGGCCCTCCTCCAGCGTGATCGCCAGCTGGTCGCGGCTGAAGCCGGCGACAGCGAGCGTGATCCTCAGGCGCTCCGGCAGGTTGCCGTCGCGTTGCAGGCGCTCGATATTGTATGGGGGATAACCGTCCGAGGCCGTCCGCGTCACGCGCTCCAGCGCCTTCTCGATCTCGTCGAAGCCCAGAAGGAAGGGCGAATTCATCAAGGTCGGTCGCGACATGTCGAAGCCCTTTCCGGCGCCTCTCGATTTTCGGGAGCCCGAAGCGCTCCCGTGGCTTCGATATGGCGCTTTGCCACGGCGTTTCAAGGGCGCGGCGCGGAAGCGCGGCCATGGGCCTAAAGCAAGGGGCCCCCGCGACATCGCGGGGGCCCCGTCCGGAAACGACATTCGCGACGTTCAGCCGTCGCGCGATTTTTCCTCCCAATTCGGCTGCGCCGGCAAATCCGTGGCCGACGCGCTTTTCAAGGCGATGCTTCGCCTCAGTGCGGCTCGCAGCCTTCCCAGAGGCATTGAGCCACCATCCCCGCGCCCAACACTGTCAGGATCGCGGCGAGCAGTCCATAGTCCATCATTCACTCTCTTTCATTGCCAGGCTGGCGCAGGGCCAGCCCCGAGCCAGCCAAGGGCTCGATTCCAGGACCGCCGGTCCCTTGGCGGGACCAGAGCGATCAGCGGAGACTCAAAGAGAAGCGCCTCCACTCCGTCGAATATAGGCTGTTTCGTCAGGTTTGCAAATTCCGGTTAGGTTACGGCCTGTGTTGCGTTGGTAAAGCCGAACGGAATCTAACAGATTTATAACAATTATGCGGACGCATTCTGCGCCTAAGCACGAATAAGGTCGCCGGTTTCGTTTCCTTGTTTCAGCGACAACGTGTCGCAGGTTTTAACTGTTTATTATTTTTTTCTTACATGCGGGGAAGGGGGCGGATTACTGGCCGAAACCCCAAGGCGCGCGGTTCGAAATTGTCTGGCCGCGCCGATTGCGCGACAAGGCCCAGGCGCGAAAAAATGAACATTCGCCGCGTCCGGAACGGTTCGTTCGGACGCGATTGACGAGATCGTCGCCGCTGAAAATCCGGCAAGGCGAGAAGCGCGTGATTCGACGGCCCGGAAAAGGCGCCCGCCGAGTTGGACCGCTCGGCCGGCGATCTGCTCCGCCGCCGGCCCGAGCCCGGCGTCGATTAAAGCATCGACGGCAGGATGCGGTCCGGCGGGCGGTGGCCGTCCATGAAGGTCTTCACATTGATGATGACCTTCTCGCCCATGTCGATGCGGCCCTCGATCGTCGCCGAGCCCATGTGCGGGAGCAGCGTGACCTTGCCTTCCTGGGCGAGTTTCATCAGGCGCGGCGAAATCGCCGGCTCGTGTTCGAACACGTCGAGCCCGGCGCCCGCCAGTTCGCCCGTCTCCAGCATGCGGATCAGGGCGTTCTGGTCGATGATGTCGCCACGCGCGGTGTTGACGATGATCGCGCCGGAATGGAGATATTTCAGGCGCCGCGCCGACAGGAGATGAAAGGTCGCCGGCGTCTGCGGGCAATTGACCGAGACAATGTCGACGCGCGCCAGCATCTGGTCGAGCGAGTCGAAAAAGGTCGCGCCAAGCTCTTGCTCGATCGCCGGGGCGACCGGGCGGCGGTTGTGATAGGAAATCGACAGGCCGAACGCCTTGGCGCGGCGGGCGAGCGCCTGGCCGATCCGGCCCATGCCGACGATGCCGAGGCGCTTGCCGGTGATCCGGCGTCCGAGCATCCAGGTCGGCGACCAGCCCGCCCAATGGCCCTCGACCAGCGCGCCGACGCCTTCCACGAGGCGCCGCGCGACGGCGACGATCAGACCCATGGTCATGTCGGCGGTGTCCTCGGTCAGCACGCCGGGGGTGTTGGTGACCGTAATGCCGCGCCGCAAGGCCGAGGTGACGTCGATATTGTCGACGCCATTGCCGAAATTGGCGATGAGTTTGAGATTTTCGCCGGCCTGCGCGATGAGATGGGCGTCGATCCGGTCGGTGATGGTCGGGACGAGAACATCCGCCGTGCGAATCGCCTCGACCAGCTCGCCTGAAGTCATCGGCTTGTCGGTCTCGTTGAAGCGGACGTCGAACAATTCGCGCATACGCGCCTCGACCGGTTCGGGAAGTTTGCGGGTGACAATGACGAGCGGCGCGGTTTTGCCCATGGAAATCCCGTTTCTCCCCGCGCCGTCGGCGTCAATGCGCGCCGAGGCGCCGGCCTAAACCTGTCATTAACGATGGCCGGGCGAGAAAGTTCGAGACAATCATTCCGCCCCGCGCCACCGCATCTGCTTCCTAGCAGATGCCTTGGCAAAAACAAGAACGGCGATCCGCCGCCCGCCTCGGCGGCCGGTCGGGCGCCGCGAGAAGGGAAAGACGGCGACATGGCGAACCCGACGCGCCCAATTCCGAGCTGTTCCGGCCTCGCATCGCCCCGTTCGCAGGCCTTAGCCGCCTTCATCGCCGCCGCGATCGCGCTTGCATATGGCGATACGGCGCGGGCTCAGCAGGCCAGGGGCCAAGTGAGCGGCCTGCCCTTGCCGAGATACGTCAGTCTAAAGTCGGATCATGTCAATCTGCGCGAAGGTCCCTCGAAGGACCACGCCACCAAGTGGATCTACCAGCGCGCGGGCCTCCCGGTGGAGGTCACCGCCGAATTCGACACCTGGCGGCGAATCCGCGATTCGGAGGGCGCCGACGGCTGGGTCTTCCATTCGCTGCTGTCGGGCAAGCGCACCGCACTGGTGGCGCCGTGGAAGAAGGACGCCCCGCCCTTTCCGTTGCGCGCCGATCCGGAAAAAGACGCAAAGCCGGTCGCCAATCTCGCGCCGGGCGTAATCGTCAGCGTGAAATCCTGCGACGGAAAATGGTGTCGGGTGAAGATCGACGGCTATAACGGATATCTGGTCCAGACCGAGCTATGGGGCGTCTATCCCGGCGAAAAGGTGGAATGATTCTTGAAGGACGAGCCGTCAAGACCGCCGTCAGGGCGGCCGTGGCGTCCCACACATTGCAGTGGCAGGCAAAAGCCTTCACACTCTGGCCTTCGACCGAGGTTCCGACATGCGCGCGCCAGACCCGCGACCGTCCCGCGAAGGCGGCGGCCTTTTTGCCGACCTCTACGAATTGACGATGATGCGGGCCTATGCCGCGCTGGGCATGGAGGCAGAGGCGGTTTTCAGCCTTTTTGTCCGCAAGCTCCCGCCAGAGCGCAATTTTCTGATCGCTTGCGGACTCGAAGAAGTCCTCGATGAAATCGAACATTTTCATTTCTCTCCGGAGGATATTCTCTATCTTCGCGGGCTGAAGCGTTTTCCCGATGATTTTCTTGAAAATCTTCGCCGGTTTCGCTTCTCCGGCGACATTTTCGCGCTGCCCGAGGGGACGCCGTTCTTCGCAGATGAGCCGATTCTGGAAGTCCGCGCGCCGATCGGCCAGGCGCAGGCGCTGGAGACCCTGATCCTCAACCGCATCGGCCTGCAGACCATGCTGGCGTCGAAAGCCTGGCGCGTGGTGACGGCGGCCGGCGGGCGGCAGGTGGTGGATTTCGGCGCGCGTAGGGCTCAAGGGGCCGACGCCGCCGTTCGCGGCGCCCGCGCCTTCGCCGTCGCCGGGGTCGAGGCGACCTCGCTGCTCGCCGCCGGCGCGCGCTACAATCTTCCCCTCGCCGGAACCATGGCCCACAGTTTTGTCGAGGCTTTTTCCAGCGAGGCGGAGGCTTTCGCCGCTTTCGCGGAGCTGTTTCCGCGAACGGTTCTGCTGGTGGACACCTACGACACGCTTCAGGGCGTGCGCAACGCGATTCGCGTGGCCCGCCAGTTGGGGCCCGACCGCCGGCCGATGGGCGTCCGGCTCGATTCCGGCGACCTGCTCGGCCTGTCGCGATCGGCGCGCGGGCTGCTGGACGCCGCAGGCCTGCAAGACATGAAGATCGTCGCCAGCGGCGGCCTCGACGAGACGAAGATCGACGCCCTGGTCAAAGACGGCGCGCCGATCGATATTTTCGGGATCGGAACCGAGATGAGCGTTTCGGGGGACGCGCCTTCGCTCGATATTTCCTACAAACTCACGGAATATGGCGGCGCTGGGCGCATGAAGCTCTCGCCAGGAAAGATGACTTTACCCGGCCAGAAGCAGGTTTTTCGTCGCGGCGCCGGCGGAACGGCGATCGGCGACGTCATCGCTCGCGCCGACGAAAGTCTGCCGGGAACGCCGCTGCTGGAGCCGGTCATGCGCGGCGGCAGGCGGATCGCGCCGCCGGCGGACCTTTCTGTCCTGCAGGCTGCGGCAAAAAAAGCCATCGCCGCGTTGCCGGCCGAGCGCCGCATCCTCGCCCCCGCGCCCACCCCGTTTCCGGTTGTGGCGTCGCCGCGGCTGGCGGCCGAGGCGGAGGCACTCCGCGCCCGCCTGGCCAGCGGCCGTGGTGCCGCCTCCGCGACCCCTCCATAATTTTGCATCTGGACCTTTTTCCACCTTCGGCAATAATCGGCCCGATGGAGGGCGCGTCCATGACGACTGACGACCGGATGAACTGGATGTGGTCGGAGGCGATGGCCATTTTTTCGCGCGCCGAACGATTGCGTGAGGCGCCGCCCGCGCGGCGGACGACGCGAAGCGCGACCTGGGAGCCCGCGGTCGATATTTTCGAAACCGATGCCGAAGTGCTGGTTTCGGTCGCCTTGCCCGGCGTTCGCGACGAGGACGTCGAGGCGGCGATCGAAGACGACGCGCTTGTCGTGCGCGGCCGGCGCGGCTTCCCGCCGCATTTGCGCGCGGCGTTCGTTCATCGCCTGGAGCTGCCGCGCGGCGCATTCGAACGGCGCATCCCCTTGCCCGCCGGCCGTTATGGCGCCGTCGGCCGCGCCGTTCGCGACGGCTGTCTGATCGTCAACCTGCGCAAGTCCGTTTGAGGAGGCAGAAAATGGCCGCCGACTCCGAGCCGAACGGGGCCGCCGCCGAAGCCGGATCGAAGTCCGGCGAATCGGACGCGGCGAAGCCCGAAGAATTGATCGTCCTGCCGGTGCGCGACGTCGTCCTGATGCCGGGCGCGATCATGCCGATCGTCATCGGGCGCGAGGTTTCGATCGCGGCGGCGCAGCAGGCGGTGCGCGAGGAGCGTCAGGTCGGCCTGCTGATGCAGCGCGACCCCATGTTGGCCGAGCCGACCGCGCTCGACCTGCACCGCACCGGAACCGTCGCCAGCATTCTGCGCTACATGACCGCTCCCGACGGGTCGCATCATATCGTCCTGCAGGGCGAGCAGCGCTTCCGGACCACCGACTTCGTGACGGAGCGCCCGGTCATCGTCGCGCGTGTCGAACGCTTTACCGACCCCGAAACGCTCACGCCCGAAACCGAGGCGCGGTTCCGCTTCCTGCAGCAGGAGGCGCTCGAAGCCTTCCGCCTGGCGCCACAGACGCCGAAAGAGCTGATCGAGGCTGTGGAGGCGGTTCCAACGCCCGGCGCGCTGGCCGACATGGTCGCCATGTATCTCGACATCAGCGCCGACGCCCGCCAGGAACTTTTGGAAACCTTCGACATCGCCGCGCGCGTCGACAAGGTGACCAAACTGCTCGACGAGCGGTTGCATGTGCTGCGGCTCACCCATGAAATCGGCCAGCAGACCAAGGCGGCCTTCGACGAGCGCCAGCGCGAGGCGATCCTGCGCGAGCAGATGGCGGCGATTCAGCGCCAGCTCGGCGAAGGCGACACGCGCGGCGAGGAAGCGCGCGAGATCGGCGAGAAGATCGCCAAGGCCGGCATGCCGCCGGAGGTCGAGGACCAGGCGCGCAAGGAGCTGGCGCGCTACCAGCGCATGCCGGAGGGCGCGGCCGAGGCCGGGCCGCTGCGAACTTTTCTCGACTGGCTGACCGAACTGCCCTGGGCCTTGCCCGAACCCAAGCCGATCGACATCGCCGAGGCGCGCCGCATCCTCGACGCCGATCATTTCGGGCTGAAAAAAATCAAGCAGCGCATCGTCGAATATCTCGCCGTGCGCAAGCTCGCTCCCGGCGGCAAGGCGCCGATCCTTTGCTTCGCCGGGCCGCCGGGCGTCGGCAAGACCTCGCTGGGCCAGTCGATCGCGCGGGCGCTCGGCCGCGCTTTCGTGCGGGTGAGCCTGGGCGGCGTCCACGACGAGGCTGAAATTCGCGGCCACCGCCGCACCTATGTCGGGGCGATGCCGGGCAATATCATCCAGGCGATCCGCAAGGCCGGGTCGCGCGATTGCGTGATGATGCTTGACGAGATCGACAAGATGGGCGCCGGCATCCAGGGCGACCCGGCGGCGGCCATGCTCGAAGTGCTCGATCCCGAGCAGAATTTTTCTTTCCGCGACAATTACCTGGGCCTGCCCTTCGACCTGTCGCACGTCGTGTTCATCGCCACCGCCAATATGCTCGACTCTATTCCCGCTCCGCTGCGCGACCGTATGGAGATCATCACCCTGGCCGGCTATACCGAGGACGAGAAATTCGAGATCGCGCGGCGCTATCTCGTGGCCCGCCAGCTCGCGGCCAATGGCCTGAAGCTTGAGCAGGCCAGCGTCGAGGACGAGGCGCTGAAGCGCGTCATCCACGATTATACGCGCGAAGCCGGCGTACGCGGGCTGGAGCGCGAGATCGGCCGAGCGCTGCGCCACGCCGCGATGAGGATCGCCGAAGGCAGCGCCGACCGTGTCGATATTTCCGCCGACGATCTGCCGGCGATCCTGGGCCCGGCCCTTTTCGAGAACGAGACGGCGATGCGGACCAGCGTGCCGGGCGTCGCGACCGGCCTCGCCTGGACGCCGGTCGGCGGCGACATATTGTTCATCGAGGCGGCGCGCGCGCCGGGCAAGGGCGGGCTGATCCTCACCGGCCAGCTTGGCGAAGTGATGCGCGAGAGCGCCCAGGCCGCAATGACCCTGGTCCGGAGCCAGGCGGCGTCCTTCGGGGTTCCGCCCGATATTTTCGAAAAAAGCGACATCCATATCCATGTGCCGGCGGGCGCGACGCCGAAGGACGGCCCCAGCGCGGGCGTCGCCATGTTCATCGCGCTGGTGTCGCTGCTCAGCGACCGCATGGTGCGCAGCGACACCGCGATGACCGGTGAAATTTCCCTGCGCGGCCTGGTCCTGCCGGTGGGTGGAATAAAGGAAAAAGTGACCGCCGCCGCACGCGCTGGGCTCAAAAGGGTGATGCTCCCGGCGCGCAACCGTCGGGACTATGACGATATTCCCGAAGACGCGCGGAAAAACCTTGAATTCGTTTGGCTGGAGCGGGTCGGGGACGCCGTCGCGGCGGCTTTCGAGGCGAAGACGGCGTCGGAAGCCGCTCAGGCCACGAACTGAACGCCCGCCCGCGCCAGTTCGTCGAGCGCGGCGGCTCCGCCCTCCGGCGACACCGGCGCGCTCGCGGACGTTACGAGAAGGGTGGGGAATCCGGCGGCAATGCTGTCGAGCGCTGTCGCCTTGACGCAGACGTCGAGCGCGAGACCGCAGATCCAGACCCGCTGCGCCTTCCGGCGCTTCAATTCGTCGGCGAGCCCGGTGCGGTCGAGGGCCGAATATTGATCGAAATCCGGGCGGTCGCCCTTGGTGACGATCAATGCAGAGGAGGGCAGCTTGAGGTCGCGGTGGAAGGCGGCGCCGCTCTCGTTCTGCACGCAATGGCGCGGCCACGGCCCGCCCTGCTCGATAAAGCTCACATGGCCGGGAGGATGCCAATCGCGCGAGGCGACCACGAGGGCGTTCGAACGCGTCGCTTCGTCGATCAAGGCGTTGACCCGGGGCAGGATGGCGTCGCCCGCATCAATCGGCAGGGCGCCGCCGGGGCAGAAATCGTTTTGAACGTCGATGACGAGCAGAGCGTCGTTAGAGCCGATGCGATCGTCCATATTCATGAGCCGTCCTTGAAGGTCGGTGCGCGCCCGGGTCGGGAACGTCCAGTTCGATGGGAAGTTCCTCCCGATGGAAAGACGCCCGGCCAGGCGGCGGCGGCGCGGCGCGGCGTCGACGCGCACCGCCGCACGCATTTTCCGTAGTTCTACTGAGCGGTTTGCGCCTAACATGTCGCCGTCGAGAAACCAATATTCAGATTGAGGAGCGGACCTGCGCCGTTCGGGGAGACGGGCGGGGGCCGTGATTGGGTTCGCCCCAGGATTTACCATAAGGAGCAAAGCCATGCAGACGCCTCCGGAAATCGCCTTCCAACATTTCGAACCGACCGAGGCCGTGCGCGCCGAGGTCGCCAGACAGGTCGAACGGCTCGAACGGTTCAGCGACCGGATCACCTCCTGCCGGCTGAAGCTCAGCAAGACCGCGCGGCGTCAGCAAGGCGACCTTTTCGAGGTCGCCCTGCGGGTCGCCATGCCGGGCCACAAGGATATTGTCGTGGACAGATCTCATGGCGACGCGCCCGAGCATGAGCACGCCCTGGTCGCGATACGCGACGCGTTCGACGCCGCCGTCCGCCAGATCGAGGACGCCATGCGCCATCTGCGCGGCGAGGTGAAGGCGCATGACGCGCCGGCCCATGGAAAGGTTGTTCGTTTTCTGGCCGGCGAGGATTGCGGCTTCATAGAAGCGCCCGACGGCCGTGAAATTTACTTCCACCGCAATTCGGTGGTGGACGGCGATTTCGACAAGCTCGAAACCGGCGACGAAGTGCGCTTCGTCGAGGAGGCCGGCGAGAAAGGGGCGCAGGCGAGCGCTGTCCACGTCGTCGGCAAGCATCATATAATGTGAGGGGAAACCGCAAAAGGGAGGCGAAATATGAAGCTCAGCTCAAGCGCCTTTCAAAATGGCCAGGACATTCCGAGGCGCTTCACTTGCGACGGCGAGAACCTTTCGCCGCCGCTGGCGTGGAGCGGCGCCCCGGCGGCGACGCACAGCTTCGCTCTGCTTTGCGACGATCCCGACGCTCCGCGCGGGGTCTGGCGGCATTGGGCGGTTTACGACCTGCCGGCCGACTGCGTCGCGCTGGCCGAAGGCGCTGGCAACGCCCTCCGACAGCCGAAACTCAGACAGGGCGTCAACGATTTCGGCGATGAGGGCTATGGCGGACCCTGTCCGCCTCATGGCCATGGGACGCATCATTACCGTTTCCGCGTGGTGGCGCTTTCCGTCGGGGCCCTGAACCTGCCTCCCCATGCGGCCTGTCGTGACGTAGAACATGCGCTGGGCGAGCATATTCTCGCGCAAACGACCCTTGTCGGCCATTATCGGCGATGACCCCGCGCGCCCAACGGACAGGCTGCGCCGGGGAAAGTCGGCAACCATGAAATTGCGGGGCCTCCGACGAGGTCGCCGATCTGCTCGAGCCGGAGAACGACAATCCGCTCCGCCTTCGCGCCTGCCGCAATGCGGAGAGGACCTTGCGGCGCAGATCGCCGAAATGGTCGCGAGCGGCCAGTTGTCCCGTCTCGAGCGGCTCGATCCCGACGACGTGCTTTGCCGCATGCCGAAAAGTGAAGGCGCGCTGGTGAACGTCAATTCCGACGCTCGCGGGACAAAAGATTTCGCCGATATGGATTTCACGCCATGGCGTTTCCGCCGATTGCGGGGCAGTCTTGCGAAAAGCGTCTGACAGGGAAGGAAAGAATAAATGACCACTCTGGCCACCGTCGATCCGCCTTTGCGCCGGCTGTTCGCGCGCCTCGATTTCGCGCCCCGTCCCTTGCAGAAAAGCCTGTCCGACCTTCTGGCGGTCTGGGAGGAGTTGCGCGGCGCCTCGGTCGCCCCTGAAATGAGGCGGGCGGAAGCAGCGGCGCCCGCCAACGCCTTCGTCTTCGAGCGCGACGAGGCGGGGCGCGATTTCCTGCTGCGCCGCGTTTCCCTTGGCCTTGAGCATTTGACGGGCCTGTCGGAGGCGGGCGTCGCGTTGAGCGCCTCGCCCGATCTTCGCCACGCCGCGCGGCTGCGGCGATTGTTCGAAACCGTGGTGGCGACGGGCGAGCCGGTTCTGGCCGAATTTTCCGCCGAAGGCCCGGGGGACGAGGAATTCGTCGTCGACCTTCTGGCGACGCCGCTCGCCGAATCCGGCGGCCGGATCGCCGGCGTGTTGGGCGGATGCGAGTTGCGCCGCTCGCTCGGCGGCGAGGCGCGGCCGGCGCGCCCCGCGAAGCGCGCGGACGAGCCCGTGATCTTCGCCTTGGGCCGTATGGCCGAACTGGCCGAAAAGGTCGCGCATCGGCTCGGAACGGTCGTTTCCGCGCATGAGGAGCGCCGCTTCGAGGACGGCGAGCACAAGATCAGGCCGCTCGCCGGCGTCCGCAACCGCGATGTCCATGTCTTCGCCGATCTCGCCTCCTCCGGCGAGGAGAGCGTCAACGACAAACTTTGCAAGCTGCTGTTCTTCATCGGGGCGCTCAAGCAATCGGCGGCCGCCCGGGTCACGGTTGTCGCGCCCTATCTTTGTTATGGCCGCAAGGAGCGCCAGACCAAGCCGCGCGATCCGGTCACGACGCGCTATCTCGCCCAGATGTTCGAGGCGGTCGGCTGCGATTGTTTCGTCACCGTCGCCGCCCATGATCTGGCGGCGTTCCAGAACGCCTTCCGGCGCGTGACCGAACATCTCGACCTGCATGCGCTTTTCGCCCGCGCTTTGGCGCCGCATCTCGAAGGCAAAGCGGTCGCGGTGGTCTCGCCCGATCCCGGCGGCGAGAAACGCGCCGAGCTTTTCCGCGAGGCGCTCGAACGCGTCCTCGGCGAGCCGGTCGCCAAGGCGCTGGTGGACAAGAAGCGCAGCATGGGCCAGGTGACCGGCGAGGCCTTCGCCGGCGAAGTCGCTGGTCGAACCGCGATCATCGTCGACGACATGATCAGCACCGGCGGAACGATGACGCGGGCGGCGCGCGCCTGCCGCGGCCATGGCGCGAACGAGGTGATCGCTCTCGCCGCCCATGGCCTGTTCAACGGCGGCGCGCAGGATTTTCTCCACGATCCGTCGATCGACGCAATTTGGATCGCCGACAGCCTGCCGCTCCCGCCATTGGCAAGGGACGCGGCGGCGAAAGGGCGGCTGCGGATCGTCGAAACCGAGGAACTGCTGGCCGGCGTCGTCCATGCGCTTCACGCGGGCGGATCGGTCAACGAATTGCTCGAACACGCCGTCAGGCCGTACCCGGGCATGGCGGGCTGAGGCGGCCTTTCACGCGGTTTCCCAAGATCTCTGCCCGATCCGCTGAAACGCCATGGCGCGAAAATCCACTGAATCGCGGGCGGATTTTCCCGCCAGCAGAATTTGAGCTCAGCGACAATGATGCGGAATTCATGTCATGACGGCTGCGCGCTCGCCGCCTCGAACCGGTCCAGGCCGCGCTCGGCGAGGGCGATGTAACGCCTGGCCAGAGGCTCCCATCTCTCTGGCTGACGCGGCGTCGGGTCGAGCAGATGCGCGAGCGACAGGCGCATGCGGAGCAGGCCCTTGCGGGCGAAATGAAGATGGAACAGGCGATGCTGTGGGGCTTGGCCCATTTCGCGCATAATCCGCGCGAACAAGTCCGGTCCCAACGTGGGCGCGCCGAGCAACTCGCATTCAAGGCCGAGAAAGGCGATCTCCTCGACGGGGTCGGCCAAGCGCAGATCCGCGCTGAATTCGAGGCAGTCGAAAATGTCGACGCCATCGGCAAAACAGATGTGCTCGGGGCGCAGGTCGCCGTGCCCATCGACCAGTTGGCCCTGTTCCACCCGCGACTCCAGCAGCGATCGGGCGCCGCCCAGCGCGGCGTCCATCCGGTCGAGAACGACGGGAACCCGCCCATGGTTCACGGCGAAACGCCGGCGCGTCAGGATATCCCGATTTTCCGCCTGTTCGTTGCGTAATCGTTCGAAATAGGCCGGTCCCGAAATTTTTCCGCGTGTCACGCCGCGAAAGAAGACCGCGAGGCGGGAGGCGAGACGTTGCGCCTTTTCCTCGTCGAGCGGGCCGGACGCGAGCAGCCGGTCGAGCATGAGCGCCCCGGGCAGGCGCCGCATGACAACCAACCACTCGATCGCTTCTCCCTCGCCGCCGAGACTCAGGCCGCCTGACGGCGCGAGCGTCAGCGGCGTCACGCCCAGGTAGACGTCGGGGGCGAGACGCTGGTTGAGCGTCGCCTCGGCGAGGCAATTCGCCTTGCGTGCGGCCAGCGTGGTGAAGTCCATGAAGGGAAGTTTGACCGGCTTCTTGAGCTTGTAAACGCGGTCGCCGGCGAGAAAGACAAAGGACATATGGGTTTCGACGACTTCGACTTTTTCCGAGGCAAGGCCGTGAACCGACGGATCGCTCAGGAATCGGACCTTGTCCGCGAGGCCGACCGGCCTCTGGCGGAGGCTCTCGGCGCTTGCTTCTGATGATTTCACGGTCAAGGCGCGAACTCCGGCGTCGAAACGCTTCATTGTCTTCCGCCCAACGCCACAGGGCAAGCGCGCCGATTCAGCCGCCCGGCGGCCCCGGTTTCAAGGCCAGGATCATTTACGGAGCGGGAAATCCTTGCGCGCCCGCTCATGCCGGCCCGATAAAGGATGCGCATCGCGCCCGCGCTCATGACCCCGAAACCATGCCCCGCCATTTCGATCCTCAACTCGTCAATGACCGCTTCGGCGACGCCGGGCTGTATGTCGATCTTGTTTTCCAGCGCAGGGCGGTGCTTTTCGATCTCGGCGACCACGCCAATGTCTCGCCGCGCAAACTATTGCGGGTTGGCGAGATTTTCGTCACCCATCGCCACATGGACCATTTCGCCGGTTTCGATTCCCTGCTCCGTCTTCTGATCGGCAGGGATAAAGTGCTGCGCATTTTCGGCCCGCCGGGCATGATCGAGGCGGTCGAGCACAAGCTGAAGGCCTATACGTGGAATCTCGTCGAGGGCTATGACGGCAATCTGATCCTTCGCGTCACCGATGTCGACGAGACGGGCCATATGTCCGCGGCCGAATTTCAGGGCCGGTCGCGCTTCGTGCGGGCCGATTGCGAATGTCCACAATATGACGAGGGCGTTGTGATCCGTGAATCGGACTTTCTCGTCCGCGCCGCCATGCTGGACCACGGCATGCCCGTTCTCGGCTTTGCCCTGGAAGAGCGGATGGAGCTCAACATCCTGCGCAACAAGGTCGAAAGCCTGGGCCTTGCGGTGGGGCCCTGGCTGCGCGGCGTCAAGGAGGCGGTCCTCGGGGAGGCCGCCGAAGACGCGCCCATCACGGTTGCCTGGCTCGACGATGGCGGGGGGCGCCCAGTGACGCTTCCGCTCGGCCTGCTGAGGCGCGATCTTCTGAAAGCCGGACCCGGCCGCAAGATCGCCTATGTCGTGGATTGCGCCTTCACGCCCGAAAACGAGGAAAAGATTGTGACCCTCGCCCGCGGCGCCGACATCCTTTTCATCGAAGCGACTTTCCTGGACGCGGATTGCGCCATCGCCGCGGCCCGCCGCCATCTCACCGCGCGCCAGGCCGGCTGGCTTGGCCGAAAGGCCGGCGCGAAGCGCCTCGTCACCCTGCATCATTCGCCCCGTTACAAGGGCCAAGGCGACCTGCTGATCGAGGAGGCGCAACGAGCCTTTCTCAGCGGGTGAGTCCGGCCGAAGGCGCGTGATCGCTCATCTTCCGTCGCGGATCGGCGGCCTGGCGATCATGGGGCGGCGCCTTGCTTGTCGGGATTGGCCGATGGGGGAAAGCGCGCCAGCGCCGCGACGACTTCCTCGTCGGTGGTCTGGCTGAAATCGGCATAATAAACGCCGATCGCGCCGAGATATTCGTAATCTTCCAGACAGACGACCTCGTCCACCTCGCTGTTCAGCGCCCTCAGCGTGTCGGAGGCGGCGACCGGCGTCGCCAGAATGAGCTTCTTCGGCCCGCGCAGCCGGGTCGCGCGCAGAGCCGCCTTCATGGTCGCGCCGGTGGCGATCCCGTCGTCAACGACAATGACGACCCGGCCCTTCACCTCGGCGCGTGGGCGTTCGCCCAGATAGCGGCGGCGCCGACGGGCGATTTCCGCGAGCTCCGAAGAGCAAACGCGGTTGAAATCGGCCTCGCCGATCATCGCCGCGCGAATGACGTCCTCATTGCGAACGACGATCGGCGGCGCGCCGTCGACCACCGCGCCCATCGCCAGCTCCGGCTGCATCGGCGCGCCGATCTTGCGCACCAGCACCAGATCGAGCGGCGCGTGCAATCGCGCCGCGACTTCCGCCGCCACTGGGACGCCGCCGCGCGGCAAGGCGAGAATGACCGGGGCCTGCCCCGCAAAGCCTTCGAGGGCGGCCGCGAGCTTTTTTCCTGCGTCGGATCTGTCCCTAAACGGCATGGCGGCCCCCATTGAAACCCCGCGCCACACGACGCCTCCGCCCCTGGCGCATCCCGTCGCCAATGCTAGCGCAGGCGGGATCGTCTCGCCAGCGGCGCCGAATATCAATCCGTCTTGAAAGGCGGCAGGTTTTTGCGGATGCTCCCTCGCGCGCGCCGCCGCGCTGGTTTATGGATCGCCGGGGGCTTGCCGGCCCGACGCGCCGATTGCGACGGACCGTCGCCGCCAAGGCGGCGCGCCAACCGATTGTCCGAACGCCTTCCAAGGAGCCGAACATGTCCGAACACAAGGCCCACCATCAGGTGGAGGCGGGCTCCGAGCGCGGTTTCGGCCTCGTCTTCGCCGCCTTTTTCGCGCTTGTCGGCCTGGCGCCTGTCTTGCGCGGCCATGGCGCGATCCGCTGGTGGGCTTTGCCGCCCGCCGCCGGCTTTTTCATCATCGCGCTCATCGCGCCCCGCTGGCTCGGGCCGCTGAACCGCGTCTGGTTCCGATTCGGTCAGCTGTTGAACAGGATCGTGTCGCCGTTGATCATGGGGTTCTTTTTTTTCGTCGTCGTGACGCCCCTCGCGCTCGTCCTTCGCGCAACCGGCCATGACGTTCTCAAGATCGGCCCTGCGGCAAAGCGCCGGGCCAGCTATTGGACCGAACGGAGCCATGACGCCGAACGTCCCTCCAGCATGCGCAATCAATTCTAGCAGGACATCGTTGCTCCGCTCACGGCGAAACGGCCCGCAACGTCGGCGCGGCTGTGATCCACGATCAATTCCCGAAAGTTCAGGCTTATGGTCTCCATCCTCGGCATATCCGCCTTTTATCATGACGCCAGCGCCGCGCTCGTGCGCGACGGCGAGATCGTCGCCGCCGCGCAGGAGGAGCGGTTCACGCGCCGGAAGCACGACGCTGCGTTCCCCCGCCATGCCGTCGAATATTGCCTGAGGGAGGCCTGTCTCGGACTCGGCGATGTCGATCACGTCGTCTTCTATGAAAAGCCGTTTCTGAAATTCGAGCGCCTGCTCGAAACCTATCTCGCCTTCGCGCCCAAGGGCATCGCCTCGTTCGCGAGCGCGATTCCCGTCTGGCTGCGTGAAAAGCTGTTCCAGAAGGACATGCTGATCCGCGAGTTCCGCAAACTCGACCCGGCCTTCCGCGACGACGGCCGGCTCAAATTCTCCGAGCATCACCTGTCCCATGCGGCTTCGGCCTTCTACCCTTCGCCATTCGAGGAAGCGGTGGTCCTGACCCTGGACGGCGTCGGGGAATGGGCGACCACGACGGTGGGGATCGGCCGCGGCCATGAACTCGCCATCGAAAAGGAAATCCTCTTTCCGCATTCGCTCGGCCTGCTGTACTCGGCCTTCACTTATTTTACCGGCTTCAAAGTCAATTCCGGGGAATACAAGGTGATGGGCCTCGCCCCCTATGGCGAGCCAAGATACAAGCAGCTTATTCTCGACAATATCGTCAGCGTCAGGGATGATGGCAGTTTCTGGCTCGACCAGTCTTTTTTCAATTATTGCACCGGCCTCACGATGACCAACCAGAAATTCGCCGACCTGTTCAAGGCGAAGGTCAGGCAGCCCGACAAGGAGCCTTTGACCCAGTTCCACATGGACATGGCGCGGTCGGTGCAGGACGTGACCGAAGAGATCGTATTGAAGATCACCCGCAACCTGCGCCGGGACTATGACATTCCCAACCTGTGCCTGGCGGGAGGCGTCGCGCTGAATTGCGTCGCCAACGGCAAGATCCTGCGCGACGGGGCGTTCAAACGGCTGTGGACGCAGCCGGCGGCCGGCGACGCAGGCGGCTCGCTGGGCGCGGCGCTGGCCCTGTGGCACGGCGAACTCAAGCAGCCACGACGGGTGACGCCCGGCGAGGATTCCATGCGCGGCTCTTTTCTCGGGCCGGAGTTCGCGCAGGACGACATCGAGCGACGGCTGGCCGGCGCGGGCGCGAAATTCCGCGTGCTTGAAGAATCCGAGGCGATCGACCTCGCGGCGCGGGCGCTCGCCGGCGAAAAGGCGGTCGGCTGGTTCTCTGGACGGATGGAATTCGGGCCGCGCGCCTTGGGCGGCCGGTCGATCCTCGGCGATCCCCGCTCGCCGACGATGCAGAAGACGCTCAATCTTAAGGTGAAATTTCGCGAGAGTTTCCGGCCTTTCGCGCCCTCGGTGCTGCGTGAGCAGGTCGGCGAATGGTTCGAACTCGACGACGACAGCCCCTATATGCTGCTGGTCGCCGACGTGGTCGAGCGCCGCAGGCGGAACATGACGGCGCAGGAGCAGGCCCTGTTCGGCATCGACAAGCTCAACGTCATTCGCTCGGAAATTCCCGCCGTCACCCATGTCGATTATTCGGCGCGAATCCAGACCGTCAGCGCTGACGCCAATCCGCGCTATCACGCGCTCATTTCCCGCTTCTTCGAGTTGACCGGCTGTCCCCTGGTGGTCAACACCAGCTTCAACGTCAGGGGCGAGCCGATCGTCTGCACGCCGGAAGACGCCTTCCGCTGCTTCATGGGAACCGATATCGACGTGCTGGTGGTCGGCCGCTGCGTACTGGAGAAGCAGGATCAGGACACGGCGCTGCGGGAGGACTACAAGAACAAATATGAGCTCGACTGACCGTTCCGGTGTTCAGGGACGCAGGACAGGCTGAGCGGCAAGGCGTTCGGCCAGCGCGTCGGCGAAGACGACATGGCCCTCGGGGTTCCAGTGGCCGTCCGTGCGCCAGAAATCCTCGGCCGTGAATTTTCCGCGCGGGTCGAGCGTTTCAACGCCGCGCGCGCGCAGCCGCGCCAGCAACTGGTCGCCGTTTTCGTTCGACCGCGCATTGGTGGGCAGCAGTTGCGGCATGACTTCCCATTTGGTGGGAACCAGGGCGACGAGGAAATGTCCGGCTCCGAGCCGGCTGGTCACTTCGGCGTTGATTTCGGCGAGCAGATCGGCCTCGATGTCCAAAGCCTTCCGCTTTCTCTCCCGCGCTTCGGGCGCGAGCTTGTCGTCCGGCGTATAGAGCTCGAAATCGGCGACATAAAGATCGGTCTTGAAGCGCGGGGCGTTCAGGGCGGGATTGGGGCCGGCCATCGCCTCGCGGGCCATATTGACCAAAGCGAGCAGACGGATTCCTGAATCCGCGCCGATGAGCTTGACGCCGATCGCCCGGACATTGACCAGCGGATAGCCGGTGATTTCGACCTTTCCATCCTGCCCCCGGCGGGCGAAGGGCCGATTGTAGCCCTGGCCGAAGGGGCTGATCGAATCGGTCACGTCATTGGAAAGACACAGGGCGACGATGACATAGTCGGGTTTCGCGTCGAGCACGCCGTCAAGCTGCTCCAGTTCCTGGGTCGTGCCGAAGCCGGAGACGCCATAGTTGAGGACGTCGAATTGTGGCAATTTCCGCTGCAGGACTTCGGTGAAGCGCTCGCCATAGCGCGCGCCGACGCCCCAGACGAAACTGTCGCCGAGTACGGCGATGCGCTTGCGGGCTTCCACGCGGGGCGGCGGCTCCCGGTCGCGCATGCCGACCGAGTTGATGTCGACGGGGATGCTGTATTCGGAGCGCGTCAGGTAGCCGTGCGAATTCGGATTGTTGCTCCAGCCGAGCTTGGGGTCGAAGCGATAGAAGACGAATTGATTACCAAGGGCGAGGACATTGTCGCCGAACAGACGCAGGGCGAGTTCAATTCCGCCCAAGGCCATGGCCCAGGCGACGACCAGAAGGATGGCGTTCTTGATCCAGCTTTTCAAAGCGGCGAGCCTCCAACTCGCGTCAACTCCGGCAGGCGCGTCGTCGCGCGCGGTTTGCAGTCCGCTCCATGGCGGAATTAAAACGGCGGAAACGCCCCGCCATACGGGTGTCGGTCAGAATAACCGGAGAAGGTTCGCCTAGAACAGCGTGTAGATGAAAGGCGCGATCGCCGAACCCTGCGCGGCGATGAGCAGGCCGCCGAAGACGGCAAGCATGAGTATGATCGGAAAAAGCCAGAATCTTTTTCTCTGCAAGAGAAACTGGGTCATTTCCTGCGCGATTGCGATCATGATTTCCCCAAATTTTGCCGCGTCCGTTGGTGTTCGGAGGGACTCGTGAATGGCATGCGTTATATCAAGATCGAGTTTTGAGGCAAGGCCGCCGCGTCGGCGGATCGAAGGGGCGCCGGCGAAGGCCGCGCCTCGCGAGGCCAGCATTGAAGCGGCTGAAGCACCCGCTTTTGTGCAGGAATGGCGCGCCCGAAAGGATTCGAACCTCTGACCCCCAGATTCGTAGTCTGGTGCTCTATCCAGCTGAGCTACGGGCGCATTGTGCGGCGGGCTCGGCGGCCCGGCGGCAGTGGCGGGCTGTTTAACCGCTCTCGGCGGACTTGGCAATAGGCAAGATCGAGGGCGGGCGGCGGCGGCGCGATTTCACGATTCGGCGTCGCGCCCGCGCCGCTGCGCGGGCCGCGGCCGGGTGAGGCGGCGGGCGTTGGCGCGGACTTTCCGGCGCGCCGGCCGGGTCGCCGCGTCTGCGACGTCCATCATATGGCCGGCGACGGCGACCGGGTGCGTCTGGCCCGTCATGACTTTGAGCGCGGCTTTGGCGGTTTCGAGCGCGCCGGCCTCGGCGCCCGCGGCGGCCGCGCGCCATTTTTCGGTCACCATGGTCCGCGCCTCGCGGCGCGCATCGTGATCGCCGAGGCCCGTCGCGGTCTGCGCGATGATCGGCAGACGCGCCGAAATCGTCGCGACGGTCGCGAAATAGACCTCTATGAACTCGAGCCAGGCCCGCCAGAGGCGAAATTGGAACTCGCAAAAATCTGTCATCCCGAAAACCTTCGCCTGTCGTCGAAAAGTCTCGGGCGTCGCCCCCTCGCGCCATTGGCAGACGCGCCGTAATTTGTTATAGCGCGCGCGGTTTCCCCGGCCTTGCCGACGAACCATACGAAGCGCGCATATTATACATCGCGCCATCGCGGACGCGACCGGATGGCTGTTTCGCCAATTTGATCGAATTCGGCCGCAATGGCAACGCGACTTCCGGCCCAGGCCGCGATCCGCACGAAATGGCGCGGTTCGGCGCGGGGCCGCGAGCACTGCAAGGATTCAGATGTCGAAAGAAGAACTGTTGGAATTTCCCGGCGTCGTCAGCGAATTGCTGCCCAACGCCACTTTTCGGGTGACCCTCGAAAACGACCATGAAATCATCGCCCATACGGCGGGGAAAATGCGCAAGAACCGCATTCGCGTTCTCACCGGAGACCGGGTGCTGGTGGAAATGACGCCCTATGACCTGACCAAGGGGCGAATCACATATCGCTTCAAATAACCGCAACGTTTGAGCCCCGACCGCCCGTGACCGCAGAGCCGAAACCCCGCGCCGCGCGCCTCGCGCTTGCCTCCGGCTCGCCGCGTCGCCTGGCCCTGCTCCAGCAGATCGGGATCGAACCCGACGCGCTCCTGCCCGCCGATCTCGACGAATCGCCCGGCCGCAACGAATCGCCGCGCAAGCTTGCCGCGCGGTTGGCGCTCGAAAAGGCCCGCGTCGGGGCCAAGACCGCGCGGATGCGCCCCGAATTGCAGGGCGCCTATGTCGTGGCCGCTGACACCGTGGTTTGCGTCGGCCGGCGGATCCTGCCGAAATGCGAGACTGTCGACGACGCCGATCATTGCCTGCGGTTGCTCTCGGGCCGCGCTCATCGCGTTTATACCGGCGTCACGGTGATCGACCCTTCGGGCCGCGAGCGCTCGCGTCTGGTCGAGGCGCGGCTGCGTTTCAAGCGTCTGTCGGGCCGCGAAATCGCCGCCTTTCTCGCCTCGCGCGAATGGCATGGCAAGGCGGGCGGCTACGCTATTCAAGGCATAGCGGGCGGCTTCGTGGTCAAGCTCGCCGGCTCATACAGCGCCGTGGTCGGCTTGCCGCTCTACGAAACCATGATTCTGCTCGACGGGCTCGGCTATCGCGCCCACGAATTCTGGGCCGGGCACGAGGTCCACGCCTGATGGCGCAACAATCGAACCAAGAGCCGAAACAGGCGCCGCCCTGCCCGATCTGCGGCAAGCAGGCGGCGGCGGAGCACCGGCCGTTCTGCTCGAAACGCTGCGCCGATGTCGATCTCCATCGCTGGATGAAGGGCGCCTATGTCATCGGTGGCGAGGCCGTCGACGACGAAAGCGCTTCATGGCCGGCGGACGAAATGTTCGGTGTGGCTCCGAAACATTAAAATGCGTCCATTCTGCACTCCTCCCGATTGCCAGTCGGCGCCGTCGGCGCCAAGAGGGGGCACGTGAGCTTTTTCAAGGGCGCTGGAATATGATCGAACTGAGCGTAGCAACGCCGCGTGGCGCAAGGCTGCGGAACTTCCTTGCCGTCGCGGGGCCGGGACTCGTGGTGATGCTCGCCGACACCGACGCGGGCAGCGTCATCACCGCGGCTCAAAGCGGCGCCGCCTGGGGCTACCGCCTGCTCTGGCTGCAAGCGGCGCTCATTCCCGTCCTTTATATCGTCCAGGAATTGACCGTTCGGCTCGGTCTGGTCACCGGCCAAGGCCATGCGCAACTGATTGAAAAACATTTCGGACGTTTCTGGACCTGGTTCTCGGTCCTGACCCTGCTGGTCAGCTGCGCCGGCGCGCTGCTCTCCGAACTGGCCGGGCTTGCCGGCGTGGGCGCGCTGATGGGCCTGTCCGCGCCGCTCACCATGTTCCTGGTCGCCACGGCCCTGCTGGCGATGGCCTATACCCATTCCTATCTCACGGTCGAACGCATCGCCATAGGCGTCGGCGCTTTCGAACTGGTGTTCATTGTCGTGGCTGTCCTCGCGCGGCCCGATCCGGCCGCGGTCGCCGCGCAGGTTGTCGATATTCCTTTTCGCGATCCCAAATATCTCTATCTGATCGCGGCCAATATCGGCGCGGTCATCATGCCCTGGATGGTGTTTTTCCAGCAGAGCGCGGTGGTCGAGAAGGGACTGACCGTGGAGAGTATGGGCGCGGCGCGCCTTGACACGTTGATCGGCTCCATTCTGACGCAGGTCATCATGGCGGCCATTCTGGTCGCCACCGCGGCCACGCTGGGCGCGGCCGGCAAAAGCGGCAGTCTCGACACGGTGGAGCAGATCGCCGAGGCGATCACGCCCTTCCTTGGCGGCTTCGCGGGCAAACTCCTGTTCGGCCTCGGACTTTCCGGCGCTGCTTTGGTGGCGGCGATCGTCGTGACGGTCACGGCGGCGCGCACCCTGGGTGAAACGCTCAAGGTGAATTGCAGCCTCGACCATTCGCCCCGCGAGGCGCCCTGGTTCTACGGCGCCTATACGGTCGTTCTCATCGGCTGCGCCGCGACCGTGGCCTCGGGCGCCAATCTCGTCTCGCTGAGCGTCGGCGTTCAGGTCATGAACGCCATGCTGCTGCCGACGGTTCTCGGTTTTCTCTATCTTCTCGCGCGCCGCCTGCCCGAGCCCTATCGCTTGCGCGGCGGCTATGCCGCGCTCTGCGCCGCGATCATCGTCCTCTCGGCCGGTTTTGGCGTCTATTCGGGCCTTGCCGGCCTGTTCTCGTGACGGGGCGGGCGGATTCCGGCCTTCCGTCCACTTTCCTTTGACGAGACCATTTTCCAGCTTTATGAGGCGTCATCCGAATTCCAGAAGCGGCGAGACCGCGCTCCAATAACCGGAAAGCAGCACGATGCGCGTTTATTACGATAGCGATGCCGACATCAACCTGATCAAGGGCAAGAAGGTCGCCGTGGTCGGCTATGGCTCGCAGGGCCACGCCCATGTCCTGAACCTGCGCGATTCCGGCGTCAAGGACATCGCCGTCGCCCTGCGGCCCGGTTCGGCCACCGCCAAGAAGGCCGAGGGCGAGGGCGTCAAGGTGATGAGCGTCGCCGAGGCCGCCAAATGGGCCGACGTGCTGATGATGCTGACGCCGGACGAACTTCAGGCCGACATTTACAGGAACGAGATCGCCGAGAATATCCGCCCCGGCGCCGCGCTGCTGTTCGCTCACGGCCTGAATGTCCATTTCGCGCTGATCGAGCCGCGCAAGGACATCGACGTGCTGATGGTGGCCCCCAAGGGCCCCGGCCATACGGTGCGCGGCGAATATCTCAAGGGCGGCGGCGTGCCCTGCCTGATCGCGATCCACCAGGACGCCTCGGGCAACGCCCACGATATCGGCCTGTCCTATGCCTCGGCGATCGGCGGCGGTCGTTCCGGCATCATTGAGACGACTTTCAAGGAAGAATGCGAGACCGATCTGTTCGGCGAGCAGGCGGTGCTGTGCGGCGGTTTGGTCGAACTGATCCGCGCCGGTTTCGAAACCCTGGTCGAGGCCGGCTACGCACCGGAGATGGCCTATTTCGAGTGCCTGCACGAGGTGAAGCTGATCGTCGACCTCATCTATGAGGGCGGCATCGCCAATATGAACTATTCGATCTCCAACACCGCGGAATGGGGCGAATATGTCACCGGCCCGCGCATCATCACGCCGGAAACCAAGGCGGAAATGAAGCGCGTCCTCACCGACATCCAGACCGGCAAGTTCACCTCGGAATGGATGCAGGAATACAAGGCCGGCGCCGCCCGCTTCAAGGGCATCCGCCGCGTCAACGACGCCCATCAGATCGAGGAAGTCGGCGCCAGGCTGCGCGGCATGATGCCCTGGATCGGCAAGAACAAGCTGGTCGACAAGGCCAAGAACTGATTTTTTTTGGCCGAGCGCGCCCGAATGGGCGCGCTTCTTGCCTCAACCGCTCGGACCCTCTATTGCGAAAGCGACGGAGACGAAAAGTGAGCGGCGACAGCAACAGCCTGGCCCCCCATATCACGCGGCTGCAATTCGGGCAGATCGTCGAGACGCTGCTCGACCGTGGCGGCGATCCCGCAAGGCTCGCGCCCTTGTTCGCGCCCGAGGCCGAGTGGACGTTGAACGGCGACCAGTCATATTGGTCCTATGCCGGACGGCGCTGGCGCCGGGAGTCGATCCTCGATTATTTCAGGGCTTTTTCGGTCGAGTTCGAGCAGAAGGCCTTCCGGATTCACGAAATGCTGATCGAGGGCGAACAGGCCTGCGTCCGCTACGAAGTGGAACTGCGCCATCGCGGGACGGGTCGCGCGAATGTCCTGCAAGGCTTGAACTTCATACGCTTCGAAGGGGAAGTGGTGGTCGAGGCGCATGAATTCATCGACAGCGCCCTGTTGTTCCGTCTGCGCCAGACCGAGCCTTAACGGCGGACCAATCTTTCCAGAAAGCCAGTCAGATCGTCTGTCGTGAAATCGACGTGCGGGGGCGCCTCGTCGTGTTTCTCCCAGGCCTCGCGATGGTCCTCGGCGCCTTGCTTGGGGCGCACCAGAACGGTCAGCATGCCTGAGGCGTGGGGAACCGCGAGATTGTGCGCGATGTCCTCGAACATGGCGGCGCGCGATGGTTCGACCGCATGGCGCGCGAAAAACCTCTGATAGGTTTCGAGATGCGGCTTGGGCAAATAGTCGCCATGCTCGATGGCGAACATGCCTTCGAACAGATGGTCGATCCCAAGTTGTTTCGCGGTGGCGAGCGCGTGGCCGTGCGAGCCGTTGGTGAGAATGAGTTTGCGGCCGGGCAGGCCATCGATGGCGTTCGCCAACGCGGGATCGGGTTCGAGCGCGGAACGGTCGATGTCATGGACAAAATGCAGGAATTCGTCCGGCGCGACGTCATATTCGCGGATCAGGCCGGCGAGGGTGGTGCCATAGACGCGATAATAATGTTTCTGCAGCGCGCGGGCCGATTGGCCGTCAAGCCCGAACAAGGCGATCATATAGGCGGTGATGCGGGCGTCGATCCGTGGCCAGAGATCGCTGTGCGGCGGATAGAGCGTGTTGTCGAGGTCGAAGATCCAGGTGTCCACACGTCGAAAATCGTCCACCCGGCGGAAATCCGCGGGGTCTCGTTTTTCCGGTGGCGGTCGCTCGGTCACCTTGTGATCAGCGTGCCCGCGCCGTGATCGGTCAAGAGTTCGATCAGCACGGCGTGGGGGATCTTGCCGTCGAGGATCACCACGCCCTCGACGCCCTGTTCGATGGCGTAGATGCATGTCTCGACCTTGGGAATCATTCCGCCGGTGATCGTGCCGTCGGCGATCAGCGCCGGGATTTCGCCGATGCGCAGCTCCTTGATCAGATTCTTATCCTTGTCGAGCACGCCGGGAACGTCGGTCAGCAGCAGCAGGCGCTTGGCCGCGAGCGCGCCGGCTATGGCGCCGGCGAAAGTGTCGGCGTTGACATTATAGGTCTCGCCCTCGGCGCCCAGCGCCACCGGCGCGAGCACGGGAATCAGCTCGCGGCCAAGCACCTGCTCCAGGACGGTCGCGTCCACCTTGGCGGGATCGCCGACGAAACCGAGATCGACGGCGGGTTTGCCGTCGCTTTCGCTCATCTCGACCTTGCGCGCGGTGACCATGTTGCCGTCCTTGCCGCACAGTCCGATGGCGCGCCCGCCGGCATTGTTGATGAAGCCGACGATCTGCTTGTTGATTGAGCCCGCCAGCACCATTTCGACCACTTCGACCGTGGCCTTGTCGGTCACCCGAAGGCCGTCGGCAAATTCCGACTTGATGCCGAGCTTGTTGAGCATGGCGCCGATCTGCGGGCCGCCGCCATGGACGACGACCGGATTGACGCCCGATTGTTCGAGCAGGACCATGTCGCGCGCGAAATTGCGCGCGGTCGCCTCGTCGCCCATGGCGTGGCCGCCGTATTTCACCACCACGACCGCATCGTCGTAATGCAGCATATGGGGCAGCGCCTGCATCAGGATTCGCGCCTGTTCGATCGCGGCGGCTTGGCTGAGGGGGGCGGACTTGGCCGGTGTGTCGCTCATGATTTTGCCTTCTGGAGACTTCCCGGGCTGTTTAGCCGATTTGCGCGGCCCCGAAAATCGTTCTGTCGCGTTCGAAGAGAAGCCGCGCGATCGAAGCGCGCAGGTCGGACAGACCTTCGCCCTTGTGCGATGACAGGAAGATGACGTCGGGATGTGCGGCGGGATGGCCGCGCAGGACGGCTTCAGCGTCGGCGACGGTCCTTTCGATCAGGCCCTTTTTCACCTCGTCGCGCTTGGTCATCACGATCTGATAGGACAGCGCCGCCTGATCCAGGCGCTTGAGCATGTCGCGATCGAGGTCCTTGATCCCGTGGCGTCCGTCGATGAGCACGAAGACGCGCGCCAGCGAAGCCCGCCCGCGCAGAAAATCCTGCATCAGCCGGGTCCAGCCGGCAATTTTTTCCTTGGACACCGCGGCATATCCATAGCCGGGCATGTCCACCAAGCGCAGCAGGGGCGCCTTTGGGTCCGGACCAAGGGCGAAGAAATTGAGCTGCTGGGTGCGGCCTGGCGTGTGTGAGGTCCGCGCCAGGGTCTTGCGGCCGGTCAGGGCGTTGAGCAGCGACGATTTGCCGACATTGGAGCGGCCGGCGAATGCGATTTCCGTCGGCCCCATCGGCGGAAGGTCGCCGATTCGTTCCGCCGCCCAGACGAATTCGCATGGCTGGGCGAAGATTTTCCGGCCGATCTCGGCGAAATCCGGGCCTGTTTCAACGTCGGTCAAGGAAATGCCCCGGCTCCGGCGCCATCCCACGCGCGAGATCTGGTTTTTCGGTTGGCGGCGTTCACGCTTGCCCCGGCGCGGGCGTCGTGGAGGCGGCGGCGTCTGGCGTAGCCTTCTCCTCGGGCCGCGGCTTTCCATAGCGTGCGCACTCCCTGAACACTCGCAGCGAACAGCGGCTGCAAATGTCATGGTCGAGCTTTTTGGTGATTTCCGCCAGCGCGCGTGTCTTGCCGAGGAAAATATTCGAGCGGCCGATCTGATCGACATAGCCGCCCTTTTCGAGATATTCCAGCGGCCGCTCCTTGATGTTGATGAGATAAAGGTCGCCGCCGCTGGCGCGCAGCCGCCGCGTTTCGATGGCCAGCGCCTCGGCGCCGGCGAGATCGATGAAATTCACGCCGCGCATGATGATCCCGTAGCGCTTGCAGCTCGGCCGTTCGTGTTCGAAGGCGTTGAGCGCGTCGCGGAAGGAATTGACGGCGCCGAAATAGATCGAGCCGTCGAGGCGGGCGAGACGGAACTGCGGGCATTCCGGTTTTTCTGGGGCGGCGTCGACGAATTTGCGGTTCTCGTCCGCCGGATCGGGGACGCGCGGACGAATCTCCGGATTGGACGTCCGGTAGAGATAGACCACCAGCGACAGCGCGACGCCGGCGAGAATCGCCGCCTGGATCTGGATGAACAGAGCCACGCCGATGGTGGCGAGCAGCACGCCGCGCTCCGCCCAGCCGCTGCGCCAGATGCCGCGCAGGCTTCTGCGGTCGATTAGGCTCCAGCCGACCAGCTCCAGCGAGGCGGCCATCGCGGCATGGGGCAGATAGGCGGCAAGCGGCGCGGCGAAAACCAGGATGCCGGCGAGAATCAGGCCGGCGGACACCGCCGAGACCTGGGTGCGCGCGCCCGATTCGTAATTGAGCGCGCTGCGGTTGAAGGAGCCGGAGACGACATAGCCGGAGAAGAAGGAGCCGATGAGATTGGCGAGGCCCTGGCCGATGAACTCCTGGTTGATGTCGAGCCTCTGCTCCGAGCGGATGGCCAGCGCGCGGCCGATCGACACCACTTCGTTGAGCGCCGAAATGGCGATGGCGAGCGCCGTCGGCAGCAGCATGCCCAATGTCGCCGGGTCGAAGCTCGGCGCCGAGAGCGGCGGGAGCGTGCGGGGCAGGGCGCCGACGGTGGAGACCGAGTTCGGGACGATCAGATTGGCGATCACGCCGGCGAAACAGCCGGCCAGGATCGCCGGAATCATATAGGGCACTTTCGCGGTCAGGCGGCGTGAAATGACGCCGGCGGCCAGCGTCACCAGCGCGACGAGGGTCACTTCGATCGAGGTTGTCGGCGCCGCGCGGATCGTCCCGACGACAGCTTCCACGAAAATGCTGGTGCGCGGAATGTGCAGGCCGAGGAAATTGCGCATCTGCGTCGTCATGATCAGGATGCCGACGCCCGCGGTATAGCCGACCACGACGGTATGGGAGATGAAATTGACCAGCGCGCCGAGGCGGAAGACGCCGAGCGCCAGCTCCATGACGCCGGTCATGGCGCCCAGCGTGATCGCCAGTTCGACATAATGCTGGCTGCCGACGGTGGCGAAAGCGGCGAGCGAGGCGAATAGCACGAGGGAGGCCGTGGTGCTCGGCCCCGCCACCAGATGGCGGGACGAGCCGAACAGAGCGGCGATGACCGTCGGGACGATGCTGGCGTAGAGACCATATTGCGGCGGCATGCCGGCGATCGTGGCGAAGGCCACGCCCTGCGGCAGCACGACCAGGGCGCCGGTGAGGCCGGCGAGAAGGTCGGCCCGCATCTGCGCGCCGGAAAGCAGAGACCCCCAGGCCAGAAAGGGGAAGATCGTCGCCGGCCCGAACCGGCGCGCTGGAGCTGCATCAGCCTGCGTCATGGTTGAAATTCGAACCTCCCTCCCGTTTGTTGGTCTTTTTGATCCCGACAGGGCCCTGCGTCGTCCGGCCAAGCCGCGCTGTCCCTCGCGTCGTCTGGCTTACTTCATATTCATTCCAGCGTCGCGGGCCAAACAGGATTCGCGCCGGCCTTTCATTTTTTGAGGCGGCTCCGACGTTGCGACATCCTCGCGGGATCCGGATCAAGGGGACGGCGCATCCGCTCGTTCTTTTTCGAGCGCCGCCTCCGCGGCGAACTCCCGCTCCAATTCCTCCGGAAGAATCTTCTCTTCGAGAGCCGCCAGCCCCCGATAATGGCTCTGCATCTTGCGGAAGCGGCGGAATCCGTAAATGAAGACCCCAACGGCCGTGACGACGAAGACCCAGCCGGTTCCGATGGCGAAATCCGATTTGAACACCTTGATGAGGGTCACGCCGGCGAGAAACAGCCCCAAAGACGTTCGCCCGTAAGCGAGAAAGGTGCGTTCGTTTGCCAACACGGTGCGGTCGAGCGCCAGCCAGTCGCGCAAGATGAATTCATGGGCGTTGAAATTGTCATAGGGCAATCTGCTCAACGGCTCTGTTCTCCCCAACGCCAGATGACGGCCTGCCGGCGGGGCGGCCCTGAACTGGTTATGATTTCATATCGCAATATCAGAATATCGCAATTTTGTCACATGAACGCCGCTTCGCCCGCCGATTCGTCCTCGCCGTCCGGTCGGGCGCGCCGGCTTGCCAGGCCTTCGACCATGACGGCCTTCGCGACCATGGAATGGGCGATGGCGTGATAAATGGGATATCTGCAGACCATCCGCGACACGGCGAAGCCGAGAAGGCTCGTCGCCATCAGGGGCAGCATCATGTTGTGGTCGCCGGTCATTTCCATGACGATGACGAAGGCCGTCAGCGGCGATTGCACGACCCCGGAAAAATAGCCCACAACGCCAAGCAGGGCGACGGTCGCGGGCGGGACCATCGGCAGGAATGGTTCGAGCGCATGGCCCAAGCCGGCGCCGGCCGAAAGCGAGGGGGCGAACAGACCGCCGGGAATGCCGCACATGCTGGAGAGCAGGGTGACGACCAGCTTGAGCGGGCCGAAATACCAGGGCAGGTGGCTGGCGCCCTGAATGATGTCCCTCGCCTGGGAATAGCCTGTCCCGAACGTAGCTCCTCCCGTGGCCAGGCCGATGACGCCCACGATGAGCCCGCACGCTCCGGCAAAAAGCGCCATTCTTCTGTAGGTCCAGCCACCCCACAGGCGGGGAAGATTGACGATTCCCCAAATCAATAGCTGGCTGAACAGGCCGCCCAAAGCCCCGCCGGCGACGCCGCAGACGAGGACGGCGAGAATGTCCGGCCAGCCGCTGAGATTGGCGGTCGAGACACCGAAATAGGTGTAATTTCCGGCCAGCATCACCGAGGCGACGCCGGCGAGCATGACCGCCAGGATCACCGTGCCGTTGGTGCGCTGCTCATAACGGCGCCCGAGTTCCTCTATGGCGAAGATCACGCCGGCCAGCGGCGTGTTGAAGGCCCCGGCGACGCCCGCCGCGCCGCCGGCGAGCAGCAGAGCTGCTTCTCGGCGAATGCCGCCCAGCCGCCCGGCGAACAGCATGAGCGCGGCGCCGATCTGGACGCTGGGGCCTTCGCGCCCGATCGAGGCGCCGCAGACGAGAAGGAAAATGAGGAGGAAGGCCTTGCCGATCGCCACCCGCATCGACACCATGTCGGCGCGGGTTTTCGATGTGGACGGGAGTTCGTTCGCGGCGATGATCTGGGGAATGCCGGAGCCCTGGGCGCCGTTGAACCAGCGCATCGTGACATAAGCCGCCAGTGCGTATCCCAGCGGCGTGATCACCAGAGGCGCCGCTGGCTGCCAGGCCAAAATCCGGTCGAGCGCCCATTGCGCCGCATTCGCGCCCTCGGCCATGGCGACCGCAGCGGCGCCGACAGCCAGTCCGCCGCCGAAAAACACGGTTTGCCGCCGCCAGTGCCGGGCTGACAGCCAAATCAGCAGGCTCGTGCGCAGGCGGCGGATGTCGATTCGGAATGGTTCGGCCATGTTCCTCGGTCGTCGAAGACGCAGCGGGTTGGAGAAAGGCGGGCGCGAACGATTTCGCCGCCCCCGCGCAAAGTTGCGCCCTCATAGGCAAAAAGTCGGATTCTTTGCAAGAGGCCAGGGACTTAGCGGCGCGAAATGGGCAGGCTCCGGCGCCCATCGCTTTTTTGATCTAGGAGGATAGACATATTCGCATTCATTGAAGTATAGAAGCGGCAGGCCGCCTACGTCTGCCGTTTCCGGAGGGGCGAAACAGCGAAGCGCGGCCGTTGCTCTCCGTCGTTCAACGACAAGCGAACCGCTGGCCAGCGACGGGGATGAAGGCATGAACAGGCCGGCAGGGAGGAAAAGGAATGGCGGCGGGTCAGAATGGCGCCGGTCCGGCGAGTCAAACGATTCTCGTCGTCGGCGGCGGAATCGCCGGCGTCACGGCGGCCGTGGAAGCGGCGGAAGCTGGACAGGACGTCATCTTGATTGAACGCGAGGCCGCCCTCGGCGGACGCGTCACCAAGCTCAACCGCTATTTCCCGAAGCTTTGCCATCCCACCTGTGGCCTGGAGATCAATTACCAGCGCATCCGCAAGAATCCGCGCATCCGCGTCATGACCATGTGCGAGGTTCAGGGAATTTCCGGCGGGCGAGGCGATTATAAAGTCTCGGTCCAGCGTCATCCGCGTTTCGTCAACGAGCGTTGCACCGCCTGCGGCGCCTGCGCCAACGCCACCGAAACAATGGTGGAAAATCCCTTCAATTACGGTCTCGACAAGGTCAAGGCCGCCTATCTGCCGCACGAACATGCGTTCCCCATGCGCTATGTCGTCGCCCCCGAGGCGATCGCCGCCGGCGAAGGCGAGAAGCTCAAAAGCGCCTGCGCCTATGGCGCGCTCGATCCCGACGACAAGGGCGAGACCTTCGATCTCCATGTCGGCGCGGTGGTCTGGGCGACCGGCTGGCAGCCCTACGATCCCAAAAATCTCGACGTCTACAGCTACGTCCACAGCCGCGACATCATCACCAATGTCGAAATGGAGCGTCTGGCCGCGCATGACGGCCCGACCCACGGCAAGATCCTGCGCCCGTCGAACGGCGAGCCGGCGAAGAAGGTGGCGCTCATCCAGTGCGCCGGGTCGCGCGACCTCAACCACCTGCCTTATTGCTCGCGCATCTGCTGCCTCGGTTCGCTCAAGCACGCGGCCTATGTCCGCGAGCAATATCCGGACGCCGAAGTTCACATTTATTACATCGACATTCGCGCCCACGATAAGCTCGAAGCTTTTTATGACCGCGTTCGCGCCGATCCGCAGGTGAAATTCATCAAGTCGAAGCCGGCGCATATCCGCGTCGGCGAGGACGGCCGGCCGATGCTTCACGGCGAGCGTACGATCGACCGCGAAATTTACGCCGAGCCATACGATCTGGTGGTTCTGGCGACCGGCATGCAGCCGAGCGCCGTCGCGGGCTACCGCCCGACGATGGGTCTGGTCGCGGACGAATATGGCTTCCTCGTGCCGGTCGAGGGCGACGGCGAGGGCATGTTCTCGGCCGGCGTCGCCTCCGGGCCGCTCGACGTGTCGATGTCGGTGCAGTCGGCGACGGCCGCCGCGCTGAAAGCCATTCAGGCGGTCAGAAACGCCTGAGGCGCCGCGAATAAAAGCTGAAGCGCCTCGCTTGCCTCAAAAAGGCGAGCGCGGCCGGGAACGAGAGCGCCGGAACGAACGGCGCGTGACATGGGAGATGGAAGCGTGTCCGAGAAAAAACCGGGCGTCTATCTTTGCAAGGGCTGCGGCATCTCCGACGCCGTGGACGTAGGCGCGCTCGAAAAGGTCGGCAAGAACGAATTCCGCATCGGGCATTGCGTCGTGAGCGACGCGCTCTGCTCCCCCGAAAGCGTGGCGTCCATGCAGAAGGACGTGGCTGACGGCGCGGTCAACCGCATGGTGGTCGGCGCCTGCTCGCCGCGCGTCATGGCCGACAAGTTCCGTTTCGACGGCGTGCCGGTGGTGCGCGCCAACCTGCGCGAACAGGTCGCGTGGTCGCAGCCGGCCCACGAAGAAGACACCGAAATGCTCGCCGCGGACTCCATTCGCATGGCGGCGGCGCAGCTCGCCAAGACCCAGCAGCCCACCCCGGCCGCGCTCGGCGAGATTTCGCGGACCATTCTGGTGGTCGGCGGCGGCGTCACCGGCCTGACCGCGGCGCTCGAAGCCGCGCAGTCGGGTTATGACGCGCTTCTGGTGGAAAAGAGCGACGCGCTCGGCGGCTGGTCGAACAAATGGTCGATGCGCGCCCCGCATGCGCCGCCCTACCGCGACATCTATGGCAACGACATCGAGGCGCTGATCGCCAAGGTCAAGGCGAACGGCCGCGTCCGAATCCTCACCAACGCCACCGTCGCCAAAACCTCGGGCCAGCCCGGCGCCTTCGATGTCGTTATTGCGCATGGCGGCCAGGAAGTGACCGAAAAGGTCGGCGCCATCGTCGTCGCCACCGGCTGGCGTCCCTATGACGCGACCAAGCTGACTCATCTCGGTTATGGCGCCTCGCCCGATGTCGTCACCGGCATCGAATTCGAGGCCATGCTGGCCAAGGGCGCGCCGGTCAAGCCGTCCAACGGCGCGCCGGTCAAGAATATCGCCTTCCTGCAATGCGCCGGCAGCCGCGACCCCAACCATCTGCCCTATTGCTCGTCGGTGTGCTGCACCGCCTCGATCAAGCAGGCCTTGCAGGTGGTCAAGGGCGACAAGGACGCCATGGCCTATATCGTCTACGAGGAATTGCGCACGCCGGGAACGGCCGAGGAATTCTATCGCGAGGCCCAGCGCAACGGCGTCGTCTTCATGAAGGGCAAGGCGACCTCGGTCGATGGCAAGGCCATGACCGTGTCCTATTCCGACGAACTGCTCGGCGAGGACGTTCCGCTGGGCGGGCTCGACCTGATCGTTCTGGCGACCGGCATGGTCCCGAACTCCACCAATGTCGACGCGCCGGCGATCGAGCCGGAAAAGAGCGAAGCCCAGCTCAAGGACGACATCAACCCTGTCGCGCCGATCAAGGTCTCCGGCTACGCCCATGGCGAAGGTTCGCCTTGGCCGCATATCGACAAGGGCGTTCCGCCGGGCGGCCCGATCCTCAATCTGCAATATCGTCAGGGCCCGCATATTCCGATCCTGGCCGACGGCTTCTCGGACAGCCATTACATCTGCTTCCCCTATGAGACGCGCCGTACCGGCATTTACACCGCCGGCCCCGTCCGCCGTCCCATGGACATGGCGGAAAGCGCGGAGGACGCGACCGGCGCCGTGCTCAAGGCGATCCAGGCGCTTGAAGGCGGCGCCATCGGCTCTTCGGTTCACCCGCGCGTCGGCGACCTGACTTTTCCGAAGATCGGCCACGAAAAATGCACCAAGTGCCGCCGCTGCACGGTGGAATGCCCGTTCGGCGCCATCGACGAGGACGAGCAGGGGCGTCCCACGGTCAATTTCGCCCGCTGCCGCCGTTGCGGCACCTGCATGGGCGCCTGTCCGGTCCAGACCATCACCTTCGATAATTACAATCCGCAGATGGTCAACGACATGATCGAGGCCAACGAGATTCCCGACGAATTCTCGGAAAAGCCCCGCATCCTCGTGCTCGCCTGCGAGAACGACGCCTATCCCGCGATCGACATGGCCGGCATCGCCCGGTCCCATTGGTCGCCCTTCGTCCGCATCGTGCCGGTGCGCTGCCTCGGATCGGTCACCCTGCAATGGATCTCGACCGCCCTGCAGAAAGGCTATGACGGCATCATGCTGATGGGCTGCAAGTCGGGCGACGATTACCAGTGCCACTTCGTCAAGGGCTCTGCCCTGGCCAAGGAGCGCCTGGGCAAGGTCGGCGAGACGCTCAAGAGCCTGGCGCTCGAACAGGAGCGCGTCTCGTTCGAGGAAATGTCGATCGCGGATTCGTGCCGCGCGCCGACGGTCCTCGACGCTTTTGCCAAACTGGTCGGCGATCTTCCGCCCAATCCGATGAAGGGGTTCTAAATGACGACGCCCGCTCCGGCCGCCGCCAAGACATACGACCTGTCCTTCGCGCGATGGGTCCGCGACAACGTCAACGGCGGCGACAAGCTGAACCTTTGCATGCAGTGCGGCGCCTGCTCGGGCTCCTGCCCGATCGGCGTCCAGATGGACTACGGTCCACGTAAACTGTTCATGATGATCCGCGCCGGGATGAAGGAGGAGGTGCTCTCCGCCAACACCCAATGGAACTGCACGAGCTGCTATCGCTGCGTGGTGCGCTGCCCGCGCGGCGTGCCGGTCACGTATATTTTACAGGACCTTGCTGCAAAATCGGCCGAATTCGGCTATGCTAAGGGGCCGCACGAGAACAAGAACTTCGCCCAGGCCTTCTGGTGGTCGGCGGCGACTTTCGGTCGGACGGACGAGCGTCTCGTCACTATGCGCTATTTCTTCTCGCTCGGTTTCGGCGAGGGTTTTAAGCGCGCCATGGCCAATCTCAAGACCGCGATCGGCATGGTCAAGACGGGCCGCATGCATATCGGCCTGCCGCACATGACCAAAGGGCGCAAGGGGCTGAAAGCGGCTCTCGCCAAGGCGCGCGAGATCGAGCAACGGAATTAGACTTTTGCGCATATTCTGTTCCGAAAACCGGAGCCACTTTTCGGGAATATGCGCCTAGCGGCTTGAGGATCGGACATGACCGAGAAAAAGACCATGACCTATTATCCCGGCTGCTCGTCGCAGGGCAGCGGGAAGCATCTCGATGAATCGCTGCGCGCCGTGATGCCGGAAGTCGGAATCGAGATGGAGGATATCGAGGATTGGAACTGCTGCGGCGCCTCGATCGGCCATATCGGCGGCGGCCAGTTGCCCAACCTGACGCTGACCGGTCGGAATCTCGCCCAAGCGCGCAAGCGCGGGACGCAGGACGTCATCACCGGCTGCGCCGCCTGCTATCTCAACACGCATGGCGGCAATGAGAAGATCAAGGCCGACGTGAAGAAAAAGGCGGCGGTGAACGAAGCCCTCGCCGAAGCCGGCATGAGCTATGACGGCGACCTCAAGGTGCGTCACGCTTGCGAGGTCCTCGTCAATGACGTCGGCGTCGAGGCTATCGAAAAGCGGGTCACCAACCCGCTCAAGGGCCTGAAGGTCGCGGGCTATGTCGGCTGCCAGACGGTGCGGCCCTTTGCCGGCACCGAAGCCGGCGGCGACTACGACGCCTATGACGATCCGAGCTTCCTCGACGATTTCACCAAGGCCTGCGGCGCCGAGGCCGTGCCCTTCAAGCACAAGACGGCGTGCTGCGGCGGTTCGGTCGCGGTGATGAGTCCCGACCGCACCTTGCATCTGATGAAGGCGATCGTCGAAGAGGCGGCGAAAGAAGGCGCCGACGTGATTTCGACGCCCTGTCCTTTGTGCCAGACCAATGTCGAAATGTATCAGCCGCTGATCAACGAGAAGTTCGGCACAAATTATAATATCCCGGTCGTCTTCTATTCCCAGCTGATGGCGGTGGCCTTCGGCATGGACGCGCAAAAGGACGCCGCGCTTCAGCGCAACACCATCCGCTCGGAAAAGCTGGAAGGCATGGCGAAGAAGAAGTGATCTGGGTTTCGCGACATCCGCGCGGAGCTCCTTCTTTGATGGCGCGAGGCCTCCAGCAGGAAATGCGCGGAGGCCTCGCGCCAAATATTTTTTGGATCTTGGGCCGCCGCGATTTCGCGTCCCTTCAAGGCCGGCGTCGTCCCCAAACGGCGAAAACGGGGTCGGACAGATCGGTTTCGCGGATATGCGCGTCGTCCGCCGGACGAGGATCGCCCATCAGGCTGAAGGTGTGGAGGTCGGCAAAGGCGCCGCCGCGCAGGAACAGCTCCATGACATAGCCGAGCCGCTCCCACGGATGGATGTCCTTCCAGACGCGGGTCGCCTTGGGCGGGAACCAGCGGTTCGAGAACGTCACCGCAAAAGGCGCGCCTGGTTTCAGAACCCGCGCGACGTCCCGCACGACTTCGACAGGCTGTGTCAGATATTCGATCGAAACCGTGCACAAGGCCGCGTCGAAACGCGCGTCGGCGAAGGGTAGGGTCGAATTTGCATTGAGGTCCTGGACGATCCGTTCCGTCAAGGCGCCATTATTGTCCAGTTCCGTGCGGTTGAGGCCTAGGCCGGTGACCCGTTCGAACGACCGATTGGCCGGCAAATGGGATTCGACGCTGCTCATCAGATCGAGAACGGCGCCGCTGGCTGGCAGCAGATCGCCATAGAGCCGGCGAATCGTTTCCAGCGCCCGCTGGTCGAGATGCACGATCATACGCGGGACCGAGTAAAAAGCGGCGTCGTCGTCCTCGACTGCGCGCGCGGACCAGCCGGGCGTGAAAAAATCGGTGGGCGCGCCGCCGGCGCGCATCTGAATGCCGGGGCCGTCGGTCAGCTCGGCGATGAAATCCCGGCTGCGGCCACCGACCTCGGACCGTTTTTTCCGCGCGCCGAGCACCTTCGCGGAGAGATTTAGTTTTATTCCGGCGAGCGGGTGGTTGAGGTCGGCGACAAAGGTCTCGGCGGCGACGTCCAAAACGCGGAAGGGCCGGCGGTTGCTGCTGTGCACGCCCGGAATGCCCGCCTTGTGCAGAACGCCCTGGGGCAGGAAGCGCCCGCGCGCGGGCCGTGGTTCGGCAAGGCCGGCGGCGGCGGCGTCGAAGTACGCCAAGGGAATTTCGCGCGTCAGCGCCGCACGGCGATCCTCCACCAGCGCGCCGGGCGCGAATTCGACGGAGACCGTCTCGCCGACCGCCTTTCCGAGAAGGGCGGCGTCGAGACCGGGGGGGAAAAAGTCGCGCCACATGTTCACGCCAAAAGCGCGGCGCCGGTCGACATGGCGCGCGTCTGGGCCGTCCCAGCTCAGTTCGAATTCGAGATCGGCCAGGCCGTCTTCCGACACGATCTGCTGGTCCGCGCCGGACGGGGCGGCGCCCGAATCGAGCATGAAATCCGTCGACATCTTGTCCTCCCGCGCGACTGGCGCAAAATATTTCGCCGGCTGCGCAACAAGCGTAAACGGAATACGCGCGGTAGGGAGAAAAAGTTCAGTCGCGGCGTCAGGCGGCGGCGGCGCGCTGAAGGCGTTTGGCGATCGCTTCCAGGGAAACCGGGGCGTAGAAATGGCTGTCGACGCCGACATCCATGCTCAGGCCGTGCGGGTCGAGATCGTATTTGCCATGGACATGGCCGAACAAATGCCAGGCGCCGCGCCAGGCGTTGGGCCATTCGCGCAAGGGATAGTGGCAAAGGAACACGCGCTGGTCGCCGATGGTCAGTTCGCGCATGTCGGCGATGGTCTCCCAGCGCCCGGTCGCTTCCATCGCGTCGCGACGATCATTGTTGCCGAGAATGAGGTGCAGACGCCCGTTGAGCCGCGCGAGTACGTCGACGAGCCCGCCATGTTCGAGGTGGGCGACGTCCCCGAGGTGAAAAACTTCGTCATTCACGTCCACAGTCTCGTTCCAGCGCGCGACCAGATGTTCGTCCATCGCCTCGACGGAAGGAAAGGGGCGCTTGCGCTTGGTCAGCGCGAACTGATGGCCGAAATGCGTGTCCGAAGTGAAAAAAATCACCGATCGTTCCTTTGCGACATCAACGCGGAAAGTCTCCTCTCCCCCTAGGGCGTCCCCAAGAACGCCCGTCTTTCGACGGCCTATGGGGGGAGAGGGGTCAGGGGTGAGGGGGACTCAGGTCCCCCCGAGACCGGCGCGGGCCTTGGCGATCGACTCCTGCAGGACTTCCTCGCGCAAGGGCAGGGTCGGCTCGTTGAACAGGATCGTGCGCATCCAGTCGAGCGCCAGGAGGAGCAGGGTCTCGTCGTCTTCCTGCAGCTTCTGATGCATCTCGGGATCGATCGCATAGCGCTGGAGGAACGAGGTGCCGAAAACGAATTTGCGGAAGGCGTCGAGATCGGTAGTCGCCATGAAGAACATTTTCTTGGTGCGCTCGTCCGGCTCCTTGCCGAAGGGGCCGCCGAGCGTCTTCCACGAGGCGAGCTTCATCAGGATGTGGATCCAGCTGCGGTTGCGCTCGTCATAGATTTCGACGCCCTGATCGGCGCGAAATTCGGCGACGGTCTGCTCGCGGTTTTCCTCGTGGCCCTTGCAGTGCGGCTCCTTGACGAGGAAATAGAAATCCTCCGGCGCGTCATGGCCCTTCATCTTCACCGAGGCGAGACCGAGCGGGTAATAACGGCAGGCGGCGGGCCGGTCCGCGTAGATCGTGCAGCCCTTTTCGGGATCGAGGAAGACGCAGGGGCGCTTTTCCTCGCCGGTGTCGACGCGCTTCAACTTCAGGATCGGCATGCCGGAGGCGTCATGCACGGCCTCGGACCCGAACATGCGGCCGGCCTCGCCGGAGGTCATGCCGACCGCGCGCCCGATGCGGATGAGGTCGTATGGCGTCAGCGTGATGTCGGTGTCATGGCAGCATTCGTTGAAGCAGGACACGCCGGGGTGACAATTGAAGCAGAACGAGGCCGATCCGGTCAGGCGGACGGGCACGACGGGCGTCTCGGCGGCGCCGCGAATGGCCGACACGATCGGCACGTCGAGGTCGGTTTCCGCCTGCCGGCGGCGCTCTTCCTGTTCCCGATATTCGAGATCGGCGTCCGCGGCGTTCTGGGGCAGCTCGTCGTCATCAGGTCTATTCGGCACTTGTTTCCTCACACTCGGTTTTGTGCGACGGCGCGGCGCGCCGTTCGCAAGATCGGATCGGCCTTGTATAACGCCAAAACGCGTTCGACGAACATTGGTTCGCCAAACGCGTTCCCGCGAAGGCCGTTCGAGCCATCATGGACGCGCCGAAGCGGCGCGCGAACCGTCACGATCAGCGCGAGACAATCGCCATATCGCGCAGGACGTTCAATTCGGTCTTCGATTCCTGAATGCGCCAGGCCATCACGTCGCGGATCGACAGGAGGCCGACGACCTTTCCGCCGTCCACGACCGGCAAATGGCGCACGCGCTTCTGGTACATCAGTTTTTCAGCCTCGGCCATGGTCGTGTTGTGGTCGCAGAACACCACTTCGCGGGTCATCAGGTCGCGGACGCGGCGCTCGGCGAGCTTACAACCGTCCTTGGCCATGCCGCGCACCACGTCGCGTTCGGAAATTACGCCGACCAGCGAGAAATTGGCGCCGCAAACGGGCAGAGCGCCGATATTGAGCGCGCTCAGCCTTTTGGCGACCGATTCAATGGTCTCCTCGGCGGCGCAGGTGGTGAGCTTTTGCTGTTCGGCTTGCAGAAAACTGACGACTTTCATGACATTACCCCCCAGTTATAACGTCACGGGCCCGCCTGGCGATTTTTTGTTTCAGTATTAGCCAGGACCCGAACTCTAGTGAGTTGATATTGCGACACGAAATCATGGCGCAATTTCGGCATAGCTCCTGTGTTAAAATAAAAAATTCGGGGCCAGCAATGCTGGCCCCGAACATCTATTGAATTAGTGCTTGGCGCCATAGGCCTTCGGCACGAGATCCTTGTGCGGAACCTTCTTGAGGGACCATGTCTTGGACTCGGGGTCGAAACGCGAGTTGACGAACACTTTCCAGTTGGCGTCATCCAGATTGGGATGATCGGCGCGATAGTAGAAGCCCGGATAGCGGGTTTCTTCGCGGAACTGGATGTGACGCATGTGCGCTTCGCCGGTCCACAGACGGTGGTAGTTTTCCCAAGCGCGCATCAGCTCATGCAGGTCCTTGGCGCGCATATTGGCGCTGTCTTCCTTCAGGAGCGTCAGGTAGTGGGTGGCGCGCTTCAGCATCTCGCCATTGGTCTGGTAATAGGTGGCGACGCCCGCGACATATTCGTCCATGATCTTCTGCAGACGCATCTGGAACATGCGCGGCGTGATGTAGAACGGATTGATGTCCTCGGCCGTGGTCTTGTCCTTGTGCTCGAAGTAGTTGCGCACTGGACGGTAGATCTCTTCCGTAATCGCCTTGATGTCGCCCTTGAGCGTCGGCTTGAAGTCGGCGTTGTCGAGGCAGAACTTGACCATGCTCTTGCCGGCGATACGGCCTTCGGCGTGCGAGCCGGAGGAGAACTTGTGGCCGGAGGCGCCGACGCCGTCGCCCGCGGTGAACAGGCCCTTGACCGTGGTCATACGGTTGTAGCCCCACTGCCATTCCGGCGGAGCGATGTCGGACGGACCGGAAACCCAGATGCCGCAGCAGCCGGAGTGCGAGCCGAGCAGATAGGGCTCGGTCGGCATCAGTTCGGAAACCTGCTGCTCGGGACGGATGTTGAGACCCGCCCAAACGCCGGCCTGGCCGATGCACATGTCAAGGAAGTCTTCCCAGGCCTCGGCTTCGAGGTGCTTGACTTCCTTCGGCGTCAGGGTTTCGCCGAGCTTCTTCATCGCGGTGGGCGTATCCATCAGGATCGGGCCGCGACCGTCCTTCATTTCCTTGAGCATCGCATGGTTGCGCAGGCAGGACGGCACCACCACGGCCTTGTCGTAAGGCGCGAAGGCGGTGAGCATGTCGGCGTTCTTGACCACATAGTCCTCGCCGAAAGCGTTGGTCGCCTTCGATTTGAACAGCAGGAACCACGCGCCGACCGGACCATAGCCGTCCTTGAAGCGGGTCGGGACGAAGCGGTTTTCCATCATGGTCAGCTCGGCGCCGACTTCCGCCGCCATGGCGTAGGTCGAGCCCGCGTTCCACACCGGATACCACACGCGGCCCATGCCTTCACCCGTGGTGCGGGGACGGAACACGTTCACCGCGCCGCCGGCGACGTTCAGGATCGCCTTGGCCTTGAAGACATAGAGCTTGTGCTCGCGAACCGAGAAGCCGACCGCGCCCGCGATCTGATTGGGATTGTTGGCGTCGAGCAGATACTTCACGATGAAGACGCGCTCGTAGATGTTCTCCATCCCGAGAGCCTTCTTGGCCGCTTCGGCGACGATCGGCTTGTAGCCTTCGCCATTGATCATGATCTGCCACTTGCCCGAACGCACCGGCTTGCCGCCGTCCTTCAGGGAGAGGCCGCCGGCCTTCTGCCAGCTCGCGCCATCGACGCGGCCGCCTTCCATTTCCTTCCACACCGGAAGGCCCCATTCTTCGAACAGGTGCACGGAATCGTCGACGTGACGGCCGACGTCATAGACGAGGTCGTCGCGGGTGATGCCCATCAGGTCGGCCGAAACGTAACGGCAAT
Source organism: Pseudomonadota bacterium (assembly GCA_021813805.1). GTDB lineage: Bacteria > Pseudomonadota > Alphaproteobacteria > Rhizobiales > Beijerinckiaceae > Rhodoblastus. The sequence continues at coordinate 73,870 of JAKAJL010000001.1, read as the reverse complement.
AATCTTCCGGGGTGTTCTGGCCGAGATAGGTGTTGATCGCCGAAAGGCCCATCGCGACCGCGCCGGAGCGGTCCATGGCGGCCTTGTCGACCAGGGTGATCTTTACCTTGTCGCCGGCCCAGCGCTTGGCTTCGTAAGCCGCGCCGCAAGCGGCCATGCCGCCGCCAACGAGAAGGATGTCGGTTTCGATCTCAACGATCTCGGGATTGCCAAAGCTCGGTTCGCTCATTTTTCACTAAACTCCCGTAACGCGACTCCCGGCACAATGCAGCCGGGTCCACGCGCTCAAGTCAGATGATGTTTTGTTTCGCGGATCGACGGCCATGCATCAGCCGATGCGCGGCAGTTCCTTGCCTTCTTCGGTGAAGAAGCGCTGGTCGTTGATGTCGCCCGGGGCCGGCTTGTTGCCGTAGGGGTCGATCGAGCTGACCGGGGTGGTGCGAACCGGGAACTTGAAGCGCTTGATCTCGCCGTCGCGGAACTTGATGGTCCACATGATGGCGTTGTCGGTGCGCAGCGGGATGGCGGCGCCGCCCATCGGAACCCAATCCTGGAAGGCGCGGACCTCGATGGCCTGCTGCGGGCAAGCCTTGACGCAGCACTGGCATTCCCAGCACTGATCCGGCTCCTGGTTGAACGCCTTCATGCGCGTGGTGTCGAGCTTCATCAGGTCATTCGGGCAGATATACATGCACGCAGTGACCTGTCCCCCTTTGCAGCCGTCACACTTGTCCGTGTGCACGAAAGTCGGCATCGTTGTCCTCCCAACTCAATTAGGCTTGGCGCTTGTTAAAGTGAACTCGCGCGGGCGCGCCCACCAAGCCTCAGGGAAGCCCGGACCGCGCATCGCAGCGTCGCTTATATCATGGGTACAGGATATTTCAATGTTGGAATATGTGCCCAGATCGCGTTGTCCGGATCGTTGGCGCCGTCGCCTTTGCAGTAAATGCCGCGAAAACGCTTGATTCCGCGCAGGGCGGCGCCAATTGTTTCTGAAAAAGCGATCAAATCATCAAAAATTATTCATCAAGGAAAACTTCGTCCGTGGTCCGCGAGACCTGTGTCCGCAATCTAGAGTTATTCTAAAAGTGTAAAATTCCGAAACGCAGCTTTGTTCGGCAGCCACGGCAATCGCCAAAAGCCCTCGCAGGATAAAGCCCGCCGAAAAACAGGCAAGAGGATTCTGATGCGATCAGGCGCCGCACGGCTGGTTCAACGCGCGCCGCGGCTTCGCAGCAGGTCGGCGGCGTCTTTTTTTCCGCGCGCCTCGGCCACCGCGAGCGCCGAGCGGCCCGAAGGGTCGAGCGCGGCGATGTCGGCGCCGTGGTTCAGCAGCAGTTCGACGACGCCCGCCTCGCCGCGCGCCGCCGCCCAATGCAGGGCCCGTCCGCCCCGGTCGTCGGCGGCGTTCGATGACGCGCCCTTGGCGAGGAAGGCGTGAACGATTTCCACGCGGCCCTTCTTGATCGCCTCGATCAGGTCGCGGTCGAGGCCGAACCGGCCAGTGTCCCAGCCCCCGACCGGCTCGAGCACGAGACGCAATTCGCCGTCGCAGCGTTCGACGATTTGCAGCATCGGCATATAGGCCTGGGCCAGAGTGTCGACGACCGCCGCGCCAACGCCATATTCGAGCGCAACCGCAACGGCGACCTGTTCGCGCTCGAAGCCATAGGCGACGCGTCCGTCGGGCGAGCATACCCAATAGCGGTGGGCCGTGGTCAATTTCACGCTCCTTTGGCGGACAAGGCGAAGCGCGCGCCGCGCCGGGCTCCGTCGCAATAAAAAGCGCCTGGATTTCGTAAGAATCCAGGCGCCGTGCCGTCGAGGGCGGTCAGCTTGACGCGCCGTCGCTCAAGCTTCAGCTGGCGCGGCTGTCCAGCTCGCGATAATAGCCGATCAGAATCTCGGCCACTTCGGCGCGTGAAAATTCTGGCGGCGGGGCGATGCCCTGGCCGAGCATTTCGCGAACCTTGGTGCCCGACAGGGCGATGAAGTCCTCTTTGGAGTGATCCGGGGCTTCGCACATCATCACCACCTTATGCAGCTTCTTCGAATAGGCGGTGTTGTCGGCGCGGAAGATCTCGATCTTCAGGCTTCCGGGCGGGAGTTCGTCGAAGATCGTCTGGGCGTCGAATGGGCCGTAATAATCGCCGACGCCCGCATGGTCGCGGCCGACGATGAGATAGGACGCGCCCATGTTCTGGCGGAAGACCGCGTGCAGGAGCGCCTCGCGCGGGCCGGCATAGAGCATGTCGAAGCCATAGCCCGTCACCATCACCGTGTTCGGCGGGAAATAGACCTCGACCATCTTGCGGATCGCGGCGTCGCGCACGGGCGCCGGAATGTCGCCCGCCTTGAGCTTGCCAAGCAGCATGTGAATGACCAGGCCGTCGGCGCCAAGCCGCTCCATCGCCATCCGGCACAGTTCCTCGTGCGCGCGGTGCATCGGATTGCGGGTCTGGAAGGCGACGACCTTTTTCCAGCCGCGCTCCTTGATTTCATTGCGGATTTCGACCGCCGTGCGGAAGGTGTCGGGGAATTCCGTCTGGAAATAGCTGAAATTCAGCACCTTGATCGGGCCGGAGACGACCGAGCGGCCCTGCGCCTCGAAGGCGGCGACGCCCGGATGCTTGGGATCCGAGGTGCGGTAAACCTTCTCGATGATCAGCGCGACGTCTTCGTCGCTGAGCGTCTCGATGGCCTCGACGTCCATGACGGCCAGAACTGGATTGCCCGGGACATTGGGATCGCGCAGCGCGATCCGGCTTCCGAGCTTCACGCCCGAGGCGTCCTTGAGCAGGTTGAGAACCGGAACCGGCCAGAACAGGCCTTCGGTGGTCTTCATGTGGCGGGCGACGGAGAGAGCGTCCGCCTTGTTCATATAGCCGGTCAGAGGGTTGAAATAGCCGGCGCCGAGCATCACCGCATTGGCGGCGGCGGCGGAACTGACGATGATCGACGGCAGGCTTTCCGCCTCTTGCCGCAGCTTCTCGTTCTCGACCGAGTCGGCGACGAAGAGCGGATGGAGCTCTCGCGATCCATGAGGTTCAATAAGATCAACCACTTAGTTTCCTCCATTGTTGTGCCGGCATCTTTGTGCCGACAAGTCTCGGCCATCGCCCCGCGGCCAGCCCGGCGAGCGCGCTTAAGGCTAAGCTCAAGCTTATATTTACGCACCATCATATTCGAATGCGACGAAATTAAAATACCCCGCCGCCCGGAATCCTTCGCGGGCGGAGTCTTTGCGACGTGAACGACATCAGCCTCTCATGAAACGTCGGGCGAAGCGCGCGACCGCCGGAGCAAGTTTCGGACGCAGCAGCCTTTCATCATAGCCGGCCATGCGGCGGTCGTTTTCGGCGAGGCAGAGATCGATCAGTTCGGCCGGCGACAGGTCCACGCCGATCGCGCTCGATCCCTGCAGGGCGAAATTGGCGTCCTGCATGTCGCCCGCGCTGTCGATGCCGCGCGCGATGCCGATCCGCTCATAGATAAGGAAAAGCCACACCGCGATTTCGGTAAGCCGGAACGACAGACGCCGCCAGATCGGCAGGTTGCGCCGCCGCCAGGCGACCCAGTTGACGAAGAACAGGATATGGCGCGCCTCCTCCTGGATCACCGGCTCGAAGGTCTCGACCAGCTCAACGGGGAAAAAACCGGAGCGGCGCGCGGTCTCGAAAAGGCCGAAGGCGAAGAAACTGTCGATGCATTCGCTGTAGCCGGTCACCAGCCAGGCCCAGAGCGCATGTCTGGGCGCGGCATAGTCGGGTTCGGGGGCGAGCTTGATCCCATAGGCCTCGACCAGTTTGGACAGGACGACCTTGTGGCGCTCCTCTTCGCCGGCGTCCATCTCCAGAGCCTGCCGCAGCAGCGGCTCAGCGACGGTGGCGGCGAAGCTTTTGACCCGGATCGAGGCGCGGCCCTCGGTTTGCACCGCTATGTCCCAGATCGGCAGCGATGTCACCCGCGCCAAGGCGTCCGGCGCGAGCTTCGGCCATTCGATCACCGCCGGCTTGTATGGGTTATGCGTGTCGAGCAGCATTTGCGCGAACATGTGCAAATGTTCGGGCGAGCCGATCTTGACCGGGCCGGCTTCCTTCGCCTTCCAGTTGCGCATCGCGAAATCGCTGGCCTCGACGGCCGCAGCATCTCCGGTCACTGGTCCCGCCCTCCGTCACGAACTTTCGTTCTTGTGTTTCGGGTCCATCCATAGACCAGGACAGGACAAGCGTCAGCCCTCGCCAGGGCGGCGCGGGATTTTTGGGGCTGATTGGGCGGAGCGGACCGACGCCCGTTCAGTTCGGATGATCCGACCGCCACTTGCGCACGACGGCCAGGGTGTTGGCGATGTGTTTATCCGGCGAAGAATCCACGTAGACATAAAGAATCCGGCTGTCCGGCGCGATCACATAGGAAACCCGGCTCGCCATCGACGGCCCCAGCCCTCCGAGCTTCAGCATTTGCGAATCATAGGCGCGGATGACCCTGCCGTCGGAATCGGCGCCGACCGGGAATTTGTCGCGGCATTCGCGCGAGGAAAAATCGATCTGGGTGGCGATCGTGTCGTTCGAAACGCCGATCAGGCTCGCCCCGGCTTGCGCGAAATTGGCCGCGTTCTCGGCGAATTCATGCGCCTCGATGGTGCAGCCGGGGGTGAAAGACTTGGGATAGAAATAGAGCACCACCGGACCTTTTTTCAGCGCCTCGGCCAAATGGAAGGAAAAAGTCTTGCCGCCGACGGCGGCCTGAAGGGTGAAGTCCGGCGCCATGGCGCCGACCTTCATTTCCGCCCGGCTCGCGGTCGCGCACAACAGACTGACAAGCACCGCCGCGACCAGCTTTTTCATCATGCGTCCCCGTCCTGGAGTTTCGAGTCACATTCTACGCGCCGGAGCGGCCGAAAGTTTGATCTTTTCGACAAGGAAGGGCGGCGTTCCAGGCCATCCCGGAACGCCGCCCCGCCTTCTCAAAAACTTTCGCGTCGATCAGGCCAGATCGAAGCGGTCGGCGTTCATCACCTTGGTCCAGGCGGCGACAAAGTCGCGGACGAATTTCTCTCGATTGTCGTCCTGCGCATAAACCTCCGCATAGGCGCGCAAGATCGAGTTCGAGCCGAAAACGAGATCGACTCGCGTCGCCGTCCATTTGACCTTCCCGGTCCTGCGGTCGCGCACCTCATAGAGATTGGCGCCCGCCGGAACCCATATGTTCGCCATGTCGGTCAGGTTGACGAAGAAGTCATTGGTCAGCACGCCTTCGCGATCGGTGAAGACGCCATGCTTCGCGCCGCCGTGATTGGCGCCGAGCGCGCGCATGCCGCCGATCAGGCAGGTCATCTCGATCGCCGTGAGGCCCATCAGCTGGGTGCGGTCTAGCAGCAACTCTTCGGGCATGACGACATAATCCTTCTTCAGCCAGTTGCGGTAGCCGTCATGGAGCGGCTCCAACACCTCGAAGGAGGCGGCGTCGGTCATGGCCTGGGTCGCGTCGCCGCGTCCCGGCGCGAAGGGAACATCCATATTGAACCCGGCGGCCCTGATCGCCTGTTCCAGTCCGACATTGCCGGCGAGAACGATCACGTCGGCGAGGCTCGCGCCGCTTTCCCGAGCGATCGGCTCCAGCACGGCCAGCACCCTGGCGAGGCGCGCCGGCTCGTTGCTCTCCCAGTCCTTCTGGGGGCTGAGACGGATGCGCGCGCCATTGGCGCCGCCGCGCTTGTCGGAGCCGCGGAAGGTGCGGGCGCTGTCCCAGGCGGTCGTCACCATGTCAGCGACCGACAGGCCGCTCCCGGCGATGCGCGCCTTGACCGCCTTCACGTCATAGTCGCGGCGCCCGGCGGGAACGGGGTCCTGCCAGATCAGGTCCTCAGCCGGGACATCGGGGCCGATGTAACGCGCCTTCGGTCCCATGTCGCGGTGGGTGAGCTTGAACCAGGCGCGCGCGAAAGCGTCGGAGAAAGCGGCCGGGTCCTTGTGGAAGCGCTCCGAAATCCGGCGATAGTCGGGGTCCATTTTCAGAGCCATGTCGGCGTCGGTCATGATCGGCCTGCGCCGGATCGAAGGGTCTTCGACATCAACCGGCATGTCCTCTTCCTTGATGTCGACCGGCTCCCATTGCCAGGCGCCGGCGGGGCTTTTTTTCAGCTCCCACTCGTGGTTGAGCAGCATGTCGAAATAGCCATTATCCCACCGGGTCGGATGGGTGGTCCAGGCGCCCTCCAGGCCGCTCGACACGGTATTGCGGCCGACAGCGCGGCTGGTGTGGTTCATCCAGCCCAGGCCCTGCTCCTGCACCTCGGCGCCTTCCGGGACCGGACCGAGTTTCGCCGCGTCGCCATTGCCGTGGGTTTTGCCGATGGTGTGGCCGCCCGCGGTCAGAGCCACGGTTTCCTCGTCGTTCATCGCCATGCGGGCGAAGGTTATCCGCACGTCATGGGCGGTCTTCAATGGATCGGGCTTGCCGTCCACGCCTTCGGGATTCACATAGATCAGGCCCATCATCACCGCGGCCAGGGGATTTTCGAGGTCGCGCTCGCCGGAATAGCGGCTGCCCTCGCTCCCCGTGGGGGCGAGCCATTGCTTCTCCGAACCCCAGTAGGTGTCCTTGTCCGGGTGCCAGATGTCTTCGCGGCCAAAACCATAACCGAAGGTTTTGAGACCCATAGATTCATAGGCGACAGTGCCGGCGAGGATGATCAAATCCGCCCAGCTCAGCTTGTTACCGTACTTTTTCTTGATCGGCCACAGCAGCCGGCGCGCCTTGTCGAGATTGACATTGTCCGGCCAGGAATTGATCGGCGCGAAACGCTGGTTGCCCCTGCCGCCGCCGCCGCGCCCGTCGGCGATGCGGTAGGTGCCCGCCGAATGCCAGGCCATGCGAATCATCAACCCGCCATAATGGCCCCAATCCGCCGGCCACCAGTCCTGGCTGTCGGTCATCAGCGCGCGCAGGTCCTTTTTCAGCGCGGCGAAATCGAGCGTCTTCACCGCTTCGCGATAGTTGAAACCCTCGGCCATCGGGTTGGTCTTGGCGTCGTGCTGATGAAGGATGTCGAGATTGAGCGCCTTCGGCCACCAATCCATGACGTCGCCAGCGGATGTGACGGCGCCGTGCATGACCGGGCATTTGCCCTGAGACTTTGACATTTCGTTCATGGCCTTCCTCCTTCCGAGATCTCTTTCGGACGCCGACGCAAAAACGAACTCGACGCGACGACCCGCAACTCGATGCTGGCGCAAGAATGACACGGGACGGCGTCCGCAGGCCAACCGATTAAAGATGAGTTTTTAATCTGCTTTTCCGATTAGTCTGGCGACGATCTCCCTGACGCCCTCGCGGCGCGACGGGTTGATTCCCCACGCGGAAAAGGCCAGTCTCGCCGAAGTCTCAAACCCTGGAGCGCGTAATGGCCGCCAGTCCCACCGACATCGAGCTGGATATTCCGGCGCCGGAATTTTCCCTGCCCGGCGTCGACGGCAAGACTTATTCCTTCGCCGATATCGCCGGTCCGAAAGGAACAGTGGTCGTCTTCATCTGCAACCATTGCCCCTATGTGCTCGCCATTGTCGACCGTCTCGTCAAGGACGCCCGCGCGCTCATGTCCGAGGGGATCGGCTTCGCCGCGATCTGCTCCAACGACGCCGCGGCCTACCCCGACGATTCCTTCCCCAACATGCAGGATTTCGCCAAGCGGCACGCTTTGCCCTTCCCCTATCTGCACGACGAATCGCAGCAGGTCGCGCGGGCCTATGGCGCGGTCTGCACCCCGGATTTCTTCGGCTATGGCGCCGACGGCAAGCTGAAATATCGCGGCCGTCTCGACGAGGGCCGCAGGGATCCGCCGCCGCCCGGCGCGCGCCGCGAATTGCTCGTCGCCATGCGCCAGATCGCGGCGACCAATGAAATCCCCGACGATCAGACGCCCTCGATCGGCTGCTCGATCAAGTGGAAGCCTTCCGCGACAGCCTGACGCAAGTCTGGCGCGTTCTTCTCAATCGGAAGGACGGCCGATCCATCGCGGCGCGTCGCGACGGATCGGGCGACCATGTTTCTCACCGCGACAAAGACCCCTGCGCTCTGCGAGGCGACACGCGCGCGCGACGCGGGCCTCGCCGCCGCGCTGCTCTCCGGGGGCGACGAGCGCCTCGTCGCCGATCCGGTGAGCGGGCGCAATCGTTACGGCCTTACCGCGCGGCCCGCGCCGGACGAAACCTTCTTTTCCTCTTCGACCGCTTCCACGATCACCCCGCGCGGATGGCGGGCCGCCGCGACGGCCTGGCGGCGCCTCCATTGCCACGACCCGCGCGAGCGCCAATGCTTTCCCGCCTGGTTCGACGACATCCGCCGCCGCGTCGCCGCGTTCGCCGGGGCGGGAGAGGCGATCCTGACCGCCTCGGGCACCGACGCCGAATTGGCGGCGCTGGCGATCGCGGACGATGCGGCCGCCGCCCGTCCCATCACCAATATCGTGGTAGGGCCGGGCGAGACCGGGCGCGGCGTTCCCCTCGCGGCCGGCGGCCTGCATTTCCAATCTTCCGCGCGCCATCGCCGGCTGGCCGGCTGGGAAGATCGAGATATAAGGGTCGAGCGCGTCGAAATCCGGGGGCCGGGCGGTTTTCCGCGCTCAGCCAGTGAAGTCGACGCCGAAGTTCTGGTCAAGGCCGAGGCCGCTCTGGCGCAGGGCCGCGCCGTCATCGCCCATCTGCTCGAAGTGTCCAAGACCGGCCTTTCCGGCTTCTCCCGCGCCGCCGCGTCAAAATTGCGCGAAGGCGCGCCCGGAAGAGTTTTCGTGTTGGCCGATTGCTGCCAGATGCGCGGCTCGCCATCGCGCATCGGCGAATTGCTCGATCGCGGCTTTCTGGTCGCGGTCACCGGCTCCAAATTTTTCTGCGGCCCGCCCTTCTGCGGCGCGGTGCTGTTCCCTGACTGTTTGCGCGCGCGGCTGAAGAATTTCCGCCTGCCGGAGGGAGTGGCCGCGCAAACCGCTCGTTACGACTGGCCCGCTTGTCTGCGCGGCGGTTCGGAAGGCTTTGCCTGCCACGCCAATATTGGGCTCGGCCTGCGCTGGGAGGCCGCGCTCGCCGAAATGGCGACTTTTGCCGCTGTTCCTCCGGCGCTCGCCGAAAAGATCGCGCGGAATTTTCGCGCGCTCGCGATCGAACGCGCCGGTCAGGCCGGATTGAGACTTCTCGACGAGGCGAGCGGCGGGTCGGCCTGGGCGCGGACAATCCTGCCCATCGCCGCGCCTCGTTCGGCCGAACAGGCGGCGGAGCTCCAGCGCGCCCTGCGGCGGCCGGCCGGCGCCTGGGGCGAGGCCGCGCGCGTCTTCCATGTCGGCCAGGCCGTGGCGATCGGGCCGGATCAGGCCCTGCGCGTCTGCCTCGGCGCGCCGACAGTCAGCGACATTGCCGCGCTCTGCGGCTCGGGCGTTCCGTTCGAACGCGCGCTCGCGCCCCTCGCCGCCGATCTCTCGGCCCTGTTCGCCAAATGGACCTTTTTGTTGAACGCGCGCCCCTGACGGGCGGCGAAGCGAAGGAGAGCGTCTTGCGTTTTTCGATTTCCAATTCCGGCGTCGCGACGGCCTCGGCGCCTTTGGTCGGCCTCGCGGCGATCACCCGCCACGCCATGCGGCGCGGCGATTTCACAGCCGTCGTTTCCCAGCTCGTCGCGCGCATCGAACGCGACGGCGGCGACGCGGCGGCCTGGCTCGATCTTTCGACCGTCCAGCAGGTTCTGGGCAACGGCGCCAATCGCATCGCGCTCCAGGCCGACGCCTTGCGCCGCGCTCGCCATTTCACGCACGCCCGGACGAGCGCCGCGCCCCTGCGCCTGCTCGCCCTGATGGCGCCCGGCGATTTCATGGCCAATACGCCGCTTGAATTCCTGCTCGAACAAAGCGACGTCGCCCTCGACGCCTTTTATCTGGCGCCCGACCAATCCCTGCCAGAAATTCTTCCCGATCATGACGTCGCCTTTGTCGCCGTCGCGGAATCCGACGCCAATCTGCCGCTGCTCGAAAAACTCGCGGCGGCGGAGCCCTTCTGGCCGCGCCCGCTCGTCAACGCCCCTGAAAGAATCGCGGCGCTGACCCGCGACGGCTTTTCCGAACTCATGCGCGACGCGCCCGGCGTCCTCGTCCCGAAGACACGACGGCTCGACAGCGAGACGCTCGCGAAAGCCGAGGGGCTCGGCTTTCCCTTCATCGCCCGGCCGGCCGGCTCCCATGCCGGCGACGGCCTGCGCAAGATCGAAAGCCGTTCCGATCTCGATTTTTATCTCGCCGAAACCGATGGTCCGGCCCATTATGTCGCGCCCTTTGTCGATTACCGCAGCGCGGACGGGCTTTTCCGAAAATCCCGAATCGTCCTGATCGAAGGCGCGCCCTTCGCTGTCCATATGGCGGTTTCGCCGCGCTGGATGGTTCATTATCTCAACGCCGACATGATGGACAGTCCCGTCCATCGCGCGGAGGAGGCGAAGTTCATGGCCAATTTCGACGCCGATTTCGCCCGCCGCCATGCGCGCGCCTTCGAGGCGGTCGCGCAACGCGCGGGGCTCGATTACGTCCTCCTCGATTGCGCCGAGACGCGCGACGGCCAGCTGTTGATCTTCGAGGCCGGGACGGCGATGATCGTCCATGCGCTCGATCCGCAAGACCTCTTTCCCTACAAGCCGCCGCAGATGACGAAGATTTTTGCCGCCTTCCAGGACATGTTGCGCCGCCGCGCCGCGCCGCGCGTCAGGGCGGCCTCGTGACGGCGGGGTCGCGCCTCGACCCTGACGACTGGGAAGAATTCCGCGCCCTCGCGCACGCGGCGCTGGACGGCATGATCAACCATATCAGGACAGTGCAGCAGCGCCCGGTCTGGACCCCCGCGCCGCCCCAAATCCGCGCGCGTTTCGCAGCCGATCTGCCGCAAAGAGGCGCTTCGCTCGCAGAGACGCTCAGCTTTTTCGACGAGGCGATCAAGCCTTATTCCACCGGCAATCTCCATCCCGCCTTCATGGGCTGGGTCCATGGCGCCGGGACGCCGGTCGGCATGGTCGCGGAAATGCTCAGCGCGGGGCTCAACGCCAATTGCGGCGGCCGCGACCATATCGGCATCGAAGTCGAGCGCCAGATCGCGCGCTGGATGCGCCGGGCTTTCGGCTTTCCCGAGACCGCCGCGGGTCTTTTCGTCACCGGGACCTCGATGGCCAATTTCCTCGCGGTGCTGGTCGCGCGCTTCGCCCTGCTCGGCGAGGAAGTCCGGCGCTCCGGCGCGCCGCCCTCGCTCAAGCTGCGCGCCTATACGTCCGAGGGCGCCCATGGCTGCATCGCCCAGGCGATGGAAATGGCCGGGATCGGCTCGAACAATCTGCGGCGCGCCCCCTGCGGTCCCGACGGCGCTGTCCAGGTCGAAGTTCTGCGCGCGCTCATTGCGGAGGATCGGGCGCAGGGCGCGACGCCTTTCCTGCTGGTCGGCGCGGCGGGCACGGTCAATCTCGGCGCGCTCGACCCCCTGGACGAACTGGCCGATCTCGCGGCGCAAGAGAAGCTCTGGTTCCATGTCGACGGCGCCTTCGGCGCGCTCGCCGCCTTTTCGTCCCGCCTCAAGCCCTTGCTGACGGGAATGGAGCGCGCCGATTCGATCGCCTTCGATTTCCACAAATGGGGTCATGCTCCCTATTCGGCGGGCTTTCTGCTCACCCGCGACGGCGAGATGCAGAAAAAGACTTTTGTCAGCGCCAACGCTTATCTGACGCGGGCGGCGCGCGGCCTCGCGGCAGGCGACTCCTGGCCCTGCGATTACGGCCCCGATCTTTCGCGCGGCTTCCAGGCGCTCAAGGTCTGGTTTACTTTAAGGGTATTCGGAACCGAGACGCTCGGCCGCTCAATCGAGGACACATGCGATCTGGCGGCCTATCTCGCGCGGCGGCTGAGCGAAGGCGAAAAATTCGACGTCAAAGCGCCGGTGACGCTGAATATCGTCTGTTTCGGCCTGCGCGGCGAAAACGCTGGCCCGCGCAACCGCGCGCTCGTCGAGGAGCTTCATCTTTCGGGCGTCGCGGCCCCCTCGCTGACCATTCTGAACGGCGAGCCGGTCATCCGCTGCGCGCTGGTGAATCACCGGACGCGGCGCGAGGACATTGACGGTTTTGTCGCGGCGCTGGAACGGTTCGCGCGGTGAAGCCAGCGGTCACTTCCCGGCTGCCGGCTTCGCCCCGGAAACCACCGTCACATGATCGCCGTTGGCGATCGAATCCGGCGGGTTGAGCACGATATGGTCGGACTGTGTCAAGCCTTGCGAGACTTCCAGGCTCGCGCCGAGGTCGCGGGCGATCTGGATCGGATGCAGGCGAATGTTTCCCTCCTTGTCCACCACCGCGACATTCGGCCCCTCGGCGCGAAACAGCAGGGTGTTGGCGGGGATGGTGACCGCGCCCGCCGGGGCGAGCGGCAAAGCGATCTGGACATAGGTTCCGGGTTTAAGCCGTCCGTCCGCATTATGCAGCATCAGTTCGATGCGCAGGCTGCGGGTCGCGATGTCGATGGCGCCCGCGACATAAGTGACGACGGCCTTAAAAACCTGGCCAGGAAGTTCCGCCTGCGTCACCGGGACCTCCGTTCCGACATGGATCGATTTCACATAGGCTTGGGGAACGTCGACGAAGACGCGCAGCGGGTCGGTGACCGCCATGGAGAACAAGGCCACGCCCGTGCTGCCGGAATTGACCAGATTGCCGATGTCGACGTTGCGCTTGGTGATGACGCCGTCGAACGGGGCCAAAACATTCTTGAAGGCGGTGGTCGCCTGCAATTGCTTGAGATTGGCCTCGGCGGCCGCGAGCGCGGCGACGGCGGTGTCATAGGCGTTCTGCTTGGTGTCGAGATCCTGCTTCGCCACCGAATCCTGCGAGAAAAGCTTCTTCCAGCGATCGAGCGCGACCTTGCCCAGGACCACATTGGCCTTGGCCTGCTCGACCTGGGCCGCCGCCTGACGGACCTGTTCGTCGAGTTCCGGCGTGTCGAGTTCGGCAAGAGTCAGGCCCTTGGTCACCCGGTCGCCGATTTCGACGTTGAATTTGCGGACATAACCATTGACGCGGGCGTAGATCGCGGTCTCGTTGTCGCCGCGCAGGGTCGCCGGCAGGGTCAGCACGCCGCCCGTCTCGCTCGGCTCAGGCGTGACCGTGGTGACGAAAATACGCTGGCCTTCGAGCGTTTGCGCGTCCAGTTCGGCCCTGCTCGCCGCGCGCTGCACCAACACCCGCGCCGCGCCGAGCCCCAGCAGCAAGGCGACGATCAGCAGGGCGCGCGCGCCGCCGCGCCAGATCCATTGACGGCGCGGCAGGTGGAGGTGGCCGTCGTCGCTGTTCAGCGCGAGATTCTGGTGCTTGGTCTTGCTCACGGCGCGGGAGTCGCTTCTGGATCAGCCAATGGGCGGGGTCTTGCGGGCGTGGCTGTGGGCCCCGGCAAAAACCAGCGGAACGAAGAGAAGGGTGGAGAACGTGGCGAAAAGCAGGCCGCCGATCACGGCGCGGCCCAGCGGCGCGTTCTGCTCGGCCCCCTCGCCGAGTCCAAGCGCCATCGGGATCATGCCGACGATCATAGCGAAGGCGGTCATCAGCACCGGCCTGATGCGTGTCGCCCCGGCCTCCAGCGCGGCGGAAAGCGGGCTTGAGCCCTGGCGCAGCCGCTCGCGGGCGAAGGAGACGAGCAGGATCGAATTGGCGGTGGCGACGCCGGTGGTCATGATCGCGCCGGTGAGCGCGGGGACCGACAGATGCGTTCCGGTGAGGAAAAGCATCCACACGATGCCGGCGAGCGCGGCGGGCAGCGCGCTGATGATGATCAGCGGATCGAGCAGGGACTGGAAATTGACCACGATCAGCAGATAGACGAGGACGATGGCGACCGCCACGCCGATGCCGAGGCCGAAATAGGAGCTTTTCATCGTCGCCGCCTGGCCGCGCAGGGCGATGTCATAGCCGCGCGGCAAGCCGGACCGCGCGGCGTCGATGATCCTTCGCACTTCGTCGGCGACCGCTCCCAGCGCCCGTCCTTCGACGCTGACGTAGATGTCGATGACCGGGCGCATATTGTAGTGCGACACCAGGGCTTCGATGCCGCCGGGCGCGATGGTGGCGAGATTGCCCAGCAGTTGCGGCGCGTCCCCGGTTCCGGCGCTGATGGGGGTCGATAAAAGGTCGTCGACCGAGGCGACGCGATATTGCGGCGTCTGCGCCGTGATGTTGTAGGACACGCGATTGCGCGGGTCGAGCCAGAAGGTCGGCGAGGTCTGGCTGCTGCCGGAAAGCGAGATCAGCACGTCCTCGCCGACCGAAATCGCATTGATCCCGACCTGCTGCATGCGGGTGCGGTCCATCACGATGTGCAGATCGGGCTGGTCGAGCCGTTGCAGGATATGAACGTCCACCGCTCCGGGAATTTTCCTGATGTCATTGGCGATCCTGGCGGCGCGGGCGTAGCTTTCGCGGACATTGGCGCCGAGCAGTTCGACGTCGATCGCCGCCGGCTGGCCAAAATTCAGGATCTGGGTGACGATATCGGCGGGCTGGAAGAAAAATTCCACGCCGGGGAATTTTTCCGGCAGTTTCCGGCGCAAAAGATCGACATAGCTTTGCGAGGGGCGATGGTCCGCGGCGAGGGCGATCATGATCTCCGCGTCCAGCGTTCCGATGGTTCCGGCGTTGCTGTAGGAGAGATTGATGCCCGAATAGGGCAGGCCGATATTGTCGACGATGGTCTCCAGCTCTTTCGGCGGAATCTGGGCCCGGATGAACCGATCGACCTCGTCGGCGAGCCGCGCCGTCTCCTCGATGCGCAGGCCGGTTGGCGCGCGCATGTGCAGCCTGATGGCGCTCGCGTTGACGGCGGGGAAGAAATCCTGCCCCAGCGTGAAGAACAGGCCGAGCGAGGCGAGCCAGAACAGCAGGAAAGCGCCTCCGACGGTCCGGCGTCGCGGCAGCAGCATGCTCAGGAGAACTATATAGGCGGCGCGCATCTTTTCGAAGGCGGCGTCGAATCCGTGATGCAGGCGCTCGAACAGATTCTTGCGGCCCTCTTGCGCGGCGGGCGCGCGCAAAAGCAGCAACGCCAGCGTGGGGACCAGGGTGCGCGACAGGACATAGGAAGCGAGCATGGCGAAAACCACCGCCTCGGCCAGCGGCACGAACAGGAATTTCGAAACGCCGGCGAGAAAGAACATCGGCGTGAACACGATGCTAATGCTCAGGGTCGAAACCAGCGCTGGAAGCGCGATCTCGCCCGCGCCCTCGTAGATCGATTCGTAGAGGCCGGTTCCCAGATGGAGATGGCGCTCGATATTCTCGATCGTCACCGTGGCGTCGTCCACCAATATGCCGACCGCCAGCGCCAGGCCGCCGAGCGTCATGATGTTGATGGTCTGGCCGAGGGCGTCGAGCACCAGCAACGAAGACAGGATCGACAGCGGAATCGAGATGGCGATGATCAGCGTCGCGCGCCAGTTGCCGAGAAAGAGCAGGATCAGCGCGGCGGTGAGGCCGGCCGCGATCAGGGCCTCGCGCAACACGCCGGAAATGGCGGCGCGGACATAGATCGACTGGTCGAACAGGGCGCGGACCTTGATGTCGGGCGGCAGCAGCTTTTCTGCGCTCGGCAGGGTGTCTTTGAGGGTCTGGACAATGCGCAGGGTCGAAGCCGATCCGTTCTTGATGATCGACATCAGCACGCCGCGCACGCCGTCGAGCCGGACGATATTGGTCTGCGGCGTGAAGCCGTCGCGCACATGGGCGACCTCGCGCAGGTAGGTCACCGCGCCGTTGACGGTGCGGACGGGGAGATTGTTGAGGCCCTCGATCGCCTGCGGCGCGCCGTTGAGGGTGACGGCGAATTCCGTCGGCCCCATTTTCGCCGTGCCGGACGGCAGGATCAGATTCTGCGCGTTGACCGCATTGACCACGTCGAGCGGCGTCAGGCCCTTGGCGAGAAGGGCGGAGCTGTCGATATCGACGGAGACGACGCGCTGCTTGCCGCCATAGGGGAAGGGAATGGCGACGCCGGGAATGGTGACGAGCTGTTGGCGAAGCGTGTTGAAGGCGGCGTCGAAAACCGCCTGTTCCGGCAGGGACGGGCTGGAAAGAGCGAGCTGGGTCACCGGAATGGCTGAGGCTGAATAGGTGATGATCAGCGGCGAGGTGGTTCCCGGCGGCAGCATTCTGAGCATGACCTGCTCGCTCGCCAGCGTCTGGGCGATGGCCGTGCCGATATTCACGCCCGGCTGGAAGAAGATCTTGATGATCCCGATGCTGTTGTAGGACTGCGACTCGATATGTTCGATGTCGTTGACCGTGGTGGTCAGGATGCGTTCGGCCGGCCCGGTGACGCGGTCGCCCATGTCCTGGGCGACGAAGCCGGAATAGTTCCAGATGACGCTGACCACCGGAATATTGATGTCGGGCAGGATATCGGTCGGCATGGTCAGCAGCATGTAGGGCGTGGCCAGCACAATGGTCAGCGCCATGACCAGAAAGGTATAGGGGCGCTGCAGCGCTATTCGGACGATCCACATGGCGAAAACTTGAATCCCGGAGGCGACGCGATCGCCGTCTTGAGGCGCTTATAACAGTATCGGCCGCGGCGGCGCCATTGAATTGCCGCTCAAGCGGATTGCGCCGCCGCCGGACCTTCCTTGCGCGCAAGGGCCAGTCAAGCGTCAGTTCCGCATCAGAAAGCGGAAAATCGCCGGGAAAATCCGGGAATAGGGCGGACGCAGGAAGAATTTGGGGTCGATCGGCCCCTGATGGTATACCGCGCGCCGGTGGGAGAAGGTCTGGAAGCCGGTTTCGCCATGATAGGCGCCGAGGCCTGAAGGGCCGATCCCGCCGAAAGGTAGGTCCTCGACGACGAAATGGGTCAGGACGTCGTTGACGGAGACGCCGCCGGAATGAGCGCCGGCGAGCACCCTTTCGCGGTGTTCGGCCCAGATTCCGAAATAATAGAGCGCCAGCGGCCGCGGCCGCGACGCGATGAACTCGATGGCGTCGTCGAGCCGGTCGTAGGCCTTGACCGGCAGGATCGGCCCAAAAATTTCCTCCCGCATCAGCGTCAGATCGTCGCGGGGCTCGATCACCAGAGTCGGGGCGATCTTGCGCTCAGCCGCCATATCGCCCTCCGCCGCCGGATCGATCGCGACGATTCGGGCGCCGGCCGCGCGCGCCTCGGAGAGCGCGGAGTTCAGCCGCGCAAGATGGCGGTCGTTGAGGATGGCGGTGTAATCGGCGTTGCGTCGCAGGGTCGGATAGAGTTTTCGGGCCGCCGCCGCATAGGCGGTCACGAATTCCTCCAGCTTGTCGCGCGGCACCAGAGCGTAATCCGGCGCGATGCAGGTCTGGCCAGCGTTGAACAATTTGCCGGTGGCGATGCGCAACGCGGCCTCGGCCAGTCTGGCGTCTGGTCCGATGACGCAGGGAGATTTGCCGCCAAGCTCCAGGGTGACGGGCGTCAGATTTTGCGCTGCGGCCAGCATCACCTTGCGTCCCACGGCGGTGGAGCCGGTGAAGAACAGATGGTCGAAGGGCAGGCCGGCGAAGGCCGCGCCGATCTCCGAGCCGCCCTGAACGACCGCGACCTTGTCGTCGGGAAAGAGTTCGCCGAGCATTTTCGCAAGCAGATCCGATGTGCGCGGCGTTAGTTCCGAGGGCTTCAGCATGACGCGATTGCCGGCGGCCAGCGCGGCGATCAGCGGCGCCAGCGCCAGATTGACCGGATAGTTCCAAGGCGCGATGATTCCGACGACGCCGAGGGGCTGGACCAGGATTTCCGCCCGGCTCGGCCGGAATTCGAGCCCGACGGGGACGCGTCTCGGCTTCATCCATCGTGGTAGGCGCCGCAGGGCGTGGCGCGCCGCCGCATGCACTGGCCAGACTTCCGCCAGCAGGGTCTCGTGGCGCGCCCGGCCGCCGAAATCCTCGGCGATGGCGTCGGCGATGGCGTGGGCCTGACGCTTCACCGCGTCGCGCAGGCGGGTGATGTCGGCGCGACGCTGGTCAAGCGACGGCGCGCCTTCGGCCGCGAAGCCGTGACGCTGGCGCTTCAGCATCGCGGCCAGGCGTTCGGACGGGGCCGGCTCGGATGGAGCGCTGGACATGGGCGTCGCTTTTACCTCTTTGGGCGTCTGGAGACCGCGTTGCGCCTCAGGCCGTGGCCAGGGACTGGGCCGCATCCTTCTTGATGCGCTCGACCATGGAGCGCAGTCCGTTTGAGCGCTGGGGCGTCAGATGCTGCTCGAAGCCCAGGCGCTTGAACAGGGCCATCGCGTCGGCGGCGAGGATTTCCTTGGCGGTGCGGCCCGAGAACAGCGTCAGCATCAGGGCGACGAGGCCGCGCACGATCAGGGCGTCGCTGTCGCCAAGGAAATGGAGCACCGGCTCGCCGGCGGGGCCGGGTTCGACCTTGGTTTCGAGCCAGACCTGGCTCATGCAGCCGCGCACCTTGTTGGCGTCGTTATGGGCGGCTTCCGGCAAGGGCTCGAGCGTACGGCCGAGATCGATCAGGTAGCGGTAGCGATCGTCCCAGTCGTCCAGGAATTCGAAATTGTCGATGATTTCGTCGATGGTCATGAACTTCTCTTTTTGGTCCGCCGTGGCGTTCGAGGGCTAACATGGCGCCGCGGCGGCCTCGGGACAATGGGTCTGGCGCCATGCGCGCCGTTGCAGGGCGAAGGCATGGCGCGGGACAATTGGTCGCGGGCGCCTTGCGCCGCGCGGAAATCCTCATATCTGACGGCGAGCCGAAGGGCGATTTTCCGGTCGGACAGGAGGGTGAGCGTTTGAGCGCGACGGCGGAGAAACTTTCGATTTACGAGCGGATCGGCGGTGAGAAAGCGGTGGATCGGCTGGTCCAAGCCTTCTACGACCATATGGACGCCCTGCCGCAAGCGGCGGAGGTGCGCGAGATGCATGGTCCCGAACTCACCGAAATCCGCAAGGTTTTCAGGAATTACCTCACCGAATGGACCGGCGGCCCGGCGCTTTATTCCCCGGTGAAGGGCCATCCCCGCCTGCGCCAGCGCCATTTGCCCTTCGCGATCGACGACGCCAGGCGCGACGCGTGGATGGCCTGCATGATCAGGGCGCTCGACGATACGCTCGGCGACACGCCCGCGAGGCGGGAACTGGAAGGTAATATCAGCAAGCTCGCCGACTGGATGCGGAACCGGGCCTGAACCAGGCCGATCACGCCAGAGGATAGCCGAAACATTCGAGGAAAGGCCGATAAATTCGGGTCATTTCTTGGCGCGCCGGCGCGGGAAGCTCGCGCCATTTTCCGCTTCGGCCGTCACGGATACGCGGCTCGTGTATCTGGGTGATCGGGTCCATCCTGGATTTTCCGACCATGACGATCCTGTCGGCGGGCAGTTGCGCGATCCGCGCCGCAAAGGCGCGCACCGCCCCTGTTTCGTAGCGACCGAAGATCGCGCCGACCAGCGACAGCTGCGGATTGAGTCCGAGCCATTCCGCGATCCTTTCGACGGACGTCGGATCGTCGAAGAAACGGTCCTCGTAACGCAGCAGAAGATGCGGCGCCTCGACCAGCCGCATCATCCGGCGGAATCGTTGGCGAGCCAGACGATCGTGTGGTCCAGCGGCGCGGAAAACCGCTGCGACATGGAGATTGCGGCGTCGCGTGGATCGCGCAGGCTCAGCACGAGCCGCGCTGATTTTTCCTTCAGCCAGGCGTCGGGTTCGGCGCGGCCGTGATGCGACTTGATGACCTGAAACGTCGACCCGGATTGCGGCAGCTGCGAGGGCTGCTCGGCATAAGCCGAAACGATTTCGTCCGTGCCCACTGCGGCGGACATGAGCTCCCGCACGATATTGAAGACCCAGGTCGATGCGCTTCCATGCAGGCCGATGGCGGCCACCAGATTCGGCGCGCGACCGCCGGCGGGAACGTCAGGTTGCTTCGCCGCCTCCGGCATGAACTTGATCCAGCTTGGTCAGACCGACGTCCGCCGAACGACGGCGGAGCCACGGGATTATGAAGCGCGAAAGCTGTTTCGATCAAGCCATCTGCGGATGATCGTCCTTGCGCGGCGAATCTCGTTTCGCGTTGATCGGGCCATAAAAAAGCCGGGGCGCGCCCCGGCTTGGGATTTGCGGAAATTTGAACTCAGCGCGGCAGGTCGGTCGAGCCCATCAGGAAATGATCGACGGCGCGGGCCGCCTGACGGCCTTCACGAATCGCCCAGACCACCAAGGACTGGCCGCGTCGCATGTCGCCGGCGGTGAAGATCTTGTCGAGGCTGGTTTTGTAGACGAGCGTGTCGGCCTCGACATTGCCGCGCCCGTCGAGGGCGACGCCGAGTTCCTTGATCATGCCCTCGTGGACCGGCGAGACGAAACCCATGGCGAGCAGGACGAGATCGGCGCGCAGATTGAATTCCGTGCCCGGAATCTCCTGCATTTTCTCGTCGACGCGGACGCATTTCAGCGCCTTGACCACGCCGTTCTCGCCGAGGATTTCCTTGGTCGCGACCGCGAAATCGCGCTCCGCGCCTTCCTGATGCGAGGAGGAGGTGCGCAGCTTCAGCGGCCAATAGGGCCAGGTCGTCAGCTTGTCTTCCTGCTCCGGCGGACGGCGCATGATTTCGAGCTGGACCACCGAGAGGGCGCCCTGGCGCACCGAGGTTCCGATACAGTCCGAACCGGTGTCGCCGCCGCCGATCACCACGACATGCTTGCCGGAGGCGAGAATCGGCTCCTCCTGCCCGGCGTTCTCGCGCGAGACGCGGCGGTTCTGCTGGGGCAGGAAATCCATGGCGAAATGGACCCCGGCGAGGTTGCGGCCGGGAATGGGCAGGTCTCGGGGCTTTTCCGCGCCGCCGGCGAGAATCACCGCGTCATGGCCGTCCACCAGCTCTTTGGCGGGCAGGTCCGCGCCGACATGGACACCGTAATGGAAGGTCACGCCCTCGGCTTCCATCTGGGCGACGCGGCGGTCGATCAGATGCTTCTCCATCTTGAAGTCGGGAATGCCATAGCGCAACAGGCCGCCGGCTTTGGCGAATTTTTCATAGACATGGATGTCATGGCCGGCGCGCGCCAACTGCTGCGCCGCGGCAAGCCCCGCCGGGCCGGAGCCGACGATGGCGATCTTCTTGCCGGTTTTCCTGGCGGGCGGCTCGGGTCTGATAAAACCGTGTTCCCAGGCGCGATCGACGATGGCGCATTCGATGGTCTTGATCGTGACCGGCACGTCCTCGAGATTGAGCGTGCACGCCGCCTCGCAGGGCGCGGGACAGACGCGACCGGTGAATTCCGGGAAATTATTGGTCGAGTGCAGGTTGCGCGCCGCCTCTTCCCAGTCGCCCCGATAAACCAGATCGTTCCAGTCGGGGATCTGGTTGTTCACCGGGCAGCCGTTGTGACAAAAGGGAATGCCGCAATTCATGCAACGCGCCGCCTGATCGCGGGTCGCGTCCTCCGAGAGCGGAATCACGAATTCCTGATAATGGCGAATACGGTCGGCGGCCGGCTTGTATTTGCGGTCCTGCCGGTCGATTTCGAGGAAACCCGTCACCTTTCCCATGTCATTCCCCCGCGGCGGCGACCGGCCGCTGTTCGGATTGCGCCATCAGTTCCGCGAGCGCGCGGCGGTATTCGACCGGCATGACCTTGCGGAACTTCGGCAGCATGGCCTCCCAATTGTCGAGAATTTTCCGCGCGCGAGTGGAGCCGGTGTGGCGCAGGTGGTTCGCGATCAGCTGGCGCAAACGCTCGGCGTCGAAACGCGACATGTCGCTCAATATGTCCACGCGGCCGTGGCTTTCGAGGTCGCCGCCCTGGTTGTTGAGCCGCCAGTTGAGGTCTTCCTCTTCGACCACCGGCTCCAGATCGACCATGGCCATGTTGCAGCGGGTCTGGAAGTCGCCCGCCTCGTCCAGCACATAGGCGATGCCGCCCGACATGCCGGCGGCGAAATTGCGGCCCGTCGGCCCGAGCACGACGACCACGCCGCCGGTCATATATTCGCAGCCGTGATCGCCGACGCCTTCCACCACGGCGACGGCGCCGGAATTTCGCACGGCGAAGCGCTCGCCGCCGACGCCGCGGAAATAGACCTCGCCGGAGATCGCGCCATAAAGCACGGTGTTGCCGACGATGATCGACATTTCCGGCGTGATGTGTTTCGCCTCGCGCGGGGGATAAATGACGATGCGGCCGCCCGACAGGCCCTTGCCGACATAGTCGTTGGCCTCGCCCTCGAGCTCCAGCGTCACGCCATGGGCGAGCCAGGCGCCGAAGCTTTGCCCCGCCGTGCCCTTGGCCTTGATGTGGATGGTGTCGTCGGGCAGGCCGGCATGGCCGTAGAGGCGCGCGACCTCTCCCGACAGCATGGCGCCGACCGTGCGGTTGACGTTGCAGATGTCGGTCTCCAAACGCACCGGCGCGCCGCGCTCCAGCGCCGCGACGGAACGGGCGATAAGCTGCTTGTCGAGCGCCTTGTCGAGGTTGTGCTCCTGGAATTCCGAACGGTAGATGGTCTGGCCGTCCAGCGGCTGCGGCTTGCGGAACAATTTGCCGAAGTCGAGCCCCTTGGCCTTCCAGTGCTCGATGGCGCGGTCGCGGTCGAGCATCTGCATCTGGCCGATCATCTCATTGAAGGTCCGATAGCCCATGCTCGCCATATATTCCCGGACTTCTTCGGCGACGAAGAAGAAATAATTGATGACGTGTTCGGGCTGGCCCTTGAAGCGCTTGCGCAGCACCGGGTCCTGGGTGGCGACGCCGACCGGGCAGGTGTTGAGATGGCACTTGCGCATCATGATGCAGCCGGCGGCGATCAGCGGCGCGGTGGCGAAGCCGAATTCATCGGCGCCCAGAAGGGCGCCGACGACCACGTCGCGGCCGGTGCGCAAACCGCCGTCCACCTGGACGACGATGCGCGAGCGCAGGCGGTTGAGCACCAGCGTTTGATGGGTTTCGGCGAGGCCGATTTCCCATGGGCTGCCGGCATGCTTGATCGAGGTCAGCGGCGAAGCGCCGGTGCCGCCCTCGTAACCGGAAATGGTCACATGGTCGGCGCGCCCCTTGGACACGCCGGCCGCCACCGTGCCGACGCCGACTTCCGACACCAGTTTTACGGAAATATCGGCGCGGGGATTGACGTTCTTCAGGTCGTAGATCAGCTGGGCCAGATCTTCGATCGAATAGATGTCATGGTGCGGCGGCGGGGAGATCAGGCCGACGCCCGGCGTCGAATGGCGCACCTTGGCGATGACCGCGTCCACCTTGTGGCCGGGCAGCTGGCCGCCCTCGCCGGGCTTGGCGCCCTGCGCCATCTTGATCTGGATCATGTCCGAATTGACCAGATATTCGGTGGTCACGCCGAACCGGCCCGAGGCGACCTGCTTGATCGCCGAGCGCAGGGAATCGCCGTTGGGCAAAGGCTTGAAACGGTCGGACTCCTCGCCGCCCTCGCCGGTGTTGGACTTGCCGCCGATCCGATTCATCGCCAGCGCCAGCGTGGTGTGGGCCTCGCGCGAGATCGAACCGAAGGACATGGCGCCGGTGGCGAAACGCCTGACGATTTCGCTCGCCGGCTCGACCTCGGAGAGCGGAACCGGCTTGCGGCCGTCTTCCGCGGCGTCCTTCAGGCGGAACAGCCCGCGGATGGTCAGCAGGTCCTCGGACTGGTCGTTGAGCAGCTTGGCGAAGGCGCGATATTTGTCCTGGGAATTGCCGCGAACCGCGTGCTGGAGCAGCGCGACCGTATCAGGCGTCCAATTATGCGCCTCGCCGCGCAGCCGATAGGCGTAATCGCCGCCGACGTCGAGGGCGCCGCGGTAGATCGGCGCGTCGCCGAAGGCCTGCCGGTGGCGCAGGACCGCTTCCTCTGCGATCTCGTCGAGGCCGACGCCCTCGATCTGGGTCGCTGTGCCGGTGAAATAATCGTCCACCAGCGCCTTGGAGAGGCCGACCGCGTCGAAGATCTGGGCGCCGCAGTAGGACTGATAGGTCGAAATGCCCATTTTGGACATGACCTTGAGCAGGCCTTTGTCCACCGCCTTGATATAGCGCTTGACCGCCTCGTAACCGTCCACTTCGGCCGGGAATTCGTCAGCCATGTCGGCGAGGGTCTCGAAGGCGAGATAGGGATTGATCGCTTCCGCGCCATAGCCGGCGAGGAGAGCGAAATGATGCACCTCGCGCGCTTCGCCGGTTTCGACCACCAGGCCGACCGAAGTGCGCAAGCCCTTGCGGATCAGGTGGTGGTGCACGGCGGCGACGGCGAGCAGCGCCGGGATCGGGATTCGGTCGGCGCCGACCATCCGGTCGGACAGGACGATGATGTTATAGCCGCCGGTGACCGCCTGTTCGGCGCGGTCGCACAGCCGGTCGAGCATCGCCTTCATGCCCTGGGCCCCGAGTTCGACGTCATAGGTGATGTCGAGGGTTTTGGTGTCGAAGGCGTCCTCGACATGGCCGATTGAGCGGATCTTTTCCAGATCGGCGTTGGTCAGGATCGGCTGGCGGACTTCGAGGCGCTTCTTCTTCGCGGTGCCCTCATGGTCGAGAATATTGGGGCGCGGGCCGATGAAGGAGACCAGGCTCATCACCAGTTCCTCGCGAATCGGGTCGATCGGCGGGTTGGTGACCTGGGCGAAATTCTGCTTGAAATAGGTATAGAGCAGCTTTGGCCTGGACGACATGGCCGAGATCGGCGTGTCTGCGCCCATCGAGCCGATCGCCTCCTGGCCGGTCACGGCCATGGGAGTCATCAGGAGCGCGGCGTCTTCCTGGGTATAGCCGAAAGCCTGCTGGCGGTGGAGCAGGGACACGTCGGAGCGCGACGAGCCCGCCTCGACCGGCTTGAGGTCCTCCAGCACCAGCTGGGCGCGCTTGAGCCATTCGCGATAGGGATGGGCGGCCGAAAGGGTGGATTTGATCTCGTCGTCGGAAATGATCCGGCCCTGCTCCAGATCGACCAGCAGCATGCGGCCGGGCTGGAGCCGCCATTTGGCGACGATCTTCTCTTCCGGGATCGGCAGCACGCCCATTTCGGACGCCATGACCACGAGACCGTCCTCGGTGACGAGGTAGCGCGCCGGGCGCAGGCCGTTGCGGTCGAGGGTCGCGCCGATCTGGCGGCCGTCGGTGAAGGCGACCGCCGCCGGACCGTCCCAGGGCTCCATCAGCGCGGCGTGATATTCGTAGAAAGCGCGGCGCTCCTCGTCCATCAGGGGATTGCCGGCCCAGGCCTCGGGAATCAGCATCATCATGGCGTGGGCCATGGAATAGCCGCCCTGGACCAGGAATTCGAGCGCATTGTCGAAACAGGCGGTGTCGGACTGGCCCTCGTAAGAGATCGGCCACAGTTTGGAAATGTCGTCGCCGAACAGGGGCGAGGCGACGGAAGCCTGCCGCGCCGCCATCCAGTTCACATTGCCGCGCAGGGTGTTGATCTCGCCGTTATGGGCGACCATGCGATAGGGATGCGCCAGTTGCCACGACGGGAAGGTGTTGGTGGAGAAGCGCTGGTGAACCAGGGCGACCGCGGTTTCGACGCGTTCGTCGCGCAGGTCGTCGAAATAATCGCCGAGCTGGGAGGCGAGCAGGAGCCCCTTGTAGACAATGGTGCGCGAAGACAGCGAAACCGGATACCAGCCCGCCATTTTCGGATCGTTCAGGGCGTAAACCGCATTGGAGACGATCTTGCGGATGAGATAAAGCCGGCGCTCGAAGGTCGCCTGATCGTGGGTATCGTCGCCGCGGGCGATAAATATCTGGCGATGGACCGGCTCGGTCGGCTTGACCGTCTCGCCTAGACCGCTCGGATCGACCGGCGCGTCGCGCCAGCCGAGGACCTTCTGGCCCTGTTCCGCGACGGTTTTTTCGAAAATCCCCTCGATCGTCTGGCGGGCCTGCGCGTCGCGCGGCATGAACAGGGCGCCGACGGCGTAAAGGCCGGGCTCCGGCAAGGCGAATCCGAGGCGCGCGGCTTCCTCCGCGAAAAAGCGATGCGGAATCTGCAGCAGCATGCCGCAGCCGTCGCCGGCCTTCGGGTCGGCGCCGACCGCCCCGCGATGGTCGAGATTGAGCAGGATCTGCAGGCCCATCCGCACGAGTTCGTGAGATTTGGCGTTGTGCATATTGGCGACGAAACCCACGCCGCAGGCGTCATGCTCGTTGCGGGGGTCGTACAGGCCCTGCGCCGGCGGCAGGCCATGGGCGGCGGCGAAAACGGACGTCGCTTCGACGCTCGCGTCGGCGCGACAAAGGTCCGGCCTGCTCAATTCGTTCATACCCGTCAATCCTGCGCGTTCAGGGGCGTCGGCCCCGTGTCCAGTCATCCGCCTCGCGCCGCGCCATCCGCCCCGCCGCGCCTCGAAGACGCGTTGCGGCGCCGAAAGGAGCGGCGCCGGCCGAGGGGCTCCCCACGGCAGGCGTTAAATGGTCAGCAAGGCTGTCCTATTTCTCCGCGCGGGACATTGCCAGATTAGCCTTCGCCACACAAGACGTCATTGGCGGGCGCGAAGCTCGGATGACGAAAGATTTTGATCTTTTCTGGCGCGCGCCGCAATTTTGACCTCTCGGCGCGTTTTCAAGGAGGGAGTCCGCTTTTCGGTCGGCGGCCGGTCGGCGCCGGCTTTCGCGTCGCCGCCTTTTTGGCATAGGATCAATGTCGGGATTCGGGGGAAGGTCATGGCGCGGAGGTCGCTGCGGGGCGGTAGTAACTGGTTGGCGGGTGTGCTGGTGGCCGGCCTTTGGGCAGGGGCGGGCCTTCCGGCGCGCGCCCAGTTCTTTCCCTTCTTCGGCAAGCCGTCCGCCCCGCGGGCGGCGCCCGAGCCTAAGGCGCGGGCTTTGACGGCCGAACAGGTCCGGGCGATCCTGGCCCAGGAGGGGGCGCGGATGATCGGCCGGCCTCAACGCAGCGGCCGGGACATTGTGGCGATCGGTCGCGACGACGCGGGCGCCCGCAAGAGGTTCACCATGGACGCGGTCACTGGCGAGATTGTCGATGTGACGGTCCTCGTCCGCCGCGAGGCGCCCCCCGCCGCGCCGGGCGCCGGCGGTCTGGCGCCCGCGTCGCCCCTGCCGCCGCCGCAGCATGCTCCCGCCGGCGCCGCGACACCCGTCGACGCCAATGCGGCGCCTTCCGCGCCGTCCAGCACAGGCTCGACCTCCAGGTCCAGCGCCGATGACGCGCTCAGTCCGATCCGGCCGCAGCATCCGCGCGGCGCTCCCAAGGTCGAGCCATTGCCTAACCAATGAGCGCACAAGAAAACGGGCGCCTGAAACAGGCGCCCGGTCATTCGCGCAAGGGGAGAAATCAGGCCGCTTTCGGCGCCTCGACGGGGCGAGTCGCGGCATGTCCGATCGGAATGCTGCGGGGGCGCTGGGCTTCGGGTATCTCGCGGACGAGATCGACATGAAGCAGGCCGTTTTCGAGGCGGGCGCCCGTGACCTGTACATGGTCGGCGAGCTGGAACCGTCGCTCGAAGGCGCGCGCGGCTATTCCCCGATAGAGCATTTCGCGGTTTTGGCCGTCCTCGCGCGCCGATTTCTCGCCCTTGATGGTCATGGCGTTCTGACGCGTTTCGATAGACAGTTCGTTCTCGCCGAATCCCGCGACCGCGAGGGTCAGCCGATAGGCGTTTTCGCCAGTGCGCTCGATGTTATAAGGCGGGTAGGACGCGGCGGAGCCGTCCGCGAAGCTCGCCTGATCGAGCAGTGAAAACAATCGGTCGAAACCGATGGTCGAGCGGTAGAGGGGGGAGAGATCAAATTGACGCATCGCATATCCTCCGTTGAGCGACATGCGGCGAAAGCGTCTTGCTTTCGCCGGAGCGCGTCCGCCTTCGGCCCGCGCTTTCAAGGAGATGGAGGCCTGCGGGCGTTTTTCAAGGGGCGTCGGGCCGCGCCCGTCAACAGCCCGATTGCGCCGTCTGGCGCGACCCGCTACAGCTTCGCGCCATGGAGCTGATCGACACCCCCGCCAACAGCTGTCCACCCGGCGCCAATATCATCGGCTTGCGGACGCGCGACGGCGTCGAGCTGCGAGCGGCCTTGTGGCGCCCCGAAGGGCCGCCGCGCGGCACGATCGCGCTGATCCAGGGCAGGGCGGAATTCATCGAGAAATATTTTGAGACGATCGGCGAATTGCTGGAGCGCGGCTTTCTCGTCGCGACTTTCGATTGGCGCGGCCAGGGGCTTTCCCAGCGTCTGCTGCGCAATCGGGCCAAGGGCCATATCCGCCGCTCGACCGATTTCAGGCGCGATCTCGACGCCTTCATCCTCCAGATGCTGACGCCCGACTGCCCGAGACCGTGGTTCGCGCTCGCTCATTCGATGGGCGCGGCAGCGCTGCTCGATTATTGCTCGGCGCATCGGGGCGACGAGCTTTTCGAGCGGATCGTCGCCTTGGCGCCAATGATCGATCTCCACGGATTCGCCGGTTCGGCGATGGCGCGGCGCCTCGCCGCCGGTTTACACGCCCTGGGGCTTTCGCGGCTCTATGTGCCCGGCGGGAGGAGCAGGCCCCCTTATCACAAGCCCTTCGCCCATAATGCTTTGACCACCGACGGGCGTCGTTTCGCCCGCGCCGCCGGGCTTCTCGAACTCGCGCCCGCGCTGGGGGTCGGCGATCCGACCATCGGGTGGGTCTATGCCGCCTATCACCTGATGCACAGGCTGACCTCGCAGCGCGAGGTCGAGCGCATCCATGCCCCGATCCTGTTTTTCGCCGCCGGCGACGAGAGGCTGGTCTCGACCCCGGCGGTCGAACGCTTCGCCAAACGGTTGAAGACGGCGGATTGCCTGGTCCTGCGCGACGCGCGCCACGAAATCCTGATGGAGCGCGCCGAAATCCGTTCGGAATTCTGGGCGGCGTTCGACGCTTTCATTCCGGGCGAGAGGATCTTGCATGAGGCGGCGCAGGCCGCCTCATAGAACCGAGCTTGGCGGCGCAGGCCGCCTCATAGAACCGAGCTTGGCGGCGCAGGCGGCCTCCTGAAACGATATTGAACCGCGGAGCGCCCGTCAGGATTTGGCGTTGAGCGCCTCGAGGGCCTGCTCATGGACACGCTTGTCGCCCGCGGCGACGATCGCGCCGCCCCTGGTCGGGTCGCCGCCGTCCCAGGTCGTGATCACCCCGCCGGCGCCGCGCACGATCGGGATCAGGGCGACGATGTCATAAATGTTCAGCCCCGCCTCGACGACCAGATCGACATGGCCGGCCGCCAGCATGCAATAGGCATAGCAATCCGCGCCATAGCGCGGCAGGCGGACCTTGTCCTCCAGGGCGTTATACCGCGGACGCAGCGGCTTCGGAATGAGCTTGGGCGAGGTCGTCATCAAGGTGGCGCGGTCGAGCCCGGAGCAGGGGCGGGCGAACAGGCGGCGCGCCGCGCTCTCGCCATGCAGCCCCGGCCCGGTCCAATGGGCCTGCGCGCCGTCGCCGAAGAATTTTTCGCGGGTGAAGGGCTGGTGCATCAGGCCGTAGCAGGGCGCGTTCCTGTGCAGCAGGCCGATCAAAGTGCCCCATAGGGGGAGGCCGGAGATGAAGCTCTTGGTGCCGTCGATCGGGTCGAGCACCCAGACATATTCCGCTTGCTCGTCGGTCGCGCCGAATTCCTCGCCGATCACCCCGTGATGAGGAAAGGCTTCGCCGATCAGGCGGCGCATGGCGGCTTCGGCGGCGCGGTCGGCCTCGGTGACCGGATCGAAGACGCCGCCGGCGGATTTGTCCTCCATCGTGAAGGCGGCGCGAAAGAAGGGCATGATCGCTTCGCCCGAAACCTGCGCCAACCGGTCGACGAAGGGTAGGAAATCCACCGCCGTCATCTTTCCCCTCCTCCATGGCCGACTTTGGTCTCATGCGAGACATGCCATGAAGCAGTGCCTAAAGCGAGTCCATTGAGGCGGCTTGGACAGCGCCGCGGGAGAATGGCGCCGCAGCGACCAAAGGACAGGCCGAGCAAAACGCGTCAAGCTGTTGTTTTTTCTGTTTTATCAATAACCTCAGCAAGAGGTTGTCGGGCTGCACGGATCACGCGCGCAGCTGAATCGCGCTCCTGCATCGCGCTCGTTGAGGAACGTCGACCCGACCCTCTTGTGTTTTGTGCATCGCAACCTCATATTGTGCATTGCGGCACGCTGCCGCAAACGCCCGTTTTGGGCGTTTCCTCCCCTGACTTGGGCCGCTGACGATCCTGTCGGCGGTCTTTTTTTGCCTGCGGTCCGACCTTGTGGGCTTCGAGCCTATTCCGCGGCGGTGCGCCAGTTGGAGCCAAATCCCGGAAATTCGGCGGCGATATCCGCGATGAGGCGTGAAAGATCGGCCTTGATTTTTTCATGGCGCGGCAGCGGCCGCAGCGTGGCCTCGTCGAGATAGAGAGCGCGGTTGACCTCGATCTGCAGGGCATGACGCTTGCGCGAGCGGCTGGCGTAGCTGGTGGTGATATAGCCTCCGGCATAGGGCTTGTTGCGGGCGACGCGATAGCCCATGGCCGAGAGCTGGGAATGGACGCGATGAGAAAAAGCCGGGTCGCAGGTCGAACCATGGCGATCGCCGATCACGAAATCGGCATTCACCGGCTCGTAAGGACGCCGGGAGTCGCCCGTCGGCATGCGCGACGGCATGGAATGGCAATCGACCAGATAAACGATTCCAAATTTTTCGACGGCGCGCGCCAGAAGGCCTTCGAGCATGGCGTGATAGGGCTTGTAGCAGGATTCGATCCGCGCCAGCGCCTCGGCGAGGGCGAGGCGCTGGCGATAGATCGGCCGGCCCTCGGACACCACACGCGCGATCGTGCCGAGCCCGCTGGCCACCCGGAGCGAGCGGACATTGGCGTAATCCGGAAGAGGGTCGGCGAATAATTTCGGGTCGAGCTCATAGGGCTCGCGATTGACGTCCAGGAAGGCGCGGGGAAAATTGGCGCGCAGCAGCGGCGCGCCATGAGTCGTCGCGGCGGAGAAAAGATCGTCCACCGCGACGTCCTCGGAACTGCGCAGGCTGTGAAGGTCAAGCGCCGAGGCGGCAAGAAAATTCCGGCTATAGAACCGGCCGGAATGGGGCGAGGAAAACACCAGAGGCGAAGTCAGTCGCTCCGGCTCGATCGTCTCGCAAAGAGGTCCGGCGTGTTCAGCTTCGGCAGGGAAAGCCTGCATCCTGGGTTCCATTTCGATTGGGCCGGCCTTGCGTCTGAGCATTTTTACCTAATAATTAGGATGACCGCGCGCAAGCCGATTGTCCAGCGCGAAAGCGCGGTTCTGGCGTGTTGACTGTGCCGCCGTATTGAAGAAATTTCACCTGTTATTTACCACGATGAGGCTTTATCGGAAGGGTGAAGACGAGAACGACATGAGTCGGCAAATGGACACGATGGTGAAGATTCTTCTGGCCGAAGACGACAACGACATGCGCCGGTTCCTGGTCAAGGCCCTGCAGAACGCCGGCTATTCGGTGGTTTCCTTCGATAATGGGCTTGAGGCCTATAACCGGCTGCGCGAGGAGCCGTTCGAGCTTCTTCTCACCGACATTGTCATGCCCGAAATGGATGGCATCGAATTGGCGCGCCGCGCCACCGAACTCGACCCCGACATCAAGGTGATGTTCATCACCGGCTTCGCCGCCGTGGCGCTCAATCCGGACAACCAGGCGCCGCGCCATGCCAAGGTTCTGTCCAAGCCCTTCCATCTGCGCGATCTGGTTAACGAAGTGACCCGGCTCCTCGCTGCCTGATCGAAAGGTTTTTGCTCGCGACAGCCGACTTTTTTGCATGCGGCGAACATCTTTTTGCCTGCGGCGGACATCTTTTTGCCTGCGGCGGCTTGCGCCCTCCAACCCGAATCGATATACACCCCGAACCCTTGACGGGCCGACCGGAAATATTCCGGCCGGCGGCGGGCGCGTAGCTCAGCGGGAGAGCACTACGTTGACATCGTAGGGGTCACAGGTTCGATCCCTGTCGCGCCCACCATTTCCAAAGCCCATGAGATTGAAAGAAAAATAGCTTCTCTCGGCTCGGGCCTTGTCCAACTGAAATCCGTTGCGGCAGTCAGTGGAAAAAGGTCGTCGCGCGCCTACGTCGCTCGGTCCGTCGCCAGGGCGATCCGCTGTTCCTATAGAGCTTGAGCGGACGAGCGCCGGGCGCGCCGGAGCCCGGATCGTCGGAGCCGGAGCGCCGGCTGGCGTTCCCTTCTCGGTTGCAACGCACCTCGCATCGTCGCGCCAGACGGCGGCGGCGCGCGCTCTCTTGAACAGCGCGGCCAAGCCTCCTATATCGCTCGCAACAAAAATGATCCGGGCCCCTCTGGCGAGGACCCCGACGCGTGTCGGGCAACCTCGCGATGTCGGATCGCCGTATCCCGCGCCGTTGCGCCGGAGGCGGTGGATGTCGCGGGGCCCTCGTCTTCAACGAACTCCCCGACCAGGCCACACAGCTTCCGCCACGCATACGGCCCCCGCGAAAGGCGCCGCGATGTCGATGAAGCACAGGTTCAAACACGCGCCGCGAGCTTGGCGCGCCGCCCCCGGCGGACGCGCGGACTGCGCGCGCCGTTGGACGATCCCTGTGGCCGATTGAGGAACGAGGAGGACCTTGCAAACATGAACGGTCTCGGGGATCGCGCGAAAAGGCCAGGAAGCCGAGTTCAAGCACAGGGAGGAAATGGCGTTCCGGGTGACCGCGCGCCGCAACCGCCTGTCCGGACTTTGGGCGGCAAGCCGGCGGGCCTCGCCGGCGAAGCGGCGGAAGCTGGCGCCATGGGAGTCGTCGCGGCGGATTTCGAGGCGCCGGGCGACGAGGACATCGCCGCCTAGGTTCGCCCCGTATGTTAGTCCACGAGCCGAAATGCGCCCCGCCGCGTGTCGCGCCGCGCGCGCCAACGGCAAACGAAGATTGGAGCGAAGCTGAAACACATGCTGGCGACAACGAACGGTCGAAGGTTTTGGGCGGCCCTGGCGATCGCCGCCGCCCTTTCCGCCACCTGCGCGCGCGCTGAGCCCGATGCGGGCGCGCCGCAAAAGAACGCGCGGCCTCTGGTCGGCGTCGTCACTGTCGAGCGCAAGGAAGTGGTGATGACCAAGGACGCGCCCGGCCGTATCGCGCCGATGCGCATCGCGGAAGTCCGTCCGCGCGTGTCCGGCATCGTGCTCGAACGCGCCTTCGAACAGGGTGGGGTGGTCGAGAAGGGCGCGGTGCTCTACCGCATCGATCCGACGCCGTTCCAGATCGATCTCGACAGCGCCCGCGCGGCGCTGGCCAAGGCGGAGGCGAGCCTATTCCACGCCTCGCGCCTGGAGGATCGTTTCAAGGAGCTTCTCAAAAGCCAGTCCACCGCGCCGGCGCAATATGACCTTGCGTTGGCCGACAAGCGGCAGGCCGAAGCGGATGTGATGGCGAAGAAGGCCGCGGTTCGGCGCGCCGAAGTCAATCTCGAATACGCCACCGTCCGGGCGCCGATTGCCGGTCGTATCGGCCGCGCCCTGGTGACGGAAGGCGCGCTCGCTTCGGAGAACCAGCTCCTGCCCTTCGCCACCATCCAGCAACTCGATCCGATCTACGCCGATTTCACCCAATCGGTCGCCGAAATGAATGCCCTGAATGATGAGATGGAACGCGGCGGCTTGAAGCCGAAAAGCGGCGGCGCCGTCCGCACGCGGCTGATCCTCGAAAATGGCAAGACCTACCCGCTGGAAGGCAAGCTGCTGTTTTCCGACGTCACCGTCGATCCCGGCACCAACGAGGTGACGTTACGCGCTCAATTTCCGAACCCCGAGGCGCTCCTGCTGCCGGGCGCCTATGTGCGCGTGCAGATCGAGGAAGGCGTGCGCGCCAACACCATCACCGTGCCGCGCCAGGCGATTCAGCGCAACAACGCCGGCGGCGCCGAGGTTTTTGTCGTCAACGACCAGGGGCGCGCCCTGCTTCAGCCGGTGCGGCTCGGACGCACGCTTGGCGAACAGGTCGTGGTGGAGGAAGGGCTTCACCCCGGCAACCGCGTCGTCGTCGAAGGGTTTCAGAAATTCATGTCCGGCGATCACGTCGATCCCCGGCCTGTTTCGCTCGGCCGAACGGAAGCCCAGGCGGACAGGGACTAGCCGCGCTTCGTCAACAAGACCGTCCTGAAATCTTTTTGGGAGTCCCGACTTCATGCCCGCCTTTTTCATCGCGCGACCGGTCTTCGCCTGGGTCATTGCGATCTTCATTTGCCTCGGCGGCATACTCGCGCTGCCATTTCTGCCGGTGTCGCAATATCCCATAGTGGCGCCGCCCTCGGTCTCGATTTCGACCTCCTATCCCGGGGCATCCCCGCAGGACCTCTACTATTCCGTCACGCGCGTAATCGAGGAGGAGCTTTCGGGCGCGGCCAACCTGCTGAATTTCGAATCGACCGGCGACACGACGGGCGAAGTCGAGATCAACGTCGATTTCAAGCCGGGAACCGACCTCGCGCTCGCCGCCGTCGACGTGCAGAACCGCATCAAGCGCATCGAGCAGCGCCTGCCGCCGGCCGTGCAGCAGCAAGGCGTCGCCATTCTCGAAGCCTCGACCGCCATCCTGCAATTCGTCACGCTCACGTCGCCCGACGGTTCGCTCGACGAGATCGGCCTCGGCGATGTCGCCACCCGTTATGTTCTCCCCGAATTGCGCCGTGTGAATGGCGTTGGACGCGTCAGATTGTTCTCGACCGAGCGCGCCATGCGCGTCTGGCTCGATCCCGACAGGATGCGCGGCTATTCGCTGGCCACCGAGGACGTGACCTCCGCGATCCGCGCGCAAAACGCCCTGGTGTCCTCGGGCATGCTGGCGCAGCCGCCGAGTCCGTCCGCCGAGCGCACCCAGAACATGGTGCTGGTGAAGGGCCAGCTGGAATCGCCGGAAGAATTCGGCGCCATCGTGCTGCGCTCCAATCCCAACGGCGGCGCCGTGCGGCTGCGCGATGTCGCGCGCATCGAGGTCGGCGGGCTGACCTACGCATTTTCCACGCGCCTCAACGGCAAGCCGGCGGCCGCGATCGCCGTCCAGCTGGCACCGACCGGCAACGCGCTGGCCACCAGCGCCGCTGTTCGCGCGCGCTTGGCCGAGTTGGAGCAGTTTTTTCCGCCTGGCGTGAAGGCTGAGGTGTCCTATGACGTCACGCCAGTGGTCAAAGCCTCGGTGAAAAAGGTGTTGATGACGCTGGCCGAGGCGGTCGTCCTCGTCTTTCTGGTGATGTTCCTGTTCCTGCAAAACTTCCGCTACACGCTGATCCCGATCATCGTCGTGCCGATCGCGCTGCTCGGCACCTCCGGCGCGCTCTTCGCGCTGGGCCTTTCGATCAACGTGCTCACCATGTTCGGCATGGTGCTGGCGATCGGCATTCTCGTCGACGACGCCATTGTGGTGGTCGAGAACGTCGAGCGCATCATGGCGAAGGAGGGGCTCTCGCCCCGCGAAGCCACCGTCAAGGCGATGGAGCAGATCACCGGCGCGGTGATCGGCATCACCATGGTGTTGATGGCGGTGTTCGTCCCCATGGCTTTCTTCCCCGGCTCCGTTGGCATCATGTACCAGCAGTTTTCCGCCGCCATGGTCGTGTCGATCGGTTTTTCCGCCTTCCTGGCGTTGACGCTGACGCCGGCGCTGTGCGCCACGCTGCTCAAGCCGCTCGACGCCAAACATCACGAGAAGACGGGCTTTTTCGGCGCGTTCAACCGCTTTTTCGAACGCCTGACGGACCGTTACGTCGGACTGGCGCGGTGGGCGGTAGGGCGGCGCCTCGCCTTTCTCGCGCTTTATCTCGCCATCGTCGCGGCCATGGGCTATGGCCTGTGGAAGGCGCCGTCGGGCTTCGTGCCGGTCGACGACCAGGGCTATGTCATGGCCGACGTTCTCTTGCCCTCGGACGCCAGCGCCACGCGCGCGCTGGATGTCGTCAGGCGGGTCGAGAGCCAGTTGCTGAAAGAGCCGGCCGTCGAATCCGTCACCTTCATCACCGGCTACAGTTTTTCCGGCCAGGGCTCGATGACGGCGCAGGCCTTCATTACGCTGAAGGATTGGTCGCAGCGCGGAGCCAATGATTCGGCCGATGCGATCATCGCGCGCGCGAACCCTTATCTTGCGCGCATCGCCGACGCGCAGACCTCGCTGCTGGCTCCGCCGCCGATCCCCAATCTCGGCAACACCTCCGGCTTCTCGTTTCGTCTGCAAGATCGCGGGCAGCGCGGTTACGAGGCATTGATGGCTGCGAAGGACAAGCTGTTCGCGGAATCCGCGCAATCGCCCGTGCTGGAGAAGATCGTGGAGGAGGGCCTGCCGGGCGCGCCGCTGGTGCGCGTTGAGATCGACCGTGAAAAGGCCGGCGCGCTCGGCGTGTCCTTCGCCGACGTGAACGACGTCATCTCCACCCATCTGGGTTCGATCTACGTCAACGATTTCATCAATCGCGGCCGCGCCCAGCGCGTTGTGGTGCAGGCGGACGAAACCAAGCGCGTCCATGCCGAGGACATCCTCACCTACAGCGTGCGCAACAAGGCCGGCGAGATGGTGCCGCTTTCAGCCTTCGCGCGATTGCAATGGGCGGTCGGGCCGACCCAGATCGTCGGCTTCAACGGCTATCCCGCCGTGCGCCTGACCGGCGAGCCGAAGCCCGGCCATTCCAGCGGCGACGCCATCGCGGAAATGGAGCGGCTGATGTCGACGCTGCCGAACGGTTTCGGCTACGATTGGACCGGGCAGTCGTTGCAAGAAAAACTCGCGGGCTCCCAGGCAGCCTTCCTGCTCGGACTTTCGGTTCTGTTCGTCTTCCTGTGCCTGGCGGCGCTCTATGAAAGCTGGGCGATTCCGTTCTCGATCATGCTCGCCGCCCCGCTCGGCATTGTGGGTTGCGTCGTCGCGGCTTATCTCAAAGGTCTGCCAAACGACGTTTATTTCACCGTGGGGCTTATCACCATCGTCGGGCTTTCGGCGAAAAACGCCATTCTGATCATCGAATTCGCGCGCGATCTGCGGGCGCAGGGGCTGACGCTGGTGGCGGCCACGATTGAGGCCGCGCGCCTGCGGTTCCGGCCGATCGTGATGACCTCGCTCGCTTTCATCCTGGGCGTCGTGCCGCTGATGATCGCAACCGGCGCGAGCGCGAGGAGCCAGCAGGCGCTGGGAACCGGGGTTTTCGGCGGCATGGTTTCCGCGACCATCCTGACCGTGTTTTTTGTTCCGGTGTTCTTCGTCGCGGTCATGGCCTTCTTCGTGCGCCGCAGGGAGCGGCGGCTGGCCAAGCCGGCGGCTGCGGCCATGGCGGCGCCGTGAGACGATCAATCCGTTCGCTTAGCGGCGGGAGCGCGGTGCGCTCCCTGCGCTTTCTACGCTATGGTCCACGTTCATCGAGGAGACATGCCCGTCGCACGATCGCGCGAAATCCGCGACCGGATCGAAGAGGCGCTCAAGGCCTTGCTGGCGCACCCGGCCGTGACCATTCACGTCGAACCGCACGACAAGGCTGAATGAGTTAGCGTCGGCGCCATCAGCGATGTCGCTCAGCCAATTGCATCGGCCGCTTGGTCGGCGAGGGAGTTTGCGAATGCAACGCTTGATTTCCGTCGCGACCATCCTTCCGCTCGCTGGAATGGCGCGGGTCGCGGACCAACGCGTCGGCGACCTCGCGATCCATCAACCCACCGCACGACAATTGTCGAACGGCGCAAATGTCCGGGCGGCCTTCATGCCGATCGAGAACAACGGCGCAAGCGCCAATCGCCGGTCCGCGGCCACGGCGGAGAATGCTGACCACGTCGAGATCCATCAAATGTCGGTGACGAAGAGCGCGGCATCAAGGTCGCCGCTTCGATCCGCCAAGCCTCGGCGATCGTCCCGGGCGGGCTTCCATGAGGGATCTCGCGCCACAGCGCCTTGCAACGCTGCTCCAGCATTCGTTCAGCGCCTCCAGCGAAGTTCGGCGTCGGCCGCCAAAGCCTGTGGCGCGCGTCCTCGAGGTTCTTTTCGACCGGACCCTTATCCCGACTGGAGGCTGGATTGCAGAACTTGGCGTCGAACGGCCAGTGGCTGGTCATGGCGAGGAGCCGAAGGCGGACCGGTTGCGAATACCGTTGGCGCCCCGTCCTCCTCGGGCGGAACGCCGCGGTCTGGCAGCCGGCGTCCGGCTTGGTCCGCTGGCGTGGCGATCGCGTCGTCGGCTCGGACGTTCAACGCCCGACGATCCCGCGCCCATTTGATGGTGGACGGTCCCTGTCGGGCGGAAGACGGGAGTCCGCGGAACTGGCGGTCAACCTGTTTGAGCGATCGTTCACAAAGCGTCCCGAAAACGGCGGACGGGTCTTTGTCACGCTCGCTCAGACGGACCGCAAGCGGGGTTTCTGTTTCGAGGCTTCGAAGCCCGCATTCTCTTCGTTTTCCTCCATTATACGCATCGCGGCGCCGAGCAGGTTCGATACGCGCTCGTTCATCAGCTGTATGCTCCCGTTGGCTTCTCGATAAGCCGCCTCAATGTTTTCCAGCTCCTGCCGGAGCGACGCTTTTTCCGCCTTGAGCGCATTTATATGGGCTCGCGCCTCCTCGGCGTCGGCTTTGGCTTTTTCCTGCGTCGCTTGAAGAGTGATGAAATATTTTTCCGACTCCCGTCGCACGGTTTCAAGTTCCCGCTTCATATTTTCTATTTCTTTGCTGTAAGTCTCGATCGACTCGCGGGCTTTCGCCTGAATTTCGTTATTCCTTTGCGCGGCCAGATTCATCACTTCGACGGCGCGTTCAACCAAGTCCAAGGACGCGCCAATGTCGGGCTCATTCCGCCGTGGCGTCGAGTTGAACAAGAAGCGAAGCCCCTCGGGAATGGGCATCTCTCGTCGCGGATTATAGGCAGACTCGGTTGAGGTGCTTTGCTCGACGGGTGCGAATTGGGGTCGGTGTGCTGTCACCATGATTCCCTCCGAATCGGTAGTGCGCTGTTTGCATTTCAGAAATCTCGTTGCCCTGGGACAATCGCGTGATGTTGGTAAACAAATGGTAAAACATGTTCCGAGTTGGGACGTTTTTCGTAAATTGAAGGCGAGTCCCGGTGAATCGGGCCATTCCGTCCGCCGGCTGGCGAGTGTTCGCACGTCCGACGTCGATCTATCGCGCCAGCGGACGCCTCTGCGCGGCCGCTTGGTTTCGCCACAGGGGAAGCCGCCCGGCCAGCGCCCGCGCGGCGAAGCGCCGCAACGAGATTCGCCGGCATGACCGTGGCGCTTGCTGGATCGAAGCCGAAGCCCAGGGGACGCCATCGGCCGTTCCCCTTCGTCGATTCGTCAGAAACGCCATCGCGCCGCTCGGCGCGATTTACTGGTGGCCATTTCTGAGCATGGTTGCGGCGGTTCTCCGCCTTGGACGCCTGCCATTGGACGCCTATATTCTGAGCGCGAGTTCAGACATGGAAGGCCAAGCCATGGTAACCTTCCCCTACGCCGCCCCGCCCGCGACAGTCTCGGCGGAAAACCCTATGGGCCTCGACGGATTCGCATTCGTCGAATTCGCTCACGCCGAGCCCGACAAGCTCGGCGCCCTGTTCGAGTCCATGGGTTTCAGGGCGGTCGCGCGGCATCGGACCCAGGCCGTGACCCTCTACCGTCAGGGCGACGTCAATTACCTCGTCAACGCCGAGCCCGACAGTTTCGCGGCCCGTTTCGCCAAGATCCACGGTCCGTCGGCCTGCGGAATGGGCTTCCGCGTCGCCGACGCCCAGCGCGTCTACCGTCGCGCCACAGCCATGGGCGCCAGACCCGCGCCGGCGGTGTTCGGGCCAAAGGCGCTCAGCGTTCCGGCGATCGAAGGCGTCGGCGGCGCGCTCATTTATTTTGTCGATCGCCATGGCGACAGTGGCTCTATGTGGGGCGCCGATTTCCATTGGATCGCGGGCCGCGAGCCAAGACCCGAAGGCGCCGGGCTGCTCACTCTGGACCACCTGACCCATAATGTCTTTCGCGGTCGCATGGACTATTGGGCCGAATGGTACAAACGCTTGTTCAACTTCCACCAGATCCGCTTCTTCGACATCGAAGGCAAGCTCACCGGGCTGCGATCGCGCGCGATGGCCAGCCCGTGCGGAAAAATCCGCATCCCGATCAACGAGAGCGCCGACGACGACAGCCAGATCGAGGAATATCTTTACGCATACAAGGGTGAGGGAATCCAGCATATCGCCTGCGGCTGCGGCGACATCTACGAGACGGTGGCGATGCTGCGCCGGGCGGGACTGGCCTTCATGCCGCCGCCGCCTGACGCCTATTACGAGAAAATTGACGCGCGCCTTCCCGGGCACGGAGAGCCGATCGACGCGCTGAAGGAGCTTGGCGTTCTGATCGACGGCGCGCCGGCGGGCCAAGGCGGCGCGCCCAAGCTGCTGCTCCAGATCTTTTCGCAGACATTGATCGGCCCGATCTTCTTCGAATTTATCCAGCGCAAGGGCGACGAGGGTTTCGGCGAAGGCAATTTCCGCGCCTTGTTCGAATCCATCGAGGAGGATCAAATCCGCCGCGGCGTCCTTCGGCCCAAAGCGGCGGGATAAAGCCGATGGCCGCGACGCCCGAGGGCTACATGCCCGGATTTGGCAACGATTTCGAGACGGAGGCGCTTCCCGGCGCCTTGCCGGTGGGCCAGAATTCGCCGCAGCGCTGCGCCTACGGGCTCTATGCCGAGCAGCTTTCGGGCTCGCCCTTCACCGCGCCGCGCGGGTCGAACGAGCGCTCCTGGCTCTATCGCATCCGGCCCTCGGTCCGGCACGTCGGGCGGTTCGAGAAGGCCAATTTGCCTTTTTGGAAAAGTGCGCCCTGTCACGACGGGCATGAACGGCCGATAGGCCCCTATCGCTGGAGCCCGGCGCCGATCCCCGAGGCGAAGCTCACCTTTGTCGAAGGCGTCCGCACCATGACGACGGCGGGCGACGTCAACACTCAGACCGGGATGTCGGCGGGGCTTTATTTCGTCACCGCCTCGATGGTCGACGATTATTTTTACAATGCCGACGGCGAAATGCTGATCGCGCCGCAGCAGGGCGCGCTGTCCTTCTTCACCGAATTCGGGCGCATCGCGATCACGCCCGGCGAAATCTGCGTCATTCCGCGCGGCGTCAAATTCAGGGTCGAATTGATCGACGGTCCCGCTCGCGGCTACATCTGCGAAAACTACGGCGCAAAGTTTACGCTGCCGAACCGGGGCCCGATCGGCGCCAATTGCCTGGCCAATTCGCGCGACTTCAAGACCCCCGTCGCCGCTTTCGAGGACAAGGAAGCGGCGGGCCGGCTGACGGTCAAATGGTGCGGGAAATTTTTTGCTTGCGAGATCGGCCATTCCCCGCTCGATGTCGTTGGCTGGCACGGCAATTACGCGCCCTATAAATATGATTTGCGCTGTTTCGCACCGGTCGGGGCGATATCGTTCGACCACCCGGATCCTTCGATCTTTTCCGTCCTCACCGCGCCCTCGGGCGAGGAAGGGACGGCCAATGTGGATTTCGTGATCTTTCCGGAACGCTGGCAGGTCGCCGAACATTCCTTCCGACCGCCGTGGTATCACCTGAACGTCATGAGCGAATTCATGGGTCTGATCTACGGCCAGTATGACGCCAAGCCGCAAGGCTTCGCGCCGGGCGGCGTCTCGCTGCATAATTGCATGCTGCCGCACGGTCCCGACGCCCAGGCGTTTACCCGCGCCTCCCAAGCCCCGCTTCAACCGGAAAAGCTCACTGGCACGCTGGCCTTCATGTTCGAAACCCGCTTTCCCCAGCATCTGACCGATTACGCCGCCACGCTCGAAACGCTGCAGGAGGATTACGCCGACTGCTGGGCGGATTTACCCAAGAAATTCGATGGCGATCCATGAAACTCGCTTCTCTCAAGCATGGACGCGACGGCAGGCTGGTTGTGGTGTCAAACGATCTGACCCGCGCCGCGCTCGCGGAAAAAATCGCGCCGACGCTCCAGGCGGCGCTCGACGACTGGACGCAGGCCGCGCCGAAACTCGCGAGCCTGGCCCGGCAAGTCGAAGCGCGCGCGACAACGACCTTCTCCTTTGACGAGCGCGCTTGCGCCTCGCCTTTGCCGCGCGCTTATTCTTGGGCCGACGGGTCGGCTTATGTGAATCACGTCCAGCTCGTGCGCAGGGCGCGGGGGGCCGACATGCCGCCGTCGTTCTGGACCGATCCGCTGATCTACCAGGGCGGCTCCGACACATTTCTCGGCCCGCGCGATCCGATGCCGTTTTTGGGCGACGAAGGTCTGGGACTCGACCTCGAAGCGGAAGTCGCGGTCGTGACCGACGACGTTCCGATGGGCGTCGATGAATGGGCCGCGCGTTCGCACATCAAACTCGTGATGCTGGTCAATGACGTATCCCTGCGCGGATTGACGGGGCCGGAGCTGGCCAAGGGCTTCGGCTTCTTCCAGTCGAAACCCTCCTCGGTCTTTTCGCCTGCGGCGGTCACGCCCGACGAATTGGGCGCCGCCTGGGACGGCGCCAAGCTGAACCTGCCGCTGCTGTCCTTCATCAATGACTCGCCGCTCGGCCGGCCGAACGCCGGGATCGACATGACCTTCGACTTCGGACGACTGATCGCCCACGCCGCGCGCACGCGCGCGCTGTCGGCCGGAACCATCATCGGTTCCGGCACGGTATCGAACCGCGCAATTGACGGCGGTCCGGGCCAGCCGGTATCTTCCGGGGGCGTCGGATATTCCTGTCTGGCCGAGTTGCGGGTTGTGGAAACGCTTCTGGAAGGCGAAAGCCGCACGCCGTTCTTGAATCCGGGCGACCGCGTTCGCATCGAGATGCGCGACGAAGGCGGACGTTCGATTTTCGGCGCCATCGAGCAGGAAGTCCGGCCGGCGAGGGTCCGGAGAACGGGGGGCGCAAGTTGAGGCCGTTTCGGACAGTCCCGCGTTTCTTGTCCCTGGCTTGCGCGATCCTGCTGCTCGGCGCCGCGGCGCCCGCCGCGCCGGCCGAGCCCAAGCGCGAGTCTCCGCCAGAGGCGTCGGTCACGGAACAGAGCGTCGTGATCGGCGGGCGCAGCTTTGAGTTCAAGGCGACAGCTTCGGCGACGCCGGTCAAGGACGCCAAATCTGGAGAAATCCTCGCAGAAATCGCCACGCTCGCCTTCACGATCGAGTCGCCGAAGGCTGAAGCGGGCAAGTCGCCCGCCTCTTGCCGTCCCGTCGTCTTTGTCTTCAACGGCGGTCCGGGGGCCGGTTCGGCCTGGCTCGACCTCGGCGCTGTCGGGCCCTGGCGCCTGCCTTTCGTGAATGCGGTTCCGTCCACGCCGCCGCGCCTTGTCGACAATCAGGAAAGCTGGCTCGGCTTCGCCGACCTGGTCTTCATCGATCCGCCCGGAACCGGCTATTCGCGCCTGCCAAGCAAGGAATCGGCGCGCAAGAGATTTTTGTCGGTCGACGGCGACGTCGAAATGTTGGCCGTGGTGATCCGGCGCTGGACCGTGCAGGAGCACCGCCAGGCCTGTCCCAAATATCTGCTTGGCGAAAGCTATGGCGGCTTCCGGGCGCCGAAAATCGCCCGCCTGCTGCAAGAGGATGAGAATATCGGGATCGACGGCCTGATCCTGCTTTCGCCGGCGCTGGACTTCTCCTGGATCGATGGCCGCGACAATCCGCTGCTCGACGCCGCGCTGCTGCCGTCTCTCGTCGCCAGCCGTTCGGGCGCAAAGGACCGCGCCGCGCTCGCTCAAGCCGAGGATTACGCGCGCGGCGAATATCTCTCCGACTTGCTGCGCGGTCCGCAGGACGCCGCGGCGCTGGAGCGCATCGTCGGCCGCCTCTCCACCATGACCGGCCTTGCGCCGGAAAAGCTGCGCCGGCTCGGCGGCCACATTAGCGCGGCGGATTGGGCCCGCGAGTCCGACCCTTCCGGCCGCACCATTGCGAGTTCTTATGACGGGGCGACGCGCGGCCTCAATCCCGATCCGGCGCGGTCATCGTCCGGCTGGGCCGACCCCGTCCTCGACGCGCTGCGCGCGCCGCTCGCCGAGGCCATGGAGCAACTGGTGGTGGAACGGCTCAAATGGCCGATCGGCGACGCCAATTATGAGATTCTCAATGATCGGGTTGCGGGGCGCTGGGACTGGGGGCAGGGCCGGCGCGGCCAGGAATCCCTGTCGGACCTGCGGCGCGTCATGGCGCTCGACCCGCATGTCAGGGTTCTTGTGGCCCAGGGACTCAGCGATCTCGTGACGCCCTATTTCGGGACGCGCCTGCTGCTCGACCAGAGCGCGCCCGTCGGCGCGCCCGACCGCATCGTCTTTGTCGCCCTTGCCGGCGGTCATATGTTCTACGCCGAAGACGGATCGCGCGCCGCCTTGCGGGATGCCGCGCGCAAGATGATCGCGGGAGAATAGGGCGTGTCGGCCAGAGCGGCGTCCGAAAAAGTGGATGCCGGTTTTCGCCAAACGCCGCGCATAGTCTTTTGGCTTTGTTCCGCAAGTTTTGTGTGAGTCCGG
Organism: Pseudomonadota bacterium; assembly: GCA_021813805.1. GTDB lineage: Bacteria > Pseudomonadota > Alphaproteobacteria > Rhizobiales > Beijerinckiaceae > Rhodoblastus. The sequence continues at coordinate 29,395 of JAKAJL010000001.1, read as the reverse complement.
CGCCTCAAGCCGTGGAAGCGGGCGCCTTACCCTTGGCGCGGAAATAATGGAAATCGCCCTTCGTGATGATCCGGTCGCCCTCGACGAGCGCATGCGCCTCGATGTCCGGCGCGGCGCGCAGACGTTCGTAAAGGGGGGCGAAATCCTGGTAGCAGGCGTGGAGCAGTTTTTCGAAATTCTCGATCACGAAATAGGTCTGCTGGAAATCGTCGATGAGATATCTGGTGCGCATGACCCGTTCGAGATCGAATCCGATCCGGTTGGGCGAGGAATCCTCGAGCGAAAAAATCGTTTCGGCCGGCGAGGACATGATTCCCGCGCCGAAAATGCGCAAGCCCCCCGGAGATTGGATCAGGCCGAATTCGACCGTGTGCCAGTAGAGGCGCGCGAGATGGTGCAATTGGCCGCGCCCCAGCGCCCGGCGCCCGCCCTTGCCATAGGCTTCGAGAAATTGCGCATAGACCGGATCGGCGAGCAGCGGCACATGGCCGAACACGTCGTGGAAAACGTCCGGCTCCTCCAGATAGTCCAGTTCCGCCTCGGGCCTGATGAAGGCGCCGGCAGGAAAGCGGCGGTTGGCGAGATGGTCGAAGAAGGCGTCGTCGGGAATGAGCCCCGCGACCGGCGCGACGCGCCAGCCGGTCAAGGCCGACAGTTTCTCGGACAGAAGCGCGAAATCGGGTATGCCGTCGCCGGAGAGTTCAAGCCTGGTTTTGGCTTCAAGAAAGGCATTGCAGGCGCGGCCTGGCAGCAGCTTTGCCTGGCGGGCGTAAAGGCGCCGCCACCGGTCGTGCTCCTGCGCCGAATAGGACGGCAAGTCCTGGTCGATGGTCCAATCGGCATTGCGCCGCGCGCCGGCATAGCGATTGCGCGGGTTTTGGGGCTCCGCCTCGCGGTTTGCCCTCCGCATCGGGCTCTCCCTCTGACGCCCATCGAAATTGTTCTATGATGGCCGTCCTCTTTCATATGGCGCGGGCTTTCGTTCCGAAAAGAGCCCGGCCCGGACAGACGGCGCGACATGAAGCTTTTTGGCTATTTCCGCTCCTCGGCGGCCTATCGCGTGCGCATCGCGCTCAATCTCAAGAGAATCGAGGTCGAACACGTCCCGGTGCATCTCCTGCGCGGCGAACAGAGGCGCGAAGAATTTCTGGAAAAAAATCCGCAAGGCCTGGTTCCGGCGCTCGAACTCGACGACGGGACCGTGCTCACCCAATCGCTGGCGATCATCGAATTTCTCGAAACCTTGCAACCGGAACCCCGGCTGATCCCGGCCGACTCCGTTCTTGCCGCGAAAGTGCGCGCCGTCGCGTTGACGGTCGCCTGCGAAATCCACCCGCTCAATGTCGTGCGTGTGCTCGATTATCTGAAAGAGGAGCTCCATCAAGGCGAGGAGGAGGTCGGCGCGTGGATTCGTCACTGGATTTTGAACGGCGGGCTCGACTCCATCGAACAGACGATCGCGCCGGCTCCGTTCTGCTTCGGCGAAAAGCCGACCTTGGCCGATGTCTGCCTGATCCCGCAGCTTTTCAATGCCCGGCGCTACGCCACGCCTCTGGACCATCTGCCGAAAATCCTCGCCGTCGAGGCGGCCTGCGCCGAATTGCCCGCTTTCCGGGCCGCCGATCCCTTCCAGCAAAAAGACGCGGAATAGGCCCCCGGGTGGTCGCCCGTTCGCGCCGGAAATGCTAGGGTCGCGCCATGGCTGATTTTCTCAAATTCGAGCGCGACGGGCCGGTCGTGGTTCTGACCATGGACGAGCCGGCGACGCGCAACGCGCTGACCGGAAACAGCGCGGTGGATGAATTCGTCGCTGCGGCGGCGCGCATCGCCGCCGATGACGGCGTGCGCGCGGTCGTCGTCACGGGCGCCGGGCCGGTTTTCAGCTCGGGCGGCAATGTCCGGGACATGCGGCGTTATGCCGATGAGGCCATTCCGGCCGAACGAATCCGCGAGGAATATCGGCGCGGCATCCAGCGCCTGCCGCTGGCGCTCTTTCATCTCGATGTGCCGACCATCGCCGCGGTCAACGGACCGGCAATCGGCGCCGGCTGCGATCTCGCCTGCATGTGCGACATTCGCCTCGCGGCGGCGACGGCGAGCTTCGCCGAAAGTTTCGTCAAGATCGGCATCATCCCCGGCGACGGCGGCGCCTGGCTGCTGCCGCGCGTCGTCGGCGCGTCGAAAGCGGCGGAAATGGCTTTTACCGGCGAACCGATCGACGCCGCCGAGGCTCTGCGCTGCGGCCTGGTCAGCGCGGTCACGCCCCCGGACGACCTTCTGGCGGCGGCGCTCGGCTTGGCGCGAAAAATCGCCGCCAATCCCGGCCCCGCCCTGCGCATGACCAAAAAACTCCTGCGTCAAGGCCAAAGCCTGTCGTTGGAAGCCCTGCTTGAACTCTCCGCCTCTTTCCAGGCCCTGGCGCACAAAACGCCGGAGCATGAAGAGGCGGTGCGGGCTTTCATCGAGAAGCGCACGCCGAGGTTCGAGTGAAGGCTGATTTCGCCGCGCCGCCATATGCGGCGCTCTGGGAACGAAAAAATGAAGAGACGGCTGTTCCTGCTCCGCCACGCGAAATCGTCATGGGATGACTTGGCGATCCCCGATCACGACCGCCCATTGAACAAGCGCGGCAGGAAAGCGGCCATCGCCATGCGAAAATTCATCCGCGCCGCGAAAATCAATCCCGATCTGGTGTGCGTCTCGAGCGCAACGCGGGCGACGCAGACCCTGGAGGCGCTCGCGCCCTGGCGCCGGCCGCCGCCGGTGGAGGTCATGGATGAACTCTACCTTGCGTCGGCGCAAAAAATCATGGGGCTGGCGCGCCGCTTCCCCGACTCGTCTCGCGCGGTGCTCGTGATCGGCCACAATCCCGGCCTGCAGGAATTCGCCCTGCTCCTCGCCAGCGGAAAAGATGACGCTGATGTCCTGCGCATGGCCGAAGCCTTTCCAACCGGAGCCATGGCGCAGTTCGAGCTCGACTGTTCTTGGTCGCAAATTGATGAGGGATCGGGACGGCTGACGAGCTTTGTTGCGCCACGGGAGCTGAAATCGCCGTGATGGCTTGGCATTGCGCGAAGCCGCGCGGCGGCCGCGCCAACACAATTGCGCCGTAAATTCGGACCAGATTAAAAGAAAGCCGCGCGCCACGCGGCCGCCGAAATTTTTCGACGACTCCGGGGGAAAGCGCGCGTCACTCGCGGAGGGAAGTTTGCGATGCCGATCGCAGCGCATTTGAGCGAGCATCTCGCCCGCAAGCAGATCAAATTCGATATCGCGTCGCATCGGCGGACAAAGACCGCGATCACTTCGGCCAAAGCAAGTCACATATCCGCCGACTGTTTGGCGAAGGGCGTGGTTTTGCGGGCGCGCGACGGCTATTTCGTCGCCGTCTTGCCGGCGTCGCTGCGGATCAATATGTCGAGGCTCGACAAGCTGGTCGGCGAAACCTGCGCCCTGGCGACGGAAAGCGAGCTTGATCAGCTGTTCGAAGATTGCGCGCATGGCGCGGTTCCCCCCGTCGGGGAATGCTATGGGCTCGACGTCGTTGTCGAAGCCAGCATCTGCGATGCGCCGGACGTTTATTTTGAAGGCGGCGATCACACGACTCTGGTGCATGTGAGCCCGGAGCAATTCGCGCAACTGAGCGAAAATGCGCGTTTCGCGCATTTTGCCGCCGCCCGGGAATGAGAGGGCGGACCGTGCGCAACATTGAGAGTTCGCGGCTTCGCCCTTGAAAATTTACGTCGCATTTCGCGCTGTCGGCGGCCTGAGTCGCGACAGCCGAAGCCTCGTTCCGGCGCCGCCAACCGCTTCCCCGCGAATATCCCCACGCCTCGCGTCCGCCCCCGCGCAATTTGGCCGGCAAAGAGCGACCGGCGGTGGGGCGCCCGAAATTGAATTCCCCCGCGATCCTCATATTCTCTGCGTCGCGTTTGACGCCGTAGCCGCCCCGCGCCAATATTTGAAATACCGACGGGGATTCGCGTCCCGCGCGGCGGCCGGAGAAAAAATTGATCGTTCCGCGCCTCGATTTCGACCTCGGCGACGATATCGCCTTGCTGCGCGAGAGCGTGCGCGCCTTCGCGGAAGCCGAGATCGCGCCGCGCGCCGCCGAGATCGACCGCGGCAATCTCTTCCCCGCCGATCTGTGGAAGAAATTCGGCGCCCTCGGTCTTCTGGGCCTCACTGTCGCCGAGGAGGAAGGCGGGGCCGGCATGGGTTATCTGGCGCATATCGTCGCCATGGAGGAGATTTCGCGCGCCTCCGCTTCCGTCGCCCTGTCCTATGGCGCCCATTCCAATCTTTGCGTCAATCAGATCCGCCGCAACGGCTCGTCCGAGCAGAAGGCGAAATATATGCCCGGCCTGATCTCGGGCGAAAAAGTCGGGGCGCTGGCCATGTCCGAGCCAGAGGCCGGGTCGGACGTCATGTCCATGCGCCTGCGCGCCGAGAAAAGGGCGGACCGCTACATTCTCAACGGCTCAAAGATGTGGATCACCAATGGCGGCGACGCCGATGTTCTGGTGGTCTACGCCAAGACCGACCCCCAGGCCGGCGCCAAAGGCGTCACCGCCTTTCTGGTGGAAAAAGACTTTCCCGGCTTTTCCCATGGGCCGCATCTCGACAAGCTGGGCATGCGCGGCTCCAACACTTTTCCGCTTTATTTCGACCATTGCGAAGTTCCTGAAGACAATGTGCTGGGCGGCGTCGGAAACGGCGCGAAAGTGCTTATGTCCGGCCTCGATTACGAGCGCGCGGTTTTGTGCGGCGGCCCGCTCGGCATCATGGCGGCCTGCCTCGACCTGGTTGTGCCTTTTCTCCACCAGCGCAGGCAGTTCGGCCAGAAGATCGGGGATTTCCAGCTGATGCAGGGCAAGCTCGCCGACATGTATGCGACCTGGTCGGCGACCCGCGCCTATGTTTACGCCGTCGGCGGGGCCCTGGATCGCAAAAGCCATACACGGGCATTGCGCAAGGACGCGGCGGGCGCCATTCTTTACGCCGCCGAAAAGGCGACCTGGATGGCCGGCGAGTGCATCCAGTGCCTCGGCGGCCTCGGCTATACCAATGATGTCGCCGCCGGGCGGCTGTGGCGCGACGCCAAGCTCTATGAGATCGGGGCCGGTACGTCGGAAATCCGCCGCATGCTGATCGGGCGCGAACTCATGTCCGAAACGGCGTGAGGTTGGCGATGACTGTGCTGAAAACCTCCGTCGATGTCCGCTCCGAGGATTTTCGCATCCGAAGCGCCGCCATGGGCAAGCTTGTCGATGAACTGCGCGATATCGCGGCAAAGGCGCGGCTGGGCGGCGGGCCGGAGGCGCAGGCCCGCCATCGGGGGCGCGGCAAAATGCTGGCGCGTGAACGCATTTCCGCTTTGCTCGACCCCGGCTCGCCTTTTCTCGAAATCGGCCAGCTTGCCGCCTTCGGCCTTTACGACGACGCCGCGCCCTCGGCCGGCTTGGCCGCGGGAATCGGCCGGGTCGAAGGCAGTGAGTGCATGATCGTCGCCAATGACGCGACAGTGAAGGGCGGAACCTATTATCCGCTGACGGTCAAGAAACACCTGAGGGCGCAGGAAATCGCCGAGCAGAATCGATTGCCCTGCATTTATCTCGTCGATTCCGGCGGCGCCTTTCTGCCGATGCAGGACGAGGTCTTTCCCGACCGCGATCATTTCGGCCGAATTTTCTATAATCAGGCCAATATGTCGGCCAAGAACATTCCCCAGATCGCCGTGGTGATGGGCTCCTGCACGGCAGGCGGCGCTTATGTGCCGGCCATGTCCGACCAGACGATTATCGTGCGGGATCAGGGCACGATCTTTTTGGGCGGCCCGCCGCTGGTGAAGGCGGCCACCGGCGAAGTTGTCACGGCGGAAGAACTGGGCGGCGCCGACGTGCATAGCAAACTTTCCGGCGTGGCCGATTATCTCGCTGAGGACGACGCCCACGCCCTTGCGCTGGCGCGGGGCGTGGTCGCGCATCTCAACCGCCCTAAAACAACTGCTTTTTCGCTCGGAGGCGGCGAGGCGCCGCTTTACGACCCCCAAGAAATCTACGGCGTCGTCGAGACCGATCCGCGCAGAACTTTCGATGTGCGCGAAATCATCGCGCGCATTTTCGACGGCTCGCGTTTCGAGGAATTCAAGGCGCTTTACGGCGCGACTTTGGTGACCGGCTTCGCCGAGCTTTTTGGGAGTCCGGTCGGCGTCCTGGCCAATAACGGCATTCTGTTCGCGGAATCCGCGCAGAAAGGCGCGCATTTCATCGAGCTTTGCGCGCAGCGCGGCATTCCGCTGATTTTCCTGCAGAACATCACCGGCTTCATGGTCGGCCGCAAGGTGGAAAACGCCGGCATCGTCCGCGACGGCGCCAAACTGGTCACGGCGGTCGCGACGGCTCAGGTTCCGAAAATCACGCTGCTGATCGGCGGCTCCTTTGGCGCGGGAAATTACGCCATGTGCGGCCGCGCTTTTGCGCCGCGCTTCCTGTGGACCTGGCCGAACAGCCGCATTTCGGTGATGGGCGGCGAACAGGCGGCGAGCGTTCTGGCGACCGTGCGCCGCGACGCGCTGGAAGCCAAGGAGATGAGCTGGAGCGCGGAGGAAGAGGAAAAATTCCGCGCGCCGATCCGGAGCCAATATGAGCGGCAGGGCAGTCCTTTTTTCGCGTCGGCGCGGCTGTGGGACGATGGCGTGATCGATCCGGCTGAAAGCCGCCGCGTGCTCGGCCTGTCGCTGTCGGCTGCGTTCAACGCTCCCGTTGAGCCGACGAAATTCGGCCTTTTCCGCATGTAGGGAGGCCGCGATGGCTTTTGCGAATGTGGAGATCGAGCGCGCCGGCGGGATCGCTCATCTGTGGATGAACCGGCCGGAACGCCACAACGCTTTTGGCGCCGAATCGATCGCCGCATTGACCGGGGCCTTGGGCGAACTGGCGCAGGACGACCGAACGCGCGTCGTGGTTCTCGCCGGGCGCGGCGCCACATTCTGCGCCGGCGCCGATCTCGCCTGGATGAAGGCTTTCGGCGAGGCCGAATTCGAAAGGAATCTGGAGGACGCGCGCCGCCTCGCCGAACTGCTGGGCCGGCTCGCCGAACTGCCCAAACCGACCATCGCCCGCGTCCAGGGTCCGGCGATCGGCGGCGGTCTGGGGCTTGCCGCGGCCTGCGACATCTGCGTCGCCGCGACCGGGGCCTTTTTTTTGGCCTCCGAAGTGCGGCTCGGCCTGATCCCATCGGTCATCGGTCCCTATGTGGTGCGGGCGATCGGGGCGCGGCAGGCCTCGCGTTTTTTCCTGACCGGCGAACGCATCGACGCGACGCGGGCCCAAAAACTCGGACTGGTTCACGAAATCGCGCCGCCGGACTCGCTCGACGCCAAGATCGGCGAGATCGCGGCGTCCTTGCTTCACGGCGGGCCGCAGGCTCTGGCTTCCGCCAAACTTTTGCTGCGTGAAATCGCCCATCGACCGCTTGACGATTTCTTGAGTGAAGACACCGCTCGACGCATCGCCGAAATCCGCGCCGGGGCGGAGGCCCGCGAAGGCGTCGCCGCTTTCCTGCAAAAAAGGCCTCCTTCATGGCGCGGCTGAACGACGCTCTTTTTGGCAAAATCCTCATCGCCAATCGCGGCGAAATCGCCTGCCGCGTCATCCGCACGGCGCGGCGTCTCGGCGTCGCGACGGTCGCGGTCTTTTCCGACGCCGATTCTTGCGCGCGCCATGTGAGACTGGCCGATGAGGCGATCCGCATCGGCTCGGCGCAAGCGCGCGAGAGCTATCTCGCGATCGAAAAAATCATCGCCGCCGCGAAGGCCTCGGGCGCCGACGCCATCCATCCCGGCTATGGCTTTCTGTCCGAAAATCCCGCCTTCCGCGAGGCCTGCGACGCATCAGGCCTGGTTTTCATCGGCCCGCCGCTCGAAGCCTTGCGCGCGATGGGGTCGAAGTCGGAGGCCAAAAAACTGATGCAGGCGGCGGGGGTGCCGCTGGCGTCGGGCTATCATGGCGACGACCAGGATGCAGGCCGACTGAAACGCGAGGCGGAGGCCATCGGCTTTCCGGTGCTGATCAAGGCGGCTTTGGGCGGCGGCGGCAAGGGGATGCGGCGGGTGGAGGCGTCCGCCGATTTCGACGCGGCCCTCGCGGCCTGCCGCCGCGAGGCGATGGCGAGTTTCGGCGACGCCAAAGTTCTGATCGAGAAATATATCGAGCCGGCGCGCCATATCGAAATCCAGATTTTCGGCGACGCCCACGGCAACATTGTCTCGCTCTTCGAGCGCGACTGCTCGGTCCAGCGCCGGCATCAGAAAGTGCTGGAGGAAGCGCCGGCGCCCGGCCTTTCGGCCGCGCGCCGGCGCGAAATGGGCGCGGCGGCGGTTCAAGCGGCCAAGGCGGTCGCTTACGTCGGCGCTGGCACGGTCGAATTCATCGTCGCGCCGGACGGCGCGTTCTTTTTCATGGAAATGAACACCCGGCTGCAGGTCGAACATCCGGTCACCGAATGCGTCACCGGGCTCGATCTGGTCGAATGGCAATTGCGCGTCGCGGCAGGAGAGCCGCTGCCGAAACGCCAGGACGACATTTTCCTGAATGGCTGCGCGATCGAGGCGCGGATCTATGCCGAAGATTCCGGCAAGGATTTTCTGCCCTCGACCGGCACGCTGGCGGCGCTGCGCTGGCCCGCGCGAGGCCCGCATGTCCGCATCGACGCCGGCGTGGACCAGGGCGATGAGATCGGCCCGCATTACGATCCGATGATCGCCAAACTGATTGTCCATGACGACAGCCGCGCCCGCGCCCTGGCGCGGATGCGCCGGGCCTTGGCGGATTGCCACATCGTCGGCGTCGCCAATAATGTCGTCTTCCTGTCGCGTCTCGTCGCCACCCCGTCCTTTGTCGCCGGACATCTCGACACCGGCCTGATCGCGCGCGAAAGCCCAAAACTCTTTGCTCCGGAAGACCCGCCGCCCGCGGACGCGATTTTCGTCGCCGCCTTGGCCGCGCTCGCCTGCGAACGCGCCTCGCCCCCACGGGGAAACGATCCCCTGTCGCCCTGGAACGCGCGCGATAATTGGCGGCTCAGTGGCGAAGAGCCGCGCCTGCTGAATTTCACCCATGCGGACACGGCCTATGTCGTGCGGGCGCTGGCGCGTGGCGAAAGTTCCTCCTTGTCCTGCGGCGAAGCCAGGGTCACGGCCAAGGCCGAACACGATGATAACGGCAGGATGCGGGTCGCCATCGACGACCGGATTTTTTCGGCGACTGCAATTTCGACCGGCGCAGATTGGGCCGTCTTCCTCGACGGGCGGATGTGGACCTTTCAACTGGTCGATCCGCTCCGCCGCGCGGCGGCGGAGCATCGTCGTGACGGCGGCCTGACCGCGCCCATGTCTGGCCGCGTGGTCGCGCATTTTGTTGAACCGCAGACGTCGGTCGCGGCGGGCGCGCCGCTGATGGCGATGGAGGCGATGAAAATGGAGCATGTCGTCAAGGCGCCGGCGGCGGGACGCGTGGCCTCTTTCCTTTACGCGCCCGGCGATCAGGTGAGCGAAGGCTCTGAACTTTTGACGTTCGAACCAGAGGACGAGGCGTGACCCTGCCAAAAAGCGTCAAAATTGTTGAAGTCGGTCCGCGCGACGGCTTGCAGAACGAAAAGGCTTTGGTCGCCAGCCCGATCAAGGCGGAGTTGATCGAAAGATTGGCCGCCGCCGGCTGCCGCCACATCGAGGCGACCTCTTTCGTTTCGCCGCAAAAAATTCCGCAGCTCGCGGATGCGGCGGAGGTGATGAAAAAAATCCGCCGGGCGCCCGGCGTGGTCTATTCGGCGCTCACCCCCAATCTCAAGGGTTTTGACGCGGCAATAGCCGCCGGCGCCGACGAGGTCGCAGTTTTCGCCGCGGCTTCTGAGACCTTCAGCCGCAAAAACATCAATTGCTCCATCGACGAATCCCTCGAAAGGTTCGAACCGGTTCTGGCGGCGGCGCGACAGGCGGGCGTTCGGACCCGCGCCTATGTCTCCTGCGCCTTGGGGTGTCCCTACGAGGGCGAAATCGCGCCCGCGGCGGTCGCGCTTGTGGCAAAAAAGCTTTTCGACATGGGTTGTTACGAAATTTCGCTCGGCGACACGATCGGGATCGGGACGCCGCCGGCGACTAAAAAAATGATCGCGGCGGTGGCGGAAAAAATTCCGCTGGAAAATCTCGCCGGTCATTTCCACGACACTTACGGCATGGCGGCGGCCAATGTCTGGGTGGCTTTGGAAATGGGGATGGCGATTTTCGATTCCTCGGTCGGCGGCCTCGGTGGCTGCCCATTTGCGCTGGGCGCGGCGGGCAATCTCGCCACCGAGGATCTGGTCTGGCTGCTGAGCGGATCGGGCGTCGAGACCGGGCTCGATCTGCAAAGGCTCGTAGACTGCGGGAACTGGATCAGCGCCGCCCTCGGGCGCGAGCCGGCGTCGCGCGTCGCGCGCGCCCTGAAGAAGGGCTAGAACATCGCCCCTTCATGGCGCAGCAGCCAAAGCTTGCGATCGAGGCCGCCGCCATAGCCGACCAGAGCGCCACTGGCGCCGATCACCCGCTGGCAGGGGATGACGATGGCGATCGTGTTGCGGTTATTGGCGATCCCCACCGCCCGCGCCGCTCCTTTCTGGCCGATCTGCGCGGCGATTTCGCCGTAGCTCACGGTCGCGCCGGGCCGGATTTTCCGCAGCGCCGCCCAGACCCGGCGCTGAAACTCCGTTCCTTGCGGACGCGCGGCCAAACCATTGATGGCGGCGACGTCGCCGCCAAAATAAGCCTTTAGCGCGCGATGAGCGTCGGAGACGCCAGAGCGTGGCTCCGCTCGCGGCAGGCGGCGCCCGTGGCGCGCCTATGCGGCCCAATATCTGTGGACCTCCAGCGCCGCCGCGCATTGAAGCGGCGGGGTCAATCCCCCGCGAAGGATTTGAAGCCGCCGAAGATCATGCGCTGCCGTCGAAGCACATTTCCATGCCGGTCAGGCGCGGATCCTTCATCGCCTTGGCCTTGACCTCGTCGCGCTTCTCGCCCGACTGATAAGTGGCCATGCCGACAAAACCTTTTCGTCCGGTTTAAGATCGACGCTTTGCGGAAAGGAGGCGAGCTTGCCCAGAGGAGCGTCGTCAGCCTCCAATTCGACGCAGGACAAGGCGGCGTTGTCGCGCCACACTCCGGTGAAGGTTTCGGCCTGATCGCGATAAGGCTCGAGAGTCTTCACCGGAACGGGAAAGATGAAAATGTCGGCGTAATGGTGGGGCATGGCCTTTCTCCCCTTCGGCGCCTTCACAACCCGTAAAAGGGGGCGCACGCCATCGAATGGAGTTGCGGCTCGCCGCGCCGAGCCGTTCCCAAGCCTAATCCTCGGTGGCGCCGGAGGGCTTTTTCACCCCGGTTTCGTCGAATAATTTTTTCAGCGCAGCCTGCCGCTTGCGCGCCTGCGCGACATAGCGCGCCTTCACATGACCAAAGCCGCGAATGTGCTGCGGCCACGAGGCCAATTCCACCGCCACGTCGAGATTGGCCGGCGTGAGCCGGGCGGCGGCTTCGCCCATCATCTGTTGGTAATCGCCCAAAAGTTGGCGCTCGAGCTGGCGGTCGGGCGAGAAGCGGAAGGGATCGAGCCAGCCTCCGCGCAGAAAACGCAAGGCGGCAAGCAGCCGCAAGGCGGGCAGGGCCCAGGCGCCGAATCGCCGTTTGCGGGGGCTTTGCGCGTTATGGCCGGCGGGCGCCAGAATCGGCGGCGCGAAATGGAAGGACAAAGTAAATTTCCCCGCGAAAGTCGCACGCAGCTTCTGCAGAAATTCCGGTCGCGCATAAAGCCGCGCCACCTCATATTCGTCTTTCGCCGCCGTCAGCTTGTAGAGGCCAAGGGCAAAGGCGCGGGCGAGCTTTTCGCTGGCCGGATCGACGCGGCGCTCGGCATCGGCGATCTCAGCGACGCGCGTCTCGAAACGCGTTGCAAGCGCCGCGTTCTGATAATCGCGCAATTCCGCGGCCAGCGCCTTGATCATGTCGGGGAGGGGCCGCGCGGCGAGCGGCTGTTCCGCCCTGGTCTCGTCGTCCAGCCCGGCGGCCGTGGCGACCGCGGCGAAATCATGCGCGGCGCGGCGTCCCCACTGAAACGCCAGCCGGTTCTGCGCCACCGCGACGCCATGGTCCTCGATGGCCTGGAGAATCGACGCGCTCTTAAGCGGCAGCAGGCCCTTCTGGACGGCAAAGCCGAGCAGGAAGGGATTGGTGGCGATGGAATCGCCGGTCAGCGCCGTCGCGAGGCGCGTCGCCGGCGCGAAATCCACGCGGCCGGGACCGCAGGCCTCGGCGATGACCTTTTCTATTTCCTCATGCGGATAGACCGGGTCGGGAAATTTCTGCAGATCGCCGCTGCGCGCCTGGGCGGCAAAAGTCCGCACGAATTCGCTGGTGATCGAGAAGTCGTTATTGACCACGGCGCGGGTGAAATCGGGTCGCAGTTTGAAGATCGTATCGGGCGAGGCCGAAACCACCAGATCGCCGCCGATCAGCACCGCCGTCTCGCCCGAGGCGATGCGGGTGGCGTGCAAATCCATCTCTGCCGGCGCGATCCGGATATGGGTGGTCACCGGCCCGCCCTTCTGCGCCAGGCCAGCCATGTCGAGCGCGGTGACATTTTTGCCCTCGCGCGCGGCGGCCTTGCCGATCAAAGCGCCGAGCGTCACCACGCCCGTGCCGCCGACGCCGGCGATCAGAATGGAGCAGGGCTCGGCCAGCGGCGCCGGCTGCGGTTCGGGCAGGCTGGCGATCCAGGCCGGATCGCCCCCGCTTCTGGCTGCGTGAAGGCCGCCGCCGTGAACGGTGACGAAGCTCGGGCAGAAACCGTCGACGCAGGAAAAATCCTTGTTGCAGGCGGACTGGTCGATCCGCCTTTTGCGACCCAGAAAAGTTTCGACGGGGGCCACCGACATGCAATCGGATTGCGCCGAGCAGTCGCCGCAATTCTCGCAGACGCGCTCATTGATGAAGGCGCGGATGGCGGGGTCGGGAAATTCCCCGCGCTTGCGGCGGCGGCGCTTTTCCGCGGCGCAGGTCTGGTCATAGATGATCGCCGTGACCGCGGGGATTTTTTTGAAAATTTCCTCGACCTGGAGCAGGTCGTGACGGTCGCGAATCTCCACCTCGCGCGGCAGCAGCCCCGCGCCGACATATTTCTGCGGCTCGTCGCTGACGACGGCGACCCGCGTTACCCCTTCCGCCAATAATTGCCGCGCGATCGTCGGAACATTGAGCCCGCCTTCGACTTTCTGGCCGCCGGTCATGGCCACGGCGTCGTTAAAAAGGATTTTGTAGGTGACCGGCGCGCGCGCCGCGATCGCCGCGCGAATCGCCAGCACGCCGGAATGCTGATAAGTGCCGTCGCCGAGATTGACGAAGACATGTTTTTCGGCGGTGAAGGGCGCCTGACCGATCCAGGCCGCGCCCTCGCCGCCCATTTGCGAAAAAGTCTGGGTGGACTCCGGCGCGATCCAGGTCGCCATGTAATGGCAGCCGATCCCGGCCATCGCCCGGCTGCCCTCCGGCAGGACGGTGGTGGAAGTGTTGTGCGGGCAGCCGGAGCAATAATGCGGCTGGCGCACGGCTAAGGTTTTCAGCGCCAGGGGCCGGGCCTCGTTGGCGACCAACAGGGCGAGGCGCGCCTCAAGCGCCGCGTCGCGGTGGAAGCGCGCGATGCGATCGACGATCACGCGGGCGATGACGGTCGGGGTCAACTCGCCCGCCGCCGGCAGTTGCCAGTCGCGCAGGGGCGCTTCCCATTCGCCCTGGTCGGCATATTTGCCGATCACCCTCGGGCGCACATCGTCGCGCCAGTTATAGAGATGTTCCTTCAGCTGATATTCGATGAGTTGGCGCTTTTCCTCGACGACCAGAATTTCATCGAGCCCGCGCGCGAATTCCCGCATGCCTTCGGCGTCGAGCGGCCAGTTCATCCCGACCTTATACAGCCGCAGTCCAATCGCGGCGGCGCGGGCCTCGTCGATACGGAGGTCGTCGAGCGCCTGACGAACGTCGAGATAGGATTTTCCGGTGGCGACAATGCCCAACCGCGCGACCGGACTGTCGAGGACGATGCGGTCCAGCCGGTTCGCTCTCGCATAAGCCATGGCGGCGTAAACCTTGGCGTGTTGCAGGCGCAATTCCTGGGCCTGCGGCGTGTCCGGCCAGCGGATATGCACGCCGTCTGCCGGCAAGGCGAAATCTTCGGGAATGACGCTTCGCACGCGGAACGGATCGACCGAAACATTTGCCGAGCTTTCCACCGTATCGCCGGTCGCCTTGAGCGCGACCCAGCAGCCGGAATAGCGCGACATGGCCCAGCCATGCAGGCCGAAATCGATGATCTCCTGCACGCTCGACGGGTTGAGCACCGGGATCATCGCGGCGGCGAACATATGCTCGCTCTGGTGGGGCAGGGTCGAGGAGCGGGCCGCATGGTCGTCGCCGGCCACCGCCAGAACCCCGCCGAAACGCGAGGTTCCGGCGGCGTTGGCGTGCTTCAGCGCGTCCATCGAGCGGTCGACGCCCGGGCCCTTGCCGTACCACATGGCGAAGACGCCGTCGTAAAGCGCGCCCTGAAACAGATTGACCTGCTGCGAACCCCAGATCGCGGTGGCGGCCAGATCCTCGTTCAGGCCCGGTTCGAAATGGACATGATGCGCCTTGAGCCTGGCGGCCCAGCGCCACAGAACCTGGTCGAGCGCGCCGAGCGGCGAGCCGCGGTATCCGGAGACGAAACCTGCGGTATCGAGGCCGGCCGCAAGGTCGCGCTGGCGTTGGAGAATCGGCAGCAGCGCCAGCGCCTCCGTGCCGTAAAGGAAATGTTCCGGCTTCGCATCCGCTCCGCGCGCCGGCGCGGAGTCCGGCGGGGGGAATATGCCGAGGTTCATCGCGCCTCCTGATCTGGGCGAATGCGCCCGTCGGATCAACCAGCCAGCCGACGGCAAGTTTCCCAATTCTGTCTTAACTTCTCGATACATGGCGATTGGAAAGACCGGTCGCCATGGCTATGTTCGAATGGAATGGGAGGCCCGCTTCATGCCTCGACGCGACATTCTGCTCTGCGCCGCCACGCGCACGCCGGTCGGCGCTTTCAACGGTTCGCTCAAATCCGTGCCCGCGCCGGCGCTCGGAGCGGTCGCGGTGCGCGCGGCGTTGACCCGCTCCGGCCTGGATCCGGCCAAGGTCGGCGGCGTGGTCATGGGCAATGTCGTCCAGGCGGGGAACCGCCAGAATCCGGCGCGGCAGGCGGCTTTGGACGGCGGATTGCCGATTTCCGTTCCCGCCATGACGGTCAACCGGGTCTGCGGCTCCGGCGCGCAGGCTGTGATCAGCGCGGCGCAGCAGATCGTCAGCGGCGAGATCGACTGCGCCGTCGCCGGGGGCTTCGAGAACATGGACCGCGCCCCTTTTCTGCTCGACGGCGGACGCTGGGGCTATCGCCTGGGCTCAGCGCAAATTCACGATTCCATGCTGCGCGACGGGCTGGAGGACGCCTTTTCCGGCCGCCATTCCGGCTGGCACGCCGAGGATCTGGCCGCCCAACGCCAGTTGACCCGCGAGGCGCAGGATTTTTTCGCGGAACGCTCGCAACGCCTGTTCTGCGCGGCCCGCGCGGCGGGCAAATTCGAACAGGAGATCGCGCCGGTTGAGATCGGCGGCCGCAAAGGCCCCGCTCTGTTCGCCGAGGACGAGGCGCCGAAGCCGGAAACCACATTCGAGGCCCTGGCGAAATTGCGGCCCGCCTTCCGCGACGACGGAACGATCACCGCCGGCAATGCGCCGGGACTCAACAGTGGCGCCGCAGCGATGATCGTGGTGGACCGCGCCTTCGCCGAGCGACATGATCTGCGGCCCATGGCGCGGCTCGCCGGCTACGGATTGGCGGCGGTCGAGCCTGGCATGTTCGGTCTGGCGCCGGTTCCCGCGATCAGGACGGCGTTGGAACGCGCCGGCTGGACCCTTGACGAAGTCGAGCGCTTCGAAATCAACGAAGCCTTCGCCGCGGTCACGCTCGCCATCATGCAGGAGCTCGGCCTGCCCGAATCGATCGTCAATGTCGAGGGCGGCGCGATCGCGCACGGCCATCCGATCGGCGCGACCGGCGCCATATTGGCGACACGGCTGATCCATTCGATGCGGCGCGACCATATCAGGCGCGGCGTCGTCGCCTTGTGCATCGGCGGCGGCATGGGCGTCGCCTTGGCGCTCGAAGCCGCGTGACGGCCCGCTTCCATGCTGGAAAGCGTCGCCGGCCGCGGTGGTCAACGCCACATTTCTTGTTCCGACAACGCGCCGCCGCGCAGGGCATGCCGCCGCTTTCAAAAGACATGCCGTCGGGGAAGGAAGGATTTCCCCGCCCGCCAATCCCTCCATGATGACGATCGGTGGTTAAGACCCGGCGCAACCCTGCGGTCGACGCGCGCCATCAAATCCACATGAAAAAGAGCGCGGCGTCTGGCGCCGCGCTCATGCTCTTCACAGTCAAGACCGGGCGCCTATAGCGCCAAGCCGCCGTCGTCGTTGCGACGCCGTCGTCGTTGCGACGCCGTCCTCGATGTTCCGTCGAACCGCGCCCAACATTGCCAAAGCCCCGGATTTGCCGAAAGGTTCGGCGTTCCGGCGCTTTCGCCTTTCCAGGACGCGTTCCTCGGACGCGCGCCGACCAGAGCGAAATCCGTTCGCGCTGAACAGGAGATTTCGCTCTAGTATGTTATTGTTAAAGTAAAATCTGGCTAAAAGTCCGCAGCTTCCGGCATTATGCCCTAGACCTTTAAGACGGTTCCATTCGAGAAATGGATCGTCACATTCTCGAGCGTAAGGCTCTGGTGGTCTTTGAAGGTGATGGTGGTGACGCCGCCGTTCAGATTCGTGGATTTGACACTGTGGGACGATTGATCCGAATAGAGGTCCAGCGTCTGCCCTGTGGCGGATCCCATTATTGTGTCGTTGCCGTGCATTCCGGCGTAAATCGACGCGGAGCCCGCCGCGCCGCCCTCAATCGACGTATTTCCCTTCCCGAGATAGATCGTGTCCATGGCGTTCGTGGCGCCCGCGATGGTCGAGCCGAAGATCTTGTCTGAGCCGTCGCCGGCGTAAATGGTGTCGGCGCCGGTCCCGGCATAAATCCAATTGTCGCCATGCGCGACCATGAACGTGTCATTGCCCGAACCCCCGATCAACGTATCCGACGGGAACGTCTGACCTGCGTGATCGTCGCCGTGGCCGTGGCCGTGGTCGTCGCCGTGTTCGTGATCATCCCAATGGCCGCCGCCATTGCCTTGGCCGCCCCCGTCGCCGGAATTCCAGCCGTCGAAGTGAGTCGCGCCGCCGGTCATGAAGTCATGGCCGGTCCCGCCGCCGATGGTGTTGAAGGCCCCGCCGCCACCGATCAGCAAATTGTCGCCCTGCGTGACCTGGAGCTTGTCGGCCCCGGCGCCGCCGATGAGCGTGTCGCCGCCAGGACCCTGGTCGAGGATTGAATTGCCTCCGTCTCCAGCGGCGATGACGACGCCGCCCTGCGACGACAAGGTTATCGAATTTGAAAGGCCGGTGTCCAGGAAGAGATTGTCGCCGGCGGGAACGGTGTAAAAGCCGCCGACCGACTCGGTTTCGACTCCGATGGTCCCATGCCCTTTCGGCAGGAGGTCGGCGCCCAGCAAGGCTTGCCATATCATGTGTTCCGTTGGGTTCGACACGGACTGATCGAGCAGCTTGTCCAGACCGGAATGATTCAGGTTATAGGTCGCCATTGCCTTCTCCGACTTAGCGGGTCTCCAACGCGATACAGGGCATCGGCCGGCGCATGACATGAGTGTCGTGCAGGAGACGCGCGATTAAATATAAGGTTATGTGTGTCTAATGATTGCGCCGAGGTTTAGAAGTGAAGGATTGCCTTGCCCCTAACCCCTGATAGCACGTTAACCGGCGGCAATGAAGTGGCGGTAAACATTGATGTCGCAATTTGTATTTAGTATTTTCTAAAAACATGACGCAATTTTGTCACAAAATTACCTTATATCTTAAATGTATTCATCAGAAGCGTATATATTATAAATCCTTATCGCAAAGTCAGTTTGTGGCGATGAACGGCTCAAAGCCGCTCGACAGCGCCCACTGGGCCAGGTTGATTTTTGGAATCCGCGGGAGGCGTCGGCATCGGCCGCGCCTCGGGCCTTTACTGTCCGCGTGTCCATTGCGCCGGCTCTCGCGACGGCGTGAGCCGCCAGCCCTGGTCAAAGATCGCGCAACGCGCGGCGCAAGATTTTGCCGACATTGGTTTTCGGCAGTTCTTTGCGGAACTCGACGTAGCGCGGAATCTTGTAGCCCGCGAGATGCCTGCGGCAATGGGCGATCAGGTCTTCGGCCGACAGCGTCTCGTCCTTCCTGACCACCACGATCTTGACGGCCTCGCCCGAGCGCGGGTCCGGCACGCCGACGGCGCCGACCTCCAGGACGCCGACATTCATCGCGACGACGTCCTCGACTTCGTTGGGGTAGACGTTGAACCCGGACACGACGATCATGTCCTTCTTGCGGTCGACGATCCGCACGAAGCCCTTTTCGTCGACGACCGCGATGTCGCCCGTCCGCACGAAGCCGTCGGGGAACATGACCAGCGCGGTTTCGTCCGGCCGCCGCCAATAGCCGCGCATGACCTGCGGCCCCTTGATGCAGAGTTCGCCCGCCGCCCCGATCGGCAGTTCGACGCCCTCGTCGTCGCGGATCGAAATGTCGGTTTGCGGCATCGGCAGGCCGATGGCGCCGTTATAGTCGGCGAGATCGAGCGGGTTGATGATCGCGGCGGGCGAGGCTTCTGTCAGGCCGTAGCCCTCGACCAGGGTTCTGCCGGTGACTTCGCGCCATGTCGCAGCGACGGCCTTGTGCAGCGCCATGCCGCCGGCGACGCTGACCTTCAGGCCGCTGAAGTCGAGGCGGCGGAAATCGGCATTGTTCAGAAGGGCGCTGAACAGGGTGTCGACGCCGATGATCACGGAAAACCTGTGTTTCGCCAGCGTCTTGACGAAGTCGGGAATGTCGCGCGGATTGGCGATCAGCAGATTGGCCGCGCCGATCCGCAGGAACAGCAGGCAGCTCACCGTCAACGCGAAAATGTGGTAGAGCGGCAAGGGGGTGACGATGGTTTCGCACCCGTCGCCGAGGAAGGGGCGGAGCCAGGCGTAGCCCTGCTGGACATTTGCGATCAGATTGCCGTGAGTCAGTTCGACGCCCTTGGGCTCGCCGGTGGTGCCGCCGGTGTATTGAAGGAAAGCGAGATCGTCGGGACCGAGCGCAATCGGCCGCAACTGGCTATGCGCGCCGAGGCGCAGCGCTTGCGTGAAGCGAATCGCTCCGGGAATTTTGCAGGGCGGGACGAGTTTCTTGACATGGCGGACGACGAAATTCGCCAGGGCGCCGCGCGCGGGGCCGAGGAGGTCGCCGACCCGCGCGACCACAATCTGCCGCAGGGAGGCGCGCGCGACGACTTCGGCGACCGTGGCGGCGAAATTTTCCAGCACCACGATCGCTTCCGCCCCAGAGTCCTTCAACTGTTGTTCGAGTTCGCGCGGCGTGTATAGCGGGTTGCAATTGACGATGATGTAACCGGCTCTCAGGGCGCCGAACAAGGCGACCGGATATTGCAGCAGGTTCGGCATCATCAGCGCGACGCGCGCGCCGCGCGGCAGGCGCGCGACATTCTGGAGAAAGGCGCCGAATCTTTGCGCCAGCGCGTCCAGTTGGGCATAGGTGAGGGACGCGCTCATGCTGATGAAGGCCGGGTGACGGGGGAAGCGACGGACGGCGTCCTCGAACATGTGGACGAGCGATGGAAAGGCGCGCACGTCTACGTCCGGATCGACGCCCGCCGGATATTGCGAGAGCCATATTCTCTCCATGACCCGACTCCGGGCTTATTGATCTTTATTAATGCGTCTTTAAGCTCGACATTCTCTCCGTGGAAGGGCGTACTGGCAATGACGCTGGTCAATCGGCGGCCGCGGCTTGCGCGCGGCGGAGACAGGCGATGACGACGCGCTTGCTTCAGTTGGCGTTCGCCGTGGTCGCAGCGCTTGCCGCGATTTCCGGCGTGGCCGCTGCGCGGGCTTGGGGCGCGGGCGCCGGCGTCCTCGCCTTCATTCTGACGCTCGCCGCCGTGCAGATCGCGACGCCGCTCATCGCCTATGGATTGAGCGCGCGCGATCGTCCGCCCGCCGAGGCGGGCGCGACCTTGACCCGGCGCATCGGCGCGCTGCTACAGGAGCTGTTCGCCTTCTGGCGCGCCTTTGTCGTGCTCCAGCCTTTCGCGGGGCTGTGGCGGCGGGAAGCCGCATGGCCGCCCGCCTCGACGGGGACGGCGCCCATTCTGCTCATCCCCGGCTATGGCTGCACCGAGGCGATGTGGCGGCCTCTCCAGGAGCGGCTGCGCGCCGCCGGGCGTTTTGTCGCCAGCGCGACGCTCGAGCCGCCCTTTGCCGGAATCGACCAACTGGCTGATCGTCTCGATCAAGAAATCGAGCGGCTGCTGGCGGCGACCGGCGCCGCCAAGACCGTGCTGGTCGCTCACAGCATGGGCGGTCTGATCGCTCGCGCTTATCTCGCGCGTCGCGGCCCTGATCGCGTCCTCGCGCTCATCACCGCCGGAACGCCCCACCATGGATCGAAGCTCGCCCGTCTGGGCCTCGGGCGCGACGCCCGTCAGATGGAGCCGGGATCGCCGTGGCTGCGCGCGCTCAACAGCCGCCCGCCGCCGGTTCCGACCCATTCCATCTGGAGCGCGCGCGACGAATTCGTCGTTCCCCGGGACTCGGCCCGCCTGGACGGCGCGCGCGAGACCATGCTGGCTCTTCCCGGTCATTTCGGGCTTCTGGAAGCGCCGGAGGTTCTGGAGGCCGTGCTTGAGGCGTCAGATCAAAGATAAAGCCCCCGCATGATCTGGGAAAAGGCGGCCTGATCCTCCGTCGACGCCTCCGCGGCCGGCGCGGGGCCGACGGCAGCCGCGCTGTCGGGGAACATGCGAAAAGCGGTGTTCATCACGATCTGCGCGAAGCGCGGGCTGACCGAATGGACGATCTGGCCGAATATGCCGAGCGGCGTGGCGATGCGCGAGGCGCGCTTGACGACGGCCTCGACCACGAGGTCCGCCGCCTCCTCGGGCGTCAGCGCCGGAACATGGTCATAGAGCCTGGTCGGCGCGATCATCGCCGTGCGCACCAGGGGCATGTTGATCGTGGTGAAATCGACGCCGCGGTCGAGGAATTCCGAGGCCGCGCACCGGGTCCAGGCCTCCATCGCCGCCTTGGAGGCGACATAGGCGGAAAAGCGCGGCGCGTTGGTCAGCACGCCGATCGAGGAAATATTGATCACATGGCCGCTGCGGCGTTCCGTCATGCCCGGCAGGAAGCCGAGCGTCAGGCGCAAGCCGCCGAAATAATTGACCTGCATCGCGCGTTCGAAATCATGGAAGCGATCGTAGGAATGTTCGATCCCGCGCCGCATCGAGCGGCCAGCGTTGTTGATCAGTATCTCGACGCCGCCATGGTCGCTGACGATCTGCGCGATCAGCGCCTCGCACTGGGAAGCGTCGGCGATGTCGGCCGCGTAGGGCAGGAGGACCAGCCCGCGTTCGCCGCCCTCGCGCACGGCCGCATCGAGCTTCTCCCGGTCGCGGCCCACGATCAGAACGGTCGCCCCGGCGTCCGCGAGACGCAGCGCCGTCGCCTTGCCGATCCCGGCCGAACCTCCCGTGACCAGCACGACCTTGCCTTTGACCCGCCCGCGCAGGCTGCGGTCGATGAACAGGTCGGGGTCGAGATGGCGCTCCCAATAATCCCACAGCCGCCAGGCATAGTCCTCGATCGGCGGAACTTTGATCCCCGCCGGTTCGAGGATCGCCGCCGCCTCGCGGTTGTCGAAGCGGGTGGGATAATTGAAAAAGGCGAGGACGCCCTCGGGCAATCCGAGATCCTTCATGAAGGCCTTGCGGATGCGCCGGATCGGGGTCAGGGCCTTGAGACCTTGCAGGATCGGGCGTGGCAGGAGGCCGAACAGGGCCGCGTTGACGCGCGCCGGAATGCGCGGGGCGTGTGCGGCCTCGGCGAACAGCGCGAAAATGTCGCCGACGCGGCGCGGGTGCGGATCGACGAGATGGAAGCAGCGGCCGTCGAGCCCGTCCGTGTGGGCGAGGCGGTCGAGGGCGGCGACCACGAAATCGACCGGCACCAGATTGATGCGACCGCCTTCGAGGCCGATCATCGGCGCCCAGGGCGGCAGGGCGCGGCGCAATTTCTGGATCAGCTTGAAGAAATAATAGGGGCCGTCGATCTTGTCCATTTCGCCGGTCGTGGACTCGCCGACGACCAGGCCGGGACGATAGATGCGGTACGGCGTCCTGGCCTCCCGCCTCACGACTTTTTCCGCCTCGTGCTTGCTGGCGAAATAGGGATGGTTCAAGTTTTCGGCTTCCTCGAACATGTCTTCGCGAAAGACCCCCTCGTAGAGGCCGGCGGCGGCGATCGAACTCATGTGATGGAAGCAGCGCGCGCCGAGGGCCTCGGCAAGCGCGAGGGCGTGGCGCGTCCCCTCGATATTGACCTGCATTTCCTCGTTCGGATCGGCGTCGAGATCATAGATCGCGCCGAGGTGGAAGACATGATCGACTTTTCCGCGCAGGGCTTCGATCGCGGCGGAGTCCACGCCGCACAGGGGCGAAGTGAGATCGCCGGGCAGGGCGATGGCGCGTGTCGCGTCGGCGCTCCAGAAGGCGCGCAATCTGTCGAGACGCTCGGGCGTCGCCCTGCGCATCAGGAAATACACCCTGGCGTCGGGCCGGGAGAGCAATTGACGGGTAAGGCGCTTGCCGATGAAGCCGCTGGCGCCGGTGATGACGTAGATCATGG
This sequence comes from Pseudomonadota bacterium, assembly GCA_021813805.1. GTDB lineage: Bacteria > Pseudomonadota > Alphaproteobacteria > Rhizobiales > Beijerinckiaceae > Rhodoblastus. Next base: position 6,448 of record JAKAJL010000001.1, on the reverse strand, counting down.
CCATTTCTCCCTTCTGGCCTAGATTATCGTTTAAGATTAGAGTCCGCCGCCTAGGAGAATAGGGCGAAAGACCTAAAAACCGGGACTATTTTTGTAACATCGGGCCGCGAAATGAAACCGGGCGGCAAGGGAGAAGGAGAGGAAGATGGTCAAGAAACTCAAAGCTCTTGTCGAAGGCAAGACCGATAGCGAAATGGCGGCGCTGATCAAGAACTCCGCCACTCAGATCTGGCTGGCTGGCCTCGGCGCCTTCGCCAAGGCGCAGGAGGAGGGCGTCAAAGCTTTCGACGCTCTGGTCAAGCAGGGCGAAACCGTGCAGGAGCGGGCGAGGAAAGTCGCGGACGAGAAAATCGCCGACGTCAAGGCTCAGGCCTCCGGGCAATGGGACAAGCTGGAGCAGGTGTTCGAGGAGCGCGTGGCGCGCGCCCTTCACTCCTTGAGCGTCCCGACGAAAAAGGACGTAGAGGCTTTGAGCCGGCGGGTGACTGAACTGACCGCGGAGGTCAAGAAGCTTTCCGGCGGGGCCGTTGCGCCCAAAGCGCCGACGCGCGGCGCCAAGGTCGCCAAGGGCGCCAAGTGAGTTGACGGGCTGATCTGACCGGCGCCCATTTCGGCGGAGCCGTTGTTGCGGGCGGCGGCGCTGCGCTTGGGGTGCTTCGAAAGGGAGGCGACGGTGGCGCGCGACTTGAAGGGCGTCGCGCTTGCGGGCGGCGGTCCGGTGGGCGGGATCTATGAGATCGGCGCGCTGGCGGCGCTCGATGAGGCGCTGAAGGGGGTCGATCTCGTCGGCTGCGATATTTTCGTCGGCGTCAGTTCCGGCGCCTTCCTTGCGGCGGGTCTCGCCAACGGCATTTCCCCACGCGACATGCACCGCAGCTTCATCGAGAGCGAGGAGGCGGACGATCCCTTCGAGCCGAATGTCCTGTTGCGCCCGGCGCTGGGCGAATATGCGCGCCGCCTCGCCAATATTCCCGGTCTGGCCGCCACGGCGGCGCAAGCCTATCTCGATCATCCTTTTTCAGGCGGGGTGGCGGACTCCCTCCAGCGTCTTTCGGCCGCATTGCCGACCGGCCTGCTCGACAATCAGGGCGTCGGCGCCTTTCTCGCCAAACTCTTCTCCGCGCCGGGGCGGACCGACGATTTTCGCGCGCTGAAGCGCAAATTGTTCCTGGTCGCGACCGATCTCGACTCCTGCGAGGCGGTGGCTTTTGGCGCGAAGGGCTGGGACGACGCGCCGATTTCCCTCGCGGTGCAGGCCAGTTCGGCTTTGCCGGGTCTTTACCCGCCGGTCGGGATCGCGGGCCGCCATTATGTCGACGGCGCCCTGATGAAGACCCTTCACGCTTCGGTGGCCCTGCGCGAAGGGGCGAAATTGCTTTTCTGCGTCAATCCGCTGGTTCCCTTCGACGCCGACGCCGCCGCGCGCCACACCCATAAAAAGCGCCGCTCGCTGGCCGAGCATGGCTTTCCGACCGTCATGTCGCAAACCTTCCGCGCGATCATCCATTCGCGCATGCGCGTCGGCATGGAGCGTTACGCGCGGCTATTCCCCGACGCCGACGTGGTGCTGTTCGAACCGGCGCGCGACGACGAGCAGATGTTCTTCACCAATATCTTTTCCTATTCCGATCGCCGCCGGCTGTGCGAACACGCTTACCAGAAGACGCGAGAGGAATTGCGCCGCCGCGCCGACGAGCTCGAACCCGTCCTCGCGCGCCACGGCGTGTCGATCGACCACGACGTTCTCGCCGACGCCTCGCTCCATCTGTCGCGGCCCAGGGCGAAAAAGCGCCGCGGTCCGGCGCACGCGCTGGATCACGTCGCATCGCAGCTGGCGCGGACGCTCGACGTCCTGGAGCATGCGCTCGCGGGCGTCCGGCCGCGATAAGACTTCTGGCCTCGGGGGAGGGGCGAGACCATGGAGAAAAAGCCGAAACGGCGGACACGGGAAAGAATTTTGGAAACGGCCCTTCGGCTGTTCAACGAATATGGCGAGCCAGGGGTGACGACCACGGCTATCGCCGACGAAATGAACATAAGTCCCGGGAATCTCTATTATCATTACCATTCCAAGGATAAAATTGTCGAAGCTTTGTTCTTCGCTTATCGCGACGAGATCGAACGCACGCTCGCGGCGCCGGAAAGCCGCCCGGTCCACGCCGAGGACGCCTGGCTGTTCCTTCACCTCGTCTTCGAGGCCATCCACAAATTTCGCTTCCTTTATCGAGACATCAACGAACTGGTGTCGCGGCATCGCGTGCTCGAAACGCAGTTCAAGCGCATCCTCGCTCACAAGAAGCGCACCGCCGCCAATATTCTCCAGGGCCTGGTCGAGGCGGGGGAGATGACGGCCGGCCCGATGGATGTCGAGGCGCTCGCGGTCAACATGACCGTTCTGGCGACCTATTGGCTGTCCTACGAATTCGCCCGCGATCCGCGCTCGAAAGAGGAAGGCCGCGCCCTGGCGCGCGGCGCCTTCCATGTCATTTCGCTCGCCGCGCCTTTTCTGGCGCCGCGCGAGCGGGCTCTGTTCGACGAACTGGCGCAACGCTATCTGAAATAAGGGGCCGTGATGACGAAATCGCGATGGAAATCCTTTCCGCACGCGGCGAAAGCCTATGACTATGCGGGCGGCGCGCTGGAGAAGAACTGGGGGCGGCTTCATGCCGGCGACCGAGAGCCTTTCCCCGCCGCCGCCTACGTCAGGGCGCAGTTCGCCGCGCATCCGAAACTGAAAGCCGCTGGCGACGCGGAGGCCGTCGCGGAGGTCCTGCAGGACGCCTGGCGGGCCTATCACCGCGGCGATTTCGCCGCGGCTGTCGAATTGGGCGGAAAGCTCGGTCCGATCGGCGCCAACGCCGCCGCCAAGGCGATCAACATCTACGCGACCTATCTGGCCGACGACGCGGCGGAAAAGATCCGCCTGTTCCAGGACGCCGCCGAGCGGGCGGAAGACCTGCAAAAGCTCGCCCCGGACAACGCCAACGCCTTCTATCTCCACGCCCAGGCGCTCGGCCGTTACAGCCAGGGCGTCTCCGTGGCGAAGGCGCTCGCCGCGGGGCTGGGCGGCAAAATTCGCCACAGCCTTGAAACGGCGCTGAAAATCGAGCCGCGCCACGCCGACGCCCATATCGCGCTCGGCGCCTATCATGCGGAAATCGTGGACAAGATCGGCGGCATGATCGCCAGCCTCACCTATGGCGCGAGCAAGGAAGCGGCGATCAAACATTTCGAGCAGGCCATGAAACTCAATCCCGGCTCGGCCATCGCACGGATGGAATACGCCAATGCGCTGGCGATGCTGTTCGGCTCGGCCAAGCTGAAACAGGCGACCGCGCTCTATGAGGACGCGGCGAAATCGAAGCCCATGGACGCCATGGAGCGCCTGGACGTCGAGGCGGCCAAGGAGGAACTGGAGGACTAGCAGGGCAAGTCCGGCGCTTGGCTCCCGAACGCGGAAATGGCGGAGGGCCGATGTCGACCGAGGCTGTATGAAAACGCCATTGTTCATTTGCTGACAGCTGACGCCGCATCGGATGGGCGCCCCGTAAGCGGAATCATCCAAGCCGACGCTGCGCGCCCAAGCGTGGGCGTTCCTGGCGTATTGGCGCGCCGCCATGTGCTCCAGACCGTGGAGGCGGTTTGGAAAGAGGTAACCCCCCCTATTCGACTTGAGGATGGCCAACCAATCCTCGATGGATTTTCGCGGCTGTTCCGTCAACTCGAATTGGACAGGCCGCCCAGTCTTTTTCTGGATCACCGTCGCACGGTCGCGCGTCCGACCGTTTGCTTGAACGTCATCGATTTTCAGGCGGATGAGGCTGCAGCCGCGCAATTTGCTGTCGATCGCCACGCGAACATCGCGAGATCACGCTTTCCAGCCATGATCTGAAGCCGCACCCGGATGTTCCACACGTCCTTCGGCTTCAGCGGGCGTTTCTGTCCAATAGGCTGGCCCTTGTTGCGGGGCTCGTGCGGGTTGTTTTGCGACTGAACGGCTGGCGCGGACATGTTTCATCCTTCACAGCCACGCATTTCCTCCGCGGCTTCCGCCTTCCTGGCGGTCTGCGCCCTATCGCTCGCCAACGACGCGGCAAGTCGCGTCGCGGCCGATAACAGCGCGTGTTATCAAGGTGTTGCGCGAGGAAAAATTTTTTTGGCGACCCTCTTGAAGCGGATTTCCGCCTTTCTAAATCGCTTCTCGTCGGGCGCTGATCGGCTCGACGCAAGCGCGGCGCCGGCGAGCGTCCGGCGTTCTACAAATCCATGTTGCTCATTTGGAGGATGTGGCTATGCGGAACATCGACTTTGATCCATTCTGGCGGACGAGCATCGGCTTTGACCGGCTGTTCTCCATGATGGACGACAGCCTCAGGTTCGAGCCCGAGGATCGTTATCCCCCTTATGACATCGTTCGCACCGGTGAGGACAACTACCGCGTGACATTGGCGATAGCTGGCTTCACGCCGGACCAGATCGGCGTGACCCAGCATCAGAACGTGCTGACGATCGTCGGACGTCCGTCGGAGAAGAACGCGAAGTCCGAGTATCTCTATCACGGCATCGCCGGGAGAGCCTTCGAGCGCCGCTTCAACCTTGCCGACTATGTCGAGGTCGAGAGCGCGTCTTTCGAGAACGGACTGCTCCATATCAACCTGGTGCGTCATGTGCCGGAGGCGATGAAGCCCCGCCGCATCGAGGTGGGCCTCACCAAGACGGCCGCCGAGGGCGAGAGCGTCAAGACCATCGATCATGTGAAGGCGGCCTGAAAAGCCGTGGACTAGGTCAAACGGCGGCTCGGAAAAGTCTCGGGCCGCCGGGGACGCGATTTGGAGCGGCAAATGGATCCGGATTTTCGAAAAACCGTATGTCGAGACGGCGCGCGCCACCGCGGGGATGGGGGTGGCTTCGACGATCTGCTTCGCCCGGCGCGAGCTTTCGCGCATCCGTCGGACGTCGTCGACGACTCCGACCTGACGCTTAACGAAAAGAGGGCGATTCTGGCGTCATGGGCTTCCGACGCATGCGCCGCGGAGGCCAATCCTCTGCTGCGTCGGACTTGCGACGGAAGGACCGTCAGCTGGGACGACGTGATGGACGCTCTGAAGGAGCTCGATCTCCAGGCGGCTAATTCGCCCGCGACAAGTTCCAGACCGGAGTTGTTCCGGCAGCCGCGCCGCGGTCTGCAGCGTGGATCGGGCGGCGGATCGAATCGCGGGTCGCAACCGGCATGAGGCCCGCATATGACGATGATATTGAAAATTCTGAACATCGTCGCGCCAGTCGAAGCCGGAAAACTCAGGGGCCGATCGGTCCCTGCAAACGACAACGATCCTAATTGGCCGCCGCCAGCGGCGGCGGCGAGGATTCCGCATTGCGCATTCGGAGAGAGGGCAACCAAATGCAGCGCTATGATTTCGCGGTTGTGAAAGGCGACGAAACGATTGCTGCGATGAAGTCGATCGCGCTTCCCGATTTGAAGGCGGCGTGGTCGCATGTGTCTGAACTGGCCAAGGCGATCGATGAACCGGGGACCCGTATTCGTGTGACCAACCCCGCCGGCGAGGTTGAAATTCTCGCCGGGGTGTCGATTGCTCGCGGCGAGTTTGCCCGCGCACAACTCGATTAGCCCCCGCGGGCCCTTGACGAGCGAATGGCCCTGCCGCGGTCATAACCAGACCGCGGCTGCACTGGCCCGCGAAGCCAAGAATCACAAAATCCTTGTCTGGCACACGCGAGAAGAATTTCGGACATGCGCCCAGACCAGAGGGGGCTTGCGCGCCGAAATCAAATGACCCGCGGCTCCCAGCGTCGATGTCGCGGAGACCAACAACGAGGTCAAAGTGACCACGGAACCGCCGGCCATGGACGAGAAGAACATCAAGTCGCCATCAGGGACAATATCCTCAGGCTCAACGGAGAAAAACTCAAGAAAAGGCAGAGAAAAAGCCTGTGGAGTGGCGGCGGCCGCCTGCGGGCTGGACGGCCGGGGTCGCCGGGGCGCGCTTCGGAGACCTCGATTATCGCGACTTGCTTGAGGCTTCGTCGCAAGGGCCGGAATAAAGCGGGTTATCGCGGGAGTGGACCGAAGCCGCGTGAAGCTGGAGCAGATTGGCGCCGAGCGTCGTGGAATCGCAGGTGATCCAGCCCCTCTCACGATCCGTTTCGAGCCATCTCAGCGCCGCCCGCGCCCTGCGCCTGCGATTGGCGACGGATTTGAGCAGCACGAGATAGGTCGGCGCAGCCCCGCCTTCCACCTCGTTCTCCGAACCGCGCCGGTTGGCCGCCAAAGCGAGGTCGATCCGGTCCATGACCCATTCGATTAGGCCCTAAACTCATAAACGGGATTCCCGAACGGGCGAAAGAATGATTCAAGGCCTCCGATGATTTGGGGGCTTTGATGACGCGACGCCGTTTTGAACTGACCGATGCCGAGTGGGCCATCATT
>JAKAJL010000026.1 GCA_021813805.1 Pseudomonadota bacterium | reverse complement strand
GCCCTCGTCTCGCCGCATCGCCATCGCTGAAGTCCCCTTACGAATCCGCTCAGATCACGGAATCAGCGCATGGCGACTTCGTCAACGGGCTGTTAAGGCTGTGTGTTGTGAATGTCGCTCGGATATGTTGCGAACTTTGATCGATTTGCAAGGCGAGCGATTACGACGAAGGATTGGAAAACGATGGGCGTGGAGGAGAAGGTCGAAGGGCTCCACGCCGCGATTGAATCACTCGAAAAACCGGTCCGGGCGACACAGGACCAACTTTCCAGCCTGCCGCGGCGTTTTGTCGAACTGGATCCAAAGCAGTGATCAACCTTCGAACTGGTGACGGAGCTGACCGCGACGGTCGAGCGCCACGAAACCGTGCGCTGACTTCTGGAGTTTTTGTCAGCCGTTGAGTCGCCAGATGGCGAAATTGAGCGCCGTCGCATAGCCCACCCAGAGCGCGAGCGGCGCGAGACAAAGGCCCGCGAGCCGGTCGAGACGCCAGAACAGGATTGTCGTGGCGACGACCAGCGCCTCCTGCGGGACGATGTCGATCAGGCCGAGCAAAGGCGAATGGGCGGCGAAAAAGGCGAAGCTCCAGATCACGTTGAGCGCGAGCTGAGCGAGGAAAAGTCCGATGGCGAGACTGCGCGCCCGTTGCTTCGGCTGGATCAGTATGCGCCAGAAGGCCAGCGCCATCAGGGCGTAAAGCAGGGTCCAGACCGGGCCGAAAACGGCGTTGGGCGGGGTGAATCCGGGCTTGGCCAGTCCCAGATACCAGGGCGCGATATTGGGAAGGGTCGCGGCCTGGCCGAGCAGGGAGTCGAAAAAGACCAGGGCGACGGCAAGCACGGCGGCGCGGCGCGGGGGCATGCCCGGCGGGAGCGTCTCGGAGGGAGCGTTCAAGGACCTATTCCCGAGGCGACTCAAGCCACGGCCCCGGAACGGAAGGTCCAGTGGCGGTTGGCGTAAAAGTTCCAGAACATCACCAGCCCGGTGGTGGCCATCTGCGCCGGCAGGTAAGGCGCGCCCCAGGCGACGACCAAAAGGCGCATCAGGCCCCAGGTGAGGAAAAAGCCGGTGGCCGAAACGGCGAAAAAGCGCCAGCCGGCTTCGGCGTGGGCGCGGTCGCTCGCGAAAGTGTGCCGGCGGTTGAGGATATAGGAGACAAGCCCCCCGAGGCAGAAGCCGGACAGGGTGGCGGGAATGACGCTCCAGTGCGCCAGCTCCTTCAGCGAGATCAGCACGGCGTAATGGGCCGCCGTGGCGATCAGGCCGACGACGACGAAAGACGAGAACTGGCGGCGTAACGACATCTGGCGGTCCCGGTTAGGGCATCATCCCAAAAAGGTGCAACTTTTTGGATAAGATTATGGGTTAAAAACAAAATGTCAGAGCGAAATGCCCAGTGTGGACGGGTTTCGCTCTAGCGCGGCGGCAAATGCGCGAAATATGCGGCAAGATCGCGCATGTCCTCGTCGGACAATTGCCGGCTCATGTAGAGCATTTCCTTGTGCGGACGCCGTCCGCTGCGGAAGGCGCGCAACTGATTATAGAGATAGGCGGCGTTTTGGCCGGCGAGATTGGGGACCTCGGCGTCATGGGCGAGACCGTCGGCGCCATGGCAGGGCGCGCAGGCTTCGACCATGGAATGTTTGCCGACGGTCAGCTCCCGCCCGCCGGCGATTTCCGCGCGCGCCGCCGCACATGCCGCAAGGGCGAGCAGCGCGGCGGCGACGACGCGGAAAGGAAGGTTTTGCCGCGGGCTCCATGTGAACATCGGGCGCATCATGGCCCGAACCCGTTACCTTTCCTTGAAACTTGCCCGATCCTTTGTCTTTGGGGTTCACAGCGCGGTCAACTTGCGCTAACAGAGCGTCACATTCGGGCCGGGCGTCTCCCGACCGAAATCTCCCCGACGCGGCAAATTTCCCCGACGCGGCAAATTTCCCCGACGCAGGAAGACAGCGGAGGACGCGCTCCGGCCTTTCCGGCCGAAAGCGCGGCCTTTTTTTGTGCGCGGCGTAGCGAGAAGTCGCCAGGCCTCCGCCATCCCAACGGGCTATGGCCGAGCTGACGCGCGGGACGCCTTGGCCGCCGGCCAAGGCAAAAATGAAGAGCGGACCATGCCGAAACGGACAGACATCCAGACGATCATGATCATCGGCGCCGGCCCCATCGTCATCGGCCAGGCCTGCGAGTTCGATTATTCCGGCACCCAGGCCTGCAAGGCGCTGCGCGCCGAGGGCTATCGGATCGTGCTGGTCAATTCCAATCCGGCGACGATCATGACCGATCCCGATCTCGCCGACCGCACCTATGTCGAGCCGATCACCCCGGAGATCGTCGCCAAGATCATCGAGAAGGAGCGGCATGTCCTTCCCGGCGGCTTCGCGCTCCTGCCGACCATGGGCGGCCAGACTGCGCTGAACTGCGCGCTGTCGCTGAAGAAAATGGGCGTGCTGGAAAAATTCGACGTCGAGATGATCGGCGCGACCGCTCACGCCATCGACAAGGCAGAGGATCGCGAATTGTTCCGCGAGGCCATGATCAAGATCGGCCTCGACACCCCGCGCTCGCATCATATCAAGACCCTGAGCCAGGCTCTCGAGGCGCTGGAGGACATCGGCCTGCCCGCCATCATCCGCCCGTCCTTCACTTTGGGCGGCACCGGCGGCGGCATCGCCTATAACAAGGCGGAATTCATCGACATCGTCGAGCGCGGCATCGACGCTTCGCCGACCTCCGAGGTCCTGATCGAGGAGAGCGTCCTCGGCTGGAAGGAATATGAAATGGAGGTCGTCCGCGATAAGGCGGACAATTGCATCATCGTCTGCTCGATCGAGAATATCGATCCGATGGGCGTTCATACCGGCGACTCCATCACCGTCGCGCCGGCCTTGACCCTGACGGACAAGGAATATCAGATCATGCGCGACGCCTCGATCGCGGTGCTGCGCGAGATCGGCGTCGAGACCGGCGGCCCGAACGTCCAGTTCGCGATCAATCCGGCCAATGGCCGGATGATCGTGATCGAGATGAACCCGCGCGTGTCGCGCTCCTCGGCCCTGGCGTCGAAAGCGACCGGCTTCCCCATCGCCAAGGTCGCGGCCAAGCTCGCCGTCGGCTATACGCTCGACGAGATCGCCAATGACATCACCGGCGGCGCGACGCCGGCCTCGTTCGAGCCGACGATCGATTATGTCGTCACCAAGATCCCGCGCTTCGCCTTCGAAAAATTTCCCGGCGCCGAGCCGACCCTGACCACCGCGATGAAATCGGTCGGCGAGGCCATGGCGATCGGCCGCAATTTTGCGGAATCCTTGCAGAAGGCTTTGCGCTCTCTGGAAACCGGCCTGTCCGGCCTCGACGAGATCGAGATCGAGGGGCTCGGCAAAGGCGACGACCTGAATGTTTTGCGCGCGGCGCTGGGAACGCCGACGCCAGATCGGCTGCTGGTCGTGGGCCAGGCTCTGCGCATGGGCATGAGCGAGGAGGCCATTCACGAGGCCTGCAAGATCGACCCGTGGTTCATCGCGCGGATCGCCGAAATCGTGGCGCTCGAACAAAAGGTCAAGGAATTCGGCCTGCCGGAGGACGCCGACAACTTGCGGATGCTGAAATCCGCCGGCTTCTCGGATCTGCGGCTCGCCTCGCTGACCGGCGCGAGCGAGGCTGAGGTTTCCGCCCTGCGCCGCAGCCTGAACGTGCGTCCCGTGTTCAAGCGCATCGACACCTGCGCGGCGGAATTCGCCTCGCCCACAGCCTATATGTATTCGGCCTATGAGCCGCCTTTCGCGGGCGCCGCCGCCGACGAGGCGCGGCCCAGCGACCGCGCCAAGGTGGTGATCCTCGGCGGCGGCCCGAACCGCATCGGGCAGGGCATTGAATTTGACTATTGCTGCTGCCATGCCTGTTTCGCCCTGAGCGACGCCGGCTATGAAACCATCATGATCAATTGCAACCCGGAGACGGTCTCGACCGATTACGACACCTCGGACCGCCTCTATTTCGAGCCCTTGACCCGTGAGGACGTCCTCGAAATCCTCGACAAGGAGCAGGAGGCGGGGACGCTCAAGGGCGTCATCGTCCAGTTCGGCGGCCAGACCCCGCTGAAACTGGCGAAAACCTTACAGGACGCCGGGATTCCGATCCTCGGCACCTCGGTCGATTCGATCGATCTCGCCGAGGATCGCGACCAGTTCAAGCGTCTGCTGGAAAAACTCGGCCTGAAACAGCCCAAAAACGGCATCGCCTATTCGGTGGAGCAGGCGCGCATCGTGGCGCAGGACCTCGGCCTGCCGCTGGTGGTGCGCCCGTCCTATGTGCTGGGCGGCCGCGCCATGGCGATCATCCGCGACCAAAGCGAACTCGACGATTATCTGCTCGGGACCCTGCCGGGCCTGGTGCCTTCCGACGTCAAGGCGCGCTATCCCAATGACAAGACCGGCCAGATCAACACGGTTCTGGGCAAGAATCCGCTCTTGTTCGACCGCTATCTGGCGGACGCGGTCGAGGTGGATGTGGACTGCCTCGCCGATGGCGATCAAGTCTATGTCGCCGGCGTGATGGAGCATATCGAAGAGGCCGGCATCCATTCCGGCGATTCGGCCTGTTCGCTGCCGCCGCGCTCGCTCCTGCCGGACATGATCGCCCGGCTGAAGGACCAGACGACCAAGCTGGCCCTGGCCCTCCATGTCGGCGGGCTGATGAATGTTCAGTTCGCGCTGAAGGACGACGAGATCTATGTTCTCGAAGTCAATCCGCGCGCCTCGCGCACCGTGCCTTTCGTCGCCAAGGTCATCGGCCAGCCTCTGGCCAAGATCGCGGCGCGGATCATGGCCGGCGAACAGCTTTCCGGCTTCGGGCTGAAGCCTTGGGAAGGCGGCCATGTCGGGGTCAAGGAGGCGGTGTTCCCCTTCGCCCGCTTCCCCGGCGTCGACACGGTTCTCGGCCCGGAAATGCGCTCGACGGGCGAGGTGATCGGGCTGGACCGCAGCTTCGACATCGCCTTCGCCAAGAGCCAGCTCGGCGGCGGAACCAAGGTGCCGACCTCGGGCGCCCTGTTCGTCTCGGTGCGCGACGAGGACAAGCTGCGGGTGCTCGACGCGGTCAAGCTGCTGGCCGCCCTTGGCTTCAAGGTGCTGGCGACGGGCGGCACGGCGCGTTTCCTCAATGAGCACGGCATTGCCGCGCAAAGGATCAACAAGGTGTCGGAAGGCCGCCCCCACGTCGTGGACGCGATCAAGAACGGCGGGGTTCAATTGGTGTTCAACACCACCGAAGGCGCGCAGGCGCTCGCGGACTCGCGTTCGCTGCGCCGCGCCGCTCTTTTGCACAAGGCGCCCTATTACACCACTCTCGCCGGGGCTCGGGCCGCGGCGCAGGGCGTCCGCGCTTTCCTCGCGGGAGATCTCGAAGTACGGGCGCTGCAGGATTATTTCGCCTGAAGCGTCCGCCGTTCGGTCTATTTTCCGGCCGCGAGGACGAGAGTTAGCGCGGCGATGGCCGGCAGGGCCTGCACATAGAAAATGCGGCGGCTGACGGTCGCTGCGCAATGCGAGCCCGCGACGATCGCGCAGACGAGGAAAAAGACCTTGAGTTCGAAGCCATGCGACGCGGCGACCAGCGACCACATCAGCCCCATGGCGAGAAAGCCGTTGTAAAGGCCCTGATTGGCAGCCAGTTTGGCGGAGGCGTTGGCGAATTCCTGCGTCATATCGTAATTGGTGACGCCAAGCGGCGTCCGCCACAGGAACATGCCGAGGACCAGGCACCATATCTGTCCAGCCGCGCTCAAGGCGACCAAATAATTTGCGATGGCGGCCATAATTTCCCTCCAAAACCGCCGGCGTTCTTGTCGGGGCCGGCTTGAACCGGAGTTTGTTCCCGTTTTGATTCCTTGACAAGATGGCGGGCCGCGGTCGAGGAAGATTCGTTCATCGTCATCTGGCCGGCTCGCGTTCCATCGTGGCGCGAAGGGGCGGTTGACCTGCGCCCGCGGCTGCTCCATCATGAGTCTGCTGCAAAGCAGCACGCGACGCGCCCCAACCGGGGCGCGTCTCGCGTTTTGTCCCGACGCCGCGCCGGAGGCCGGCGGGATTTGTCGACTGTTTCGCCACGCGTGGCGGAGCGAGCCATAGGAATTGAAAGAGTCGCAGAATGGAAAAGCTGCCCATGACCGTCGCCGGATATGCGGCCCTCGAAGCGGAGTTGAAGCGCCGCCAGCAGGAGGAGCGCCCGCGCATCATTCAGGCCATTGCGGAAGCGAGGTCCCACGGCGACCTGTCGGAGAACGCCGAATATCACGCGGCCAAGGAATCGCAGTCGCTCAACGAAGGCCGGATCGCCGAACTGGAGGACAAGCTCTCCCGCGCGGATGTGATCGATGTCGGCAAGCTTTCCGGCAATACGGTCAAATTCGGCGCCACCGTGACCCTGATCGACGAGGACACCGAGGCCGAGCGGCGTTACCAGATCGTCGGCGACATGGAGGCGGACGTCAAATCCGGCAAGGTTTCGATTTCTTCGCCGATCTCCCGCGCCCTGATCGGCAAGAAGGTCGGCGATTCGGTCGAGGTCAACACGCCTGGCGGCGGCAAGAGCTACGAGATCATGAAGATCGACTTCATCTGACTGTCTTCGCGCGACCCGGCCCAGCCCGGTCGCGCCGGTCATCCGCGCTGAACTTTTTTTTTATTGCAACGGCATAGCCCGCGGCGAGATAATGCGCCAGCGCCGAGGCAAGACCCAGGCTGGTGAGAGCGGGGGCCTCGTGAATTTCCCGGACGTTCGGGAAGTTCTCGCGCCTTGTGGAAGGAAGGATTTCCCCATGACCATGCGTTCCGTTCTTTTCGCCGCCTCCGTGGCGGCGCTCGCATTTTCCGCCCAGGCCGCGTCCGCGGACTCGGTCAAGGTTGGCTCGCTGAACTGTCAGGTCGCCGGCGGTCCCGGAATGATCATCGCCTCGAATCGCGCGTTGGACTGTGTTTTCACTGCGGATAGCGGCTATACGGAACATTATGCCGGGTCGATCACCAAGATCGGCGTCGATCTCGGCGCGACGGCGAAGGGCGTTCTGGCCTGGGCGGTTTTCGCACCGACCGCGGCTCCTCCCGCCGGCGCGCTCGCCGGCTCCTACGGCGGCGCCACCGGTTCGGTGACCGTCGGCGTCGGGCTGGGCGCCAATGTTCTCGTTGGCGGCAACGCCAGCACGATCGCGCTCCAGCCGGTGTCGATCAATGCCCAGACGGGCCTGAACGTGGCCGGCGGCGTGGCCGGCATGACGCTCAATTATGTGCCGCCGCCGCGTCATCACCACCGTCGCCATCATCATCACTGAGTGGCGCGCCGGCCGCCTCCGGGCGGCCGCTCGGACCGCAGGCTTGGCGACAGTTTCGCAGCGCATCTTCCGGAGGTGTTTTGACCTCTCCGGAGATGCTTTGCGATGCGCTTCACTGTCCGCCTGACCTTTGTTGGCTGTTTTGTCGCGCTCGCCTCGGCGACGCCGGGGTGGGCGCAAACCTATTACGGCCAGCCCGGCGAACTCGCGCCAAGTTACGCGCCGTCCGCCAACCTGCCGCCCGCGAACATCCCGGCAGCGGTCGTTCCGCCCGCGCCTCAATATAATCCGCCGGTTTACCAGTCGCCGACCTATTATCAGCAAAACTATTATCCGAGCCAATATTACCCGCAGACTTATTACAACGGCCACTGAGCGGCGAGCGCGCCGCTGTCGTCGGGAATGCAGCCGGCCGTCCGTTCATCTGTCCATCCAGAGGGCGACGATGATGGCTTCGCGAGGGATTTCGACCTAGGAGTGTGTCCAGAAAGGCTGCGCCTTGGTGGCGCAGGCTTTGTCCAGCAGATTCCGTGAGGACTTTTTCTGGTCACGCGGCGGCGTGAGCGGCTTGCGGCAGGCTCCGCCCCCGGGCGAGTTTCCTGACATTGTGGGCGAGGCAGATGAGGCCCCGCTCGCCGGCGACCTTATCGAGCCCGCGCATGAGGAATTGACCAAAGCCGCGCTTGTTTGATTTGACCGAACGCCGGCTCAGGCGGTTGCTTACGCAAGCGATAGCGACTGAGGCGGTCGCCCTCTCCGATCTTGTCGCGCATCTTTGCCACGCGCTCGCTTCCGTCTGCGCCATCGGTCGGATGTTTGGCGCGGCCGGGCGCGAGGTAGGCGTCGATCCTTCGTTGCTCCAACGCTTCGAGGTTGGCGTTGGAGCAATAGCCGGCGTCGGCGGAAACCTGCTCGGGCTTGCGGCCCAGATTGGCCTCGACCGCCGCCTCCAGTTCGGCCTTGGCCGCGCTTCAGCCGTCCCGCCCGCTGGCAAAGGCGCGGAACCTCCGTGAACAAGCCGGCAAGAGCCTTCAGGCGGCGCTTGCGAAAGTCGGTGATGATGCGAAAATCCGCCGCGACGGATAGACGCCGGCGCCATAGGCATAAAGCAAAAGCGCCGTCATCATGGCCGGATCGAACGGCGGCCGGCCAGAGCCGCTGCCGTAACCAACCTCGATCGCTTCGGGATCGAGCTCCTCAACAACCAAATTCAACCCGAACCGGGCCAAGTGATCTTCGGCGACAACAGGCCAACCGTCGCCGACAGCAGCATCGGTTCGTCAATCTTCCAGGGGCGATCGCGCTCGCTCCTGCGCCAACCGAGTCAGATTCGCCGCTGAAACGCTAAAAGAATCCGTGAATTCTCGGACACACTCCTAGCGGAACGGAATGACTTCCGGCTTGAGACCGCGGATGAAGCGGTTGACGAGGTAGCGTCGCGTCCGGCCGATATCGAGGAAAATCCGGAAAGTTTCGCGTTTCAGCTTGAACCATAGCCGTGGCAGGGCGCCGTCGGGACCGGGACGGTCGGTGCGGGCGATGTCGCTGACGAATTTCTGGCCCGGCGCGTGATGCTCCTCATAGCGCGAGTCCTGGACCGTCACGGCGGGGGTGAGCTGATAGACGTTCAGTTTCTCGCCGATCGGGTCTTCGGGGAACAGGATGTAATCGACCGGCTTGGTCGGCTTTTCGCTCAGGCGCAAAAAGGTTTCGGCGCCCCGGCGGCTGAGTATATAGGCAGCCGAACTTTCATGCCGGGTGAAAAGCCGCGCCAGCGCACGCCCCATGGGCGCCGGCCGGGGGGCGCCGACCATGACCACATTATAAAAACTGTCGAGTTTGACCGCATGGGCGTCGGAAGGAATCCAGCCTTCATCGGCGACGAAGGCCGGAAAATCGGGCGAGAAATGGAGATCGTCCTCGAGGAAACAGGCAAAGGGTTCGGGCGTGGCGAGGAATTTGCGCCAGGCGACGCGGTGGCTGTCGATACAGGCGATCTGGAAACGGTTCAGGCCTTTTTTCGTCGGCGGGTTCAATTTGCCGTCCACAGCCGCGACGCGCTCGAAATCGAGGCCTTGCAGCTTCTGCTCGGTATAGGCCCGACGCTCGGGAGCGCGGTCAAGATTGATGAAATAAACCTTCAACTTCCGCGCGCCTCCATCTCGACAAGGTCATGCCCGAGTCCATTTTCGGCAAGGATCGTCCACATTTCGACGCTCGCATCAATTCCACTCGCGGAGAGGTAGCGATATAGCGCCCCGCCTTCGAGGTCGATGGCGCGAAGGTGCCGCGCCGCGACACTGTCCACCACCGCGATATTCGGACCCAGTTTTTTTGCGATGGTCGCGCCGATCAGGACATCGACGCCGAAACCGCTGATTCCCCGCCGAAAGCATTCCGCGCTGGCCGCCAGGGCGCGGCGCGAAAAGGCGGGCATCATGATCTCGACGTAATTGATTCTCCTGAATCCGGGCGATCCCGCTTTCTGGAACAGGATCGGGAAAGAGCCATCCGAACCTTTGGCGAGCGCGGGCTGGGCGAGATCGAGGCCATTTTCGCGCAGGGACTCAAAAAAATCGGCGATTTGCGCGGGGGAAAGGTCGAGGTCGTCATCGAGGAACAGGACATAGTCATAAGCGCCGAAAAGCCCGGGCCGCGACTCCATCAGTTTGGCGATGGCGGTGGTCTTGGTTCCGTTCTGGACGAAAACATGTTCCGCCTCGCGCGGCGGCTCCTTCGGCTCGCGATAATAATTGAGCATCAGATCGTAGCTGCGCTCGGGGGCGTGCAGGCGGGCGGGATGGCCGCCGTCGGTCTGGACAAAGACCAGCCAGGGCTTTTGCGCCGGTGACTCTTTCAGCGCCCGCAGGTGGATCGCGGCGCGAAAGGCCGTCTGGTTCGCCTCGAGGTCGGCGCGGTTCAGGACGCAGGAGCTCCGGTCGTCGCCGCGCCGGCGATGAAAGATTTTCATCAGGGTGCGGGCCAGCCTCTGATGGCGGCTGCGATAGGCGTTGGCGATGAAGGCGAGCGAGACATTCGGCGACGGATCGAGCCTTTCGGCGATTCCGCACTCCGTCATATAGGCCCAGGGCGAGGCGGCGGCTTTCGCCTGCGGATGTTGGGCGACGAACCAGGCCTCGTCGAACTCGGCGCAGGCGGGCGCGCCGAGGGGGTTGCGCAAAAAGGCGGCGAAGGGGCTGCCGGCTTGCGGGCGACGCGCCGCGAAAAAGGCGGGATCGAAAAAGGGCGTCGGGCGGTTCCCCCGGCGCTCTCCGGTCAGCAGGTAATGGAGCAAGGCCAGGGGCGCGAGGGCGCGCGAGCCCAGATGCAGCCAGGCGTAATCGGCGGCGCGAAAGGCGCCGGATTTCACGATGGTCCAATAATCGGCGAGCAACTGCAGGATTCAGGTCTCCGGCGCGAGGCGGGGCTGTCCGCGCGCGCCCATTTAAGCGCAGGCCGAAAAAAGCGAAAGGCCGGGCCGAGCCACGCGTTTAGCGTTGGCTCGGCCCGGCCCCCCGGATCGATCGCTCAGGCGTCAGCCCTTCTTGAGCACCTTGGCGACGGGGTTCGGACGCAGGCGATAGGCGTCGGGCATGCCCGAGCCGAGCAGCGGCCGCAGATAAAGGCGGAAGGCGTCGGTGACGTCGGTGCCGCAGGCGGTGATGAATTCGTCTTCCATCACGCGGGTCTTGCCGGCGACCGATTCCAGCGCCGCGAGCTCGTAATCGACCGAATAATAGCCGGTGCGCTTGATCGCGACCGAGCCGCTGCGGTCGCCCCACATCGCAAATTGCACCGCCTTCTCGCCGACTTCGCGCGCTTCGCGCTGATCGACGTCGGAGACGCAGCCGAGGAACGAGCGCTGGACATAGCCGAAGGTGTCGCCACGGACGCGCTTGATGCCGAGCTTGGTCTTGATCTCTTCGCACAGCAGATCGGCCAACGCCCCGGTGCCGGAGAGCTGGATATTGCCGTGCGCGTCATGCTCGACCTTTTCGGCGAGCTTGGTGACGATCGGAACCCCAGCGGCGTCGTGGACGCCTTCCGAGACCGCGATGACGCAGCGGCCGAGTCGCTCGTAAATGCGCTTGACGTCGGCGAGAAACTTTTCGGTGTCGAAGGTGCGCTCCGGCAGATAGATCAGATGCGGGCCGTCGTCGGGGAACTTCTTGCCGAGCGCGGAAGCGGCGGTCAGGAAGCCGGCGTGGCGGCCCATGACCACCGCGACATAGACGCCGGTCAGCGAGGCGTTGTCGAGATTGGCGCCGGCGAAAGCCTGGGCGACGAAGCGCGCGGCCGATGGGAAGCCCGGGGTGTGGTCGTTTCCGACGAGATCGTTGTCGATCGTCTTGGGGATATGCATGCAGCGCAGCGGATAATTGGCCTTGGCCGCCTCTTCCGCGACGATGCGCACGGTGTCCGAGGAATCGTTGCCGCCGATATAGAAGAAGGCGCCGATCTCATGGGCCTGAAGGACCTTGAAGATCTCCTGGCAATATTTGGCGTCCGGCTTGTCGCGCGTCGAACCGAGCGCGGAGGACGGCGTATTGGCGACCATTTCGAGGTTGTGGGTGGTTTCCTGGGTCAGGTCCAGCAGGTCTTCATTGATGATGCCGCGAACGCCATGATGCGCGCCGTAAACGCGCTCGACCCCCGCGAAACGGCGCGATTCCAGCACCACGCCCGTGAGCGACTGGTTGATCACCGCAGTCGGGCCGCCGCCCTGGGCGACAAGGATTTTCTTCGGCGTCATGCACAACCTCCCCATGGAAAATTTTGGCTTCTTCTAGCGTGACCGGCGCAAAAGGCAATCCGGTTTTTTCCCCAAAATGCTACTTTGGCGCCATATCATCCTTCGACTGCGCGCCGCGCGACGATATGCCGCCGCCGGGGATTGCACCGCCGCGGCATCGGCGATACATCGAGGGGGTCCCCGACGGGAGCGCGGGGGAAACGGAAGAGGCCGATGAACCGCATAGAACGCCGCGTTCCGCTCAGCGGACCGGCCGAAATCGAATATCTAGACGGCGATTTCAAGATCAGAAAGCCGGGCGCTTTCGTCGTCTGCGCGGCGACCGGCGTGCAAATTCCGATCGAGGAATTGCGTTATTGGAACGTCGACCGCCAAGAGCCCTATGCCGGGCCGGAGGCCAAGATGAAGAGGCTGGAGCAGCTCGGCGAGTTGAAGCGGAAGGCCTAAGGCTTCACGCCGCTGGACAGCCGGCCGGCGCCGCGGAAGCCCGCCACCACGTCCAGCAGCAACTGGCGCAGGTCCTCGCCTTCCTCGACCACCAGTCCGACTGGCAGGGCTTCGGGTTGGGGCAGGTCCCGCCGCAGCGCGGCCATGAAAGGCGCGAGCTTGACCATGTCCTTTTCGGTCGTCACCAGAAGAGCGTCGAGGGCTTCCGCCTCACGCTGCAAGGCGGCGATCTCGCTCAAGCGATAGGGATGATGGTCGGCGAAACTGCGCCGCGCGACCAGGCGCGCGCCGCAGGCTTCAAGGGACTCGAAAAATTTCTGCGGCCGTCCGATGCCGGCGAAGGCGACCGCGCGGGCGCCCAGCATGCGCAGCGCAGCGTTGGCGTCTGGCGCCAGCCGGCCGTGAAAGACCGGCTTGCCGGCGGCCTCGAACAGAGCCGCCGCGGCGCGGCCGGCCTCGCCCTCGCCGATCACCAGCGCCGCCGACGAGAGCCGGAGCTGGTTCTCGATCGGCGCTCGCAGCGGCCCCGCGGGGATCAACCTGCCATTGCCAAAACCGACCGCGCCGTCGATCACCGCCAAAGCGAAGTCGCGGCGCAGGCTGGGGTTTTGCAGGCCGTCGTCCATCACGATCAGACTGGCGCCGCCGGCGAGCGCCAGCATGGCGCCGGTCGGGCGGTCGCGCGCCACGACGGTCTGGGCGACCCGCGCCAACAGCAAAGGCTCGTCGCCGGCCTGGGCCGCGCCATGGCGGCGCTGATCGACCAGATGGGCGCCGCCGTCGGCGCCGAGCGCGCCGCCATAGCCGCGCGACAGGAAATAGGGCGTCTCGCCGGCGCGCTTCAGCCAGGTCGCAACCCGGAGGGCCGTGGGAGTCTTGCCGGCGCCGCCGACCACAAAATTGCCGATGCAGATGACCGGGGCGCTGACGCGCGAGCCTGGACGCGCCATCCGGCGCGCCGCCGCCCGGCCATAGAGCGCGGCCAGGGGCGTCAGGATCGCGATCATGATCCGCCCGAACAGGCTGGGCCGGGCGGACCACCAGAAGGCTGGCGCGCGCATCTTTCCTCGTAGGGACTTTTGGCCTCGCAAGGTCTCTTTCGTAAATCTAGAAGGCCCGTGGCTGGGATACAATCATGTGCGCGATATAATGTTCGAGCGCCCGCATGATTTTGTCGGTCGCGCCGCCGAGCTCCGCGACGACCTGCCGCGACTCCGCCGCGGTGCGGCGCAGCAGGGCGGGATCGGTGAAGAGGTTTTCGATCTGCCGGGCGAGGTCCTCGGCGCTGTCGACCTGGATCGAGCCGTTCCGGCTGTCGAGCGCGTCATAGACGTCGAGGAAATTGCCGACATGCGGGCCATGAAGGATGGCCGAACCGAGCTTGGCCGGCTCGATCGGGTTCTGGCCGCCGTGACCGGCGAGCGACTTGCCCATGAAGATCACGCTGGACAGGCGGTAGAACAGGCCAAGCTCGCCGATCGTGTCGCCGATATAGACTTGCGTCGAAGGGCGAATCCGGTCGCCGCGGGAACGCAGCGCCGCCGTAAGGCCGAAGCTCGCCGCTTCCGTTGCGATCTCGGGACCGCGATGCGGATGCCGCGGCGCCAGAACGGTGAGCAGATTGGGGAAGCGCGCGGCCAGCGCCTTGTGCGCGGCGAAGGCGATCGCTTCTTCGCCGGGATGCGTCGAAGCGGCGATCCAGATCGGGCGCGGGCCGATCTGGAGGGCGAGGTCGTCGAGCTCGGCGGCGTTGGCGGGGGGCGCGTCCACGTCATATTTGAGATTGCCGATGGCGTCCACGCGCGGCGCCCCTAGCTGGAGCAGGCGCGTGGCGTCGTCCTCGCTCTGGGCGAGGCAGAGGTCGATCTTGCCGAGCAGGGTCGAAATGAAGTTGGGCAAGCGCCGCCAGCGCTCGAAGGAGCGCGGCGACAGCCGGGCGTTGACCAGCGTTATCGGGATTTTACGGGCGTGGACGGCGCAGATGGTGTTGGGCCAAATTTCGGATTCGGCGAGAATGAACAGGTCCGGGCGCCAATGGTCGAGGAAACGCTCGATGAAGGCGGGGGCGTCGAGCGGCGCGAACTGGTGGGTCGCGCCTTCCGGCAGTCTTTGGGCGAGAATGCGCGCCGAGGTCACCGTGCCGGTGGTGACCAGGACATGAAAGCCCTTCGCGATGAGCCGCGAGACCAGTGGCAGCAAGGCGAGACCCTCGCCGACGCTCGCGCCGTGCAGCCAGGCGAGCCGCCCCTCCGGACGGGGAAGGCCGGCGCGCCCCCGGCGCTCGCCGAGCCGATTGAGGTCTTCCTTGCCCTTGCGGCCGCGCCGCCAGAGGAAAAGGCCGCTGAACGGCGTCAGGCCTCTGGCGGCCACGCGATAGACGGGCAGCAGCACCGCAGATCTCATTTCAGTCCGGTCTCGTTATTGTTTTTCCGGCGCGGCGCCCGGGCGCTGTCCCCATCTGCCTCGTTCAAAGGCGAATGTCCCTGATCGTCCCGAACCGATGCCGGCAAAAAGGCTCGAACGCCGGCGCCGGGCCGCATGGCCCACTCCCTGGGCGACAGATAGCGCGGATGGTGGGAAAAGGCGAGCGGGCAATGGCCGATCGGTGCGGGGTCAGTCGTCGGACGGATCGAGCACCCGGTGCAGATGGACGATGAAATAGCGCATCTGGGCGTTGTCCACCGTCGATTGCGCCTTCGCCTTCCAGGCGGCGTGGGCGCTTTTGAAGTCGGGGTACATGCCGACCATGTCGATTTTGGACAGGTCCTTGAATTCGACGTCTTCGAGACTCTTCAGCTCGCCGCCGAAAACGAGATGCAAAAGCTGCCTGGGTTCGACCTCATGGCTCATGCGCGTCACCTTTTTGAAGTTTCGTTTTCACGTTTCGCTGGCCGCGCGGCGCCGCCCGGCCATGGCCGCGCCTTCGCGCGCCGCCTGGATCAGATCGGCTCGAAGGCCGGGCGGTCCTGCGGCAAGGGCGGGATGGATCGGGTCGGCCCGGTTGTAAAGCGGGGCCTGCCCGGAAAAATCGGTCAGCGCGCCGCCCGCTTCGCGAAGAATGATGTCGGCGGCGGCTATATCCCAGTCATGTGCGTTCTTGCGGGCGAGCGCCGCGTCGAATTCGCCATGGGCGACCCGCAGCAGGCGCATGGCGAGCGAGGGGAGACGCGGCTGCTGGCTGAAGGACAGACCGGAACGCCGCAGATCGGCGGCGAGCGAGTCCGGCGCGGAGACCGAGGCGCCGGCGAGTTCACGGCGCGGCGACACCGCGATCGGCGCGCCGTTGCGGCGCGCGCCGCCGCCGGACAGGGCGACGAAGGTCTCGTCCAGCGCCGGAGCGTGGACGACGCCGACGACCGGCAGGCTGTCGGCGATGACGGCGATGCAGATGGCGAAGCAGGGGTCGCCCGCCGCGAAGCCGCGCGTGCCGTCGATCGGATCGACGACAAACAGAGCGTCTTGGCCCAGCCGTTCCGGCGAATCCGCGCTTTCCTCGGAGAGCCAGCCAAGCGCCGGCGACAGGGCGCGGAGCCGTTCGCGCAGAAAATGGTCGACGCGCAGGTCGGCTTCGGTCACCGGCGAGCCGCCGGGCTTCTGGTTGACCTCCGCCAGGGTCGGCGCGCCGAGTCGAAAAAACTCCATCGCGATCGCGCCGGCTTCCCGCGCGGCCGCCTCGACGCGGGGCAGGAGGTCGGCGAAGGCGTGGGGGTTGGACAATGGTCGGGCTCGCGCGAGAAGGTCAGCTTCTCCTGTA
Organism: Pseudomonadota bacterium; assembly: GCA_021813805.1. Taxonomy (GTDB): domain Bacteria; phylum Pseudomonadota; class Alphaproteobacteria; order Rhizobiales; family Beijerinckiaceae; genus Rhodoblastus. Next base: position 39,409 of record JAKAJL010000026.1, on the reverse strand, counting down.
ATCGCCATGCCGCGTCAGGGCAAGAAATTCCGCAAGCGCGAAATTGACGCTGCGGCTGCTCGAACGAAGGGATTGCCGCGAATTTGAACGATCGGCGCAACGTGGGGTTGGACATGCCCGACGGGGCGGCGGAATCGATAAAATGCCGCTGGTTTTCTTAGCGGGGATGTGGGGCTTGCGGCCGAATGATGGGGCCAGCGCGAAAATTGTCATTGGAAACCCGCCATGTCCGAAGCCAAGACTGCACCCGTCGCCCGACTCGTCGCCAACGACCCGCGCGCGGATTCAGGCCGGCGCGAGATCGCCGTCACAGCGGAGGCTATTGCCATCGACCGCTGCGTCGGCGGGGTGCGCATGCGCCTCTCGCTGCCGACGCGCAGTTTCCGCGGCGTCGTTCTGGCGCTGCAGCAAGGCGCGCGCGGGCTGTTCTATCGCGTGGCCCTGGTTCACGCGGACCCGGACCTCGACGTGGCGCTGGCGGAAGCCGATAATGAAAAGGACGCCGCGCGGGACTGGCTGGCCTGGGCGCGGTTCTTCCGCCTGCCACGCCTCACGCGGGGCGTGCGGGGTGGCGAAGCCGTGGTCGAGAGCCGTTTCGGCGGGATTCGGGCCGGAACGGTCCATCCGCGCCGACGCGGCTGGCCGCTGAAAGCGCGGCGCTCCGCCATTTCGGCGCGCCGCAAGGCGGGTATGCTAGGCCGCGTCCTGCCGGTTTTTCGCGATGAGCGCGAAATCATCTGTTACGAGTGAGCGTGTCTCGAGACCCGGTTCAGCGCACCAGGTAGAACAGCATGTTTTCGCCCAGCAGGCCGGCGAACAGGATGAATCCCGCCAGGCCGTTGGAGCGGAAGAGTTTCAGCGCTTCGGCCTCGTCGGCGCGCTCCAGCCGGCGGATCTGCCACAGGAGCCGCGCGGCGAAGCCGAGCAGGCCGAGATGGGCGACAATGCCCGCGCCCGCCGTCAGAAGCGCGATTTCCGCGCAGGACACGCTCGCCAGATAGAACAGGGCCACCGCCAGCTGGACATGGGCGCCGAACAGGAGCGCGGTCGATTTGACGCCAGCCGCGACATCGTCCCTGCGGTCCTGGATGGCGTAGATCGTGTCATAGCCGATCGTCCAGGCGACGCCGGAAGCATAAAGCCAATAGGCCGGCGCCGCGAGGCCGCCGGTCTGCGCCGCCCAGCCCAGCAAAGCGCCCCATGAGAAGGCGAGGCCGAGCGCGGCCTGCGGCCAGGAGGTGAAGCGCTTGAGAAAAGGATAGACCGCGACTGGAACTAGCGAGAGCAGGCCGAGGAAGATGGCGAAACCGTTGAGCGACAGCAGAACGGCGAGGCCGACGAGCGCCTGTGCGGCCATGAAGAGCGCGGCGTTGCGCGGACTGATGCGGCCAGACGCCAGTGGCCGCCCGGCGGTGCGGGCGACCCGGGCGTCGATCTTGCGGTCGATCAGGTCGTTGAAGGTCGATCCCGCGCCGCGCATGACCACGGCGCCGACGAAGAACAGGGCGAGCAGAAGGTAATTCGGGTTTTCCAGGCGCCGGATCGTCGCAAGGCAGACCGAGGACAGGCAGGGCGCCAGCAATAATTGCCAGCCGACCGGGCGGTCGAGCCGCGCGAGTTGGACATAGGGCGTCCAGCTGGCCGGCAGGCGCCGCCACAGGCCGGAGGCCGGCGCGTCGGGCAAAGGAGCCTGCGCGGCGCCTTCGGCCGCGGGCGCGGGCATGGCTTTAGAGCGGTCCGGCGGGAAGTTTGGGCGGCGGCGCCAGATTGCCCATGCCTCCGCCGTTTTCCTGCATCTGCTTGGCCTTGGCGGCCAGCGCGCAGGCTTGCTGGGCGACTGCGGCGGTGCGAACGGAGCTTTCCTTGAACTTGGCGATGAAATCGTCGGGGATGTTGCACCATTCCTTGTTCTTGGCCATGTATTCGGCCATTTTCGCTTCGATGTCCTTCATCTTGCGCAGATGCGGGCAGGCGGCGACAGGATCGAGCTTCTTGTCGTGGGCGGCGGAAATGGCGTTGAGCGCCTCAATCTCGGTGGTGCGGCTCTTGCCGAAAGCCGCCATGTCTTCGCTGCAGCTTTGCGCGCGGGCCGTTCCGGAAAATGCGCTCCAGGCCAGAAACATCAGGCCGAAAAGCAGAAAGGAACGGATCGAGGCAGTCGTGGCTATGGTCATTTTTCACCGCTCTGGTGGCGCCCCCGCCAAACTCTAAACTTTTCTTTAGCAAAGGGCGCGGCGCCGACGCAAGCATAGCCTGATCAGCTCATGCGCCCAGCAGATAGGGCGCCATGCCTTCCCGCGCCAGGGCGTCGGCGCGCTCGTTCATCGGATCGCCCGCGTGGCCCTTGACCCAATGCCACGCGATGTCGTGGCGCTGCGCCGCCTCGTCGAGCCGCTTCCACAGCTCCTCATTCTTCACCGGCTTCCTGTCGGCGGTGCGCCAGCCGTTGCGTTTCCAGTTGTGCATCCAGGCGGTGACGCCCTGGCGGACATATTGGGAATCGGTGTGCAAATCGACCGCGCAGGGGCGGGTCAGCGCCTCCAAGGCCGAAATGGCGGCGAGAAGCTCCATGCGGTTGTTGGTGGTCAAGGCCTCGCCGCCGAAAAATTCCTTCGTCGCGCCGTTGAATGTCAGGATGGCGCCCCAGCCGCCGGGGCCGGGATTGCCGGAACAGGCGCCATCGGTCCAGATCGCGACGCGGCGGGTCATGCTGCGAATTCCGCGGCGGAGCTGCGGCATTCGCAGTCCGCTGGCGCGGGAATTCGCCGCGCGTCCAAGGATTTCCGCGCCATGACGTTTCCGCGGATTGCGAAGCGATCGAGAGAAAACCGCATCATGACTCCAGTCCGTATTCGCCGGATTGGTCTATGGACTGGTGGAACCTGAGCTTGCCAAGATATTCGAGCGGATTCTTGGGGCGAACCAGGGCGCCGGGGGGCACGTTGAGCCAGTCGTAGAGCCGGGTCAGCAGGAAGCGCAGCGCGGCGCCGCGCGCCAGGACCGGCAGGGCGCGGCGCTCCTGAGCGTCGAGCGGGCGCAGGCTCTGATAGCCTTGCAGCATAGCGCGGCCTTTGGTGACGTTATAGGCGCCGTCCGGTTCGAAGCACCAGGCGTTGAGGCAGATCGCGAGATCGTAAGCCAGCGAATCGTTGCAGGCGAAATAGAAGTCGATCAGGCCCGAAAGCTTTTCGCCGATGAAAAAGACGTTGTCGGGGAAGAGGTCGGCGTGGATCACGCCCTGGGGCAGGTCGCTGGGCCAATGGCGCTGGAGAAAGGCGAGTTCGGCGGCGATCTCGCGCGCGAGACCCGGCGAGACCTCGTCGGCGTGGGCGCGCGAGGCTGCGAAAAGCTTCGGCCAATGTTTGAGCGAAAGGCGATTGGGGCGGGTGAGGCCGAAATCATGGCCGGCGAGGTGCATCTGCGCCAGAGCGCGCCCGGTCTCGCCGCAATGACGGGCATCCGGCTTGCGGACCGAGACGCCGTCGAGAAAGGTGACGATCGCCGCCGGACGCCCCGCGAGAGTCCCGAGCGAGCGGCCGTCGCGGCGCTTGACCGGCAGCGGGCACGACAGGCTCCTGGCCGCCAGATGCTCCATCAGCCCGATGAAAAAGGGCAGGTCCGCCGGGTTCACCCGCTTTTCGTAAAGCGTGAGGATGAAATAGCCGGATTGGCAATGGAGCAGGAAATTGGAGTTCTCGACGCCCTCGGCTATGCCCTTGAAGGACAGGACGGCGCCGAGGTCATATTGGCCGAGAAAGGCGAACAACGCCTCGTCCGTGACATCCGTGTAAACCGCCATCGCCCGCGACTCTCTCCCGCGCCTGGAAAGGTGTTAGCGGCGCGGATCGAAGCCGTCAAACCAGAGGCTTCAAGCTCACCCCCTCCGGGACCGGCGTGTCGTCCGGCACGAAGAAATCCGGCGCGAGCGGGCTGGAGGGATCGACGCGGTAAGTGTCGAAATTTTTCACGCCATGGGCGGCCAGGACCACGTCGTCGATGAAGAATTTTCCCGTGGTTTCGCGGCTCGGCGAGCAAAGAATCGCATGGGCGGCGTCGCCCATGATCTCCGGCTTGCGCGAGGCGCGCATGATCTGTTCGCCGCCGAGCAGATTGTTGATTGCGGCGGTGGCGATGGTCGTGCGCGGCCAGAGCGCGTTGACCGCGACGCCCGCTGGGCGGAACTCGCCGGCCAGGCCGAGAACGGCGAGGCTCATGCCGAATTTGGCCATGGAATAGGCGGTGTGGGGCGCGAACCATTTCTCCTTCATGTCGAGCGGCGGCGACAGCATCAGCACATGCGGGTTCTCGGCCCTGGCGAGGTAGGGGAAGGCGAGCTTGGCGGTCATGTAGGAGCCGCGGGCGTTGACCTGATGCATCAGGTCGAAACGTTTCATGTCGATCTGCTGGCTGCCGCCCAGCGCAATGGCGCTGGCGTTATTGACGACAATATCCACGCCGCCGAATTTTTGCGCCGTCGCCGCCAAGGCTTCGGCGACCTGGGCTTCGTCGCGGACGTCCACGGTCAAAGGCAGGGCGCTGCCGCCGGCCCCTTCGATCTCCTTGGCGGCGGTGAAAATCGTGCCCGGCAGTTTGGGATGCGGTTCAGCCGTCTTGGCGGCGATCGCGACATTGGCGCCGTCGCGCGCGGCGCGCAGCGCGATGGCGAGGCCGATGCCGCGCGAGGCGCCGGTGATGAACAGGGTTTTTCCAGCAAGTCCGGCCATGAATTCCTCCCGAGTCTGATAAGGTCGTCATTTGCCCTTGTTGAGGAAGGCCATGAGCGCGGCCCGCGCTTCGGGCGAGGCCAGGGCCTTGCGGAAGGCGTCGAGTTCGGCCTCGATGCGGGCGAGAATTTCAGCCGTGTCGCCGCGCAAAAACTTTCGCGCCGCCATCAGCGCGGCGCGTGGCTTGGCCGCAAGCTGCGCCGCCTTTTCGCGCGCTGTTGTAAGCAGCGAGTCTGTTGCGGGAATCGCATTGAGCAGACCGGCGGCGAAAGCTTCATCGGCGCCGAAGCTTTCGCCGGCGAGGAGCCAGGCGCTGGCCCGGGCCATGCCGACCCGTCGCGGCAGCAGCAGCGAGGCGCCGGCCTCGGGCAGGAGGCCAAGATCGACAAAGGGCAGCAGGAAACGCGATTCGGGCGTCGCATAGACGAGATCGCAATGGAGCAGCAGCGTGCAGCCGATTCCCACCGCCAGCCCATCGACCGCCGCCACCAGGGGCTTGGGAAAGGCGGCGATCTTGCGAACGAAATCGGCGCCCGCCATTTCACCGTCCTGAGCCGCCGCGACGAAATCGCCGATGTCGTTGCCGGCGGAAAAAACGTCGCCGGCGCCGGCGACCAGAACCGCGCCCACGCCCGCGTCGCGCTCGGCTTCGTCCAGCGCCACGTTCAGCGTCCGGTACATTGCGTTGGTCAGGGCGTTCTTCTTGGCCGGCCGGTTCAGCGTCAGCTCCAGCACCGCGCCCGATCTGGCGATCTCGATGTCCGCCATGCCTGCCTCCCGTTCGTCCATTGTCCTTGATCGGCGCGCGCGCCAATGTCATGTGCATTCGCATGCATCGCGAGATAATAGTTTATATATGAACTAAATCGCTCGCCGACGTCAAGCAGGATTGGCCGATTGCAGGAAGAAAACAAGCGGGTGACGCGGCTGTTGGCGTCCGGGCCGGCGGGAATTGCGCAAGCCGCGGCGATTTTGCGCGCCGGCGGGTTAGTCGCGCTGCCGACCGAGACGGTCTATGGACTGGGGGGGCTGGCGGCGAATCCGCGCGCGGTTGCGGCGATCTATCGCGCCAAGGGCCGGCCGAGCTTCAATCCCCTGATCGCCCATGTCGCCGATCTGGCGGCGGCGCGGCGCGAGGGCGTCTTCGACGCGCGCGCGGAAAGACTTGCCAAGGCCTTCTGGCCGGGGCCGCTCACTCTGATTCTGCCCTTGGCGCCAGGCGCGAGCGTCTGCGACCTGGCTCGGGCCGGCCTCGACAGCGTGGCCCTGCGGGTCCCGGACAACGCCCTGACGCGGGGCGTGATCGCGGCCGCCGGCGGCCCGGTCGCCGCGCCCTCGGCCAATCTGTCCGGCCATGTCAGCCCCTCGACCCCCGCCCATGTGCTGGCCGATCTCGACGGCCGGATCGACGCCGTGCTCAATGGCGGCGCCTGCCCGGTCGGGGTCGAATCGACCATCGTTTCCCTGCTCGATGGCGCGCCGCGCCTGCTGCGTCCGGGCGGCGTGTCGCGCGTGGAGATTGAACGCGTCCTCGGGGAGCGCCTCGGGGGGGCGCAAGCGGGGTCGGAATTGGGCGCGGTTTTGGCGCCGGGCATGCTCGCCTCGCATTATGCGCCGCGCGCCGCGATGCGGCTCGACGCGCTACAGCTCGAAGAAGGGGAGGCGGGTCTCGATTTCGGCGGCCGTTTCTCAGGAGTCTCGGAAAGGGTCCTGGACCTCTCGCCGGGCGGCGACCTGGCCGAGGCGGCGGCCAATCTCTTCTCCATGTTGCGGGCGCTTGACGCCGGCGGGGTTCAACGAATCGCGGTTGCGCCCATTCCCGAGGCCGATCTGGGCGAGGCGATCAACGACCGGCTTCGCCGCGCCGCGGCGCCGCGGGGATGAAGTCGTCACAAACTTGCGCTTTTCGCGGAATCGACCCATTTTGACGCCATGAATCGGATCAGTTGGGACGATTTTCGTCTGGTGCGGGGGATTGCGGAATCCGGCTCGCTGGTTGGCGCGGCTTCGGCGCTCAACCTGAATCATTCGACCGTTTTTCGCCGGCTCGGCGCCCTCGAGGCGATGATCGGCGCCAAATTGTTCGAGCGCTCGCGCAACGGCTATTCCCCTACCGCCGCCGGCCAGGAAATGGTCGCGCTCGCCGAGCGCATGGGCCGCGACGTGACGGACTTCGAGCGGCGGATCGCGGGCCGCGACGAAAAGCCCTCCGGCCTGTTGCGGCTCACCACCAACGACGCTTTGTTCAATTATGTTCTCGCTCCGATTCTGGCGAGTTTCCGCAAGGCCTACCCCGACATTCAGCTTGACGTGCTGGTGACCAGCCAGCCGCTCAATCTCGCGCGCCGCGAAGCCGACATCGCCATCCGCTCGGCCTATGCGCCGCCGGAGACGCTGATCGGGCGCCGCATCGGTTCGTCCGTCTGGGGCCGCTATGTCTCGCGGCAGCTTTACGAATCGGGCTTCGACCTCGCCGACGAGAGCCACGATTATATCGGCTTCAACGAACATTTCGGCGGCGTCGACATTTTCGACTGGATCGAAAAGGAAATCCCGCCGCAACGCATCGCCATGCGCTGCAACACCACGGTGGGCATAGCCCAATGCATCGCGCAGGGGGTGGGAATCGGCTTCCTGCCGCGCTTCATTGGCGACCAGCACCCCGAACTGGTCTGTACCGACGAGCCCATGGGCGGGCGCGGCGCCGTGCTCTGGCTGCTGACCCATCCCGATCTGCGCCACGCCGCCCGCGTGCGCGCCTTCATGGACCACGCCGGAACCCAATTGAGCAAACGCCGCGGGGTGCTCAGCGGCAACGGCCAAGGAGACTAGCGTTTCACGCCGGCGTCGGGCGCGGCGGTCCCAGACCGGCGCGCCCTCGGTTTCGCTCCGTTATTTCATCGTTTTGACGCGTATTCCGATCCGAAACGTCGCTCGATTTTTCGGGACTGCGTTCTAGTAGCAATAGCGCCGCGAGACGCGGATCCAGGCGCCGTCCGCGCGCTGCACATAACAACCTCTGCGGTAGTAATAATAGCCGCCGCGGCGCCGCTGGCCTTCCGCCGCGATGGCGGCTCCCGTCACGGCGCCCACGCCCGCGCCGATCAGGGCGCCCCTGCCGCCGCCGACGGCCCCGCCGATGATCGCTCCGCCGACGCCGCCTAGCAGCGCGCCCCCCGGAACATCCTGCGCGGCCGCGTCGTGAATCGGGGCCGCCAACGCCAGCGTCAGCAAAGCCGCCGTCCCAAGTTTTTGAAACATCGTCAAATCCTTTCCCGCGCCCCAGCAGCCCGCGTCCCGCCTTGAACGGCGCGGCTTGAAACTTATCACGACCGGGCGATTTTGTTGAGTTGGCCTGATGGCGTGAGGTCGTCGCGCCTCTGCAGCCCGCGAAGGCTTTCCGACCGGCGTCAAGCCAGGCGCCATTGTTCGTTTTCGCCGCCTTCGGGGAGAGATGACCGCCTCAGTCGATCTCCACGATCACACGGCCGCGCACCCTGCCTTCGAGAATTTCGGCGGCGGTCTGCATCACCTTGTACAAGCCGATGGTCTGGCTGAGTTCGGCCAGTTTGTCTGGGTCGAGATCCCGCGCCAGCAGGTCCCAGGCTTCGAGCCGCGCCGCTCTGGGTTTCATGACGCTGCCGATGCCGAGCAGGCAGACGCCGCGCAGGATGAAGGGCGCGACGGTCGTCGGCAGGTCCATGCCCTGGGCGTTGCCGCAGGCGGCGACCGCGCCTTCATAAGCGGTCTGGGCGAGAACATTGGCGAGAGTGTGAGAGCCGACGGCGTCCACGGCCGCCGCCCAGCGCTCCTTGCCGAGCGGCTTTCCGGGCGTCGACAGTTCGGCGCGGTCGATGATTTCGGACGCGCCGAGATAAGTCAGAAAATCGGCTTCGTCCTTGCGGCCGGTCGAGGCGATGACCCGCCAGCCGGCCTTGGCCAGCAGCGCGATGGCGATCGAGCCGACGCCCCCCGCCGCGCCGGTGACCAGGACCGGACCGCGGTCGGGCGTCATGCCCTGCTTTTCCAGCGCCAGAACCGCGAGCGCCGCCGTATAGCCCGCCGTGCCGATCGCCATGCTCTGCGCGGCGCTGAAGGCTTTGGGCAGGGGCACCAGCCAGTCGCCCTTGACCCGCGCCTTTTGCGCATAGCCGCCGAAATGGGTCTCGCCGCAGCCCCAGCCGTTGAGGACCACTTCATCGCCCGGCTTGAATTCGGGGTGGGAGGAGCTTTCGACCACGCCGGCGAAATCGATGCCGGGGATCATCGGGAAGCGCCGCACCACAGGCGCCTTGCCGGTGATTGCGAGGCCATCCTTGTAATTGACCGTGGAATGGGTGACGCGAACGGTCACGTCACCGTCCATCAATTCGGACTCGTCGAATTCCGAATAGGTTGCGCGATAACCGGATGCATCCTTGTCGATGCGAATGGCTTTGAATCTGGACATGGACGCCTCCGTGGGGCGCCATCAGACGATGGCGCGCAACGAGCGTCAAGTTGGGCGATTGGCGTATGGATTCAAGCTCGTCTGGCCGGCTGAAATTTTGAGCGCCTCGGCGCCGCGGTTCTGGGCGCGCCCGAAAGATTCGGTCGGGCGCCGGGACCGAAGAGGTGGACGAATTCCGCGAACTGGGACATCGGCAAGGCGCTCGACCAGAGATAACCCTGGGCGAACCGTGCGCCCATCGAGCGCAGACGATTGGCTTCGTCCTCGCTTTCGACGCCTTCGGCGACGACATCGACGCCCATGTCCCGGCCGGTGACGATCAGGCCGCTGATGATGGCGCTCTTGTTGCGGTCCTTCAGCAGGCCGGAAACGAAGGATCGGTCGATCTTGATTTCGCTGATCGGCAGGCTGACGAGATGGCGCAAGGTTCCGCTGCCGGTGCCGAAATCGTCGAGCGCGAGGCTGAAGCCGAGTTCGACGATTTCGTCGAGCAGTTCGATGACGCCGATCTGGCCTCGCCCGTAGATGGCGTTCTCGGTGATCTCGATGCGGATCATCGCGGGCGAGAGCCCCTCGCCGATCAGCATGTTGAGCTTGCCGAGCATCCGTTCTGGTGCCTTGAGGATGGCGCCGGAAAGATTGACCGACGTCGGCAGGGAAATCGAATGCTCGTCTCTCAGGGCGACCAGGGCCTCGCGATAGACGTCCAGCACCAGCTCGTCCAGCAGGGCCCCGAGGCCATGCTTCTCGGCGACGTCGAAAATCTCTTCGAGGGATTGGCCGGGGAAGGCCTTGTCGGGGAAGCGGGATAGCGCCTCGGCGCCCTCGACCCGGCCGGTCATCAGATTGATCCTGGGCTGGAAGTGGAGGGAAAGCGAACGCGAGGCGATCGCCTGGCTGATTCCTCGCGCGATTCGGTTCTCCCTGCGGAATGTGTCGGTCAGACGCGCGCTGTAGTCGAGATGGCCACCGCGTTTGGCCTTTTTCGCCTCGCGCTGCGCCATGTCCGCCGCCGCCAGCAGGTCCGAGCGGGTTCTGGCGTCTCTCGGAAAATAGGCCGAGCCCCCGGTGATCGAGATCGCGGGAATATCCATGTTCGTCGCGCGAAGGTCGTCGAGTCCCTTGTTCACCCAGGCCATGAGGTCCGCGCCCCTTTCATGCGCCGGGCCGCCATGGGCGACAATCCCGAATTCGTCGCCGCCGAGGCGGGCCGCGAAACATTGGCGCTCCGTGCTTGTCGCCAGCACGCCGCCAATCGCCTTGAGCGCTTCGTCGCCGATGGCGTGCCCGAGGGCGTCGTTGATATTCTTGAAAAGATCGATGTCCAGCAAAGTCAGGGAGAATGGCTCTCCGTCGGCGATCAGGGCGTCGAGCTTCGTCATGAACAGGAAGCGGTTGGCCAGCCCGGTCAGATTGTCGGTCTCCGCCAGGCGGGTCGCCGCCCTGCGCGCGGACTCCAGCGCCGCGATGGTGCGCTTGTGATCCTCGAGGGCCTCGTCGCGCTCGACCTGCATCCGGAGCATGTGGATCAGTTGGCGGGCCGTGCCGGCGCCGACCCCCTGGACGACGATCAGGAATGCGGCGGTCGCGCCGCCGAGCAAATACCACGGGATGGTTGCGATGGCGGGGGTCGCCAGAGCGATTCCGATCGCAAAACCGATGACCGAGGCCCTGAACACGCGTGGCGCGAAGCAGGTCGTGTTGGCCATGACCAGCAGGCCGGCCACGGAAACCACCGTCAGCAGGAGACGAAGGCCATCGAGCGCTTCCGCCAGAGGCCAGGACGCCATCGCCCAGACGAAGCCGACGCCATAGAAAATATACTCGATACGGCGCAGGTGAGCGCGGTCGATTTCTCCCTGGGCAAGGGTTCTGGAAAAAATGCGGAGATTGCGCCGAACCAGTTGATCGACCAGGCAATGGATCAGGCCGATAAAGACAAGACTCTGATTTTCGGTGAAATATCCGGCGATGGCGATCAGCCCGAAAACGAATTGCGCCAGATAGGAATTCATCACTTCGCGTTTGCCGAACACCTCGAGCGCGCGCGCCTGAATGCGGTGATCGCCCTCAAGTTCGGCCTGGACGGCAGTCAGGGAAAAATGCGATTTGAACGACAAATTCATCTAGCCTGCCTTAAGCGCGATCGGCAATTTTTAGGCGTTATTTATTAACAATGAGATGAAATCCGGTTACGGATTTGAAACCGGGGCCGGCGGGCAATTTCGCCGAGCGAAAGTGAGAGCGCGGCGACCGTCAAGGCCTTCGGCGCGCGACGGAAACATCACCGAAAGAGGTCGGGAGCTTGAGCGAGCAAATTCACGCCTATGTCGATCTGCTGGCGAAGGCGCTGGAGCTTTTCGGCGTGGGCGTCGTCGTGGGCGGCATTGCGCTGGCGACTTGTTTCTTCGTCAGCGAAGGCCGGCGCGCCGGGGATTGGGCGGGCGCCTATCTTTCCTATCGCGCGAATATCGGGCGCGGCATCCTGCTCGGGCTCGAATTGCTGGTCGGCGCGGACATCATTTCGACGATTACGGCCCCGCTCACGGTTGAAAGCGTCGGGCTCCTGGCCGGCATCGTCCTGATCCGGACTTTTCTGAGCTTCGCGCTCGAAACCGAAATCGAAGGCTGCTGGCCCTGGTGCCGCGCCGCGAAGGAGGCGACGGAAGGCGGAGCAGATCGCCGCTGAAGCGGCGCGCTGGTTTAAAGCACCTTTCCCGGGTTCAGCGTGTTATGCGGGTCGAGCGCCGTCTTGAAGCGGCGCATGACATTCATCGCCACCGGGTCCTTCACTTTCGGCAGCAGGTCGCGTTTCAGCACGCCGATTCCATGTTCCGCCGAGATCGAGCCGTTCATTCTTTGCACCACGGCGTGGACGTTTTCGTTCAGTTCTTCCCATCGGGCCAAAAAGGCCGCCTTGTCGGCGCCGATGGGCTGTGTGACATTGAAATGGATATTGCCGTCGCCCATGTGGCCGAACGGCACCGGGCGCGCGCCGGGGATGGTTTTTTCGACCACGGGCAGGGCTTCGGCGAGAAAGGCGGGAACCGAGGCGACCGGGACGCAGACGTCGTGCTTGATCGAGCCGCCCTCAAGTTTCTGCATCTCGGACAAGTTTTCGCGCAGAGCCCAGAAGGCGGCGCGCTGGTCGAGCGAGGCGGCGACCACCGCGTCTTCGATAATTTCGCGCTCGAAAGCCGCCTCAAGCAAGGCCATCATCTTGTCGTTGAGGCCGCTTTCCGACTGCGAGGCCAGCTCCAGCAGCACATACCATTGATGCGGGCTTTCCAGCGGCTCGCGGGCGCCGGCGGAATGTTTGACGACGATTTCGACGCCGAAGCGCGACATGAACTCGAAAGTCTTCAGGTCCGGCCCGGCCATGCTTTGCGCCAGGACCAGCAGTTCCAGGCATTTTTCCGGGCTGCTGAGACCGATGAAGGCGGTCTCGACGGCGCGCGGGCGCGGATAGAGCTTGACCACGGCGGCGGTGATGATCCCGAGCGTCCCTTCCGAGCCCATGAAAACGTGCTTCAGGTCATAGCCGGTATTGTCCTTGCGGAGCTTCGACAGATCATCGAGCACCGAGCCGTCAGCCAGCACCACTTCGAGCCCGGTGACGAGATCGCGGGCGTTGCCATAGGCGAGCACGGCGGTGCCGCCGGCGTTGGAGGCCAGATTGCCGCCGATGGTGCAGGAGCCTTCGGACGCGAGCGACAGCGGGAACAGGCGATCGACGTTTTTTGCGGCTTCCTGCACTTTCTGCAGGGTCACGCCAGCCTCGACGATCATCGTGTTGGACTGGGGGTCGATCTCACGGATCTTGTCCAAGCGTCCGAGCGACAACACGATTTCCTGACCCGACCGGTCGGGAATCTGGCCGCCGACCAGGCCTGTGTTGCCGCCCTGTGGCACGATTTTCAGGCCATGTTGATCGGCGAAGGCGCAGATGGCGGCGACTTCCCGGGTCGATCCCGGGCGCACGACGCAGGCCGCCTTGCCATGCCAGAGGTCGCGCGGCTCGCTCAAAAAGGCTTCCATGTCCGCCGGCGCGGTCAGGACATATTTCTCGCCGACGATCCTTGCCAGTTGCGCGGCGACGTCGGCGGGGGAAAGCTCGGTCATCGTCTAAAACTCTTTGCAATTTTTGCCTAGAAGCCTGTTACCCCCACCGTCGCCCTCCCCACAAGGGGGAGGGAGTGGAGACCGCTCATTCCACCCAATCAGCCGAGCAGGCGGCGTTTGCGCGCGGGCCTTTGCGGCGCTTTGCGGAACACGCCGACCAGCTCCACATGGGGCGAAAAGAGGAATTGGTCAACCGGCGTCACACGCTCGAGCCGATAGCCGCCCTCGATCAGGATTTTGGCGTCGCGGGCGAAAGTTTTGGGGTTGCAGGACACGCCGGCGAGGGTCGGGATGTCGCTTTTCGCCAGCTCTCGCGCCTGCGCCTCCGCGCCTGCGCGGGGGGGGTCGAAGACGACAGCGTCGAAAGACGCCAGTTCGGCGGCGCGCAGCGGACGGTCGAACAGGTCTCGGCGCTCGCCATTGACGAGCCGAAGGCCTTGCGTTTCGCGCGCGCCGCGCAGGCAGGCGGCGAGAGCGCCCGCATCGCTCTCTGCGCAGAAAACCTCAGCCTTTTCGGCCAGCCGTAGCGCGAAGGTTCCGACGCCGCAGAAAAGGTCGGCGGTTCTTTTCGCGCCGCCCATGGCGTCGAGGACGAGGCGCGCCAACGCCTCCTCGCCGGCGGCGGTGGCCTGAAGAAAGGCGCCGGGCGGCGGGGTGACGCGGGCGCGGCCGACGACGATTTGCGGGGCGCGGCGTTCGACCAGCGGCAGGCCGTGGTTCGAGACGCGGGCGAGGTCGAGTTCAGTCGCCGCCTCGATCAGAGCCTGTTCGAGAGCAAAATCGAGTTGGCCGCAGCCGCGCAGGTCGAGATCGAGGCCGCCGAGCGAGGCGGTGACGACGAGATCGAGCGGCTTGTCTAGGCTTTTGAGGATTTCCGCGACCCGCCCTGCGGCGGAGAGGGCGCCGGCCATTTCCGGGGCGAGGATCGGGCAGGACTCAAGCTCGAAAATGCGATGGCTTCGCGCCTGCATAAAACCGACATGGGGCTCGCCGCGCTGGTCGTTGCGCGAATGGAAGGCGGCGCGCCGGCGCCCAACGCCCCAGGCGGCGACCAGCGGCGCGACTTGCGCCGCGAGCGCGGCGTTGCGCAGAGCCTCCGCGACCAGGCCGCCCTTCCAGGCGCGATAGGCGGGCGCCGCAAGAGTCTGGACCGCGCAGCCGCCGCAATGCGTGAAATGCGGGCAAAGCGGCGCGACGCGGTCGGGGGAGGGCGTCAGGACCTCGATAAGCTTTCCGCGCTCGCCGTCCACTTCGGCGCGGATTTTTTCGCCGGGCAGGGCGTAGGGGGTGAAGACGAGCCCATGCGGCCCACGGCTCACGCCCTCGCCGCGCGCGCCGAGCTTTTCGACGTCGAGGACGGCGTTGAGTTCAATCATGTCGGGTGGCTCCGATCCGAACGGATCGGAGCCAAGCTCCTTCTTATTGCCATGACGCGTTTTCTTCATGCGAAATGGTCTCTATTTCGCTCGAAAACGCTATGGCGGGCCCCGATCAGAAATTCGCGATTGCCGTCGCCGCCTGCGATGGGGGAGAGGATCACGCCGATCACTTGCCAGCCGAGCTTTGGGAACAGCGCCGCGATCCGGTCGCAGGCCGCTTTTTGCGCCGACTCGTCGCGAACGAAACCCTTTTTGACCAGTTCCGGCCCGACCTCGAACTGCGGCTTGATCAGGAAAACGGCCTCGGCCTGCGGCGCCGCGAGCGCCAGGACCGGCGGCAGGATCTTTTCCAGCGAAATGAAGCTCACATCGCCGACGATCAACCGGGGCGGGGCGGGGAGGTCCGCGCCAGAAAGGGTTCGCGCGTCGCGCCGCTCCAACGATTTGACCCGCGAATCCTGGGCGATCCTCGGGTGAAGCTGGCCATGACCGACGTCCACGCAGGTTATGTGCATAACGCCGCGCGTCAGCAGGACGTCGGAAAAACCGCCGGTCGAGGCGCCGATGTCGAGCGCCAGTTTTCCGGCGGGATCGAGTGCGAAAGCGTCGAGCGCCGCCGCGAGCTTCACGCCGCCGCGCGACACCCAGGGGTAAGCCGGGCGGGCGTCGAGCCGGGCGCCTTCCGGGATGGGTTCGGACGGTTTGGCGACCGGACGTCCGTCAAGGGTGACGAGGCCGGCCTCGATCGCCTCGCGGGCCTTGGCGCGGCTGGGAAAAAGGCCGCATTCGACCAAAGCCACATCGGCGCGGGACATCTGCGCGGGTCCTGGCGCTCACGCCGTCTTGATCGCCGTCGGACGGCCGAGGGCTTCGAAAACCTTGGCGACAATGCCTTTCGCGTCGAGTCCGGCCCTGGCGTACATCGTTTCCGGCTTGTCATGGTCGAGGAAGACATCCGGCAGGGCCAAGGCGCGGAAGCGCAGGCCGCCGTCGAGCAGGCCGTCCTCGGCCAGTTGCTGGGCGACGAAGGAGCCGAAGCCGCCGATGGAGCCTTCCTCGACGGTGATCAACGCCTCATGCGTGCGAGCGAGTTTGCGGATCAGTTCGACATCGAGCGGCTTGGCGAAGCGCGCGTCGGCGACCGTGGCGGATACGCCTTGCGCCGCAAGCGTTTCGGCGGCGCTGAGGGCTTCCGGGAGACGCGCGCCGAGCGACAGGATCGCGACCGTGTCGCCCTGGCGGACGATGCGGCCCTTGCCGATTTCGAGCGCCTGGCCCTCCTGCGGCAAATCGACGCCGACGCCGTTTCCGCGCGGATAGCGAAAAGCGATCGGGCCCTTGTCGTAAGCTGCGGCGGTCGCGACCATATGGACCAGTTCCGCCTCGTCGGCGGCGGCCATCACCACCATGTTGGGCAGGATTCCGAGATATGCGATGTCGAAGGAGCCGGCATGGGTCGCGCCGTCGGCGCCGACCAGGCCGGCGCGGTCGAGCGCGAAGCGCACCGGCAGGTTCTGGATCGCCACGTCATGCACGACCTGATCGTAGCCGCGCTGCAGGAAGGTCGAATAAATGGCGCAGAAGGGCTTGAACCCTTCCGTCGCGAGGCCGGCGGCGAAGGTCACCGCATGCTGCTCGGCGATGCCGACGTCGAAGCTGCGCTTGGGGAACGCCTGCTGGAACAGGTCGACGCCGGTTCCCGTCGGCATGGCGGCGGTGATGGCGACGATCTTGTCGTCCTTTTCGCCCTCCTTGACCAGGGATTGGCCGAAAACCTTGGTGTAGGACGGCGCATTGGCCTTGGGCTTGACCTGAGTTCCGGTCACTACGTCGAATTTGTTGACGCCGTGATATTTGTCCTCTGCGGCCTCGGCGGGCGCGTAGCCCTTGCCTTTCTGGGTCACGACATGGATCAGCACCGGCCCGCCGACGTCGGCGTCGCGGACATTCTTCAGGACCGGCAGCAGATGGTCGAGATTATGGCCGTCGATCGGGCCGACGTAATAGAAGCCGAGTTCCTCGAACAGGGTGCCGCCGGTGACATAGGACCGCGCGTGCTCGACCGCGCGGGTGATCGCGTGTTCCACGGTTTTCGGCAGGTGGCGGGCGATGGATTTGCCGGCGTCGCGCAGCTTGAGGAAAGCGCGGCCCGAGGACAGGCGGGCGAGATAGGCCGACATTGCGCCGACCGGCGGCGCGATCGACATGTCATTGTCATTGAGGATGACGATGAGGCGGGCGTGCGAGGCGCCGGCGTTGTTCATCGCCTCATAGGCCATGCCAGCCGACAGCGAGCCGTCGCCGATCACCGAGATGACGTGATTGTCGCCGCCCGAGAGATCGCGCGCCACCGCCATGCCGAGACCGGCGGAAATCGATGTCGAGGAATGGCCCGCGCCGAAAGCGTCATATTCGCTCTCCGCGCGCTTGGTGAAGCCGGACAGGCCGCCACCCTGGCGCAGGGTCTTGATGCGCCCGCGCCGGCCGGTGAGAATCTTGTGCGGATAGGCCTGGTGGCCGACGTCCCAGACGATCCGGTCCTTCGGCGTGTCGAAGACATAATGGAGCGCGACGGTCAGTTCGACGACGCCCAGGCTGGAGCCGAGGTGGCCGCCGGTGGTGGAAACCGCGTCGATCGTGGCGCGCCGAAGGTCCTCGGCGACGGCGCGCAGGTCGGTTTCCGACAGCTTGCGCAGGTCGGCGGGAATTTTTATCCGGTCGAGGATTGGGGTCGTCGAAACATTGTTCACGGCGCACTCGATCAATATGTCGCTCCCCCATGACTAGAAGCGCGAAAAAGGTGCTTTACACGCTGAAAGCGCGACGGGCAATCGCGGCGTGGCATTTTGTCGCCGTCCTTTGGTCGCGTCGGGGGCGGCTCGCTTCGCCGGCTTACATAGTTCACGTGCGAGGCGTCAAAGCCGAATCGCTTGACGGCCAGGCCGCCGGCGGATTTGATCTGGACAGGTTCTGGGCGCAGCCGAAGCTGCTTTTTCATCGGAGCGGGCCATGAGCATGGGCATGCGGGGGCAGGATCCGCGTCACAATCTCGGGGAGGCGATTCACCGCCTGCGCGCGCGCTGGGGCTGGTTTTTCGCCTTTGGCGTCTTATGCCTCGCCTTCGGCGTCATCGCCCTGACCATGGCGACGGTTTCGACCATGGCCGTGGTGTTCATGGTCGCCTTCATGCTGATCCTCGCCGGCGGCTTCGAGATTGTCCTGGGCTTCAACTCGCGCGACTGGCCCGCCTTTTTCCTCT
The DNA here is from genome assembly GCA_021813805.1 of Pseudomonadota bacterium. Taxonomy (GTDB): domain Bacteria; phylum Pseudomonadota; class Alphaproteobacteria; order Rhizobiales; family Beijerinckiaceae; genus Rhodoblastus. Next base: position 21,475 of record JAKAJL010000026.1, on the reverse strand, counting down.
GGGTTATCAGCGGCTTGTTCTATCTGGTCTTCGGCGCTTTCGCGCTGGCCCGGCCCGAGGTCGCCGCCGCGGCGCTGACGGTGCTGGTCGGCGCGGGCTTTCTGGTCGCGGGCGTCGCGCGCATCTGGCTCGGCTACAAGCTGCCGGCGGGCCCGAAGGCCTATATCGTTTTCGCGGGCGTGGTCACCACCCTGCTTGGCGCGCTCATTCTCGCCGGCTGGCCGGGCAACACCTTGTTCGTGCTGGGCGTTCTTTTCGGCGTCGATCTGGTTTTCTATGGCGCGAGCTGGATCGCGCTGGGCCTGAAATTGCGCCCATGACCTTTAGTCTAGTTCGGCAAAGGCGCCCGACGCGTGGCTTTTGCTCCGCCGAGATGGTAAGGCCGAAGCCCTCAACCATGCTCCGGCGCCCCTGAGCGACGGCCCGGACGATTTTGGCGGCACTGAGGAAACGATCATGGCGAAATGGGTCTATTCATTCGGCGGCGGCAAATCCGAAGGCGCCAGCGCAATGAAGAATTTGCTTGGCGGCAAAGGCGCCAACCTGGCGGAAATGGCCAATCTCGGCCTGCCCGTCCCTCCCGGCTTCACCATTTCGACCGAGGTCTGCACTTATTTCTATGCCAATGGCCGCGCCTATCCCGACGATCTGGAGGCGCAGGTCGAAGCCGCGCTCGCCCATGTCGGCCAGCTCGCCGGCCACACCTTCGGCGATCCCGACGATCCGCTGCTGGTCTCGGTGCGCTCGGGCGCGCGGGCCTCGATGCCCGGCATGATGGACACGGTGCTCAACCTCGGCCTCAACGACTCGACCGTCGAGGCGGTGGCCAGATCGGCCGGCGACGAGCGCTTCGCCTGGGATTCCTACCGCCGCTTCATCCAGATGTATTCCAATGTGGTGCTCGACGTGGAGCATCACAATTTCGAGGAAATTCTCGAAGTCTACAAAAACCAGAAGGGCTATCGGCAGGACACCGACCTCAAGGCCGCGGACTGGCGCAACATCGTCGCCAGCTACAAGGAGGCGGTTCAGCGCGAGACCGGCAAAGCCTTCCCGCAGGATCCCAAGGAACAGCTGTGGGGCGCGATCGGCGCCGTGTTCTCCTCCTGGATGAACCAGCGCGCGATCACCTATCGCCGCCTGCACGACATTCCGGAAAGCTGGGGCACGGCGGTCAATGTCCAGGCCATGGTGTTCGGCAATATGGGCGAGACCTCGGCGACCGGCGTGGCCTTCACCCGCAATCCGGCGACCGGCGAGAACGCGCTTTACGGCGAATTCCTCATCAACGCCCAGGGCGAGGACGTGGTGGCCGGCATACGCACGCCGCAGAACATCACCGAGGCGGCGCGCATCGCCGCCAAATCGGACAAGCTTTCGCTGGAAAAGGCGATGCCGGACGTTTTTAACGAATTTGTCCGCGCGACCCAGTTGCTGGAACAGCATTATCGCGACATGCAGGACATGGAATTCACCGTCGAGCGCGGCAAGTTCTGGATGCTGCAGACCCGCAACGGCAAGCGGACGGCGCGCGCCGCGCTGCGCGTCGCGGTGGAAATGGCCAATGAGGGCCTGATCAGCCGGCAGGAGGCGATTCACCGCATCGAGCCGGCCTCGCTCGATCAGTTGCTGCATCCGACCCTCGATCCCAAGGCCGAGCGCAGGATCGTGGCGACCGGGCTGCCGGCCTCGCCCGGCGCGGCGAGCGGCGAGATCGTCTTTTCGTCCGACGAGGCCGAGGCGCTGAAGGGAGCTGGCCACAAGGTCATTCTGGTGCGTGTCGAGACCTCGCCGGAAGACATCCACGGCATGCACGCCGCCGAAGGCATCCTCACCACCCGCGGCGGCATGACCTCGCACGCGGCGGTGGTCGCGCGCGGCATGGGCAAGCCTTGCGTCTCCGGCGCGGGAACGGTGCGCGTGGATTACGCCGCCCAGACCATGACCGCCATGGGCAAGACCTTCGCCAAGGGCGACCTCATCACCATCGACGGCGCGACCGGCCAGGTGATGGACGGCGCCGTGCCGATGCTCCAGCCCGAGCTTTCAGGCGATTTCGCGGTGCTGATGGGCTGGGCGGACGCCGAGCGCCGGATGAAGGTGCGCACCAACGCCGACACCCCGAATGACGCGCGCGTCGCGCGCCAGTTCGGCGCCGAGGGCATCGGCCTGTGCCGCACCGAGCATATGTTCTTCGACAATGACCGCATCGTCGCGGTGCGCGAGATGATCCTCGCCGACGACGAGGCGGGCCGCCGCGCCGCGCTGGCCAAAATCCTGCCGATGCAGCGCGGCGATTTCGCGGCCCTGTTCGAAATCATGCACGGCCTGCCGGTGACCATCCGCCTGCTCGATCCGCCGCTGCATGAATTCCTGCCGCATACGGCGGAGGAAATCGCGGAAGTGGCGGCGGCGACCGGCGCCGATCCGCAAAAGCTGAAACGCCGCGCCGACGAACTGCATGAATTCAACCCCATGCTCGGCTTCCGCGGCGTGCGCCTCGCCATCGCCTTCCCGGAGATCGCGGAAATGCAGGCCCGCGCGATTTTCGAGGGCGCGGTCGAGGCGCAAAGGAAGACCGGCGAGACGGTGACTCCGGAAATCATGGTGCCGCTGGTCTTCTCCAAGCGCGAACTCGATCTGGTCAAGGAGCGCATCGACGCCATGGCGGCGGCGGTGGCCAAGGAAACCGGCGTGAGCCTGCCCTATCATGTCGGCACGATGATCGAATTGCCGCGCGCGGCCTTGCGCGCCGGCGAAATCGCGGAAACGGCGGAATTCTTCTCCTTCGGCACCAACGACCTGACTCAGACGACCCTCGGCATTTCGCGCGATGACGCCGGCTCCTTCCTCGGCGCCTATGTCCAGAAGAACATTCTGCCGCAGGACCCGTTCATTTCGCTCGATCAGGAGGGCGTCGGCGAATTGGTGGCGCTTGCGGCGGAGCGCGGCAGGAAGACGCGGGACAAGATCAAGCTCGGCATTTGCGGCGAGCATGGCGGCGATCCCGCCTCCATTGTTTTCTGCGAGAAGACCGGGCTGGACTATGTGTCCTGTTCGCCCTATCGCGTGCCGATCGCGCGTCTGGCGGCCGCCCAGGCGGCGCTCGGCCAGATGGCGCGCTCGACGGCGTAAACCGTCCGAATCCTGCGGCGTTGTCGCCCCCTCTCCCCGCTTTGCGGGGTGGCGGGGCCGCATCCCGCTCGTCACGAAGGGTCGTCCATGCGCCAGGCTCAGCAAAAAATCTCGATTGCGACGGGAGGGCGCGGGCTTTTCGAGTTCACCCGCGAAGCGCGCGATTTCTTGCGCGCCAGCGGCCTGTCGCTCGGGCAGATGACCGTTTTCTGCCGTCACACTTCGGCGTCGCTGCTGATTCAGGAAAACGCCGATCCTTCCGTCTGCGACGATCTGCTCGCCTTTTACGACCGTATCGCGCCGGAAGGGCGTGGCCTCTATCGTCATGAGAACGAGGGCCCCGACGACATGCCGGCGCATCTGCGCTCGGCGCTGACGCCGGCGAGCCTGACCATTCCCTTCGCCGACGGCGAGCTGCTGCTCGGATCGTGGCAGGGGATTTACCTGTTCGAGCACCGCCGCGCCGCGCATAAGCGCGAGGTGGTTTTGCATGCGACGGGCGAGTGACCCTGTTCTTCGAGGTCTGATGCCCGCGCCTGTTCCCGATCTCCAAAGCATCGCCGCAGCCGGCAAGCGCGGGCTTTCACGGGCGCTGGCGCTGATCGAGACCCATGAGGGGACGGCGGAACTGGCCCGATTACTCGACGCCGCGCTGGCGCAAAGCCGGGCCCATGTGGCGGGGCTGACCGGACCGCCGGGGGTCGGCAAATCGACGCTGACCAATGCGCTGCTGCGCGACTGGCGCGGACGCGGGGAGACGGTCGGGGTGATCGCGGTCGATCCCTCGTCGCGGCGCACCGGCGGCGCGCTGCTGGGCGACCGCGCGCGCATGGCGACCGACCCCGAAGACCAGGGCGTTTTCGTGCGCTCCATGGCCGCGCGCGACCGGCTCGGCGGCTTGTCCGACCAGACGATCGCCGCCACCGCCCTGATGCGCGCCTTGTTTGACCGGGTGCTGATCGAAAGCGTCGGCATCGGCCAGTCCGAAGCCGATATCTCCTTCGCCGTGGACACAGTGATACTGTGCGTCCAGCCGGGTTCGGGCGATTCCCTGCAGTTCATGAAGGCGGGGGTGATGGAGCTGCCCGATATCGTCCTCGTCACCAAGGCCGATATGGGCGAGGCCGCCAGCCGGGCCAGAAGCGAAGTCCAGGGCGCGCTGACCCTGTATGCGCGCGACGACGACTGGCGGGTTCCGGTGATCCTGGTCTCGGCGGCGCGCGGCGACGGCATGGAGGAGTTGCACCAGGCCCTGGCCGATCACCGAGCCTGGGCGGAGCGCAGCGGCGCGTTTCTGACGCGCCGCGCGGCGCAGGAAAGGGCGTGGGTGGAGGAATCGATCCGCGCCCGGTTTGGCAGCGAAGGTCTTGCGCGGGCTACCGGAGTAAAGGTTTCCGCGGCGGGGCCGTTCACGCGCGAACTGCTTTTCGCGCGTGAACTGACGCGGCGATTGGAGCGGCCTTAGATGGCCGCGGAGGGAGAGATAAGCCGGTAGTGGCGGGCGAGGGCGGCGAGGCCGCGGCGCAGGATGAAGAGGGCGACGGCGCCGGCCATTTTGGCGTCCTTATAAGCGCCGATCTCGCGGCCGACATCGACGATCTCGCGGTCTTCGAGCACGATCGCGGCCAGCGGTTCGCGGAAATCCTGGGGGATTGCCTCGCGCGCGGCGCGGAACTTCTGCAGATTCTCGATCTGGCTCTCGCAACGCCACATGCCGTTGGGGGAAAAAGCCGCGTTGACCTCCCGCGATGGATCGAGGGTGCGCAGGGGATCGAGGCCGGCGCGAAAAAAAATTTCGCGATATTTCTCGCCGGCCTGGGCGAGGGCGAAATTTCGGGCCTTGTCGGCGCGGTCGAGCTGGTTGCGGTCGCGCAGCCGGGCCAGCGGCCCGTCATCGAGCCGCATGCGAACGCAATCGACCGTCTCGGTGACGAATTTGTCGCCGCGCGAAATTTCCACCGCTTCGGAAAAGGTCTCGACACGCGCGGCGCCGCCGGCCCGCAACAGTCGTTCGACGCTGGGCGCCTGGGGGGCGCGGGCGCCGGCGCGCTCGAATTTTTGCAAAGCGCGTCGCGCGCTTTCGCGCGACGGCGTTTCGAGGGAGGCGAGTCGGGGCAGGGTGATTTTGCACTTGCGCGGTCTGCTCATTTGGCGCTCGGAAGCTTGAGGAAAGGTCAGGCGGAGAGAAAGTCGCTCACGGTCAGCGTCAATTCGGCGCCGGCGCCATAGCTTGCGCTGAAATGCTCTGGCGACAGGCCGCGGCGGATGACCCGGCAGCGGGCGAGAAGCTCGACCAGAGGGCGCTCCAGCGCGCCGAACTGGCGGGTTCGGGCGTTGCGCGACGCGACGACCTTCAGCGCATAAGCCGCGCCGATGCGGCCCGGCTTCTGGGCGTTGAGCCGGCGCGCGGCCTGGTCGAGCCATTCCTCGTAGGCTTCCGAGCGCACCAGGCCTTTCGGGGTCGGGACATAGAGCACGGACGCCGGCGGCGGCGCGGGAACATGAACCGTGATCGTTCGCGCGGCCGGGCGGGGCTCGGCGCTGAGGCCGAACGAGCCGGTCTTCGGCGCGGCGGCGCGGGGCTTGACGGTCTCGACCCGCAAAGGCCGGGCGCCGGCGCGCGGGACGAGGATGGTGGTGGAGGAGAAGGGCGAAAAGACACGGAAGGGCGCGGGGAAAGTCATGGCCGCCTTGAAAGGTTGAGAAGGGAGAACTTGACTGCGCAGCGAAAGAGAACATAAAAGGAACATCGCTGGGCTGTCAATGGGCAAATTCCCTCTAGCGGGCTTAAAGTTAATATGGGATGATTCCCATCATGGATGAAAATATTCGCAACCGCGTGAAAGCCGAGATGGAGCGGCAGGGCCTCGACATGAAAGGCCTGTCGAAACTCGCCGGCCTGGGCGAGACCTATGTCCGCGACGCGCTGAAGCGCGGGCGCGGCGGTTCTTTGCCGGCGCTCAACAAGCTGGCGGCGGCGCTGGGCCGTTCGCTCGACTGGCTTCTGACCGGCGCCGAGACGGCGGGCGGCGAATTCGCGCCGGAGAAACCGCCGCGCCGGCGGCTCGACACCAGCGTGGACAAAAGAATCGTGGACGGCGCGACCGAGGCGGGCTCGACCATTCTCGAGGTTGACGTGCGCGCCGGCGCGGGCGGCGGCGGCGTGCCGGTCGAGGCCTTCGTCCATGACGAGCAAGGCAATTCTTACGCCGCGGAGGGAATCGCGGCGGAATGGAGTCTGCCGTCCTCGATCGTTCAGGGCGTGCTCCACGCCTCGCCGCGTCACATCAGGGTTTTTGAAGTGATTGGGGATTCGATGGAGCCGCGCCTGTTCGAAGGCGACCGCGTCTTCATCGACCTGCGCTACATCACGCCGAGCCCGGAAGGCATATTCGCGCTGTGGGACGGTTTCGGGCTGGTGATCAAGAGGCTTCAGATCGTCATGGGCTCGGAGCCGATGCGGGTGCGGGTGATTTCCGCCAATTCGTCCTATGCGCCCTATGAGGCGGCGCTGGACGACATCCGCATCATCGGTCGTTTCGCGGGGCGTTTTACCGTCAACTGAATGCGCCCATCGGATCCCAGTGGGATGATTGGCTTAGGAGAATGGGAAATTTCCCAAAAAGATGAAAAATCCCATCAAAGCCCATTGACTGGTCGACCGACTTTTGCTAGAAATATCCATGTTGACGATTTGCGCCCGGCGCTCCCAAGCGGAGCCGCCGGTTTTTTGTTTCCGGCAAGCCGACGAACTGGAAGAATGATGGCGTCCCTCCCACGCGACAATTGGCAGAAGAAGAGCAGGGGCGCGCAGGTTTCGCGGGCGCAGAATAGGGAAAGGGCTCCGTCCTGCGGCGATCGCGATCATGCGATCTTGAACATGCGCTTGCACGGGCTGACTTTCCAGGAAATCTCCGGTCAGCTATCGGAGGCCGGCTTCGCTCGCCTCAGCGAGAGCCGGATTCGCGCGATCGTCGCCAAGAATCTGAAATCCTGCCGCGACGAGCCGGCGCGGGAATTGCGCCAGCTTGAACTGCTGCGGCTCGATCAGTTGCAAGCCGCGCATTACAAGGCGGCGATGGGCGGCGACGCCGCCGCGATTTCGCGGGTGCTGTCGATCATGGACCGTCGCGCCAAGCTGCTCGGCCTCGACGCCGGCGCCGAGGCCGCGGTTTCACTGGACGAGGCGCGCCACGCGCTTCTGAAGAAACTTGACGCTTTGGCGCGCGGCCGGGCCGAAGGTGAAGCCAAGGCGGCGAAGAAATAGCCGCCATGCGCAAACCGCCCGCCCATGCGCGCGATCTCGTGCGGCTGAGCGCGCGCGAGCGCGCGGCCTTTTTCGCGAAGCTCGACGCCGACGAACTGGAATCGCTGAAGACCCTGTGGCCGTTCTGGGCGCGCCCCGAGCAGATGGTTCCGCCGGGCGACTGGGTCTATTGGCTGCCGCTGGCCGGGCGCGGCTGGGGCAAGACTCGAACCGGGGCGGAGACTGTGCGCCATTGGGCGCGCAGCTTTCCCCTGGTCAATCTGATCGGCGCGACCGCCGATGATGTGCGCGACGTAATGGTTGAGGGCGAATCCGGCGTGCTGGCGGTGTGTCCGCGCGACGAACGCCCTCGCTACGTCGCGCACAGACGCCGGCTCGAATGGCCCAATGGCGCCAAAAGCCTGCTGTTTTCGGCCGAAGAGCCAGAGCGGCTGCGTGGCAAACAGCATATGAAGCTGTGGGCCGACGAACTCGCCGCCTGGAGGTACCCGGAGGCCTGGGATCAGGCGGTGTTCGGGTTGCGGCTTGGCGAGAAGCCGCAGGCGATCGTCACCACGACGCCGCGCCCGACGAAATTGATGCGCGACCTGCTCGCCGATCCGCTGACATTTTCGACGCGACATTCGACTTTCGAAAATATTGGCAATCTGGCCGAGACTTTCCTCGATCGCGTGGTGCGCAAATATGAGGGGACGCGATTGGGCAGGCAGGAATTGCACGCCCATATGCTACTCGACGTTCCCGGCGCCCTGTGGTCGCGCGAGCAGATCGAGGCGGCGCATGTCGGCAAGGATGAGACGCCAAAACTCGGGCGCATCGTCGTCGCCATCGACCCGCCGGCGACTTCCGGGGAAAAGGCCGATGAATGCGGCATGATCGTCGCCGGACTCGCGCCTGACCGAATGGTTTTTGTGCTCGCCGATCTGTCGCGCCAGGGCGAGACGCCGCTCGGCTGGGCGGGGCGGGCGGTCGCGGCTTTGCGCGATTTCAGCGCCGACTGCATCGTCGCCGAGGTGAACAACGGCGGCGAGATGATCGAGACTTTGATCCGTCAGGTGGACGCCAATGTCGCCTTTCGCGCGGTGCGCGCGAGCCGGGGGAAATTCACCCGCGCCGAGCCGGTGGCCGCGCTTTATGAACAGGGCAGGGTGCGCCATTGCGGAACCTTCGCCCGGCTCGAAGACCAGATGTGCCTGATGACCCCGGATTTCGACCGGGCGCGCGCCGGTTTCTCTCCCGACCGGGTGGACGCGCTGGTCTGGGCGGTGTCGGCCCTGCTGTTTGAGCAGGAGCAGGGCGCATCGGTCTTCGAGTTTTATCGCAAAATGACGGCCGATCGTTCCGGGCGGGATTGATCCCGGCCGCGCCACGAGCATTCATTGGAGTTTCTTATGACCGAACGCGGCGCGGGCTTGCCTCGCTGGTCTCTTTCGCCTGTCGAAATTTTTTCCGCGCGCAATGGCGAAGACGCGGGCGCAGCCGACTGGTTCGGGCCGTCTTCACCACAAGGGCCGAGTGCGCCGGCCGATGTCGCCGGGCGGCAGTGGGATTTTCCTTCGGGCTACAATCTCAATGTCGCGGCGCGGGCCTATGAGGCCTTCTCCTTCGCCGATCTGCGGGCGCTGGCCGAGGCCTATGATCTGCTGCGGCTGGTGATCGAGACGCGCAAGGATCAGATCGAGCGGCTGACCTGGACGATTCGCCCGAAGTCGGGCCGGAGCGTCGAGTCCGCGCAAATTGCGCGGGTCGAGAAATTTTTTGCCAGTCCCGACGGCGTCCATGATTTTTCCGCCTGGATGCGGATGATTCTTGAAGATCTGTTCGTCATCGACGCGCCGGCTCTGTGGTGCGAGCGCGACCGCTCCGGCGCTTTGATCGCGCTTCATCCGCTCGACGGCGCGACAATAAAACCGGTGCTCGACGCCTGGGGCCGCACGCCGCGGCCTTTTGTCCAGAACGGCAAGCTGGTTTATCCGGTTGCTTTTCAGCAGATCCTCAAAGGCCTGCCGGCGATCGATTATTCCGTGCGCGATCTGCTTTATCGTCCGCGCAATGTCCGCGCCCATCGCGCCTATGGCTTTTCGCCGGTCGAGCAGGTTATGACGACGGTCAATATCGGGCTGAAACGGCAATTGAGCCAGCTCTCCTATTACAGCGAAGGCAATATTCCCGAGAGCCTGATCGGGGTGCCGGACGTCTGGACGCCGGACCAGATCAAGAATTTCCAGGATTATTGGGACCTTTATTTCACCGGCGACCAGGCGCGGCGCCGGCGCGCCAAATTCGTGCCCGGCGGGGTAGCGAAAACCTTTATTCAGACCAAAGAGCCGGAGCTGAAAAACGCCTTCGACGAATGGCTGGCGCGAGTGGTCTGTTTCGCCTTCTCGATTTCGCCGCAGCCCTTCGTCAACCAGATGAATCGCGCGACCAGCGAGACACAGAAGGATAGCGCCGAGGAGGAAGGCCTGCTGCCGATCCTGAACTGGATCAAGCGCCTGTGCGACCATGTCATCCAGAACCTGCTGGGCGCGGAGAATCTGGAATTTTCCTGGCGCCACGAGCCGGCCATCGACCCGACCGTGCAGCGGGAAAATCTCGTCGCTTATGTGAACGCCGGCATGATGACCCGCCGGCGCGCCGCCGAGATCATGGGCGAGACGCTTCCCGACGACCCGATGGCGGATGAGCTGACGGTGATGACGGGGCAGGGGGTGGTGAATCTGGGCGGTTCCGCGGATCAGAATGATCACGAGGAAAGGTCCGGCGGCTTTTTCTCACGCGGTATAGGCGGCGGTCCGTTCGGAAAGTTCGATCCTGACCAGTCTCGCGACGATCATGGGCGGTGGACATCGACAGGGGGCGCCGCAGCGGAGCGGGCGAATGAGCATCAGGATGATGCGCCGGCGGGCGATCGAAAGGCCGCCCGCCAAAGGACCGTGGAAAATTGTGCGGAGGAATGGCAACAGGCCTATGATAGATGTGAAGGTCTTTTGCGCCTTCCGAAGTTCCATCCCGACCGCGTCCTCTTGGGCGGCCACAGCACCAAGGACGGCTGCGCCAAGGGATTCGTGAGTGAGAGGTGCGGCGGAAACCAGGTTTCGAGAGGCTAGCAGCGAGGGCGTTTCGATGATCGATATGAAGAAAATAAATAAATTAATTGGTTTTATCCGCAATAAAGATTGGCTTGCGGCGCACGAGTTTCTCGACGATGAGGAGTTGGCTGATCCCGGTGAGGGGACTGCCGCGTACTGGCGTTCAGTGGTCTTGCGGGATGAAGGACGTAATCAAGAAGCACTCCAATATTTGGGAGACAATGAGCATCGGTTCGCTTGCAAGACGGGGGTCTTGCACAAACGCGCTGAGCTTCTACACAGAATGGGTAACGAAGCTGCCGCGCTCGATGAAATCGAAAAGGCTCCGTTCGATTCTGAAATCGAAGACCACTGGGCGCTCGTTGTGGATGCAAAGTTTTTTCGTCTGCTCCTCAGGACTCAGCTGAGCGCGTCCATCGGCCCAGACGAATGGTCGGAGATTCCCGATGATTACGTTTCACTTTTGCCGACTGGCGAACGGATTTCAAAAAAACAGTTGATGGAAAAATTCGGGCGCCGGTCATAGTGGCTGCCGATTGCGGCGCTAACGAAGCCCAAGGGAATAGCGTTGGGGAAGAAGGGCTGCTGCCGATCCTGAACTGGATCAAGCGCCTGTGCGATCATGTGATCCCTTCTGGGCGCGGAGAACCTGGCCTGCATCGCGATTTGTTCCAATCTCGCGCTGCCAACATCGACCAACCAGATAGAACAGCCGATAGGAAGCGGAGATTCAAATGGATCATGACCAGGCGAAAGCTATTTCGGAGCTCGCGCTCCGCGCTTCTGATGACCTCAACTCGGCCCTCATTGAAATGCTCAAGGGCGCAGACCCACAACAGACGGCTGAGTACAAACGCAAGATCGGATCGATTTTGGGTGAAATTTATTATGGCATCCTGCGTCCAATCTATGACCTTTATCCAGACGTCGCACCGGATGATTTGAAATCAGCGCAATAAGGAGCAAAGGCTCACAACGCTTTCCGAATGGCTGGCGCGGGTGGTCTGCTTCGCCTTTTCGATCTCGCCGCAGCCCTTCGTCAACCAGATGAATCGCGCGACCAGCGAGGCCCAGAAGGACAGCGCCGACGAGGAAGGCCTGCCGCCGTTCCTGAACTGGATCAAGCGGCTATGCGATCATGTGATCCAAAGGATTTTGGGCGCGCCTCAGGCTACAATATCGTTCAGCGCCGCGATGAGTTTTTCCGTGTGTTCCGCCGTTCCGATGGTGATGCGCAAATAATCCTCGATGCGGGGGGCGTTGAAATGGCGCACCAGGACCGCGCGTTCGCGTAACGCGCGCGCCAGGTCCGCGCCTTTGGCGCTCTCGTGGCGCGCGAAGACGAAATTGGCGCTTGAGGGCAGGACGTCGAAGCCGAGTTGTTTGAGACGCGCGATGGCGTTTTCGCGCTCGGCGACGATGGTTTTGAGGCTGTGCCGGAAATAAGCGTCGTCCTCGACCGAGGCGATGGCGCCGGCGACGGCGATGCGGTTGAGCGGATAGGAATTAAAACTGTTTTTGACCCGCGAGAGGGCTTCGATCAGTTTGGCATGACCGAGCGCATAGCCGACGCGCAGGCCCGCGAGCGCCCGCGATTTGGAAAAAGTGCGCACGACGAGAAGATTGGGATTTTCCGCGATGAGCGGAATTGCCGTCTCGCCGCCGAAATCGACATAGGCCTCGTCCACGACGACGGGAATATCGGCGTGCTGCGCGAGCAGTTTGGCGATCTCGGCGCGCGATAAAGCCACGCCGGTCGGGGCGTTGGGATTGGCGAGCACGACGGAGCCGGCGCGGTTGCGGCGATAGTCGTCGATGCGCACCCGCATGTTGTCGTCGAGCGCAACCGTCTCGTAAGCGATGTCATAGAGCTGCGCCCAGACCGGGTAAAAGCTGTAGGTGACGTCTGGAAAGAGCAGCGGCCTGTCGTGCTTGAGCAGCGCGAGAAAGGCATGGGCGAGCACTTCGTCCGAGCCGTTGCCGACAAAGACGTTTTCGGCGCGCAGGCCGTGATAGGCGGCGAGAGTTTCGCGTAAGGCGTCCGATTCCGGCGCGGGATAAAGCCGCAAGGATTCATTGGTGGCCTCGCGCATCGCCGCGAGCGCGCGCGGCGACGGCGGCAACGGGCTCTCATTGGTGTTGAGCTTGACCAGGCCTTTTATGCGCGGCTGCTCGCCGGGCGTGTAGGGGCGTAAAGCTTTCGCGGTCTCGCTCCAGAACTCCATCGATTGCGCCTTCTTCGCGCCCGCGAAAAAGAGCGGGCGCGTGTCTTTAGCAAAATTTCGGACCACCTGGCCAGTGCCGCCGCAAGCGGAGCTGGCGCCAACCAGACGAGGAGCGCCGCGTGTCGGACCCGTTGCAAATTTTCATTCCCCTGCGCAAGGCGGACGCCGCCCAGCGCCTGATCTACGGCTACGCCACGGCGGAGCTGCCGGACCGGTCCGGCGAAATCTGCGATTACGCCAGCACCAAGCCTTTTTATGAGAAATGGTCGGAGGATTTCGCCAAGGCCTCCGGCGGCAAGAGTTTTGGCAATCTGCGCGCCATGCATGGCAAGGTGGCGGCGGGCAAGATTTCCTCCATCGCCTTCAATGACGAGGCCAGGCGCATCGAGATCGCCGCCAAGATCGTCGACGACGACGAATGGCGCAAGATCGAGGAAGGCGTCTATACCGGCTTCAGCCAGGGCGGCGCCTATGTGAAGCGCTGGCCCGATCCCGACAATCCCGAGCTGACCCGCTACACCGCGGCGCCGAGCGAGATTTCGCTGGTCGATCTGCCCTGTCTGCCGGAGGCGAGCTTTGAGCTTGTGAAAGCCGACGGCGCGCGCGAGCGGCGCGGTTTCGCCAAAATTTCCGGCGAGGCGGAAAATCAGACGCCGGTCTCCGGTTCGGCGATGCGCGCCTGGCTGACCGGCAATGTGGACAGCGATGTCGCGGCCGCCGAGACCATCGCCGCGTTTTTCGCGGCTCTGGAGGCCGACCTCGACGCCGACCCCATTCACGACGCGCCGCTTGCCGAACTTCTGGCACGGATCAAGGAGTCTTGTGTCGCGCTTCTGCAGCCGAAGGCGGCGCAAAAGGCCGTGGCGCTTGACTCGCGGCTGGAAAAGCTCGCGAACGAGGGCGAGGCGTCTCGCCGGGCCGTCGCCGATCTCGCCAAAGAGGTCGCGGCGTTGGGCGAGCGCATCGCCGCGCTCGAATCCGCGCCGGCCCAGCCCGTGCGTCTGCCGGGCTTCGCGCCGGTGGCGAAATCGCCTGAGTCCGGCCTCGACGATCTCGCCGCCGAACTGGCGCGCCTGTCGCCCGAACAGGCTTCTCTCGTCCTGATCAAGGCCGCCCAGACCCAGCCGAAACGTTTCGGCTGAGCTTTTTCCTATCCGAATCCCAACAGAGAAAGCATGTCCATGACCGCACAACAGAATGCGCTGGAATTGACGCAGGCGATCCGCAAGGCGCAATCGGCGCCCTTGTTCGATCCGCGTTTCGCCAGCCTTGAAAAATCCACTTATCCCGAGAGCGCCTCGGCCACTTCGGGCCTGACCTATTACGACCTCGAAGCCGGCGCCAAACTGCTCTATCCGGTGCTGACGCCCTTGCGCAATTCGATCCCGCGCGTTTCCGGCAAGGGCGGCATTCAGGCGGCCTGGCGCGCCATCACCGCGATCAATTCATCCGGCTTGCGCATCGGCGTTTCCGGCGGCAATCGCGGCGCGGTCCAGGCGGTGACCACCAACAATTACGTGGCGACCTACAAAGGCATCGGCATCGAGACCAATGTCGATTTCGAGGCCCAGTACGCCGGCCAGAATTTCGACGACATCCGGGCGCTCGCGGCCCAGACCGGCCTTGAGGCGCTGATGATCGGCGAAGAGGCCATGATCCTTGGCGGCAATACGTCGCTGGCGCTCGGCGCGACCGCGACGCCGACGCTGGCGGCCTCGAACAGCGGCGGTTCGCTGGCCGCCGGGACCTGGTCCGTGATCTGCGTCGCCTTGACCCTCGACGGTTTGATGAATTCCTCTGTCTCGACCGGCGTCCAGGCGTCGATCACCCGCGCCAACGCCGATGGTTCGGTCGATACATTCGGGGGCGGCGCCTCCCAGAAATCCGCCAACGCCACCGTCGCCACGACCGGCTCGACCGGCAGCGTCACCGCGACGGTCGCGACCACCCGCGGCGCTTTCGGCTATGCCTGGTATTGGGGCCCAGCCAGTTCGGAGACGCTCGGCGCCATCACCACCATCAACAGCGTGGCGATCGCCGCCGCCGCGAACGGAACCCAGACCGCCGCTTCGCTGCCGACGTCCGACTGGTCGTCCAATGCGCTCTCTTTCGACGGCCTGCTCACCCAGGCGCTCCTGCCCAGTTCCGGCGCGAATGTCATCGTGCAGCCGACCGGCTCCGCCGGCGTCGGCACGCCGCTGACCGCCGACGGCGCCGGCGGCATCGTCGAGATCGAGAATGTGCTTCAGGCGAACTGGAATCTCTATCGTCTCTCGCCGGACGAGATCTGGGTCTCGGCGCAGGAAGCGAACAATATTTCGAAGAAGATTCTCGCGGGTGGCGCGACCGGCGCCCAGCGCTTCATCTTCGATTCGAGCCAGGACGCCATCGGCGGCGGCGTCATGGTGACGACCTACAAGAACAAATATTCGCTGGCCGGCGCCAAGTCGCTCGACGTCAAGATCCATCCCAACATGCCGCCCGGCACGATGCTGTTCCTGACCCGCAGGCTGCCCTATCCGCTGGCCAATGTCGGCAATGTGATCCAGGTGCGCACCCGGCAGGACTATTACCAGATCGAATGGCCGCTGAGGGCCCGGCGCTACGAATATGGCGTCTATGCCGACGAAGTGCTTCAGCATTATTTCCCCCCGAGCATGTCGGTCATCAGCAATATCGGCAACGGTTGACGCCTGATCGGCGCCGCCCCGCGGCAAGGCGGCGCCGGCGCTTCCACGACGGAGTTGCGAGATGAAATATCGGGCGCCCGAGGGCGTGACCGCGCTTTTCTGCGCGGGCGAAACCTTTGTGCCGGATCAGTCGGGTCTGTTCGAAGCGGGCGACGACTTGATCGAGGAACTGGCGCCTCATGGCTGCGCGGCGTTTGCCGAGCCGAAGCCTGGCGACGCGGCGGTTTTCCGCCGTCCGGCGCGCGGGCGCTCGCGGTGCGAAAGGGTGAACTGATCATGGCGTCGGGCGATCTGATTTCTTTGGCGCAATTGAAGGCGCATCTCGGCGTGCAATCGAGCGGCGACGATATCGTGCTGTCCGCGTTGATCAGCCAGATCAGCCGGGCGATCGCGGCTTATCTCAACCGGCCCTTCATTTGGCCCCGGGATGTCGTCGATGTCTTCGATGGCAATGGCCGCGACCGAATCCAGCTGCGGCATTGGCCGGTGGTCTCGGTGTCCTCGGTGAGCGTCAACGGTCAGGTCGTTGCGCCGGCGGCGACGCCACAAAGCGCCGGGTGGGTTCTTGAAACCTCCGACCTGGAGCCTCCCGGCGCGATGCAGCAGGTGATCCTGCGCGGCGGTCTTTTCCCGCGCGGCTGGCAGAATATTTCAGTCGCTTATCGCGCGGGCTATCAGGTGAGCGGAGAGACGGCCGTGGTCCCCTCGGCGGCCCCCTATCTTGTCCAGGCCGGGCAGCCTTACGGCGCCTTCGTCTGCGACATGGGCGTCGCTTACGTCAGCGGCGCCGCGCTGACGGGCGTCGCGGAAAACC
The DNA here is from genome assembly GCA_021813805.1 of Pseudomonadota bacterium. GTDB lineage: Bacteria > Pseudomonadota > Alphaproteobacteria > Rhizobiales > Beijerinckiaceae > Rhodoblastus. The sequence goes on along the minus strand of JAKAJL010000026.1, from coordinate 5,252 downwards.
CTGGTCAGGGCCAATATGTTCTCGACCGCGTCGGCGGCTATTATTTTTCCGCCGCCGACGCCGGCCAGACTGTTGTGCTGAACTACGGCTATGCGCCGGCCGATCTGGCTCTCTGCGCGCTGGAGTGGGCGGCCGACCGCTATCGCTATCGCGAACGCATCGGCATGATCTCGAAGAGTCTCGGCGGCCAGGAAACCGCGGCCTTTCGCCTGACCGCCATGCCGGATTTCGTGGCGTTGGCCTTGCGCAATTTCGCGCGCATCATCGCGAACTGAAAAATGCTCGGCCTCAGCCTCAATGGCGCTTCGCAGTTGATCGCAAGCCTGGACGCGCTTCCCGACAGGTTGCGCGCCGCCTTGACCGAAAAAGTCCAGAACCAGGCCCAGGCGCTTTATTCCCAGGTGGTCGAGGTCAATCTGGATGGCGGCGTTTTGAACTGCCGCAGCGGCGTCTTGCGCGACTCGATCGAAGTGGACGTCGAGCCACGGGACGCGCTGATCGCCGCCACGATCTACGCCAACGGCGATGCGCCCTATGCGGCGATCCTGGAATTCGGCGGAAAGACTTCGGCCCATGAAATCCTGCCCGACAAGGCGAAAGCTCTTTCGTTCCTGATCGACGGGAAGCAGATTTTCGCGCCGCGGATCCAGAATCCCGGATCGACTTTCGCCGCGCGGTCCTATCTGCGCTCGGCGCTCGGCGAGCAGACCGACGATATCGCCCAGGGCCTCCAGGACGTGGTCGTCGCGACCGCCGACAATCTGAAAGGGTCCTCATGACCAGCATCCGCGAGGCGATCATGCAGGCGCTGTCCGCCTGTCTGGCGCGAGCGCAATTCGCGGCGCCGATCAACGGCTACAGCACATGGGCCTCGCTCTCGCGCCGCGTGAAATTGTGGAGTGACGTCGCGCCGGCGGATCAGCCCGCCCTGTTCATCGGCGAGCACGGAGAAAATGTCGCTTACGCCGGCGACAATTTCCCGAGCAAGACAACGCTGAATGTCGATCTCCTGATTTATGTCTCGGCGGGGCGCGATCCGGCCAGCGTGCCGGCCAGCGCGCTCAATATCGCCATCGAAGCCCTGGTCGCGGCGCTCGCGCCCGATCCGAGAACCGGCCGGCAGACGCTTGGCGGCCTGGTCCAAAGCTGTCGGATCGAAGGCCGGATCGTCAAGGACCCAGGTGATTTGGACGGGCAGGGCTTCGCGCTGGCGCCTTTGAAAATCCTGATTCCCTGACGCGTCGCACGGCGACGAAAATCGAGGAGTTCGCCTTGAACGAGCGCACAGAAGTAACCCCCGACCTTGGTCCGCGGATCGAGGCGGAAATCGAGTCTTGGTTCGTCGAGACCATTCACCATTCGCCGGTCTCGCGCGCCACCGAAATCTTCAATCATGTCCGGGCCGCGGTCGACGCCTTGAAGGCGAGATTGGCCGCCCTTCTTCAGGAGCAATGATCCATGTCGAACATTACCTCGGTCGCCTTCGGTTCGGGCGTGCTGATCGCGACGCCATCCGGCGCCAATGCGACGCCCGTGCAGTTCGGCACATTGCAGGACGCCTCGATCGACATCAGCTTTTCCTCGAAACAATTGTTCGGCCAATATCAGTTTCCGATCGCTTTGGCGCGCGGCGAAGGAAAGATTACCGGCAAGGCCAAATTCGCCAATATCGATGGCCCTCTCTTCAACAATTGTTTCTTTGGACAGACCTATAATCCGGGTCAGAAAATGTGGTCCTATAACGAAGCCGGCTCCGTGTCTTCGTCGGCGCCCTTTGTCTATACCGCCGCGAACGCGGGAAATTTCGACGTGGATCTCGGCGTCGTCTATGCGGCGAGCGGCCTCGCCCTGGTCAAGGTCGCGTCGGCGCCCGCCGTTGGCCAGTACAGCGTCGGCGCGGGCGTCTATACGTTCAATTCGGGCGATGCGGGCAAGGCGGTGCTCGTGTCCTATTCCTACACCCAGACGAGCGGCGGCTCGCGCGCCTTGATCTCGAACAGGGTGATGGGAACCGCGCCGACCTTCCAGATCGACTTCTATCAAACCAATCCCAATATCGCCGGTGCGCAATGGTCGCTGCGTCTCTACAATTGCGTGTCGAGCAAGCTCAGCATCGCGTCGAAGACGCAGGATTTCGCGGTTCCCGAACTCGATTTCGAGGCGCTCGCCAATGCGGCCAACGCCATCGGCGAAATCAATACGGCGGTCTGATATGAGGCCCGATCCGAAAAGCGATTGCGCGCGCGCGCCCGTCGTCGCGCTCGGCGGTCAGGAATTTTTCGTTCCGACGCTCGCCTTGCGCCAGGCGCGCCTGGTCGTGCCCGGCCTCTTGAAATTGATGCCGCGCCTCAACGCCATCCAGGCGCGGATCGCGGCCGGCGACCCGCTCGGCGCGAGCCTGCTCGACAAGGACGACGTCGAATTGATGATCGATGTCGTCCATTGCGGATTGACCCGGGCCTATCCCGATTTTTCCCGCGACAATCTGCTCGATCTTGAGGCGGCCTTTCCCGAACTGATCGCGGCGCTTGGCGTGATCGCCCGGCAAACGGGCCTGTTCACGGCGACGGAAGGGCAGGCGCCGGGGGAGTAAAGATCGACGATCCGGACTTCGATCGGATCGTCGCCCAATATTGCCAGCTGGCGGGGGAGGCGTGGACTGACGCCCTGGAAGGCGAACTGACTTTTCCGCGGATCGTCGCCCGGCACGAATATTGGCGCGAAAACCCGCCTCCGTCGGCCTTGCTCGCGGCGATTGCGACTGGGCTGGGCGTGTGGGAGCCGAAGCGCCGGTCCACGGGCGAGGCCGTCGCGGCCTTGCGCGGACTTTTCCCATCCGGACGGATTTGACTGCGTCGCGCGCGCAAGGAGAGATGGCATGGCCGATTCCAATGTTTCGATTTCCTTCGGCGCCGACCCGTCCGACTTTCTCGACGGCGTCGCGCGCGTTTCGGCGGCGCTCAAGACCTTGCCGACCGGCGTCGATCATGTCTCCACCAGCCTCGGCCGGACATCGCTGACCTTTTCCGCCTTTGGAACAGGCGCCGCCGGCGCGCTGGCGAAAGTGGGAGAGGCGTCGCGCGAGGCCGGCGCTTCTCAGCAACAGGCCGCGCAAACAAGCCTTTCTGAGATCAACACCGAAATCGCGGCGGAGCGGGCCAGCTACTCCGAAAAGAAGGCGCTTTATGACGAACTGACCAAACTGAAGATTCTGAGCGCGAACGAACGTCTCGCGGCCACACAAACGGCGCTTGACCAGGAATATCTGGCTGAGCGGGAGGCGCTAAAAAAGGAATCGCAGCTTGGCGGTCTGAGTGTGCGCGAGCGCGAGGCGGTCCTGAACCGGATGCAGACGCTCGACGAAAAATATGCGCTCCAAAGCCAGAAGATCATGTTGCAGTCGGTCGAGCAAATTGTCCGGGCGATGGATCGCGTCGTGGATTCGATGGCGTCCTCGTTTTCATCCGGGTTGACGGCCATGATTTATCGTGGACGGACCTTTGGTCAGGCGATGGCCTCGGTGGCGCGATCCGTCGTTTCGCAATTCATTCGCATGGGCGTTCAGATCGTCGCCGACTGGGCGAAGCGGCAAATCGCGCTCGTTATCCTGTCGCAGACGGCGGAGAGCCAGAAAACGGCCGCCGCCTTGGCTGGCGCCGCCGCGCGCGAAGGCGTCGCCAGCGGGGAAGCGATGAGCGGGATCTCGTCGATGATCGCCAACGCCGTCAAATCCATCACCGTTGATTCCGCCGCCGCCGGCGCGGGCGCGACCGCTTTCATGGCGCCTTTCATCGGCCCGGCGGCGGTCGCCGAAGGCGCGGCGGTCAAGGGCGCGGTGCTGTCGATGACGGCCTTCGACATCGGCGCGTGGCAGATCGACCAGGATCAGGTCGCCATGGTCCACCGCAACGAAATGGTCATGCCGGCGGCGGAAGCCGGCGCCTTCCGCTCGATGCTGTCCAATGCGGCGAACGGCGCCGCCGCCGGTGGCGCGGCGTCGAGCGGCGACACCCACATTCATCTGAACGTCTCCGCCCTCGACGCCGGCTCGGTCAAAAACTGGCTGTCCAACAATTCGCGCCAGATCATGACCGCGATGAATCAGGCGATGAAGAACGGCGACCATCTGGGGCTTCGCCGACTGGCGACGATGTGACGCATGGCTGAAGTTTTCGGCGTCTGCCTTCTCCCGGCGACAGGGGAATTCTCCTACGACACCGTTCCGGCGCAAGGCGCACGCTGGAACCCGACCGGCGGCCCTTACGGGACCGGCGCCCTCATGCCCTCTGCGCCGATCAATTGCTACTACGCGCCGGGCGGGACCAAGACCGACTATTCCTATGCGCTCGACCAATTGCAGGCGGCGCACCCCGAATGCCAGACGGTCGCGCTCGTCATCGCATGGTTCGGCAATTCGACCAATGCGGCCTCATGCCAGATTTATCCCTCGACCACCTATGTCGCGGGCTTGTTCGAGAGCTGGACCGGCTCGGCCTGGGCTGGGGCCAACTGGCAATGTTCGAACTTGACCCAGGCGTCCTCCGGGCTGATCCCGATTTCTCTGACCAACGGCAGTTTCACCTATGGCGGCACGCCGTCGGACCAGAGCGTCGTCCGCTGCATTCAAGATCTGAAATCGCGCGGCTTCCGCGTAATCTTCTATCCGTTCATCCTCATGGACGTGACGGGCGAGCCCTGGCGCGGGTGGATCACCTATTCACCGGACTTGTCCAGCGCGGCGACTTCGGCGGTCAGCGCGTTCCTCGGTTCCGCCGCGACCTCGCAGTTCACCCCTGACGCAAACAATCTGACGGTGGTCTATTCGGGATCGTCGAGCGATTACACTTATCGCCGGATGATCCTCCATTACGCCAATCTCTGCGTCGTCGCGGGCGGCGTCGATCTGTTCCTGATCGGCTCCGAATTACGCGGGCTTGAGGTCGTTCGAGGCCCGAACTGGACGCCCGCCGGCGCGACTGACGCCGACGGCCACGCGATTTGGGATTACCCTTTCGTCGCCGGCCTGACGCAGCTTGCCGCCGATGTTCGCTCGGTCTTTGACGGCGCAGGCCTGACCAAGAATCTGACGGCATGGAAAAACCTGATCGCCTATTCGCCTGACTGGTCTAGGCCGTAGACTCATAACGCTTTCATCCAGATGCGCGCGGCGGCGAGTTTGATCGCGGCGAGGAAGTTCAACGGGTCCTTGTCATAGCGGGTGGCGATGCCACGCAACTGCTTCAGCTTATTGA
>JAKAJL010000025.1 GCA_021813805.1 Pseudomonadota bacterium | reverse complement strand
TTTGTTGCCGGCCATGACCGGCTTGCCGCCCTTCCAGATCGACTGGTGGACATGCATGCCCGAGCCGTTGTCGCCATAGATCGGCTTCGGCATGAAGGTCGCGGTCTTGCCATAGGAATGGGCGACCATGTGGATCGCGTATTTATAGATCTGCAGGTGGTCGGCCATGGTGGTCAGCGTGCCGAACTTGAGGCCGAGTTCGTGCTGGGCCGAGGCCACTTCGTGGTGGTGCTTCTCGACATGCGCGCCCATGGCCGCCATGGCCGCGAGCATTTCGCCGCGCATGTCCTGGGCGGAGTCGACCGGCGGGACCGGGAAATAGCCGCCCTTGGTGCGGACGCGGTGGCCCAGGTTGCCGCCCTCATAGGGGGTGTCGGAATTGGTCGGCAGTTCGGACGAATCGAGGATGAAGCCGGTGTTATAGGGATCGGCCTTGAAGCGCACGTCGTCGAAGACGAAGAATTCGGCTTCCGGGCCGAAATAGGCGGTGTCGCCGATGCCGCTGTTCTTGAGATAGGCTTCGGCCTTCTTGGCGATGCCGCGCGGATCGCGGTGATAGGGCTCGCCGGTCAGCGGTTCGAGAACGTCGCAGACGATGGACAGGGTCGAGGCCGAGAAGAAGGGGTCGATGGTGGCGGTGGCCGGATCGGGCATGAGCTTCATGTCGGATTCATTGATCGCCTTCCAGCCGGAGATCGACGAGCCGTCGAACATCTGGCCTTCGGAGAAGAATTCCTCATCGACGAGCGAAATGTCGAAGGTCACATGCTGCCATTTGCCGCGCGGATCGGTGAAGCGGAGGTCGACGTATTTAATGTCTTCGTCCTTGATTTTTTTTAGAATGTCCTTGGCAGTCGTCATTGATGCGCCTCTTCTTTTGAGATGACGTTGAAGGAGAGAATTCGGCGAAGGCCGTCAGACCGCGTCGGGACCGGTCTCGCCGGTGCGGATACGGATCGCGCCCTCGATATTGGAAATGAAGATCTTGCCGTCGCCGATGCGGCCGGTCTGGGCGGCCTTGCGAATGGCTTCGATGGCGCGGTCCACGGCGTCGTCCGTCAAAACCAGCTCAATTTTGACCTTGGGCAGGAAGTCCACGACATATTCGGCGCCGCGATAGAGCTCGGTATGGCCCTTCTGCCGGCCGAAACCCTTCGCTTCGGTGACGGTGATGCCGTGCATGCCGGCTTCCTGGAGGGCTTCCTTCACCTCGTCGAGCTTGAAGGGCTTGATGATCGCTTCGACTTTTTTCATGCCTGGGCGGTTCTCCAGTCTCACGCGCCGGCTTGTCGCGCCGCTTCGCGTTGGACGCAAGCCTCATAGCACCGCGCCGCGCGGCGGAAAAGCGCCCGCGCGGACATTTTGGCGTCAATTTGATCAATTCGGAGGCAAATTGCCTATCGTTCAATGAAAAAGACTGTGAAATCACGCATTTTACGCCTGGACGCGCCTCATGCCGGGCCTGTGGCGAGCGGCAGATCGGGGCAGCCTCCCCAATCGCACCAGGAGCCGTCATAGACCGGTGCGGTTTCGCGGCCGAGCGTGGCGAGCGCCAGCGACAGGATCGCTGCGGTGACGCCCGACCCGCAGGTGGTTATAACCGGGCGGGCAAGATCGACGCCGGCGCCTTCGAAAGCCGCCGCCAACTCATGAGGCGGCTTCAGCCTTCCGTCGGACAACAGGGCCTCCCAATGGAGATTGAACGAGCCCGGAATCCGGCCCGAGCGCACGCCGGCGCGCGGCTCGGCTTCCTCGCCGCGAAAGCGCGCGGCCGAACGCGCATCGACGATCTGCGGGGCGCCCGTCTCGCCGGCCCGCGCGCTCGCCGTTTTCACGTCGTCGCGCGCCGCGACAAATGCGTGGTCGAGCCGGCAGGTGAAATGGCGGGGTTGCGGCAGAGCCTCGCCCTCCGCGGTCGCGCGCCCTTCCGCAAGCCATTTCGGCAGGCCGCCGTCGAGGATGAAAACGTCGCGCTTGCCGAAGGCGCGAAAAGTCCACCACACGCGCGGCGCCGAGAACAGGCCGTGGCTGTCATAGACGACGATGCTCATGCCGTCGCCGATCCCGAGCTTGCGCATGGCGCTGGAAAAGGCGACCGGATCGGGCAGCATGTGCGGCAGATCGGTCGATTTGTCAGCGATGGCGTCGATGTCGAAGAACACCGCGCCGGGAATGTGCCGCGCGCGAAATTCTTGCGCCCCACTGCGGTTGGCGTCGGGCATGTGCCAGGAAGCGTCCACCACGGCGATCCCCGGCGCGCCAAGACGCTCGCCGAGCCAGTCGGTGGAAACCAGATGAGTCTCGGTCAAAGGCTCCTCCCTTTCGCGATCAGAGTAGAGGCTTTGGCCGGCAGAGAGAAGTTTTTTGAATTGGGCGCTTTCGGCTGCGGCGCGTTTGATTGCTGCAAAGGGCGCGATCGGCTAGCTTTTGGCATTAAATGCTCGCCATTCTGGATACCCATGTTTCCTCCACAGTCACAGAAATGTCGGTGGGGGCGTGGAGGACGGGGACTTTCGTATAGCGTCCCCGTAACCCCCGCATCCCTGCCTCACCCGAACTCAAGGACTTCGGCGAATGAACAAGCCCGTGGAGAAAGCGGAGAATTGGTCGGCCCTGCCCGTCGAGGTCGTGCTTCAACGCTTGGACTCGTCGACTATGGGTTTGAACGACGCCGAGGTCACACGTCGGCTCGCGCACTACGGTCCTAATCGGCTCCCATCCGCGAGGCGGCGCGGCGCGCTCACTCGATTACTGGCGCAATTCCACAACGTCCTGATCTATGTGCTTCTCGCGGCGAGCGCCATCGCCGCCTTCCTGGGCCATTGGGTGGATGCCGGCGTGATCGTCGCGGTGGTGACAATCAATGCCGTCATTGGATTTGTTCAAGAGGGCAAGGCCGAACACGCGATGGACGCCGTTCGAAAAATGCTCTCCCTCCAGGCAACCGTCGTACGCAGTGGGCGCCGGCTCATTGTGCCTGCCGAATCCGTCGTGCCAGGCGACATCGTTTTTCTGCAATCGGGAGACAAGGTGCCCGCTGATCTGCGTCTCCTGCGGGTGAAGACGCTACAGATCGAAGAAGCGGCGTTGACCGGCGAATCGGTTCCGGTCGAGAAGGACATCGTGGCTGTCGCGCCCGACGCGCTGCTCGGGGATCGCACTTCAATGGCTTACTCCGGCGCCGTGGTGACCTATGGCCAGGGAACCGGCGTCGTCGTTGCGACCGGCATGGCCACCGAAATCGGCAGAATCAGCGCGATGCTGTCCGAGGTCGAAAGCCTCGCAACCCCGTTCTTGCGGCGCATGAGCGACTTCGGACGATGGCTCACCGTGGTCATTCTGGCGCTCGCGGCCGCAGTATTCGCGGTCGGTAATTGGGTTTGGAGCTTCCCCGCCGCCGAAGTGTTCATGGCGGCGGTCGGATTAGCGGTCGCCGCCATCCCCGAAGGCCTTCCCGCGATCATAACGATAGCGCTGGCAATCGGTGTCGAACGAATGGCGCGCCGCAACGCGATTATCCGCCGGCTACCCGCTGTCGAAACACTCGGCTCGGTCACGACGATCTGCTCGGACAAGACGGGCACGCTGACGCGCAATGAGTTGACCGTGCGCACGGCTGTCACCGCTGAATCGACCTACGAGACCTCTGGAATCGGCTACGATCCCCATGGCGCATTCAGCCAGAGCGGGCGAGACGCCACGGCGAACGGGGCGCAGAATCTTATCGAGGCGCTACGCGCGGCCGCACTGTGCAATGATTCGGTCCTGATTAAGAAGAACGGCATATGGGGCGTTGATGGTGACCCTACGGAAGGCGCGTTGCTGACGGCGGCCCTGAAGGGCGGTCTCGATCTTCGAGATGAATCGAAGGCTTATCCGCGAACCGACGAAATCCCTTTCGAGGCGCAGCACCGCTTTATGGCGACACTGCACCACGATCATATTGGAAATGGTTTTATCTACGTAAAAGGCGCGCCAGAGCGTCTTCTCGAGATGTGCCAATGGGAACTTTTCTCAAATGGCGCGCTAGTTTCACTCTCTGCTGATCGCTGGCTCTCTCAAATCGAAGCCATCGCGGCGAAAGGGCAGCGTGTGCTGGCCGTCGCGACCAAGCGGACCCGTGACGATCATCGTCAACTCGTGTTTGCGGACGTCGAGGGCGGGCTGACTTTTCTCGGCCTTTTTGGCTTGATTGATCCACCGCGGAGCGAAGCTATCGAAGCCGTTGCCGAGTGCCTCGCGGCCGGCATAACGGTGAAGATGATTACGGGCGATCATGCTGTGACAGCGAGCGCGATTGCGCGTGAATTGGGCCTCGCAGCTGCCGAAAAGGTGATGACGGGGCGAGACCTTGACGCAATGGCGGACGCCGAGCTAGCCGACGCCGTTTCGCGCGCGTCGGTATTCGCGCGCACCAGCCCGGAAAACAAGCTGCGGCTTGTCAAGGCCCTCCAGAGCCAGGGTCAGATCGTGGCCATGACCGGCGACGGCGTCAACGACGCCCCAGCGCTCAAACGGGCCGACATCGGGATCGCCATGGGCGTCAAGGGGACGGAAGCCGCGAAGGAAGCGGCCGAAATGGTCCTCGCGGACGACAACTTCGCCACTATCGTACATGCCGTGCGAGAAGGGCGCACAGTCTACGACAACCTGAAAAAGACAATCCTGTATATTCTTCCGACGAACGGCGGTGAGGCCCTGATCGTTATTTTCGCGATAGCGTTCGGCAGCGTGCTGCCTGTAACGCCGGTTCAAATTCTTTGGGTTAATCTCGTTACGGCGGTGACGCTCGGACTCGCGCTGGCCTTCGAACCGCCCGAACACGACATCATGGCGCGTCCGCCGCGCTCGCCGCAGGAACCGCTTGCGTCCGGCCATTTCATTTGGCGCGTGGGTTTCGTGTCGGTTCTGATGCTCTTCGCCACACTCGGCCTGTTCGAGCTGGAGATCGCCAAAGGAGCAAGCCTCGAAACCTCGCGAACCACGGCGGTCAACACTTTGGTTGCCTGCGAGGTGGCCTACCTCTTCAGCGCGCGGTACTTGTCCGCATCGTCTATGACTTGGCAAGGATTGTTCGGAAGCCTTCCGGTGCTGATAGCCATTGGCTTGGTTGTGATTGTCCAGCTCCTCTTCACCTACGTCCCGTGGATGCAGGAACTGTTTGGCACGACGGCGCTAGGCCACGTCACTTGGACCGAGGTTATCGCCGCCGGCGTGGCGCTCTTCATTATCGTGGAAGTCGAAAAGGCCTTCTTTCGTCGTGCTCGCCGACCTTTCGGACCGGGACGGCCGCCGCGAGCGACTGCGTGAGTCGATAATTGGTTACAATGGTCGTCGTTGCGGCAACCGATGGGTGGGGTTTCATGGGGTTGCACGGAAATCCTACGAAATCCACAATCCGCTATTACGGACCCGGGCCGAAACAGCGTTCCTCGAATACAGCCCCCATCACGCCAGCCAGCTGGGAACCGGCAAGCCTTTCCCGCGCAGAAATTCCGGATTGTAAAGCTTCGACGCATAGCGCGCGCCGGAGTCGCCCAGGATCGTGACGATGGTCTTGCCGGGGCCGAGGTCGCGGGCCAGCCGAATGGCTCCGGCGACATTGATCGCCGAGGAGCCGCCGAGCAGCAGGCCTTCCTGCCTTGCGAGGTCGAACAGGATCGGCAAGGCCTCCTCGTCGGGAATCTGGTAGGCGATGTCGATCGGCGCGTCCACGAGATTGGCGGTGATCCGGCCCTGGCCGATGCCCTCGGTGATCGAGGAGCCGGACGATTTCAGCTCCCCTGCGGTGTAATAGGAATAAAGGGCGGCGCCCATCGGATCGGCGAGACCAATTTTTATCGCCGGTTTGCGCGCTTTCAGCGCCCGGCCGACTCCCGCCAGGGTCCCGCCCGTGCCGACCGCGCAAATGAAACCGTCGAGCTTGCCTCCGAGCTGGTCGAAAATTTCCGGGCCGGTGGTTTCCTCGTGCCCCTGGCGGTTGGCGACATTGTCGAACTGATTGGCCCAGACCGCGCCGGCAGGATTCTTTTCCGCCAACTCCGCCGCCAGCCGGCCGGAATATTTCACGTAATTGTCGGGGTTGGCGTAGGGGACGGCGGGAACCTCGATCAGTTCCGCGCCCTGCAGGCGCAAAAAGCTTTTTTTCTCTTCCGACTGGGTGTTGGGAATGACGATGACAGTGCGAAAGCCCAAGGCGCTGGCGACCAGGGTCAGGCCGATGCCAGTGTTGCCCGCCGTGCCTTCGACGATCGTCCCGCCGGGCTTGAGCGCGCCGCGCGCGATGGCGTCGCGGACGATGGCCAGCGCGGCGCGGTCCTTGATCGACCCGCCGGGATTCATGAATTCCGCTTTGCCGTAAATGTCGCAGCCGGTGGCTTCCGAGGCGGCGCGCAATTTGATGAGCGGCGTGCCGCCGATGGCGTCGAGAACCGATGACGTGACTTTCATGACCTGCCCGAGCGAATGGTTGCCGCCACGCTAGCGGCCCCGCGCGACGGCGGCAAGCGCGTCGAGCGCGCGGCGGCGGGCGAAATCGTGATCGAGAATGGGTTCGGAATAGGTTTCGCCCAGCCTCACGCCGGCTTCCGCGAGCACGGCTTCCGGCGCGGCCCAGGGTTTGTGGATGCAAGCGGCGGGCAGGCCCGCCAATTCGGGGCAGAAACGGCGGACATAGGCGCCGTCGGGATCGAATTTCTCGCCCTGGAGCACCGGATTGAAAATGCGGAAGTAGGGCGCGGCGTCGGCGCCGCAGCCGGCGACCCATTGCCAGCTTGCGGCATTGTTGGCCTCGTCGGCGTCGGCCAGCGCGTCCCAGAAAAATTTCTCGCCTTCGCGCCAGTCGATCAGCAGGTGTTTGGCGAGAAACGACGCGACGATCATGCGGGCGCGATTGTGCATATGGCCGGTCGTCCATAATTCCCGCAGCGCCGCGTCCACGACGGGATAACCGGTTTTCCCGCGCCGCCAGGCCTCCAGCGCCGCCTCGTCCTTGCGATAGGGAAAATCGTCGAAGCGCGGATTGAAATTACGCCAGCTCAATTCGGGATGGGCATGGAGCAGATGGTACGAAAATTCGCGCCAGCCGAGTTCGGCCAAAAATTTGTCGCCGCCGCTCGAGGGCGGGGCCGCGGCAAAAATCCGGCGCGGAGAAATCTCGCCGAAATGGAGATGGGCGGAAAGTCGCGATGTCCCGTCGAGGTCGAGGCGGTCGCGATGGGCTGGATAGGACGCGACTTTGCGATCGAGAAATTCGAGGAGTCTCTTTTGCGCTCCGGCTTCGCCGGCGTCGGGATCGGGAAAGTCTTTGGCCCAGTTCGGCTTGGCCGGCGCCAGAGCCAAGGCCTCGCGGGCAAGGGGTTCCGGCGCCTCGCCCGGCCAGGGCGCGGCCACAAGAGCCGGCGGCGCGGGCAGGGGCGCTTGGGGCCCGATTTTTTCGCGCAAGGCGCGCCAGAACGGGGTGAAGACCTTGAAGCCCCCGCCGGATTTCGATTTGACCTGCCAGGGCTCGGCAAGAAGCGAGGCGCTGAAGCTGCGGACTTCGCGGCCGCTTTCGCGCAAAGCCGCCTTCAGCCGCGTGTCGAGCGCGATTTCCGCCCCGCCGTAGCGCCGGCTCCAAAAGATTTTGTCCGCGCGCGCCGCGCGCGCGACGTCGGGGAGCAATCTTTCGGCCGAACCGCGCAGAAAATGCAGTTTTCCGCCGCGCGCCGCGAGATCCGCTTCCAGCGCCGCAAGGGCGCGATCGAGCCGCCAGCGGCTGGCGCCGCCGGGCGGGCGCAGGCCGGGGCTTTCCACATCGAGAATGTAAAGGCAGAGCAGCGGCAGGCCGCTCGCCGCCGCCGCCGTCAAGGCGGGGTGGTCGGAGACGCGGAGATCGTTGCGGAACCAGACGAGGGCGGACGACGATGGCATGACGCTTGGCTTTTACGCCAAAAACACGCGAAAGTTCACTGCGAGCGTCTTCGCGCCGACGTGAAGTTCAGTCTTCCGACGACAGGGGCGTCGCGACCTGTTCCAGCGGCTTGCGCTCCGCCGCGACGGCGAAGGCCCCGGCGACGACGGCCGCCGCCAGCATCAGGACGGCGGCGAAAAGATAGCCCGCGAAAAGATTTTCGCGCGCGCCGCTTCCGATCAATCGGCCGAATAGGAAAGGCGCGGCGACCCCGCCGATCGCGGTGGCGAAGGCATAGAACAGCCCGATCGCCAGCGCGCGAATTTCAATCGGAAATGTCTCGCTGACGGTGAGATAGGCCGCGCTCGCCGCCGCCGACCCGAAGAAGAACACCGTCATCCAGCCCAATGTTTGCGTGAACGCGTTCAGACGATCGTCCAGAAACAGCAAAGCGCAGGCGATCATCAGCGCTCCGGTCAGACCGTAGGTTAGAGCCAGCATCATCCTGCGGCCCCAGACGTCAAACAACCGCCCGAGAACCACCGGCCCGAGGAAATTGCCGATGGCGAACATCAGCACATGCCAGCCGACCCGCTCCGGGCGGACATGGTAGAATTTCGCCAGCGCCAGGGCGTAGGTGAAGAAGATCGCGTTGTAGAAAAAGGCCTGCGCCGCCATCAGGGTCAGGCCGACAGCGGCGCGCCGCCGATAGCGGCGGAACATCACGTTCAGCACGTCGCGGATCGGCGTGCGGTCGCGCGCGCGCAGCCGGATGCGCGGCTCGCTCGCGTGGGGAAGCGCAAATCCGAGGTCGCGGAAGCGGCGCTCGATCCGCGCCACGACATTTTCCGCCTCGGTCTCGCGGCCGTGCAGGACAAGCCAGCGTGGGCTTTCCGGCAACCACATACGCATTAAAAAGACGACGAGCCCGATCCCGGCGCCGGCGAGGAAGGCGAGACGCCAGCCCAGATCCGGCGGGAGCAGGGCCGGGTTGAGCAGCACGATGGCGACCAGCGCGCCGAGGGCGGCGCCAAGCCAGAAGCCGCCATTGATGACGAGGTCGGTGAAGCCGCGATAGCGCGCCGGGACCAGTTCCTGAATGGTCGAATTGATCGCCGAATATTCGCCGCCGATTCCTGCGCCCGTCAGGAACCGGAAAACGAAGAAACTCGCCTTGCTCCAGGCGAGCCCGGTCAAAGCGGTGGCGACGAGATAGACCGCGATGGTGATGAAAAACAGCTTTTTTCGCCCAAGACCATCGGTCAGCCAGCCGAACAGAATGGCGCCGAGCACCGCCCCGGCGAGATAGGCGCTGCCCGCCAACCCGACGTCGGAATCATTCATGGCGAGCGCCGGACTTGTTCTCAGGGCGCCGGCGACCGATCCGGCCAGAGTCACTTCCAGTCCGTCGAGAATCCAGGTGACGCCAAGGGCCGCCGCCACCAGACGGTGAAAACCGCTCCAGGGCAGACGCTCCAGTCGCGCCGGAATGTCGGTTTCGACGATGTGTCGGGTTTCTGGCGGGGCGGCGGATCGCAAGGCCTCCTCCGGCGCGGCAAAAATGAGTTCGGTTGCACGCGGGAATTCGCAGCGGGCGCAAATCTGCGCCGTTCCGGCTGAAACGCGCGATGACTTAGCTTGGTTCGACGCGAAAAATCCGCGCAATTCCCTCCGCGTCGAGTAGGGCAAACTCGCCCGGCGCGAGATCGCCGGGCAAAGCTAGGGCGCCGATCGAGATTCGGTGGAGCGCCGTCACATGGTTGCCGACGGCGGCGAACATGCGGCGGACCTGATGGTAGCGGCCTTCCCGAAGGGTCAGCAGGGCCGTGCGTTCGTCCCAAACGTCCATCCGCGCCGGCAGCAGCGGCTTGTCCTCGCCCTCCAGCATAAGGACGCCGGAGGCGAAGATTTTTGCCTCATCCCCGCGCAGCGGCCGGTCGAGCGTGGCGCGATAGGTTTTGGGCGTGGATGAGCGCGGCGAAATGATCCTGTGCAGCAAAGCGCCGTTGTCGGTCAGCAGCAGCAGGCCGGATGTGTCCTTGTCGAGGCGCCCCACGGTCGAAATCGCCGGATCGCGCCGGCGCCAGCGTTCGGGCAGCAACGAAAAGACCAGCGGGCCCGATTCCTTGCGGGAGCAGGTGACGCCGACCGGTTTGTTCATCATCAGCACGACGCCGGGAAGGGGGTCGAGTTCTTCCCCATCCACGCTGAGGCGTGCGGCGAGCGACGGGTCGAGGGCGATCTTTTGCTCGGCGTCGCGCAAAATCTCGCCGTCGAGCCGGATGCGCCCGGCGCGAGCGAGCAGGAGAATTTCGCGCCGCGAGCCATAGCCGAGATTGGCGAGCAGGCGGTCGAGCCGGATGGTTTTGCCGCTCATTTCACCGCCTCGATCACCTTGAAGCCATCCTCCTCGGCGATCGCCGTCACCGAGCGGAAGTTTTTCGCCAGCGCGGCCTCATAGGGCAGATGGCGGTTGGCCACCAGCCAGCATCGGCCTCCGGGGCGCAGATTGGCCGCGGCGCTGGCGATGAAGCCGCGGCCAAGCTCCTTGCTTTCCTTGCCCGCCTCGTGGAAAGGCGGGTTCATGGCGATGAAATCGAAGGGTCCGTTTTTCAAACCCCGCGCATCGGCCCAGAGAATCGTCACGCGCGGATCGGCGACATTGCGGGCGCATAGCTCGGTCGCGCGCCGGTCGATATCGACCAGAACGAGGGATTTCACTTTGGGCGAGGCGAGAATCCCGTGGGCGATCACCCCGAGGCCGCAGCCGAAATCCGCGCCCCGGCCGGAAAAATCGGGCAGATGGCGGAGCAGCAGAGCCGAGCCGGGGTCGATCCGGTCCCAGGAAAAAACGCCGGGCTGGGTCCAGAGGCCGAGGGATTGGGAAAAGCGCGGGGCGCCGGCTTCGATCGCCGCCTCGATCGCGTCGGCGTCGCCCTGGGCCTTCGCGGCGCACAGCCGATGGTGGCGTTTCGAGCTTTCCACGCTCGGGCAGCCGAGTTCGGCAAGTTCCTTGGCGATTCGGCCGCCGCCCTTGTCCTTGGGCGCCATGACCAGAAAAGGCGCGCCGGGCGCAAGCGCCCGCAACGCGAGGGCGAGCGTGGCGCGGCGCTCGACGGCGCCGGGCGGGGCGAGCAGGACGAAATTGGCGAGCGCGCCGGGCGGGGTGGCGGCCAGATCGCCTGAAAGGTCGCTGGCCCCTGGAGCCAGAGGCGAGAATTTGCGCGCGCCGGGGGCGGTTTCGGCGAGTTCCGGCGGCGGCGCGCCGAACATATTGTCGTAAATCATGCACTCCCCGGACGATCGGAATCAGCGCGTACTTGCCAATTCAGGAACGCGGTTCGCGCGACCGAGGGGAAAAGTGGCTCCCTGAGCAGGACTCGAACCTGCGACCCAGCGATTAACAGTCGCTTGCTCTACCGGCTGAGCTATCAGGGATCGCGCTTGCGATGGGCGCCGTATAGCAGCGAAGAATCCGATTGAAAAGGCCGAAAAGGAAAATTCGCAACAGGCCCCGGCCAAGGCTCGAAATAATTGTTTATTGGCAATGCAAAAAATTGTGATTTTTATGAAAAATTGGCGAAAATGGATACGCAGGACGAGGGTGCGGCATAAGGCATTGAAAATAAAAATTATTTATCTCAAACGGCGCCGCCAAAAGACGCGGACTTTGATCATCGCCGCGTGAGTCCTGCGGTTGACGCACTCTTGATTGCGGCCTAATCGTGACGAAATCCTAGCAAAACAGCACATAGACCGACAGAATTATGCGTCAAATTGGCACTCGGCCTCTCACTGGCGCCGAAAAGCAGCGGCGCCATCGCGAACGCGTCAAAGCCCGCCTTGCCGAAGCCGAGCGGCTCAAGGCGCTTCTCGAGGATGGGCGCGGCGATCCCTTGCCCGGACTCGCGGCTTTTTACGACAATATTCTGGGCGAACTCGGCGCGGCCATGGACGAACGCGACCGTTTGAAGGGCGAGCTTCCGGCGATCCAGGGTGAAATACGCGCGGCGCTTGAAACGCGCGCCCGCGGCGATCTCGAAAGGGCAAGGTCGACGGCGCGCAAGAGCGCGACGCACGGCGCAACGCGGAGCAGCCGGAAGAAAGCGAGCTAGCCGTCCAGCCCGCGCCCGAGCCTTCCCGCGAGATCCTGGATATATTGGAACGCCACGCGGCCCGAACGAGACCCGCGGGTGATCGCCCATTCCAGCGCCTCGGTCCGAATCCGCTCCTCCGGCGCCGAAAGCTGATAGTGGTCGACATAGCCGAAGACCATGGCGAGGTAATCGTCCTGGCTGCATTTGTGAAAGCCGAGCCATAGCCCGAAACGATCCGACAACGAGACCTTTTCCTCGACCGCCTCGCCTGGATTGATCGCGGTGGAGCGTTCGTTGTCCATCATCTCCCGCGGCAGGAGATGGCGGCGGTTGGAGGTGGCGTAGAACAGGACATTGGCGGGCCGCCCCTCGACCCCGCCTTCGAGCGCCGCCTTGAGCGACTTGTATGAGGCGTCGCCGCCGTCGAAGGACAGGTCGTCGCAGAAGACGATGAAGCGCCCGTCGGCATCGCGCAGCACAGCCATCAGGGCGGGGAGCGATTCGATGTCCTCGCGGTGGATTTCGATCAGCTTGAGGCCGAAGCAATCCCGCGTCCCGCCCAGCCGGGCGTTGACTTCGGCGTGGGCGGCCTTGACCAGTGACGATTTGCCCATGCCGCGCGCGCCCCACAGCAGCACATTATTGGCCGGTAGTCCGCGCGCGAATCGCTCGGTGTTGCCCAAAAGCTGGTCGCGCAGATAGTCGACCCCGCGCAACAGGCCCACGTCAACCCGGCTGACCTTTTTCACGGGAGCCAGCGTTTCGGCCTCCGCGCGCCAGACGAAGGCGTCGGCGGCGGCGAAATCGGGGCGGGAGGGCGTAGGCGGGCTCAGACGCTCCAGCGCCTCGGCGATGCGGGCCAGCAAGTTTTCGGTCGAATCGGAGGTGGTCATGGCCGCCAGCGAGAAGTTGCGATCGCTTTCGTCTAGGCTTTTCGCGCCCGCGTCTCAAGCGCGATCCGGTCTCGGGGGCGGGAAGACCTCACGGCGTCCGGCTGACCTGCCCGTCGAGGAAGGTCAGCTTCCCGGCGTCGTCGGCGCGCCAGAAAACATAGGCGTCGGGCTCGCCCCAGCGCCGGCTGAGCCAGCGGGCGCCGAAGACGCTCTCGTCATTGGGGCAGGGCGGGAACAATTCGAACCCTTGGGCCGTCAACAAAGCCTCCAGCGCGCCCGCGTCCGAGCCGAGCGGAAAATTTTGGCGCAATTTCCGCGCCAGCGCGGCGGGCGGCGGGACGCCATGTTTCAGCCAGGCCTTTTCCTCGGCGATCGTGCGCGCCGGGCAGGGCGCGCCGCGCATGCCGTCGTCGGGCAGGCCGGCGATCAGGGCGGGGGTCGACGCCGAGGCGCCGAAAAGCCAGAACGCCGCGCCGACGAGCGCGAACAGGGTGAGAAGGACGGCGGCGACCTTCACTCAGCTTTCCATGCCGCCCTTGGCCAGGAAATTCTCCAGCCAATGGATGTCATAGGCGCCGTCCTGGATGTCGGCGTTGCGCACCAGAGCGCGGAACAGAGGCAGGGTCGTGTCGATCCCGTCCACGATGAACTCGTCGAGGGCGCGGCGCAGGCGCATCAGCGCCTCGATGCGGGTGCGCCCCTGCACGATCAGCTTGCCGACCAGAGAATCGTAGTACGGCGGAATCGTATAGCCCTGATAGACCGCCGAATCGACGCGCACGCCGACGCCGCCTGGAGGGTGGTAGTATAGGATCCTGCCGGGCGAGGGGCGGAAGGTCGCCGGGTTCTCGGCGTTGACGCGGCATTCGATGGCGTGGCCGCGCAATTCGAGATCGGCTTGGGTGAAGCTCAGCGGCGCGCCGCTGGCGATCTTGATCTGCTCCACGAGCAGGTCGAGCCCGGAGATCATTTCGGTGATCGGATGCTCGACCTGGATGCGGGTGTTCATCTCGATGAAGAAGAATTCGCCGTTCTCATAGAGGAATTCGATGGTTCCGGCGCCCGAATAGCGCAGCTTGCGCATGGCCTCGGCGCAGATCTCGCCGATGTGGTTGCGCTGGTCCTGGTTCAACGCGGGCGAGGGCGTCTCTTCCAGCACCTTCTGGTGGCGGCGCTGGAGCGAACAGTCGCGTTCGCCGACATGGACGGCGCGGCCCTGGCCGTCGCCGAGAATCTGGATTTCGATATGGCGCGGCTTTTCGAGATATTTTTCAAGATAGACCGCGTCGTCGCCGAAGGCGGCCTTGGCCTCGGCCCGGGCGACCGCGAGGGCCTCGGACAGGTCCGCGGCGGTCCGCGCGACCTTCATGCCTCGGCCACCGCCCCCGGCCGCCGCCTTCACCAGCACCGGATAGCCGATGTCCCCGGCCACGCGCATGGCCTCGGCGTCGTCGGACACGCCGCCTTCGGACCCGGGCACGCAGGGAATGCCAAGGGCGCGGGCCGTGCGCTTGGCCTCGATCTTGTCGCCCATGATGCGGATATGTTCGGCCTTGGGGCCGATGAAGCCGATGTCGTGATCGGCCAGGATTTCGGCGAATTTGGCGTTTTCCGAGAGGAAGCCGTAGCCAGGATGGACGGCGTCGGCGCCGGTGATCTCGCAGGCCGCGAGCAGCGCCGGGATGTTGAGATAGGAGTCGCGCGCCGCCGGCGGCCCGATGCACACCGATTCGTCGGCCAGCTTCACATGCATGGCCTCGGCGTCGGCGGTCGAATGGACGGCGACGGTGGCGATTCCGAGCTCCTTAGCCGCGCGCAGGATGCGGAGGGCGATTTCGCCGCGATTGGCGATGAGAATCTTCTCGAACATCAGGAAATGACCAGCAACGGCTGGTCGTATTCGACCGGCTGCGCGTCCTCGACCAGGATGGCGGTCACCGTGCCGGTCTTGTGCGCGACAATGTCGTTGAACGTTTTCATCGCCTCGACCAGCAGCACTTTCTGGCCGATGGAAACGTGGGAGCCGATTTCGATGAAGGGCTTGGCGTCGGGACTTGGGCGCAGATAGACGGTGCCGACCATGGGCGATTTCAGCGCGTCGGCATGGTCCACGACCGGCGCCGCGGGCTCGGCGGGGGGCGCATGATGCTGCGCGGCGGGCGCATAGACCGGAACAGACGCGGGCGCGGGAATGACGGTTGGCGCCACGAAGCTCGACTGGCGCGCCACCCGGATCCGCAGGTCGCCCTTTTCCACCTCGATCTCGGTCAGGTCGGTCTCGCTCAACAGGGTCGCGATCTCGCGCACCAGCTTGGCGTCGACCTTGTCGGAAGTTTGACCGGCTCGGGCGGTTTTGGCGGCTGAGGCGCTTGTTCTGCTCATTCTGTGGGCCTTCGTGAAATTTGACCGGCCTTTGGCGCGTCCCGCGAGGCGCAATCGGGCTAGGGATTGGCGCGGGTCTTTCGCCCAAAGCGATTCTCGGCGTCTGCTCTTAATCTGTTTAGCATGGCTTTTGAAGGGTCATAATCGCGCATCGCGCCGGGCGGAACTTATCCCCAATCTAAGCGAAGCTTGTTTTTGCCTTTTCCGCGCATTAGTTTGGCCGGAAGAAAGCGCGTTCGATGTCAGGACGCGGGCTGTTTGGAGGTTCGCCGTCATGGGCGGTATGTCGTTGTTCCATTGGCTTCTCGTCGGCGTGGTCGTGCTCATCCTGTTCGGCGGCAAGGGCAAGATTTCCGACATCATGGGCGACGTCGCCAAGGGCGTCAAAGCCTTCAAGAAGGGGCTCGCCGACGACGATACGCCGGCAAAGCCCGCCGAGACGCCGCGCACCATCGAACATCAGGCGACGACGCCCGTGGATGCGTCGCGCGACGTGAACAAGGCGGGCTGAACACTTAATCGGTCTTTTTTCCGGACGTTTCGCCAAACTTCGGGATTTCACGCGCCTTCATCCAGTTATTGGCGAGCTGTTGGCTTTTGGGCGGTCGGCGCGGGACGCGATTGCCGGCGAGGCTTCGATGTTCGATTTCGATGTGGGCAAGCTGCTGCTGATCGGCGTCGTGGCCCTGATCTTCATTCCGCCCAAGGATCTCCCCGAGGCCTTGCGCATGCTCGGCCGCCTGGTCGGACAGGCGCGGCGGATGGCGAGTGATTTCCAGAGCCAGTTCCACGAAGCCATGCGTGAGGCCGAACTGACGCAAATTCGTGAGAGCCTCAACGACCTGAAGCAAAAATCGTCGATGGAAGGCGCGTTGAACCGCGTCGCCGACATGCTGGAGGCGCCGGCGGCGCCGAAAGTCGAGACGCCTCCGGCAATCCCGGAGCAGCCGTCGGCGCCCGCGGGGCTCATCATCGTCGAGGATCAGCCTCCGCCCGCGCCCGAGCCGGTGGCCCCGGGGCCAGTATCGGCGCCGCAGGCTGGGAAGCCCGCATGACCCAGGCCGATATCGACGCCACCAAGGCGCCCCTGATCGAACATCTGATCGAATTGCGCGCCCGGCTGATCAAGGCTCTGGCCGCCTTTCTCGTCGCTTTCGTGGCCTGTTTCTATTTCTCGCACGAGATATACAATATCCTGCTCCAGCCCTATGTCCGGGTTGTCGGCGTCGAGAACGCCAAGCTGATCGCTACCCATTTCCTGGAACAGTTCCTCACCCAGCTCAAATTGTCGATGTTCGGCGCTGGCTTTATCGCCTTTCCGATCATCGCGCTTCAGATTTACAAATTTGTCGCGCCCGGCCTCTATTCACATGAGCGTAAGGCCTTCGCCCCTTATCTCATCGCGACTCCGACCCTGTTCTTTCTCGGCGCGCTGCTGGTCTATTACGTGGTCATGCCCTTTCTCATCCGCTTTTCGGTGAGTTTCCAGCAGTTGAACGTCAAGGGCGAGGCGACGATCGAACTGCTGCCCAAGGTCGGCGAATATCTGTCGCTGATCATGACCCTGATCTTCGCCTTCGGCGCCGCCTTCCAGCTTCCGGTGGTCCTGACCCTGCTCGGCCAGGCCGGGATCATCGATCAGGCGTTCCTGAGGGCAAAGCGGCGCTATGCGATCGTCCTGATCACCGTGGTCGCGGCGATTCTGACGCCGCCCGACCTGATTTCGATGATCTCCCTTGTCCTTCCCATGGCGCTTCTTTACGAAGGCGCGGTATTCGCGGTGGGGCTGATCGAGAGAAATCGTACTTCGGTCGCCGCGGATTGACCTTTTCGCCCGCACCGACGAGCCTCCCATGCACGACATCAAATCGATCCGCGACGACGCGCAAGGCTTTCGCGCCGACTTTTTGCGGCGCAAGCCCGATGAAGCGGCCGCTGACGCCCTGATCGGAAAACTGTTCGCGCTCGACGACGCCCGCCGCGCCGCCATCGCGCGCGCCCAGGCCGCGCAGGAGCGCCGCAACGCCGCGTCCAAGGAAATCGGCGCGGCGATGAAAGCCAAGGACATGGCGCTGGCCGAAAAGTTGAAGCAGGAAGTCGCCGATCTCAAGGCTTCGATGGGCGAGATCGAGGCGCAGGAGCGCGCGGCCATCGCCGAATTGGAAGCCGAACTCGCAGCGATTCCAAATCGCCCGCTGCCAGAGGTTCCGCAAGGCGCCGACGAGAATGACAATGTCGAAATCCGGAAAATCGGCGACAAGCCGGTTTTTCCCGAAGGTTTCAAGCCGAGAGAGCATTTCGAGATCGGCGAAAGCCTGAACATGATGGATTTCGAGGCGGCCGCGCGCATGTCCGGCGCGCGTTTCGTCGTCCTCAAGGGCAAACTGGCGCGGCTGGAGCGCGCGCTCGCCCAGTTCATGCTCGACCTGCACACCGAAGAACATGGCTATCAGGAAGTCGCGCCGCCGCTGCTGGTGCGCGACCAAGCCATGTTCGGCACCGCGCAATTGCCGAAATTCAAGGACGACCAGTTCGCGGCGCTCGGCCTTGTCCCCGTTGAAGGATTGAAGGAGGCGCTCTCGGGCATCGAGGCGGCGGCGAAAGGCGGCGACCTCGCGGCGCAGGTCGCGGCGACGCCCACGGCCGAATCCTTCGACACCGAACATTTCTGGCTCATTCCCACGGCGGAAGTGCCGCTGACCAATCTCGTCCGCGAGCAGATTCTCGACGAAACGTCGCTGCCCTTGCGGATGACCGCCGGCACCGCCTGTTTCCGCGCCGAGGCCGGGGCGGCGGGGCGCGACACGCGCGGCATGATCCGCCAGCATCAATTCACCAAGGTCGAGCTGGTGTCGATCGCCACGCCCGAACAGGCGCTGGCCGAGCACGAGCGCATGACCGCCTGCGCCGAGGAAGTGCTGAAACGCCTGAAACTGCCTTATCGCGTCGTGCTGCTCTGCGCCGGCGACATGGGCTTCGCCGCGCAAAAAACCTATGACATAGAAGTCTGGCTGCCGGGGCAAAACCGCTATCGCGAAATCTCCTCCTGCTCGGTCTGCGGCGATTTCCAGGCGCGGCGCATGGGCGCGCGCTATCGCCCGGCGGAAGGCAAAGGCCCGCGTTTCGTCCACACGCTCAACGGCTCGGGCGTCGCGGTCGGCCGCGCCCTGGTCGCGGTGCTGGAGAATTACCAGAATTCGGACGGATCGGTGACGGTGCCGGAGGCTTTGCGCCCCTATATGGGGGGGCTGGAAAAAATCTCGCCGGCCTGAGCGGCGGCGCCAAAAAAGCTGCTTCCCGGCGAGACGCGCGCTATAAGGCCTCCTGATTTCGAATCGGGTGGGACAAGATGCGCATTCTCATCACCAATGACGACGGCGTCCATGCGCCGGGGCTCAAGGTCCTGGAGCGCATCGCCAAGGCTTTGGCCGACGAGGTGATGGTGGTGGCGCCGGAGACCGACCAGTCGGGGGTGGCCCATTCCCTGTCGCTGTCCGACCCCTTGCGCCTGCGCAAGATCACCGAGCGCCATTACGCCGTGAAAGGCACGCCGACCGATTGCGTCATCATGGGCCTGCGCAAGCTGATGATCGATTCGCCGCCGGACCTGATCCTGTCCGGCGTCAACAAGGGCCAGAACGTCGCCGAGGACGTGACCTATTCGGGCACCATCGCCGGGGCGATGGAAGGCACATTGCTCGGCTTTCCCTCGATCGCTCTGTCGCAATGCTATTCGCCCGCCGGAACGCCGTGGAGCTGCGCCGAGACCCTGGCGCCCGATCTGATCCAGAAAATCGTGGCGCGCGGCTTTCCCCCCGGCGTGCTGATGAATGTCAATTTTCCGGCCTGCGAACCTTCCGCCGTGCAGGGCGTGGCCCTGACGCGGCAGGGCCGGCGCGAACAGGAATTGATGAAGATCGAGGCGCGGTTCGACGGGCGCGGCAATCCCTATTACTGGATCGCTTTCGAAAAGCCGCGGTTCACGGCGGGCGAGGGCACCGATCTGGAGGCCGTGGCGCAGAACCGCATTTCGGTGACGCCCTTGCGGCTTGACCTGACCGACGATCCGGCGGTCGCCCATTTCGCCGGCGCTTTCGGCTGACATCGCGATGGCGCAGCCCCCCGGGTCTTATCCATCAGTCACGGCTTCGGCGCGGGCGGAGGCCAAGGCCCAGCTGTCGATGCGCTTGCGCGCGCGCGGCGACATGGATTTGGCGCTGTTGCGAGCCCTGGAGGCCGCGCCGCGCGAAAATTTCGTCGGCCCGGCCTTCGCCGATCTCGCCTTGCGCGATGTCGCCGTGCCCTTGCCCTTCGGTCAGACCATGGAATCGCCGTCCGTGCTGGCGCGGATGATCGCGGCGCTGGATCCCCGGCCCGGCAGCCGCATCCTCGAAATCGGCGCCGGTTCCGGTTTTTCGGCCAAGGTTCTGGCGATGCTCGGCCGCGAAGTGGTGAGCGTCGATTGTTTCGAGCGGCTGGCGCTGGATGCGCGGGCGCGGCTGGAGCGGCTGCGGGTCGCCAATGTCGCGGTGCTCTGGGCCGACGGTTTCGAGCTTTCCCCGTCCTATGGCCTGTTCGACCGAATCCTCGTCCATGGCGCCTTCGACGAGATTCCCGCGGCGATCGCCGGCGCGCTCGCGGAAGGCGCGGTTCTCGTCGGCCCGCGCCGGCGCGCAGGGGAGGAGCGTTGCGAGCTGGTCCGGCTCGACCGCGCCCCCTCCGGCGCCCTCGACGAGCGCAGTCTCGGCCCCTGGCGGGCGCAGCGCCTGCTGCGCGGCGTCTTCAACGATCGTTAAGCCCGACGAATTGCTTTCGACCGACGATTTGCTGAACAAGGATTCATCTTAAACGCTCCTTTAACCGCCCGGCGCCTAAATTGCGTCTGTTGGTTAAAGCGTGGGTGGGATGCGTGATGAGTGCTGGGGTTAAGAATGCCGGAGGCGCGTTCCGGGTGGCCCTGATCGGCGTGGCCACGGTCCTTTTGGCTGGATGTTCCGAGACCAGCCAATTCGGCAATTCGTTCGGGACGCCATATGCCAGTTCCAATCCGCGCGTCGATCGAACGCCGACCGGCTCCATCGATTCTCCGCCGTCGCCGATAACGAAGGTGTCCAATTTCTTTTCGGACGCCTTCCGGCCCTTCGATTCACAGCCGGCTCCGGCGGCTCCTTCGTCCAGGGGCGCCGCGGCGTTTCGCGCGCCGCAGTACAACCATCCCGTTCCGCCCGAGCCAATCGCCAGCGCGCCGCTCGCGCCGGTGACCCCATCCGCGACCTATTCCACGCCAGCTCCGCTCTCGGCGACGGCGCCGCGTCCGACTTACGCATTGCGGGCCAATCCCAATTCGATCGGCGGCTGGACCGCCGATGGCGGCACGCCGGTCGTCGTCGCGGAGGGCGAAACCGCCGAGATCATCGCCCAGCGCTACGGCGTGCCGGTCGCGACCCTCCTCACGCTGAACGGCTATAAGTCTCACGCCCACCTGGCTCCCGGCTCACGGCTGACCATCCCGGTCTATCAGGCCAAGGGCGGGCGGACCGCGTCGGCGGCGCCCGCGCCGATAGCGCCCGTGGGGCGCCGTGCGCCCGAACGAATCGCGCGGGCTGAAACTCAGCGCCTGGGCTCGCGCTCGCTTGTCGGCGAGGAGCTGGCCCAGGCCCGGAAAGGCGAACATCTGCGCTGGAGCGAAGGCAAACAAGCCGCGCGGAACGCGGCTCTGTCCCCCGCCGAAGCTCGCATGGCGAGAAAGGCCGCTCGGCTGGCCGAGGAAAAGGCCGCTCGAGAAAAGGCCGTGCAGGACAAGGCGGCTCATATCGCGCAGCTCAAGGCGGAAAAGGAAAAACGCCGCGGCGGCGGCGCCGAACAATCCGCGACGCGGCTTGCGCCAGCCAACAAGGTCGCTCAGAGCGCTTCCTCCGCCCCGATCGCCGCCATGCCGTCCGCCAAGAGCGACGCGACCGCGACGGCGAGCCTGCCGCCCCCGGCCATGTCGGCCGATTCCGACACGGCCAATCCGGAATTCCGGTGGCCGGCGCGCGGCCGGGTGATCCAGGGCTTCGGCTCCGGCGGCAATGACGGCATCAACATATCGGTGCCCGAAGGCACGCAGGTCAAGGCGGCGGAAAGCGGCACGGTCGTTTACGCCGGAAGCGAACTCAAAGGCTATGGCAATCTCGTGCTGATCCGCCATCCCAACGGCTTCGTCTCGGCCTATGCCAACAACGGTTCGCTGGAAGTCAAGCGCGGCCAAAGCGTCCGGCGCGGCCAGACCATCGCCCTTTCCGGTCAGAGCGGCGACGTCTCCTCGCCCCAGCTCCATTTCGAGCTGCGCAAGGGCTCGAAGCCGGTCGATCCGTCGAAATATCTGGCGGGGCTGTAGAACTCCTTCTCTGAGCCGCGAGACACGGCAGAGAAGGCGCGGGGGGCGACAGGGTCCAAAGACAGGCCCGCGTCGCCCCTTTCCATTGTTTCGGGCGATCAGTCGAGACGGATGACGCGCACCTGGGCTCCGGGAGGGGCGGGCGCGGCGTTTTCGGCGCGCACGATCAGCGCCTGCGAATAAGCCAGCACCGAACTGAGCGAGGAATCCTGATTCTCATGCGCGGTCGCGATCAGGCGGCCTTCCTCGTCTCCGGTGAGTGTGGCGCGCAAGAATTCGCGACGCGAGCCCCCCGGCGGCAGGGCAGCGCCGGCCAGGGCGGGCTCCGATCTGTCGGCGCCCGCCTTCGGATCGCCGCTCAACGCCCGGATCAGCGGCTTCAGGAACAAATGCCCGCACACCGATGCCGAGGTCGGATTGCCAGGAAGGCCGAGCACCCGCATCGGGCCGATATGGCCGTGGATCAGGGGTTTTCCCGGCTTCATCCTGACCTTCCAGAAGCTCAGCTCCATGCCTTCGCGGGCCAAGGCCCCGCGCACCAGGTCGCGGTCGCCGACCGAGGCGCCGCCGATGGTGACGAGAACATCGGCCTTTTCGGCGCGCGCGCGCTGGATCGCCGCCTCGATCCGGTCGAGGCGGTCGCCGACGACGCCGAGGTCGAGCGGCTCGCCGCCGGAGGCCGCGATCAGGCCCAGAACGGCGAAAGCATTGGAGGCGACGATCTGGTCGGGGCCGCGCGGGGCGCCCGGCGGGACCAGTTCGTCGCCGGTGGAAAGCACGGCGACCCGTGGTTTGCGCGTGAGCGGCAGGGTTGCATGGTCCGCCGAGGCGGCGAGCGCGACATCGGCGGGGCCGAGACGCCGCCCGGCGCGCAGCACGATGGCGCCTTCGGTGAAATCGACGCCGACGTCGCGGATATTGTCGCCCGCCTTGACCGGTCCCGCCGCGACAAGACTTTCGCCGTCGCGTTCGGCCTCTTCCTGGATCAGCACGGCGTCGGCGCCGTGGGGGACAGGCGCGCCAGTGAAGATCCGCACCGCCTCGCCCGCGCCGCAGACCGCGCCAAAGCCCTTTCCCGCCGCCGATTCGCCGATGATCCGCAACGGCCCCGCGGCGTCCGCCGCGCGCAGGGCATAGCCGTCCATGGCCGAAAGCGCACAGGGCGGCTGGGTGCGCCGCGCGGGGATGTCGCGCGCCAGGGTCCGCCCGTAACAGACGGCGAGCGGCGCGTCCTCGGTTTCCAACGGCGCCACATTGACGAGGATGGCGGCGAGGGCCTCTTCGACGGACAGCATCGGCTTTTTTTCACTCATGGCGGGAGAGTTCCCAAATGGCTGGCTTTGGCGGCGCGGGTTTTTCGCCGCCATGAGATCGCACGCCCGCGCAAGGCGCGTCCAGAGGGCAGGGAAAGCCGGCTTTGGCTTTTTTCCGCAAACGCGCCTAAATTCAGGGCGGCGGCGGCGGGGATTCGCCGAAACGTCTTGCGCGCGAAAGGAAGGCCCGGATGAGCCGCCTCGTCACTGTTTTGAACGGCCCCAACCTCAATCTGCTCGGTCAGCGCGAGCCGCACATTTACGGCGCCGAAACGCTCGCCGACGTCGAGCGCGCTTGCCACGCGCTTGCGCTGCAAATGAAGCTGGAAGTCCATTTCCATCAGAGCAATCGCGAATACGAGCTGATCGACTGGATTCACGAGGCGCGCGGCCGGACGGGCGGCATTGTCGTCAATCCGGGCGCTTTCACCCATACGTCGATCGCTCTGCTCGACGCGCTCAACGCCTATGATGGGCCGGTGATCGAGGTCCATATTTCCAACATCCACAAGCGCGAGGAGTTCCGCCACCATTCCTATGTGTCGCGGCGCGCCGACGGCGTCATCGCCGGCTGCGGCGTCCAGGGCTATGAACTCGCGCTGCTGCGCCTCGCCCGTCTGATCGACGCCCAAAGGTGAGGCTTGTGAGGCTTTTACGCCGATGCGCGTAAAACCGAAATTTCTGAAGTATTTTTTCGGCCATCACATCCTCAACGGCGTCGCCGTCGCCGTTTCGGTGCTGGCCGTCGGGCTCGCCGGCGTCGCGGTGCTCGGCTTCGCGCCGGGCATGGCGGCGGCGCTCGGCGCCCTTTGCGTTTCGATCGCGGATGCGTCCACGCCCTTTTCCGCGAAAATGCGCATCCTGCCGCTGGCGTGGGCCTGCGCCACGGTCGCGGCCTTCGCCACGGCCTTCGGGGGCGGGACGCCGCTTGTCGAAGGCGCTGTCGTCATCCTGACCGGATTCGCCGCCGGTCTCCTGATCGCGCTCGGGCGCTGGGCGATTTCGCTTTCCGTCCTCACCCTGATCTCGATGGTCTTCCCGCTCGGCGCGCCCGCCGCGACGCTCGACGGCCGGCTGCATTACGCGGCCATGGCGGCCTTCGGCGGCGGGCTCTATATTCCCGTGGCGCTGGCGCTCACCCGCATGTCCGACGCCTCGGGCCGCCGCATCACGCTCGCGGAGGTGCTGCGCGAATTCGCCGCCTTTTTGCGCCGCGTCGCCGGCTTTTATCGCCGCGACGCCGACGAGGGCGAGGTCTGCCTCAAAGTGGTCGAGCAGCAGGCCTCCTTCGCCGACCATCTCCAGACCGCGCGCAGCCTGATCATCTCCGCTTCCGACCGCGCCGAGGCGACGCGCCTGATCGCCGCGCTCGCCGCCGTCCTCGACGCGTTCGATGGAATGGTTTCGACGCTCGCCGACCACTCGCCCCTGCGGCTGGCCCAGGGTCCCGGAGCCGGCGCTTCCCTTGCTGCGCAAATGAACTTCCTGCTGCGCGAAACCGCGCGTGACCTCGACGCTCTGGCGCTCGAACTGGTCACGCGCGGCGAAAGTCTGACCTTCCCCGATCATACGGAGGAACTCGATCGATTTTCACGGACGATCGCGGCCCTGGAGGCGCGGCGCGCGGATCCGCAGGTTTTGCGCGCCGCGCGGCTCACCCGGGCGCGCGTCGGGTTGGCCCTGTCGAAGCTTGCGGGGTTGCCGGCGCTGATGGCGAGCGAGGAGGCCGCCGCAAAGGCGCTGGCGGGCGTGGACATGCGGGCCTTCGCGCCGCCGCTGCGGGTTTCGCTCGGCCCCATCAGGCGGGCGCTGCGCCTGTCGTCGCCGGTTTTTCGTCATGCCGTGCGGCTGTCGCTGGCGCTCGGCTGCGGTTTCGCCTTGACCGAGACGGTTCCGGGCTTGAAGCATGGGAACTGGATTCTCCTGACCATCGCGGTGATCATGCGCGCGAGCTACGCCGCGACCCGGCAGCGGCGCGACCAGCGGCTAGTCGGCACGCTGCTTGGCTGCGGCGCGGCCGGCGCCTTGTTGTGGACGGGCTCGACGGGTCTGTTGCTCGCGGCGCAAATTCTCGCCCTCGCCGTCGCCCATGCCTATGTGAAGATCGATTATCGCCTCACCTCCTTCGCCGCCTCGGTGATGGCGCT
The DNA here is from genome assembly GCA_021813805.1 of Pseudomonadota bacterium. Classification (GTDB taxonomy): domain Bacteria; phylum Pseudomonadota; class Alphaproteobacteria; order Rhizobiales; family Beijerinckiaceae; genus Rhodoblastus. Next base: position 31,006 of record JAKAJL010000025.1, on the reverse strand, counting down.
GCTCGGCCTCCATTTGCTCGACCCGACGCAGGCGCCTCTGGTCGGGGCGCGGCTCGTCGACACCGTCATCGGCGCCAGCGTCGCCTTCCTGTTCGCTTTCCTTCTGCCGCAATGGGAGCGGCAGAGCGCGCGCGCCCTCGCCGCGGGTTTTCTGCGCGCGCTCCGCGTCTATGCGGATCGCGCGCTGCGCTGGGACGCATCGGAACAGGAGTATCGCCTGGCGCGCAAGGATCTGATGGAGGCCTTTTCGGCGCTCGGCGAATCGGCGGCGCGGATGCGCGCCGATCCCAAAAGCCAGCGCGAAATCTGGCCGCATTACAGCGCGGTGATCGCCGCGGCCTATGTCGCCGCCGCCCAGATCGTCACCGTGCGCCTGATGATCCGCCAGCGCCGCGGCGAACTCGACGCGCCGGCGAGCCGCGCGCTGCTCGACGACACGCGTCGCGCGGCGCTGGCGGAGCTGGACATCGCCGGGCCGCGCGCGGAGCGCCGCCTGCCGCGACCGCCCGCCCATGCCGCGCCGGTTTTTCTTGCTTTGCTCCAGCGCTGCGACGAGGCCTTGCGCGAGGCGCGAAACGTGCGCCATCTGGTCGAGCAGGATTGGAGCGGCGCTCCGCGCTAAATCTCCCGGGCCGGAACGATGAAATGGATCGTCAGCGGCCGGCCGGCGATGGCGCCGCCAAGGCCGGGGGTGATGGGCGCCGGGAGGCAGGCGGCGAATTTCTCGGCGACGCTTTCCAGAAGATGGATTCGGGCGCCGGGGACGGCAGGGCGTTTGACATAAGTGACTTTTGGCTTGCCGAGCAGCGAGCCGTCGCGGCGGAGGCTGAAGGCGATGGTCAGCTCCTCGCCCGACTCGCCCGCAAAGCCCTTCATGCAGGCGCGGAAATATTCGCCCAATCCGCGCAGGTCGTTGACCGGCGCCGCGCCCGCCGCCGCCGCGAGGCTTGAGGCCAAAATGGCCGTCGCGGCGATGCGCGGGATTGCTTTCACGTTCCGCTCCCTTCACAAGGGATGCGAAAATTATCATCATCGATGCGCGCCCGCCACGGGCCCGATGACGAAACCGTTGCCGGATTGAGGGAGATTTCGCCGTGAGCCGCATGCGAATCATTGTCACGGGATTGACGGGCCAGGTCGTGAGCGGGCTGATCGAGCGCGCCCCGGCGGATGTCGAACTGATTGCGCTCGGCCGTCCGCGCCTCGACCTTTCGGTGCGCGAGGCGGTTCTGGCGGCGCTGCGCGCCACCCATTGCGACGCGATCGTCAACGCCGCCGCCTATACCGCGGTGGACAAGGCCGAAAGCGAGCCGGACGTCGCCATGCGGGTCAATGCCGACGGCGCCGGCTATGTCGCGGAAATCGCCGCCGAACTGAAAAAACCCCTGGTGCATCTCTCGACCGATTACGTCTTCGACGGCGCGCTCGACCGGCCGTATCGCGAGGACGACCCGACCGGCCCGACCAGCGCCTACGGCCGCTCCAAGCTCGTCGGCGAGCAAAAAATCGCGGAGATCCACGACAATCACGCCATTCTCCGCACCGCCTGGGTTTACAGCCCGTCGGGAGCCAATTTCGTCCGCACCATGCTTCGCCTCGGGCAAAGCCGCGACGAGGTCGGGGTGGTCGCCGATCAGTTCGGAAATCCCACCTCCGCGCTCGACATCGCCGACGCCGTTCTGACCATTTCCCGGCGGATGGTCGCCGATCACTCGCCGTCGCTGCGCGGCGTCTTCCATATGTCGGGGACGGGGGACGCCTCCTGGGCCGATTTCGCGGAAGCGATTTTCGCGGAGGGTGAAAAGTCCGGGCGGGCGCCGGTGCGGGTCAAAAGGATCGGCACGAAGGACTATCCCACGCCCGCGCCGCGCCCCGCCAATTCGCGGCTCGATTGCGGAAAGCTGCAACGGACTTACGGCGTCGCCCTGCCGCACTGGCGGGAGTCTTTGGCGCCTTGCGTCGCGCGGCTGCTGGCGGCCGAAGCCGCCACGCCAGCCGGCGTGTGAAACGGAGCGATTTCGCTTATCGCTTCTTGGGCGGGATCAGGTCGGTGATCGTCCCTTCGAAGAGTTCCGCCGCCATGCCGATGGTTTCCGAGAGCGTCGGGTGGGGATGGATGGTGAGGCCGATGTCTTCGGCGTCGGCCCCCATTTCGATGGCGAGCGCGGCTTCCGCGATCAGGTCGCCGGCGTTGGCCCCGACGATGCCGCAGCCGATCAGGCGTTTTGTTTCCTCGTCGAACAGCACCTTGGTCGCGCCCTCGTCGCGCCCGAGCGACAGCGCGCGTCCCGACGCCGCCCAGGGAAAAGTCGCCTTGCCGAACTTCAGGCCCTTGGCCTTGGCTTCATTCTCGGTGACGCCGACCCAGGCCACTTCGGGGTCGGTATAGGCGACGGAGGGGATCACCTTGGCGTCGAAGGCCGATTTATGGCCGCAGGCGACTTCCGCCGCAACCTTGGCTTCGTGGGTCGCCTTGTGGGCGAGCATGGGCTGGCCGACAATGTCGCCGATGGCGAAAATATGCGGGACGTTGGTCCGCATCTGCCTGTCCACGGCGATGAAGCCGCGCTCGTCGGGCGCGACGCCCGCCGCTTCCGCGCTGATCAGCTTGCCATTGGGTTTGCGGCCGACGGCGACCAGCAGCTTGTCGAACACGTCCTCGCTCGCCGTTCCGTCAGCGGCCTCGAACGTCGCGCGCAGGCCGATGGCCTCCGCCTTGACGCCGACCACCTTGGTCTTGAGCAGGATCTTTTCATATTTTTTGCCGATTCTCCGGGCCAGCGGCGCGACAATGTCCTTGTCGGCGCCCGGGATGATCTGGTCCATCAGCTCGACAATAGTCACATGTGACCCCAGCGCGTGATAGACCGTCGCCATCTCCAGCCCGATGATGCCGCCGCCCAGCACGAGGAGGCGTTTGGGGACATCGGCGAGCTCCAGAGCGCCGGTGGAGTCGATGACGCGCGGATCCTCATGGGGGATGAAGGGCAAAGTGACCGCTTCCGAGCCCGCGGCGATGATCGCCTTGTCGAAGGAAACCAGCTTTTTCGAGCCGTCTTCGACGGTCACTTCGAGGGCGTTCGGCGATGTGAACCTGCCAACGCCGGTGACGACCGTGACCTTGCGTTGTTTCGCCATCGAGCCGAGGCCGCCGGTGAGGCGCTTGACCACGCTTTCCTTCCAACCGCGCAATTTATCGAGATCGACGGTCGGCGCGGCGAAGGAAACGCCGTTCTCGCCCATTTCGTGGGCTTCCTCGATCACTTTGGCCGCGTGGAGCAAAGCCTTGGACGGGATGCAGCCGACATTGAGGCAGACGCCGCCGAGCATCGGCCAACGCTCGACCAGCACGACCTTGGCGCCGAGATCGGCGGCCCGGAAAGCGGCGGTATAGCCGCCGGGTCCGGCGCCCAGGACCAGGACTTCGGCATGGAGGTCGGCCGCTTGAGGGCCGACTTCCGCGGCCGGTTTGGGCGGCTCGGCGGCGGGCGGGGGCGGGGCGGCGGTTTCGGCCGCAGCGCTGTCCAGCAGCAGGATCACCGCCCCTTCGCCGACCCTGTCGCCGACCTGGACCTTCACTTCCTTGACGAGGCCGGCGGAAGGCGAAGGCACTTCCATCGTCGCCTTGTCGGATTCGAGGACGATCAGCGGGTCTTCCGGCTTGATGACGTCGCCGGCCTTCACCAGGATTTCGATGATCGGCACGTCCTTGAAGTCGCCGATGTCAGGGACCTTGATTTCGATAGTCATATGTGACCCCTCATCACAGCGACAAACGGCGGATGTCTTCCAGCACGACGCAGAGCGCGCGGGCGAAGCGCGCGGCGGCCGCGCCGTCGATGACGCGATGGTCATAGGAAAGCGACAGCGGCAGCATCAGGCGCGGCACGAATTCCTTGCCGGTCCACACGGGCGCCATTTTCGAGCGCACCACGCCCAGAATCGCCACTTCCGGCGCGTTGACGATCGGTGAGAAACTAGTCCCCCCGATGCCGCCGAGCGAGGAAATGGTGAAGGTCGCGCCCGACATTTCGGCGGGCGTCAGCTTTCCGGCGCGGGCCTTGGCCGACAGTTCGCCCAGTTCATGCGCCAGTTCCAGCACGCCCTTCTTGTCGGCGTCGCGGATGACCGGCACGACCAGCCCTTCCGGCGTGTCGCAGGCGAAGCCGATGTGCCAGTATTTCTTGTGAATCAGGGAATCCTTGCCAGGGCTGAGCGAGGAATTGACGTCCGGATATTGTTTCAGCACCGCGACGCTGGCGCGGATCAGGAAGGGCAGCAGCGAGACGCGATAGGGCTCTTTCGCCTTTTTGCCCTCGTCGTCCAGCCTTTTGCGGAAATCTTCCAGATCCGTGATGTCGGCTTCGTCATTATGGGTGACGGCGGGGACATTGAGCCAGGAGCGATGCAGGAACGGCCCCGACAGTTTCCGGATGCGCGACAGCGGCTTTTCCTCGACGGGTCCGAATTTGGAAAAGTCGATGGCGGGAATTTCGGGAATGCCGGCGCCGGCCATGGCGGGCGCGGCCTTGCCGCCGGAGAGAAAGGCTTTCACGTCTTCCTTGGTGATCCGACCCTTGTCGCCGGTCGCCGGCACCCGCGTCAGGTCGATGTCGAGTTCGCGGGCGAGGCGGCGCACGGCGGGCGAGGCGAAAACGTCGCCGAAATCGGCGCGCGGCGCGCGCAGGCCGAGGATTGGCATGGCGTTGAAAGGTTTTCCGGCTTCCGGGGCGGGGACCGGGACTGGTTCGGGCTTGGCTTCAGGCGCGGGCGGAGGAGGAGCGGCGGGAGTTGGGGAGGCGGCCCCTTCGGCGACCAATGTCAGAATCGGGGAGCCTTCCGCGACCTTGTCGCCGACCTTGACCAGCAGGTCCGACACCACGCCGGCTTCGGGCGCGGGAACCTCCATCGTCGCCTTGTCGGATTCGAGTACGATCAGCGGGTCTTCCGCCTTGATCGCGTCGCCCGGCTTGACCAGGATCTCGATGACCGGGACGCCCTTGAAATCGCCGATATCCGGCACTTTCACTTCAATCTTGGACATGTCTTGAAACCTTGAACGGAAAGGAATGGAAGGCGCACTCAGACTTGGCGCGTTCGGACTTGATGCGTCAGACTTGGCGCGGATCGGGTTTTTCCGGGTCGAGGCGATAGAGGTCGATGGCCTCGGCGACTTTCCGGCTCGGGATGAGCTGGGATTCCGCCATCGCCTTGAGCGCCGCGACCGCGACATAATGGCGGTCCACCTCGAAAAAGGCGCGCAGCTTGCGGCGATAGTCCGATCGCCCGAAGCCGTCCGTTCCAAGCGCCTTGTAGCGGGTCGGGACATGGCCCCGGATCTGTTCGGCGAAGGCGCGGATATAGTCGGTGGTCGCCACCACCGGGCTGTCGCCACGCTCCTGCAACAGCCGGGTGACATAGGGGACGCGCGGCTCCTCCATGGGATGCAGCATGTTCCAGCGCTCGCAGGAATCGGCTTCGCGCTTCAATTCGGTGAAGCTCGTCACCGCGAAAATATCGGCGTGGATGCCGAAATCGCGCTCCAGCAGCACCGCGCCGGCGATGGCCTCGCGCAGGATCGCGCCGGAGCCGAGCAGGGTAACTTTCTTTTCCTTCGGCGCGCCTTCCGGCGCCGCCTTGAAGAGATACATGCCCTTGATTATGCCTTCCTCCGCGCCTTCCGGCATGGCGGGATGCTCGTAATTCTCGTTGAGCAGGGTCAGGTAGAAATAGACATCCTCGCCCTTGCCGTACATGCGCTCCAGCCCGTGCTGGACGATGACCGCGACTTCATAGGAAAAAGTCGCGTCATAGGACACGCAATTGGGGATGGTCGCCGACAGGATATGGCTGTGGCCATCCTCGTGCTGGAGGCCCTCGCCATTGAGCGTGGTGCGCCCGGACGTGCCTCCGAGCAAAAAACCCCTGGCGCGGAGATCGCCGGCGGCCCAGGCGAGGTCGTGGACGCGCTGGAACCCGAACATCGAATAGTAGATGTAGAACGGGATCATCGGCGTGTTGGAATGGGAATAGGAGGTCGCCGCCGCGATCCAGCTCGCCATGGCGCCGGCCTCGTTGATGCCCTCTTGAAGCATCTGGCCGGAGCGGTCTTCCTTGTAATACGAGAGCTGGTCGGCGTCCTGCGGACGGTAGAGCTGGCCGACCTGCGAGAAAATGCCATATTGCCGGAACATGCCCTCCATGCCGAAGGTGCGGGACTCGTCCGGCACGATCGGGACGATGCGCTTGCCGATGTTCTTGTCGCGCAACAGCGTGTTCAGCACGCGCACGAAGGCCATGGTGGTGGAGATTTCGCGTCCGTCGGTCGCCTTGAGTTGCGGCTCGAAGGTCGAAAGCGGCGGGATGACCAGCTTTTCGCTCTGGCGCCGGCGCGCCGGAAGATAGCCGCCCAGCGCCTGGCGCCGCGCGCGCAGATAATTCATCTCCTGCGACCCTTCGGGAAATCTGATGAAGGGCAGATGCTCGATCTCGGCGTCGGAAACCGGAATGTTGAAGCGGTCGCGAAATTGTTTCAGCGCTTCCAGGCTCATTTTCTTGGCCTGATGGGCCATCATCTGCGCCTCGCCCGCCGAGCCCATGCCATAGCCCTTGACCGTCTTGGCGAGAATCACCGTGGGCTGACCCTTGTGCTCGACCGCCGCCTTGTAAGCCGCGTAGATCTTGCGGGAATCGTGGCCGCCGCGTGTCAGCTTCCAGATCTTTTCGTCCGACCAGTCCTTGACCATTTCGGCGGTCTCGGGATAGCGACCGAAAAATTTCTCGCGGATATAGGCGCCGTTCTTGGACTTGAAGTCCTGGTATTCGCCGTCGACGCATTCTTCCATCAACTGGCGCAGGCGGCCAGAAACATCCCTGGCGAGCAGTTCGTCCCAGGTCGTGCCCCAGATCAGCTTGACGACATTCCAGCCGGCGCCGCGGAAATCGGCTTCCAGCTCCTGGATGATCTTGCCATTGCCGCGCACCGGACCGTCGAGGCGCTGGAGGTTGCAATTGATGACGAAGATCAGATTGTCGAGCTTTTCCCGCCCCGCGAGGCTGATCGCGCCGAGCGATTCCGGCTCGTCCATCTCGCCGTCGCCCATGAAGGCCCAGACTTTTCTCTCCGCCGTGTCGATCAGGCCGCGCCCTTCGAGATAGCGCATGAAACGGGCCTGATAAATCGCCATCAGAGGGCCAAGGCCCATGGAGACGGTGGGAAACTGCCAGAAATCCGGCATCAGCCAGGGATGCGGATAAGACGACAGGCCCTTGCCGTCCACCTCCTGGCGGAAATTGAGCATCTTCTCTTCGGAAATGCGGCCCTCAAGGAAGGCGCGGGCGTAAATGCCGGGCGAGGAATGGCCCTGGAAGAAGATCAGGTCGCCGGCGTGAAGCGCGTCGGGCGCGCGCCAGAAATGCATGAAGCCGACGTCGTAAAGCGTGGCGGCGGACTGGAAGCTGGCGATGTGGCCGCCAAGCTCGGAGGAGGCCTTGTTGGCCTTGAGCACCAGCATGGCGGCGTTCCAGCGGATCGCCGCGCGGATTTTCGTTTCGATCTCGCGCACGCCGGGATGGGGCGGCTGCTGCTCGGGGGGAATTGTGTTGATATAGGCGGTGTTCCAGGCGAAGGGCAGTTTCGCGCCATTTTTGCGCGCCTCCGCCACGACGTCGCTCAGCAGGCCGTCCACCCGGTCGACGCCTTCGAATTCCTGAACGGAGTTCAGGGCTTCAAGCCATTCCCGCGTTTCGGCGGAGAGATTCGAGTCTTCCATCGCTAACTCCCTGACGGCGGCAAGCGCCGCCGAGTCGATATGCGCCTTTAGTCGAATATAACAATATGCAGCCGACCTGGTCCATGCGCGCCGCGCGCCAGCACGCCTTCGATGTCGGTGGTGCCGCTCGCGCCGGTGACCAGATTGACATTGCGCGGAATGGCGAGACGCTGTGCGAAGGCGGCGTAGTTCTCGAGGCGCAGAACGAGACTTTTGGCGTCGAGCGCGACAAGATGATGAAGGGGGAGAAAGTCGTAAAGCGTCGGCGCCTCTGGCGAAGAATGAAAGACCAGCGAGCCCGTCTCGGCGACTCCGCACAGCGCGATCCCGACCGCCAAAGCACTGTCCGCGCGCAAGGGCGCGCCGGGGCTCAATTCGCCCCAGGCGAGGTTTTTCAGGCGCGGGTCGGGCTGGAGGGCGAAATCAGGCGCGAGATTGTTGGAGGCGACATAGCGCGCCACGGCGGGCGGCAGATCGGCGAGAGTCGCGACGCGCTCGACGCTCGCGCCGACCTTTTCGCTGCTGGCGCGCGCCGTGAACAGGGCGGCGAGATCGTCCTGGTCCAGAGCCGGCAGAGTCCTCTTCATCGCCTCGGAACAAGCCTGGGCCTGCGCTCCGATTTCAGCCGGAGTCGCCCGCTCGGGCCGCGCCTTGCGGATCGCGGCGAAAATTTTTTCTCGCGCGCTCATCTTGTTGCGCCTTTGCGGATGGCGGCCAAAAAACTTTGCCGGGGCGGCTTCGGAAAATCCCGCGTCGCCGTCCAGCCCGAGCCGAGAGGCAGGGACGAAATCCAGCCGCCCTTGGCGAACAGCCGCAGGGCGGGAAGGGCGGCGGCCTGCGCCATTCGGTAGAGCCTCGGCCGCGCGGCGAAGAAGGCCCAGATCGTGATGGCGAGGCTGACCGCTTTCGGCTCATGGCCGGCGCGGAAGCTGCGGGCGCGCCAATGGCGGAGCAGAGTCGGCAAAGGGATGTCCACCGGGCAGACCTGCTTGCACTGGCCGTTGAGCGTGCAGGCGGCGGGTAGGTCGCGACTCTGCTCCAGACCGTCGAAGACGGGCGTAAGAACAGAGCCCATCGGGCCTGGATAGGCCCCGCCATAGGCGTGGCCGCCGATGGCCCGATAGACCACGCAATGATTGAGACATGCGCCGCAACGCAGGCAGCGCAGCATCTCCGGCATTTCAGCGAGCATTCGCGTGCGGCCGTGATCGACCAGCACGATGTGGAATTCTTCCGGCCCGTCACGGTCGCCGGCCCGTTTCGGCCCGCAATGGAAGGTGGTGTATTGGGTGAGATCGGCGCCCGTCGCGGAACGGACCAGCAGGCGGGTCAGTTGCAGCGCATGTTCGGTGCTGGCGACGATTTTCTCGATTCCCGCCGTTACGATGTGGACACGCGGCGGCGTCGTGGTCAGTTCGGCGTTGCCCTCGTTGGTGATGGTGCAGATCGCCCCGGTCTCCGCGACGAGGAAATTGGCGCCCGATATTCCCACCTCCGCCGTGAAAAAATCCGCCCGCAATTCCTTGCGCGCCGAGGCGACCATGCTGACGACGTCATGGCCTTCCGGCTTCTCATGGTGATATTGGTCAAATAATTTGGCCACATCTTCGCGGGTGCGATGAGCGGCGGGCCAGATGATGTGAGAGGGCGTCTCGCCGGCGAGCTGGATGATATGTTCGGCCAAATCGGTCTCGACCCGGCGCAGGCCGGCCTCGGCCAGGGCGTGGGGCAGGCCGATCTCCTCGCCGAGCATGCTTTTCGAGCGCGTCACGACTTTCGCGCCCGAAGCCTTGCACAGATCGATCACGATCCGGCTGGCCTCGCCGGCGTCGCGCGCCCAATGCACCTGGGCGCCGGACGCGCGGGCGTTATTCTCGAACATTTCCAGATAGGTGGCCATGTGTTCGATCGCATGGTCCTTGATCGCGCAGGCCGCGGCGCGGGCCGCCTCGAAGTCCGGCCACGCGGCGACGGCGGCGGCGCGCTTGCGCCGGGCGTTGCCGGTGGTGCGCTCGAGCGCGATCTTGAGCTGCGGGTCGCGCAGCGCCTTTTCGACGCGGGTATGGAAATCTTGCGCCGGCGCGGTCATCACGCCTCCTCGCCAATGGCGCGGTCCGCCATGCCGGCCAGGACTTCCGCCGCATGGAAGACACGGGTTCTGGCTCCGTCCCGGCGCAATTTGCCGGCCATGTTGATGAGGCAGCCGAGATCGCCGCCGAGAAGCAGGTCGGCGCCGGCGGCTTCGACGTTGCGCGCCTTTTCGCCGACGATTTCCGCGGAAATGTCGGAATATTTGACCGAAAAGGTTCCGCCGAAGCCGCAGCAGGTCTCCTCGCCTTCGAGCGGGCGCAGCTCCAGGCCCTCGACCGCGTCCAGCAGGGCGCGCGGCTGCGCCTTGACGCCAAGCTCACGCAGGCCGGAGCAGGAATCGTGATAGGCGGCGGTCGCCTTGCAGAGGACGTTCCGTGGACGGAAGCCGCGCAGATCGGCCAGGAAGCTCAGCAGTTCATGGGTCTTGGCGGCGAGTTTTTCGGCGCGCTCCCGCCAGAGGGGATCGTCGGCGAACAGTTCCGGATAATGGGCCTTGATCATGCCGGCGCAGGAGCCGGAGGGGGCGACGAGGTAATCATACGGCTCGAAGGTCTCGATCACCGCCCTGGCGAGGGGCTTCGTCGCGTCGTCGGCGCCGCTGTTATAGGCCGGTTGCCCGCAGCAGGTCTGGGCGAGCGGGATTTCGACCGTGCAGCCGGCGGCCTCAAGCAGGGCGAGAGCGGCAAAGCCGACATTGGGCCGGATGGAATCGACGAGGCAGGTGACGAAAAGCCCGACGCGCGGCTTTTCGAGGGCATTCCCTGTTTCCGGCATAAGTCCCTCTCGGTCGAATGTTTGCGAACTTACAGCGAATTTGCGAAATTGGTCAAATTATTTGACCAAGACTTAGGGATGAGTGCGCGCCAGCAATTCGGAACGCCCCATCCGGCGCAACGCCCGGGCGACCCGCGTCTCTTCCTGACGCATTTCCTTCAGCGCATGGGCGATCCCCTTGATATGCGCGGTCGCGGCGGCGGCGGCGGCTTCGGGGTCGCGGGCGAGAATGGCCTCGGCTATGGCGAAATGCTGGTCGAGCAGCAGGTCGCGCGAGCCCGACTTGGCATAGAGCTCACGGCGGTTGTAGAAGGCGTCGCTGCGCAGCATCTCATAGAGCGCGCGCATGATGTGCAGCAGCACCAGATTATGCGCGGCCTCGTATATCAGCATGTGCAATTCGGCGTCGGTCTCGGCCTCGGCCGCCAGATCGCCGCACTCATGAGCCGCGCGCAGCTTGGCGAGGCAGCGGGAAATGGCGTCGCGCTCGACATCGGTGGCGCGCGATGCGGCAAGGCGCGCGGCTTCGCCCTCGATCAGGCAACGATATTCGAGATAATCCTCCAGCGCCTGATCGCTCGACTGGAACAAGGACGTCAGCGGGTCGGTCATCGGGGCGAGGAAACGGCTGACGAAATTGCCCGCCTTGTTGGTCTCGATCAAGCCGCGCCCCTGCAATTTGTCCAGCGCCTCGCGCAAGGAGGGGCGGGAAACATCGAGTTTGGCGGCGAGCTCGCGCTCCGGCGCAAGCTTTTCGCCGGGCCGCAGCGCGCCTTCGAGGATGAGCTGTTCGAGACGGTCGGCGAGCGCGTCGGCGAGCTTGGGAGTCCGCAAAGGGTCCATCGAAAATCCTGTCCGACGGCGCGCTCGGCGCGCCCTCGCATCTTTTGGTAAAATAATTAGACCACAAAAAGGATCGGCCGACCAGAGCAAAAACTCAACTCGTCCCGGCGATCGCCGCGCGGACGATCCGCAGCGCGCGCTCGGCGAGGTCCGGCGCCGTGGCGTCGAGCCGGATCCAGTCGATCCGTCCGGCGCCCCGCTGCAACTGGCCCTCGAGCACATCGAGGTCGGCGTCGGAAACGCCGTGCGGCCTTTCGCGCACGCGCCGGCGCAGCTCGTCGGCCGGCGCCTCCAGCCACAGGCCGACGAAAGGCGCGCCGCAATCATGCGCCAGCTTGGCCGCGGCGGCTCGCTCCTCCTCGGTCGAATAAACCGCGTCGAGCACCACCGAATGGCCTTGGGCGTAAGCATCCATGGCGCGGGACAGCAGCCGGAGATAAACCGCCGCGGTGATGCTGAATTCATAGGCCGAGGGCGGCAGCCGGTCGGTCGGGGCGATTCTGTGCATCGCCTTGCGCGTGCGGTCGGAATTGAGCGTCCGCGCGCCGGGCGGGGTTCCGATGTCGCCGGCGATAGCGGCCGTCAGGGTCGATTTGCCCGTCCCGCTGAAGCCGCCGATGGCGACCATGGCGTTGGGACAAGGCGCCAGCAGGTCCTCGGCCAGCTTGAAATAGGCGCGGGCTTCCGCTTCCATCGCCGCATCCGCTTTGGCGTCGCCGGATTGCGCCTGCGAGGCCGCGATATGCGCGCGGATCGCGGCGCGCAGCGCCATGAAGAAGGGCAGCGCCGAATAGCCGTCGCGAATTCTGGCCGGCATGTCGGCGACGGTGCGCGACAGATCGCTGACGTAGCGGTTGAACAGCAGGTTGGCCAGGTCGCGCCGTCCGACCAGCCAAAGGTCCATCAGGGTGAAGGCGATGTCGTAGAGCACGTCGATCCGCGCCAGTTTCTGGTCGAATTCGATACAGTCGAACAGCGTCGGCCGTCCTTCGAACCAACAGATGTTGCGCAGGTAAAGATCGCCGTGGCACAGCCGGACGAAACCGACCAAAGCGCGGCCGTCGAGCAGGTCCGCCAGCGACCTAAGTTCCCGGCGAAAGGCGGCGTTAAGCCGCTCGCGCTCCTTTTCGGTGAAAATCCCGCAGTGGGCGAAGGAATCCTCGTTGAGGTCGAGCAGATGGGCGAAGACGCCGGAGCCGCTCTCTTCATCGAAATGCTGGGCGCGGGAGTGAAAATCGGCGATGGCCGTGGCGAGCGCCTCGATATGGGCGGGCTTGAGCCGTCCTTCGCGGGCCATCACGTCGAACAGGCTCGATTCCTCGAAACGGCGCATCACGACGATGCAATCGACCAGCGGCCCCGGTCCGTCGAAGGCCAGCCCGCCCGGCTCGCGGGTGATCCGCCGCACGCCGAGATAAAGCTCCGGCGCCGCGCGCGAATTCAGCGCCAGTTCGGCCCGGCAGGCTTTTTCGCGGAAAGCCGGCTTCGAGAAGTCGAGATAGGGAAAGACGATGGCGCGCTTGAGCTTGAAAACGAGACCGCCGGAGAGAAACAGCAGCGAGACATGGGTGGACTTGGTTTCGACCGGAGCGCCTGTCTCGCGCGCCAGGGCCTGGGCGACAAAGGCGGCGACGACGGATTGATCCATGGCGTCACGGTTCACGGTTTGGCCGGGCGCACATGGCGCAGGACCAGATTGGCGACCAGGGCCTGCGCGAGCTGTTCGGCGAGGCAGTCAAATCCGGCGTCAAGCGAAAAGGGATTGTCGCCCTGGGCGACGCTTTTGCGTGTCCTGGCCAGAAACTGCATCGCCTCCAGCCGGCGCAGGTAGAGCACGTTCTCGGCCTGCGCGACATGGCGCGTCGCCTCGCGGATGGCCTTGGCCTCGCTCTGGTCATGAAGCCAGGGGTTGGTCTCGAACCCTACCAGCAACACGTCGATCTCGTTGTCCTTGGCCCAGCGCACGCCATCCCGCACGGCGTCCTCGTAGTCCTCCGGCGCGACGAACTGGAGCGCGTCATTGGCGCCAACTTGCCAGATCAGCAAGTCGGGCCGCTCCAGCGCCACGGCGGTGCGCATGCGCTCGGCGGCGGTCGCGGCGGTTTCGCCCGAGACCGGCCGTTCGGAGACGATCACGTCCACGCCGGCGAGCGCTTTTTCAAGCAGCGACTCGAGCGCGTCGGGGAAGGGCTTGTGCAGGCTCCGGCTCATGCCGATCGGCGAGCCGATGATCAATATGTCGAGCCTCTTGTTTTTCAGCGCCGCGGCGACATGGGGGAGGGGGGCCGGCGCCGCCAGCGCCGAGATCGGCGTATCGCAGGCCGAAACGGGCCGCGGCGCATTTTGCGCGGGCGCGCCGGCGCTGGGCTGGGCCGGCGCCGCGGCCGGTTGAGGCGCGTTCTGGGCCGACGCCGACGCGCCGGCGATCCGCAGGCTCAAGGCCGCGGCGAGCGCGAGGCGCGGCAGCCCGACGCGGATCAGGTCGCGGCCTCGCGTGCGGCGCGCGCCACGGCGAGTCTCTTTCGCCATTCCGATAACCATGCGACCAAGCCCATCGAAGACCATCCGACAACTATCATGACGACGTCGATTTCGATACGCCCGCTGAAGGCATAACGGACGATCTGCCCCAAAAGGCTGAGAAGGGACGCCGCGCAGAAGACATTCAGGGAGTTGCGGCCGAGCATCGCCAGATAACTCGCCAGCCGCGGCGCCAGACCCTGGATCGGTTTGAACGCGGGAATGAAAAAACAGGCCAGGGCCAGCGCGTGGAGCAGTCGCGCGGGCGAGAGATAGGTCTTATCGAAGACGAAGAACAGTTTCGGACTCGGCAACGAGGCCGGGTCGGGCGCCACGCCCGCGAGCGCCAGCCCGGCGCCGAGGACGACCTGCGCGCCGGCGAGCCAGAACAGACTCCTTTTCACGCGCGGCGACCAGCTCGACCAGCCGCGCGGCCCGCTCAGGACGAAACCGAGAACGAAGATGAACTGCCAGGCGAAGGGGCTGAAATACCATTCGCCCTCGACCGGCCAGGTATGCAGGTTCAGACCGGTGACGAGCGTATAGACGTAAAGCGCGAAGGAGAGCGGCAGCAGCGCGCGCGGCGCGTAGCGGTCGATGATCGCCATGGTCGGCCCAGCCGCCATCAGAACGACATAGAGCGGCAGAATGTCGAAAAACCCGAGCTGATAACGCAGCAAGGCGAGGCCGATATGGGCGTCGATCGGGTCGTCGAACACCGCCGAGGCGTTGGTCCATTGCAGGATGTAAGGCTGGTTGAGCGTCTTTGCGGCGCCGGCCAGCATGGCGATGGCGAGCGAGGTGATGACGAGCTGGGCGAAATAGATGGTGAGCGCGCGCCCCGCCAGCCGGTAGACCGCCGCGCTCAGCGGCTCCCGGGCCAGCGAATTGCAGACATAGCGCAGCGACACGCCAGCCAGGAACACGAACAGCTCCGCCGCGTCGGACAGTGAATAATGGCGGAAGCTGTAGCGTTCGAGGAAAATGCCGGGGATGTGATTGACGTAAATCGTCGCCAGCGCAAAGCCGCGCCAGAAGTCGACTGCGTTGGGGCCCCTCATGCCGCGTCCGTTCCACCCGCGAAGCCGTGCGGGTAGGATCGGCGACAGGGGGAGGCGGCGCGTAAAACCATGACCTGCGGGGTTGCGTCCAAAGTCCGACCCCCGCTATAGCCGCACCGGTAAAAATCCTCAAATGGAGAAACTGGTCCCGCAGCCGCAGGAGGCGGTGGCGTTGGGATTGTCGATCTTGAAGGACTGGCCCATCAGATCGTCCACGAAATCGATTTTCGCGCCTTTGAGCAGATCGAGCGACACCTGGTCGATCGCCAGCCGCGCCTCGGCGTCGCCGAGAATCAAATCGTCGTCCTCGGGGCCGGGAACGATGTCGAAGGCATATTGAAAGCCGGAACAGCCGCCGCCATTGACCGAGATGCGCAGGAAGGAGCCGGGCGCTTCGCCCCGCAGCACCTCCGCGACCCTCTTGAGGGCGCTTTCCGTGGCCACGACCTGTTCCTCCGCAATCTGGTTCATTCCATCCTCCGAAAATTGGGCGCTTCCCCAAGATAGTGGCGAATGAGGCCTGGTCAATGCGCGCGCGGCTTTTCGACCCCCGGCGCCTCGTGGTATCGGCTGAAGCGATGTGCATCCGCGTCGCCTTATTTCGATGGATTCGCCTTGTCCGCTGCGTCTGGTCCCGATTTTCTGCACGACAAGCCGCTGGCACCCTATGGCGCCGACTGGCGGCGCAGTCGCGGCCGGATGTTCGCTGAAAAGACTTCGCCGACGCGCGGCGATTTCCAGCGCGACCGCGACCGGCTGATCCATTCGACCGCCTTCCGCCGCCTCGCCCACAAGACCCAGGTCTTCATCCCCTTCGAGGGCGACCATTTCCGCACCCGCCTCACCCATACGATCGAAGTGGCGCAGATCGCCCGCGCCCTCGCGCGCGGCCTGACGCTCGACGAAGACCTCGCGGAGGCGACCGCGCTCGCCCATGATCTCGGCCATACCTGTTTCGGCCATGCCGGCGAGGAGGTTCTGGACGCGTGCATGGCCGCCTATGGCGGCTTCGACCACAACGCCCACGCCTTGCGAATCGTAACCTGTCTGGAGCGCCGCTACGCCGGCTGGGACGGGCTCAACCTGTGCTACGAGACCCTGGAAGGGCTGGTGAAGCACAATGGCCCGCTGCGCGGGCGCTTTGTCCCGGTTGGGCGCAGAAAAAGAAAAATACATCGTCATATCATTGAGTTCGATAGAATATTTCCTCTTGATCTTGAGCTTTTTGCTTCAGCCGAGGCGCAATGCGCCGCACTGGCCGACGACATCGCCTATAACGCCCATGACATCGACGACGGCTTGCGCGCCGGGCTGTTCAGCCTCGACGATCTCCGCCGCATCCCCTTCCTGGACATGCTGCTCGCCGAGATCGACACGCTCCATCCGGGCCTGGAGCAGGTCCGGGCGATCCACGAGCTGGTGCGCCGGATCATCACCCGCTTCGTAGAGGACGCTTTCGCCGAGAGCGCCCGGCGGCTGCGCATGGTCGCGCCCAAAAGCATCGACGACGTCCGCCGCTGCGAACTCCCGGTCGTGGCCTTTTCCGACAACATGGAGCGCGCGCAAAAAGAGATCAAGGATTTCCTGTTCACCCGGATGTATCGCCACGCCGCCGTCCTTCCGGTGTGGCGCAACGCCGAAAAAATCGTGCGCGGCCTGTTCGAGAAATTTTTCGCCGACCCCGAAACCATGCCGGAAGAATGGGCGCAAGCGGCGCGTCCCTGCGACGAGGCGGGCCGTGCGCGGGTGGTCTCCGATTATATCGCCGGCATGACCGACCGCTATGCCCTGACGCAGGCGGAGCAATGGCTGGGCTGAAACACCGGATGGAAGCCACGTTGATCGCCGGCGCGAAATCGGGCAAAAGGCCGGAAAATCTTCTTGAATGCCGGGGGCGGGGACATGAATGACATTTTGCGCGTCGGCATCGCCGGTCTGGGGACCGTCGGCGCGGCGGTTGTGCGGTTGCTGGAGGCCCAGTCCGCCGATCTCGCCGCCCGCACCGGCAAAAAGATCATGGTCACTGGCGTTTCCGCGCGGGACCCCGCCCGCGAGCGCGGGATCGACCTGTCCGGCGCGACCTGGTTCGCCACGCCGAAAGAACTCGCTGTTTCCGAAAATATCGATCTTTTCGTCGAATTGATCGGGGGCGACGAGGGCGCCGCGCGAGAAAGCGTGGAGGCGGCGCTCAACTCCGGCAAGTCGGTGGTCACCGCCAACAAGGCCCTGCTCGCCAGGCACGGGATCGCCCTGGCCCGTCTGGCCGAACAGCATGGCGCCGCGCTCGCCTTCGAGGCCTCGGTCGCCGGCGGCATTCCCATCGTGAAAACCCTGCGCGAGGGACTTGCCGGCAACAGGATCGAACGGGTCTACGGGATACTCAACGGCACCTGCAATTACATCCTGTCGCGGATGGAGCTGGAGGGCCTGTCCTTCGCCGAATGTCTCGCTGAGGCCCAGAAACTTGGCTATGCCGAGGCCGACCCGACCTTCGACATCGGCGGCTTCGACACGGCGCACAAGCTCGCCATTCTCGCCTCGCTGGCATTCGGCGTGAAACTCGACGCCGAGGCGATCAGCATCGAAGGCGTCCAGGACATCTCGTTGGCCGACCTCCACGCGGCGGACGAACTCGGCTATCGGGTCAAACTTCTGGGCGTCGCCCAGCGCACAAGTCATGGCGTCGAGCAGCGCGTCCATCCGACCATGGTTCCGCTGTCCTCGTCCATCGCGCAGGTGATGGGCGTGACCAATGCGGTGACGGTGGACGCCGACGCGGTCAGCGAACTGACGCTTGTCGGACCGGGCGCAGGCGGCATGGCGACGGCTTCCGCCGTGGTGGCGGATATCGCGGACATCGCGCGCGGCATCCGCTCGGCGCCCTTCGGCCTGCCGGTGGATCATCTGGCCCCGGCGCAAAAATCGCCGATGCAGCGCCATGAGGGCGGCTATTACATCCGGCTTGCGGTGCGCAACCAGATCGGCGCGGCCGCGGCCATCGCCACCCGTATGGCCGAACACGAGATTTCGCTCGAAAGCATCGTCCAGCGCCGCGCCCGCGACGGCGACGACAGCGTGGCGCCGGTGGTGCTGGTGACCTATGCAACCACCGAGGCCAGCGTACGCCAGGCCTTGGCGCAAATCGTCAAGGATGGCCATGTCGCCGACAAGCCGCAGGTGATCCGGATCGAGCGGGAGTGAGCACGCCGACATGGGCTGAGCGGCTAGCCGGATCGAAATCTGATTCGAGGGCTGAACATGACCGAGTCCGAAACGGCCGCGTCCAAGCTGTTCGATCGTGACGCTCAGGGGTTCGACGATCTGCGCCGCCGCCTGATCCCGTGTTTCGACGATTTCTACGGGACGGCCCTGAAGATTATTTCGGATTGGCGCACCGTTCCGGGTCTCGACGTTCTCGACATTGGGGCCGGGACCGGTTTGTTTTCGGCGATGGTATCGGAGCGGTTTCCGGTTCGCCGGCTTTGTCTTCTCGACTGCTCTTCCGGCATGCTGGAGCAGGCGCGGGCCCGCTTTGCAGGCAACAGTCAGGTTGAAATTCGCCTCGCCGACATGTCCGACGCCGATCTCGGGGGCCCATGGGATCTTGTTATCTCGGCCCTGGCGATTCATCATCTGCCCGACGACGCGAAACGCGACCTCTACAGGCGCATCCGCTATGCGTTGAAGCCCGGCGGACTGTTCGTGAACGCCGAGCAGGTAGCCGGCCCGAATCCGGTCGCGGACCAGCGATATTCGCGTATATGGCTCGAGCAAATCCGGGCGCTCGGCGTCTCCGAGCTGGAAATCGACAAAGCGCGTGAGCGCATGTCCCATGATCGATGCGCTCCTGTCGAGCATCAGTTGCGCTGGCTCGCGGACGCCGGTTTTGCTGACGTCGATTGCAGCTTCAAAGCATGGCGGTTCGCCGTCCTCAGCGGGCGGGCCTGACGCAAGATGGGCGGCCGTATGTTCGCGCGTCGCCTGGGCTTTTTCCGGCTTGACCCAGCGCATACTTGTTCCTAATTTGTTCGCGTTCAATTAATCGGAGGATTCGATGCGGCTGTTTTGGGCGCCCAATACGCGGTCGATGCGCGTACTCTGGATGCTGGAGGAAATCGGCGCGCCGTACGAACGCGTGCTGGTGGATTTGAAGGCGGGCGCGCAGCACACGGCCGACTATCACGCCATCAACCCGATGGAGAAAGTCCCGGCGCTTCAGGACGGCGCGTCTTGCGTCGCGGAATCGGGCGCGATCATCGCTTATCTCGCCGAGAAATTCCCGGAGGCCGGGCTCGCGCCGCCGGTCGGCGCTGCGATGCGCGGGCGTTATCTGCAATGGCTGTTCTTTTCGGGATCCTGCATCGAAGGCGCGATCGCCCAGAAATTCACCGGGGCCCAGATGCCGGAAGGCACGGCGGGGTGGGGATCTTTCGATAGGGTGTTTAATGTCTTGGAAGAAGTTCTTTCCGCAACGCCTTATCTTTTGGGCGGAAAATTTTCCGCAGCCGACGTGCTGATTGGCGCCGATCTCCATTTCGCCATCGATGTCTTCAAAATGCTGGAGCCGCGTCCGGTCTTCGCGTCTTATCTGGAGCGCTGCCAATCGCGTCCTGCTTTTCAGCGCGCGGCGGAAATCAATTCCGATGGAATCTGACCCGCGGTTTCTCCTCGGCGTCCGGTCCAGCGTTCTGGGGCGCCCCTGGCGGAGCCGGCTGGACGCGGCGGGCGATGCGCGGGCGCTGACCATCGCCCAGCAAACCGGCTTGCCGGACCTTTTGTCCCGCGTGCTGGCGGGGCGGGGCGTGACGTCCGAAACCGCGCTCGGCCATCTCGACCCGACGCTACGAACGCTTCTGCCCGAGCCCTTTTCGCTCACCGCGATGGAGGAGGCGACCGCGAGACTCGTCCGCGCGGTCGAAAGGCAGGAAACCATCGCCATTTTCGGTGATTATGACGTGGACGGCGCCTGTTCTTCGGCCTTGCTGGCGGAATTTTTCGATTTCTGCGGCGTTCCCCGCCTGATCCATATTCCGGACCGCATCACCGAGGGCTACGGCCCCAATGCGGAAGCCGTGCGGTCGCTCGCTGCGCGCGACGCCAGGTTGTTGGTGACCGTCGATTGCGGCACGACCAGTTTCGAGCCTTTCGCCGAGGCGCGGCGGCTCGGCATGGATGTGATCGCTCTCGACCACCATCAGGCGCCCGAAACCTTGCCGGACGCCATCGTGGTCAATCCCAATCGTCAGGACGACGTTTCCGGGCAAGGCGCGCTGTGCGCCGCAGGCGTGGCTTTCGTCGCCCTGGTTGCGCTCAACCGGGCGCTGCGCCAGCGCGGTTTCTGGCGCGAGCGGCGGGAGCCCGACCTTTTGGGCTCGCTCGATCTGGTGGCGCTGGCCACGGTGGCCGATGTCGCGCCGCTTACCGGCCTCAACCGCGCCTTCGTCACGAAAGGCCTGGCCGTGATGAAAACGCGCGGCCGCGTGGGCCTGAGGGCTCTGGCCGACGTCGCCGGGCTCAACGGCCCCCCGCGCGCCTTTCACCTCGGCTTCCTGCTCGGGCCGCGCATCAACGCCGGCGGACGCATCGGCGACGCAGCGTTAGGCGCACGGCTCCTGCTGCTCAAGGACGAAATCGAGGCCGGCGCGATCGCCGCAGAACTGGACCGGTTGAACGGCGAGCGTCAGATCCTCGAAAAGCAGATGCTCCAGGAGGCCTTAGCCGAGGCTTATAAGCAGCTTGGGCCAATGGAGCAGGGCGCCTTCGTGCTCACGGCGGGGGAGGACTGGCAGCCGGGAATCGTCGGCCTCGTCGCCTCAAGGCTCAAGGAAATGTTCGGCCGCCCGGCTTTCGCGCTGGCGCTGAACGGCGATATCGCCACCGGTTCGGCGCGTTCGATTTCCGGCGTCGATCTCGGCCGCGCGGTGCGGGCGGCGGTCGATCGGGGCCTGATCGTCAAGGGCGGCGGCCACGCCATGGCGGCCGGCGTGACCTTGCGCCGCGACCAGATCGGCGCTTTTGAGGCTTTTCTGGAAGAAGCACTCGCTGAGCCTGTCGCCCGCGCCCGCGCCGAGGCCGGCCTTGCTGTCGACGGCCTGCTCACCGCCAGCGCCTGCGCGCCCGCCTTGGTCGAAGAAATCGAAAAGGCCGGCCCTTTCGGCTCCGCCAATCCCGAGCCGGTATTTGCTCTTCCGGACCATCGAATCGCCGATGTCCAGTCCTTCGGCGCGGATCATTTGCGGCTGCGGGTCCAGGCGGGCGACGGCGCGCGGATGGAGATCGCCGCTTTCCGCGCGGCGCATACGGCGCTCGGCGCGGCGCTGGCCAAGGCGCGCGGCGAACGCGCCCATCTCGCCTGCACGCTTGCCCTCGACCACTGGGGCGGACGCACGAAAGTCAGCGCAAGGCTGGTCGATCTCGCCGTTTGCAAGCCGGGTGTGGGCGCTTAGGAAAAATGCGGCAAGCGCGGCATGAAAGGCTTGCCAGCATGACCCGCCGCGTTTATAGCTCGCCCCACTTCGCGAGCGGCCCCGCCGCTTCGCCGAAAAGCGCCCATCGTCTAGCGGTCTAGGACGTCGCCCTTTCACGGCGAAAACAGGGGTTCGAGTCCCCTTGGGCGCGCCAATACAATCAACGACTTAGGTAAGTTCTCCGAGCGCTGTCCAATATCCGGGCGCGGATAGGTGCGGACTTTCGCGAACGATTGCGACAGCTTCGCGAGGACGGCGACCATGCCACCCGCGCCGCCGCCGTCGATCGGCTACCTCATCGCGCATGACCTCACGGGCGTCTCTTCCTCCCGCCGGGCGTGCGGCCGTTCCAGCGCCGCCACGTTCCAAGCGATCGGCCTGCCGGATACGACGCCCTTCCCGGCGTTCATCATGTCATGGGGGGCGGTGCGAATGTGTCGGATCGGCGCCATGATCGATCGCCCGGCGTTGGGGGGGGGGGAGCGCGGTGTAACGTGCTTTTTACGGAATCCGCCGGCCGAAGCCGTTCGACGAGGATCGCATTGGTCGAAGCAAACAATCCGGAGTCGCGCGGAAGCCGAGAGCATTGCCGGAAAGTCGCGGGCCTGCGCCGCTCGCCAACTCCCTCTCGCGACGATTAGTCTCCAAATCGCAACGGTTATACGTCGGGCCGCCCTCCCAACATCGGCCTATTTCCTGTTTGCGGGAGCCGAGTTGGCCGAACACGAATTGTCGCGGCGGGACATCCGATCGATCAAATAATCGACGCCGTTAATTCAAATGAAGGATGAGGAGTTTTCTGACCAGGGGCATTCTCGCGAATAATAGAGCCACGCAGAGCGGACCGGTTGCAGGTTCTTCACGCCGACGACTCACGCGGCGCGGGCCGGCTGCTTTCCAACTCAAGCGAGGGGCCGATGGGTAAGGTGCGGGCAAGCTTTATCGGCGTGGACATTGACGTTCTGACAATGGACGAAACGCTCGAGCGTGTGCGCGAGGCGATCGTCACGCGCAAACGGCTTCATCACGTGGCGCTGAACATCGCGAAATTTGTCAAGCTCAGAAACGACAATGTCTTGCGGGCCGACGTCGCGTGCTCGGACCTCGTCGGGATCGACGGCATGGGCGTCGTCTTCGCGGCCAGGCTGCTCGGCATCAACGTGCCCGAGCGGGTCGCCGGCGTCGACCTCATGCAAGAAGTCATCGCCCTTTGCGCCCGGGAGGGCTATCGACCCTATTTTCTTGGCGCGCGGCCGGACGTCCTGCGCACCGCGATCGCCAATATAAAGCGGCGGCATCCATCGATTGAAATTGCCGGCGTCCAGCATGGCTACTACCCGCCGGAAGACGAATGGCGCGTCGTGAACGCAATCAGAGAGTCCGGCGCCGACTGCCTGTTTCTCGCCATGCCGACTCCAAGCAAGGAGCGGTTCCTCGCCGCTCACCGAGATCAGCTCGACGTGCCGTTCATCATGGGCGTCGGGGGGAGCGTCGACGTCGTGGCCAATTATGTCAGGCGCGCGCCCCTTTGGATGCAGCGGTGCGGACTGGAGTGGCTTTTCCGCGTGATCCAGGAGCCGCGCCGCATGTGGAAGCGCTACCTCGTCACCAATGCCGCCTTCCTTGTCATCTTCGCAGGGGCGCTCTTTGGCGCGCGCCGCCCAATTCGCAAGGTATGAGACCCATGCCCGTCAAACTGGTCGTCTGCATTGGAACGCGTCCGGAAGCGATCAAGCTTTTTCCGGTGGTCCACGCCCTTGAAGCGGACGGACGTTTCGACGTCGAGGTCTGGGTGACGGCGCAACACCGCGGATTGCTCGACCAGGTTCTGCGCGTGGCCGGGATAAAGCCGGCCATAGACCTCGACCTCATGCGCGCCGGGCAGACCCTTACGGATATCACCACCGCGGTCGTCACGCGCTTTGGCGAAGCGCTGGATGCGCGGCGGCCCGATCGCGTCATCGTTCAGGGCGACACGACAACAGCTTTTGCCGCTTCGCTCGCGGCGTTCTATCGAAAAATTCCGGTCGCGCATGTCGAGGCGGGGCTGCGGACCGGGAATATGTTTTCACCATGGCCGGAAGAGGCGAACCGCAAACTTCTGGCGGTGCTAGCTGACCAGCATTTCGCGCCAACCAAACGCGCTCGCGACGCGCTGCGCGCCGAATCCGTCCCATCGGAACGCGTCTATGTGACCGGCAATACCGTGGTGGACGCGCTCCTGTCGATCAAGGACCGACTTCCGGAATTCCGTGAGGCGAACGCCGAGATCGCGCAGATTTTGCCGCCGCCCGGCTCAAAACAGCGCATCATTCTGCTCACCAGCCATCGGCGCGAAAACTTTGCCGGAGGAATGGAGCGAATCGCGACCGCCGCCGCGCGCCTCGCGCTGCGCGACGACGTCTTCATCGTATTTCCGGTTCATCCAAATCCGCATGTGCATAAGGTGATGAATGCGCGCCTGGCGGGCCATCCGCGCATCGCCCTGGTCCCCCCGCTCGATTATGTGCCTTTCATCTATCTATTGACGCGCTGCCATTTGGTGCTGACCGATTCGGGAGGCGTGCAGGAAGAAGCGCCAAGCATTGGCAAGCCAGTCCTCGTCATGCGCGACACGACGGAGCGCCCGGAAGGCGTTGAGGCAGGCACGGCGCTTCTCGTCGGCGCGGATACCGATCGCATCGTGCGTGAAGCCACGCGGCTGCTCGACGATGACGCGGCTTACATGCGCATGAGCAGGGCCCATAATCCATTCGGCGACGGGCGCGCGTCTGAACGCATCGTCGATCTCATCGCTTTGGCCCATGTCGCTGAGCCAACCATGCGAGCGGTGTCATGACTTCAATCTGCGTCCTCGGCCTTGGCTATATCGGCTTGCCCACCGCCGCGCTCCTCGCCAGTCGCGGCAACCGCGTCTATGGGGTCGACGTCAGACCGGAAATCGTCGAGACCGTCTCAGCCGGGCGCGTCCACATCAGCGAGGTCGATCTCGACGGCGTCGTCCAAAAGGTCGTCAACGCCGGCATGCTCACAGCCCATCAAACGCCAAGTCCGGCCGACGCCTTCATCATTACGGCGCCGACGCCGCTGACCGAAGACCGGCGCCCGCAGCTGGAATGCGTTTACGCCGCGGCGAATTCGATCGCGCCGGTTCTCAAACGAGGCGATCTCGTGATCGTCGAATCGACCTGTCCGGTTGGCACGACCAGGAATGTCGCGCAACTACTCGCCGCCGCGCGGCCCGATCTCGCGATCGCGGGGGGCGGCGCCGCAATCTCCGACATATCTGTCGCCTATTGTCCCGAGCGCGTCTTGCCGGGACGGATTCTCATTGAGCTGATCGATAATGATCGTTGTGTCGGCGGCTTGACCCCCGTCTGTACGGAACGGGCCGCTCAGCTTTACGAATCCTTCGTTCACGGGACCGTTTTGCGCACCGACGCGGCCACCGCGGAACTCGTCAAATTGACGGAAAACGCCTTTCGCGACGTCAATATCGCCTTCGCCAACGAACTGTCGATGGTCGCGGAGCACCATGGCGTCGACGTGTGGAAAGTCATCGAACTGGCGAACCGCCACCCCCGGGTGAATATCCTGAATCCCGGGCCGGGCGTCGGCGGCCACTGCATCGCGGTCGATCCGTGGTTCATCGTGGATTCCGCTCCACAACAGGCGAAATTGATTCGCGCCGCGCGCGAGGTCAACGACTCGAAGGCGGACTATGTCTTCCAACGTCTGGCGCAGACGATGGAGTCCTCCCCGGAGCCAAATGTCACCTGCTTCGGGCTGGCGTTCAAACCCAATGTCGACGACCTGCGCGAAAGCCCGGCGTTGGCGATTGTCGAAAGACTGGGACGAGCCTTTCCCGGCCGCGTCGCCGCGGTGGAGCCCTTCATTCAGACACAGCCCGCCTCTTTGAAGGCGGCGGGCGTTCCCCTCATCACTCTGGACGAGGGGCTCGACCGTCTGGGCGCTTTCGTCCTTCTTGTCGATCACACCGCCTTTCTCCGCGTGCCGAGGGAACGGCTCAGAGGGCGCAAGATCATCGACACGCGCGGCGTCTGGGCGAGAGCATAGGACGCGCTTTCGAAAATTCACGGGCAGCTTTTCGACCTGGCCGCGCCGACCATCCGGGCCTCGATCGACGAGAACCGGGTCCGCCGTTGGCGCGGGTGAACGCGTGGCGCGCCAGGAGCTTTTCGGGCGAAAAACTGTGACTCATACAGTGTCCGTCAATCATATGAAGGATGAGGCCCATACGCGAGGGCGTTAGGTTTTCAATCGTGCTCGTCGTCCGCAGCGAAGGGCGATCAGCGTGTCCTGGCGACGATGCGATCACCCGGAGTGCGGTAGCTTGGCGACGCGGTTTGGCGGCCCATGCACTGCGGATTCGCGAACGAACGGGATGATCTGTTCAATGCAAGTCATAGGTCGAGAGGCGAGCGTCTCGGAGATCCCAAGGCGGGATGACGCGTCGAAAGTCCGCTGCCGGCAGATTGGCGCGGCTGACGGCGACGCAATCGCAAATCTGCTTGCCGAAGGCTTTCCCAGCCGCTCCCGGGCCTATTGGACAAGAGCGCTCGAGATGCTTTCGCAACGGCCTCTCCTCGACGGATATCCGAGATACGGTTACATGCTGGAGTGCGCCGAAAAGGCAGTTGGGGCCATCCTGCTCCTGTTCAGCAAGACGCGACACTCCGGCGAAATTCGATGCAATGGATCGAGCTGGTATGTGGCGCCGGCGTTCCGAGGCGCCGGTCTGTCGCTGTTGATGCGGACGTTGAAGCACCAGGCCGTTCATACCAATGTTACGCCTGCGCCTCACGTCGTGCCGATCCTTGAAGCCCTGGGATACCAAAGGTTCTGCAAGGGTCTGTTCGCCGCGGCGCCTTCGCTGGCCGGGCCAGTCGGAAGGACGAAGATCGTCCGCGTCCTGGACGCGCCAAACCCCGGAGATGGCGCGCCAACCGACGATCTGCGGCTTCTGCTGGACCACGCGCGCTTTGGCTGCCTGAGTCTTTGGTGCGAAACGCAAGGCGAAGGCGCGCCATTCATTTTCAGACGGCGTTTCGTCAGGGCGCTAAGCGTCATTCCCGCCGCGCAACTCATCTATTGCGATTCCATCGACCAACTTGCCCGCTTCGCCGGGCCGATCGGCCGATATCTGGCGTTGCGGGGCATGCCATTCATCATCACGCCGGCCAATGGTCCAATACGAGGGCTTCCCGGGAAATATTTCGACGACAAGCCGATGTATTTCCGGGGGGGGCAACCGCCGCGGGTCGGTGACCTTGCTTACACTGAAATGGCGTTGTTCGGCATTTGACGGTTTGACTGTGAGATGGGCCATCGGCGCGTCCGGCTGGCCTCGATCTGCTTTGCAAGGACGGCTGCGCCAAGCGGCCCAAGCTTGGGCGTGCGAAACGGGTTGACGGCGCCCGTGGCGTGCGAGGAGGAGCAGGAAATTATTGTGCAAAGAAACATGAGGACTTGGCGTCGGCGATTATCGGCGCTGTCGTTTCTCACGGGATTCGCGATTGCGGCGGCGCCGGTTTCCACGGCGCGGTGCGCCAATGGGCTGCCTGACGACGGCAGTTTTTTCCCAATCGCGGTCTGGCTGCAATCGCCGACGCATGCGACGGAGTATCGGGCGATAGGCGTCAACCTGTATCTCGGCCTTGATAACGGCCCCACAGAGGAACAGCTCGCCGTGCTCTCCGCGAACGGCATGTTCGTTATCGCCAATCAAAATCAGGTCGGCCTCACGTCAAAAAACCGCGGCGTCATCAAAGGGTGGCTCTATGAGCGCGACGAACCCGACAACGCCCAGCCGATCGGCGGCGGCCGCTACGGCCCTTGCGTGCCTGCGGCGGAGGTGGCGCAGCGCGTACGCGAGATCAAGTCCCGCGACCCCACAAGACCGGTCATGGTCGGATTCGGCCAGGCCGTGGCCGATCCGCACTGGGTCGGGCGCGGCTCGTGCACCGGCGACATGGGATATTACGAGATCGCGCGGCAGGGCGCGGACATCGTCGGCTTCGACATCTATCCCGTTGGCTCCGACTCGCCGGAAGTGAAGGGCAAGCTCGAATATGTCGCCCACGGCGTCGACTTTCTGCGCGAGAAGGCGCCGGCCGGGCAAGCCGTCTGGAACGCCATCGAGACCACGGCGCTCGATCCCGCGCATCCGGTCCGGCCCGATCAGGTCCGCTCCGAGGTGTGGATGTCGATCATCCATGGATCCGCCGGCATTGTCTATTTCGTCCACGAATTCAAGCCGATCTTCGGCGAGAACGCCATATTTCGTCATCCCGACGTGGTCGATGGAGTCCGCGCCACCAACAAGCTGATCGAAAATTTGGCGCCTGTGCTGAACAGCAAGACCGTAGATGGGCGCGTGGCGACGACATCGGCCGAACCAATCTCCACCATGGTCAAAGAATACGGCTCGGCCATTTACCTTTTCGCTGTGGTGATGAATCAGCGACCGACCGATGCGCGCTTTAAATTGGGCGGTGTGAGGGACGGCGTCGCGGAGGTTCTCGGAGAATATCGAAGAGTGCCGGTCTTGAACGGCGTCATTGAAGATCATTTTGTCGGCTACGGTGTGCACATCTATAAGATGCCCGTTGCGCCCGGAGAGTGAGGTGCTCTTCCCGCCCTCACGGGCAGCGGCGTTCGTACGAGGGGCTCGGAGAGAGTGTCCTTAGCGCGCCTTTCCGGACCAAGGTCGAGGGTCGACGCCTGCCCGGCGGGAGGGGCTCCGCGGTCCTGAAAGCCGAAAGCCTTAATTTCGCGGCATGTGATTCCAGCCGCCCGTCCATTCGCTCAGAATATGCGCAGGCTGAACTCGGCTCAGACGGGCGGCGTTGAAGTCGGCCAAACCAAACCGGCCGGCTCGCAAGGTTTACTGTGCGGCCAAAATTTGGCCGCCGCACGAAACGCGGGCCCGAACAGTCGGGGCGACCTCATTGACGGAAGGTTTTTGGATCGCACAGCGCATCGGCGTTCGTCGCCTCTTCATCCGTCTCGCCGACTAACGACCGCGAAGGTTGGCGCGAGGCGGCGGCCCGTTCGTGTGAAATTTCAGACGGAAGATGATGAATTCGACGCCATCCAGGGTTGACGAAGGTCAAATCGGGAGGATCGGCCCAATGACGGTTATTGATCCAATGATAAAGCCTGTCGCCTATATCGATGGTCAGGCCATCAATATCCTCAGTCCTGTTGACGCTATAGCGCGGGTCCGCGGCCATTTGCGGAGTGGGCGCGGCTTTACTTTTGACACGCTCAATCTCGACCATTTGGTCAAGCGGCGCAAGGACGCGGCGTTTCGCGCAGCTTACGCGCGCGCGACTTTTGTCAGCGCTGACGGCGCCCCCGTTGCGGCGATGGCCCGGAAGCAAGCCCCGTCGCTGCGGCGCACGACCGGCGCCGATCTTTTGCGACCGCTGTGCGGCGTGGCGATGCACGAATCCGTCCGCGTCGCCTTATTCGGCTCGATGCAGGAAGTTCTGGCCGACGCCAGCGTGCGGTTGCGGGCCGAAAATCCCGGCCTCGACATCGTGTTTGCGCAAAGCCCGCCCTTTGGCTTCGAGCCTTCTTCCAACCAAGCCGACGCATATGGAGCCCAGATCGCGGCGAGCGGGGCGCGTTTGTGCTTCCTTTGCCTGGGTGCGCCGAAACAGGAAATTTTCGCCGACCGCATGACGCGCAGATATCCCGAAATAGGCTTCGTCAGTGTCGGCGCTGCCGTGGATTACGTCGTGCGCAGACAGATCCGCGCCCCGCATGCGGCGCAAATGCTCGGCCTGGAATGGTTGTGGAGGCTCTGTTGCGATCCGAAACGCCTAGCTTGGCGCTATGTCGAATGTGCCGCGCTGGTGGCGCAAATCCTGATCGAACGGCGGCCGATGAACCGGGGGACGCCATAGTGTCAAAAAATTTCGCCGCGACAAGCCCACGTTCTCAAAGCCACCGCTTTGCCTTGGGATATTTGATTGAGAGTTCCCCCGGCAGAGCGGGACTATCGTTGATCTCGGCCGAGAACTCAGCCGCCAGCAAACGACCGTGGGTCAGCTTCGCTTCGCGCCACTTGGTTCACCTGACCCAACGACCCGCCCGGCCGTTGATTCAGGCGCTCGCCTTGCGCCCCCTGGGGCGCGCCTTCCGTCATCTGCTGCGCTTCGCGTCTGACTGCGCCGCTGCGATGATGGGCCTTGCGGACGGCCTGCAACGCCAATCGAGGCCCGCCTTGCGGATTGCGCGAGGTTCAAGAATGGGGGGCAAGGAAGGCGATATTCCGTATCCGATGGTCTCAATCGTCATTCCGCATTTCAACGACGTGGAAGCTTTGACCCATTGTGTCCACCTTCTCGAGGAGCAAACCTACCCGCGGAATTGTTTCGAAATCATAGTGGCTGACAACAATTCCGACTGCGGCATCGAAGCTGTCCGGGCCGCCGCCTTGACCGCGAAGGTGGTTCCGGCCGCGATCCAAGGCGCTGGACCGGCGCGTAACGCTGGAGTGGTTGCCTCCCGCGGAGAGATCCTCGCGTTTATCGACTCCGACTGCCTTCCTGACAGGGATTGGCTCCGCAATGGCGTCGCGGCCTTGGATGATTACGATTTCGTCGGAGGAAACGTTATCACGACATGTCGCGAGCCGGGGCGTCCCAACGCGGTCGAGGCGTTTGAGATGGTATTCGCGTTCGATTTCAAACAATACATCGAAAAAGTCGGATTCACAGGCACAGGCAACATGTTCGTTTCCAGAGCGGTTTTCGACGCTGTCGGTCCGTTTCGTTCCGGAGTGTCCGAGGATATCGAGTGGAGTCAGCGCGCGCGCGCGCTTGATTATTGTTTGGGTTATGCGCCAAACGCCGTCGTATGCCATCCCGCGCGCCGTGAATGGTCAGAATTGAAAAAGCGGTGGGCTAGAATGTTGGACGAACGTTATCTCCTTGCCTGCGAGCGTCGCTTCGGCCGAACCAAATGGGCGGTCGCCACCCTTGCAATGCCGTTTTCGGTCATCCCGCACGCATGGCGGATCATGCGATCAGAACGCTTAAACCGTTGGCAGGATCGGCTCTGCTCGATCGTCATTCTAGCACGCATGAGGATTTGGCGGGCCGAAAGAATGTTTCGCCTATCGACGTTCGGGACCAGCAAGACGCGCGCTCAGGGGCAATAGGGTTTGCGCCGGCGTGACCAACGTCGACGCGGATCGTGTCCCGGGCTGTGGCGTAGCTGGGGCGTCGGGCGTTAGACGCATCTGCGCGCATAGAAGCCGACCGAGAGCATCCTTCGACGGTGCGTCATCGCACAGTGCGCAGGAAAGGCGCGCTATGGCGGATACATAGCGATGAGCGCTATTTTGGCTGTCAATCGGCGTTCAAATTTGACCCCGTAGGGCGGGGAATCGGCGTCGAAAATTGACCCCTCCAAACAGCGCGACACGTAGCGCGCGCTCCGGCGT
>JAKAJL010000024.1 GCA_021813805.1 Pseudomonadota bacterium | reverse complement strand
TCCGGCATTACCCGCCGCGATGTCGGCTTCGACATACATTTCGGGACGGAGGACGAGGTCCGGGTTTTCCAGTTCGACCCGCACCCGCGCGGTGCGCGTCTCGCGATTGATCTGGGGGTAGATCAGGTCGACCCGGCCCGAAAAAGTCCGGTCGTTGACGCCACGCGCATGGATCGTGACATTCTGGCCCGGCTTGACCCTTTCGTAATCCTGTTCGGAAACATCGACGAGCGCCCAGACGCGGGAAAGATCGGCGATCCTGAACAAGGTCTGGCCGGCGTCCGCCTTCATGCCGTCGACCGCCATGCGCTCCAGCACGATTCCGTCGCGCGGCGCCGGCCAGTCAATGGACATGGGAACTTTCTTCGTACGATCGATTTCGGCGAGGACGTTCGCCGGCGCGTCGAGATTTTCCAGGCGCGTCCGGGCGCCGGGATAATCGGGCGTCGCGAGATATTGCGCGGCGGCGGAAGCAATCTCCGGCGAATAGAGCCGCATCAGGATCTGGCCCTTTTTCACCCGGTCGCCGGTCGTGACGTCCGCGACCTTTTCGACAAAGGCGACCGCGCGCGGCGCCACGACGGCGATCAGGCGCTCGTCGAGCTGGATCGTGCCGGGCGCATGGATCGTGGAAACCAGGGCTTTCATCTCGACCGGTTCGGAGCGCACGCCGGTGCGCTGCACCTTGCCGGGCGACAAGGCGACCACGGCGGAATTCGTATCCTCGCCCTCATAGACGGGCGCGTAATCCATGCCCATCGGGTCCTTTTTGGGAACTTTTGAAATATCTGGAAGTCCCATCGCGTTGCGGTAGTAGAGGACGCGTTTTTTGGCCGGCTGCTGCTCGGTCTTGGGCGCCGGCGCAGGCGCGGACTGCGATCCGCGCGGTCGCAGCATGGGGGCGATTTCGGCGGCGCGCACCGGCAAAAAATCCATCCCCATCACGTCTTTCCTGGGCGTCAGGGAGATTTCGGGTTCGCCCATCGCGTTGCGCCAGAACAGCGGCTCCTCCGTCGAAGCCGACGGTTTCGTCGGCAACTTGCCGAGCAGGGGAAGGACCTCCGACCGGCGAACGGGAACGTAGTCCATGCCCATGCTGTCCTTTTTCGGAGTTCTGGACAGATCGTGGCCGCCCATGGGGTCGCAGTAGAAGAGGATCGGATCGTCCTGCGTTTGCGCAGCTGCGCCAGCCTGCGCACTCGGAGCGCCCAGAGGAAATAAAGGAGGTGCAAGCGTTGCCGCCAAGGCCACGCCTCCCGCGAGCGCCAATGCGCTCTTGAGACGAGCGGAAGAAGTCATGCTGATCGGTCTCCCAGCCGGCAAGCCGGCATAAGCATAGAGTCGCACCGCGACCGCCGTCTCATCAGAGCGGGCGGAAGCGACGAATCACGGCTTTACGCGATGGGAGGCCGTAAGCCTGGGGAGACGGAGAAGCTTGGCGGGCCAGCGTCGTCGATCGCCGGCAGCGCAGCCTGCGCATAAGAGCCAGGCGCGACGACATAGGCCTGAGGAGCCGGAACCGGCGCCGTGAGGGCGCAGACGCCCATCATGCAGCAGTCTGGCGTCCCGCCGTAATTGTCGCCAGCCTGACCTGGAGCCTCGTGGTCCACCGTCATGGCGACTGACATTTCCGGGCAGCGATGCTGATGGTTCTTTCCGGCAAACGCGCCGCCTGTTCCCGCGGCCAGCAGGCCTGCGAGAGCAAAAACGGAGAAAATGAGCCGGAACCAGGACGACATCGACGGACCTCGGAACGATCAAACCATTAACACTGGGCCGGACGATCTCCAACCCGTCCAATACGCGACACGGCGCCGCGCCCGATCATGCAGCGATGGACGATAATCGGCGCCTTCACAGCGACGACGCGACTACTGAGCACGCATAATCGCACTGCCCCTCGAGGAATCGGGAGCGTGTGCGGTGAAGGGTCCTCTGTGTTCCGCTTTGACGCGCTCCGTCCTCGGCGAACCGGGATCGGCTTTATCGGCTCGGACCTTGTCCATCATTCGCAGCCATTCCGGCCCGTTCTGGGGCCAGGCAAAAGCGGGCGTTGCGCCCAAAATGGCGAACGCCATCGCGAGAGCGATACGGGGTTTTGAATGGGACATTTCGACCTCCTCGGAACGATGTCTACCGAGACGGTATCAAAGCAGAAAATTCACGTATATTCAAGTATAATATCTTCTATTGGTGACAATCACGAGCATATTATGTATAACGTGCAAACAACAACGTTATATATACTGTATTACTACAGCACTACATGCAGCGACGAAGATTGGATATTAAACTGCCGGCCCAAAGGCGACGCCCAAAGTCTGACGACGCGCAGCCGCGAGGAGCGCAGCGACGCCCCCGGGGCTGTTAGCCGGCGAAAAACTTCAGGCGCGCGGCGGCTTTGGTTTGGGTGGATGGTCGATGCCGGCGACAATTTGCGCGGCGTCGGGGAGAATGGGGGCCGAGCCGTGTTCAAAAGACACGACAAACGTCGGCTTCAAAGCGAAAATATCGAGACAATGAAATGCGCAAGTCGCCATCAAAGCGCATTTTGGACAATCGTCGGGGGGATTTTCAGGGCAGTCCGGGGTGCATTGGGTCATGCCGACCATTGGGCCGGACGCGATCGCCCGACGCGTGGAGCCGGCAGTTGGCGCAAGGAGAAGTCCCAGAACCGCGAGGCTCAACAGAAATTGCCTGATCGCCGCTACGAGACACATATTACATTATCGCATGAAATGCTTCTGGTGTTAAGCATGGCGAGGCGCCCAAGGCCAGGAAGACAACGATTATGGACTTTTTGCCCGCCCGGCCCGGCGGGCAAAAGCGAAAACGGAGCGAACGAGGCGGAACGGGGACGCCATCGACGCGCATTTCACGAGCCCGTTGCGCCACGGGAAGCGCTCTTGGCCAAGTCAGACGCGGGCTTGGCGGCCGGGGGCTTGGCGGCGGGCGCCAACGGAATCGCCGCGCGCGCCAGCGGCGTCTGGTAAACGGCGGCGAAAACCTGTTCCTCCAGCGAATCGCGCCAGACGCGCGCCAATTCGAAGGCGTCGGAAGTCTTGGCGATGAAGTCCCGCTCCAGCTTCAGCCAGGGAGACGAGTCGGGAAGGGGTCGCCTTTGCGCGCGTATGATCGGCGCCAGAAGCTCGACGCTTTTCATCGCCAGGTCGAATTGCTGGGACCAGAGATAGCGGCTTGCCCGCATGGGATGCGCCCAGCGCAAGAAATTCGCCGTCAGCGGCGTCGAGAACGCCCGGACCCAGGGACTGACGACGGTCGAATAATAGGAGTCGACCGCTTTCGACACCGCTTCGACGCGCTCGAAGGACATTTCTGCCCGTTCGAAGCGCAGATCCGCGACATCGCGCGGTTCGAAGCGCACGGAATATTTTGGCTTATGACAATCGGCGTCCCCGGAAGGATTGTCGATCTTCATTTCGTAAAGCCCAGGCGCAAGGGCTTCGATCTCGCCAAGGCTTTCCAGAATGGCCCGATGCTCGAACCGCGCCACCGAGGCTGAAACAAATATGCCGAGGTGGCCGATATGCGGATTGATCAGATAGACGATCCGCTGGCCAGCCGCGACGAGGTCGGCGGTGTCCTTGTAAACAGCGGCGATCCAGCCGAGCGCCTGATGCGGCGGCGTGATGTTGTCGCCGTGGGAGGCGAAGATCACCAGCGGGTTTTTGATCCGGCGCAAATCCGCGTGACAGCCCGAGCAAATCCGGTACATGCCACGTTCGATCTGATCGCCAATGAAGAGATTTTCGACGATGGCGACGATTTCTTCGCGGCTGAGGCCATGGAATCCGCTCCACCACCGCTCAAAATCGAGAAAGCGTTCCCGTTCCGCATCCAGATGCGTGAAAAGCTCGGCGTATTTGCCCCAGAGCGCGGCGCCCGGCTTCAGGGTTTCAAAATTCTGGGCGAGCCATGCGCCATCGAAGCGGCCGTCGCCAAGATCCGCAAGAAAATGGGGGAGCCAGACCCCGCCGAGCAGGCCGCCGGCGAGACGCGCGGGATTGACGCCGGATTCGCCTGACCAATAGGACAAAGGCGAGCCATTGAGCACCGCCGGTCCGACAAGGCCATGACAATCGGCCGAAAGCAAGGTGATCGCCCAACCCGCCTGGCAGTTGCCATAAAGGACGGGAGGCTTTCCGGGGTGGCGGCGCGCAACCTCTTCGACGAAGCGGCGGAGCGCATGGAGCACTTCGGCAAGCGTCTGGCCTTGGCAGGGCTCGGGGAAAAATATGACGAAATAGACCGGGTGGCCTTCTTTTAGCGCCATGCCGACTTCCGACGCGCGCTTGAACCCGCCGATGCCCGGTCCGTGCCCCGCGCGCGGGTCGACAATCAGGACAGGCGGTTTCTCCAGGTCCACACATTCTCTCGCGGCGCAGCCCTCCGCTTCGGTGATGCGCAACAAGGCATAATTGGCCGGCCGATCGAAGGTTCTCGCGTCGAGCAACATTTCCCATTTGAAATCGAGCAAAGCCGGCAGGCCGAGCCGCTCGTGCTCCAGAAAATTGTCGGCGCGCTGCCGCAGGACGTCCCAAAACAGGAGGCTGCGCTCGGCGAAATCCCGGGCGTAGGCGAAGTAATCGCCGAGCGGCGCAATCACGGCGCGGGCGTCGGTTTCCACGGCAGGGGACGGGGAGACGGCAAACCGCGGAGCGTCCCCGAGCGCAACCGACAGGGGAGCGCGCCCTTCCGACGCCTTGGCGCCGGCGATTTTCCTCGCGACCGTCATTTTATCTCTCCATCAATCCGCGGCAAGTGTTTGCGGTCCACTTGTTTGCGGTCCGCTCAGCGCTGGCGCCGAAAATCGGGCGAATTCTGGCCGGGCAGTCTCGGAATGAAGGCCGGCGTTTTTTCCATATAACCCCGATAGGCGTCTCCGAACCGCTCGATCGAGGCCTGCTCCTCGCGGCGCGCCAGGCGGGCGTAGACATAGGCCATGACCGGGAACATCAGCAGCGTCGGGATCGTTGGCCATTGCAGCAGGAAGCCGAGCATGACCGCGACGAAGGCGACATATTGCGGATGGCGGATGCGGGAATAGGGTCCGGTCGTGGCGACCTTGCCGGCGCGCTGCGCCTCATAGAGCGGTCGCCAGGCAAATCCGAGCAAAACGAAGCCGGCGCCGATCAGCAGGCTGCTCGAAATGTGCAGCAGATTGAAATGGGGATCGCCTTTGAGGCCGAGCAGCGTCGACCACAGGTGACCTGAGTCGTGCGACATCAGATTGACGCCGGGATAATGCGCGGCCAGCCACCTCGACAGCAGATAGATCGTCAGCGGAAAACCGTACATTTCGGTGAACAGCGCAAGCACGAAGGCCGAAAACATCCCCAGTTCGCGCCAGTTTTTCTTCCAGCCGCCAACGCTGAAGCTCGCGGCGAATATGATGAAAAAGAGGGTGTTGATGATGACCAGCGACCAAAGGCCATAGGCGGGAGCGTCGTGGGTCATGGCCGATCCTCCTTCGCCGAAGAATTGCCGGAGGCGCCGCCTAGGTCAGACCCTTGACTGCGGTCCTGTTGCGCGCCGTCTCCGCCGTGGCCTCCGTGTCCGCCGTGCATGAACAAGTGCATGAGGGGGCAAGCGAGCAGGAACAGCCAAGGCAGGGCGCCAAAAAGGTGCGCGGTGTGCTCGGTGATGAGGTAGAACGCCCCGATCGCCAGAAACCCGCATAACACCCATCCGGCAGGCGTCTTGAGGAATGGCGGCGCTTCATCCGCGCCGCCGTGGTCATGTTGGCGCCTCATCGGTCGCTCCTTTCAGCAATTGGCCTCATCGACCGCCTTTTCGTTTTTTTGCCGCCGCGCTTCGTCATCGATCGACGAAGGCCGCGGCAGCGCACTCTCTGATCAATCGCGCTCAGTGCTGCATGCGGAAATCGAGGACTTTCACGACGCCATTGTCGTTGGCGATCTCGATCTCCACCGGATCGCCCTTGTGCAGCATGGTGAGATGCGTGGGATCGGCGACCGCGAAGGTCATCGTCATCACCGGCATGTGAGCTTGCGGAACGGCGGCGTGCCTGACGGTCAGCTCTTTCGCACGGAGGTTGACCTTTTTCACCGTGACATGAACCCACAGCGGCGTGCCCGGCGCGGCTTTGTCAGCCCGAATCTGCTCCATCATTTGCAGAAACTGTGGGCCGCCCATGTTCATGGCGAAGGACGGAGTCGCGCTCGCCAGGGCGAGCGCCAGGGTAAGAGCGATGCGGGATTTCGAACGGGACATTTTAACCTCCTCGGAACATTGCCGACCGCGGCAATATAAAAGCACAAATACGGCAACCTTCAAGCATCATCTTTGACGTGTATCAATATTACAAATATTTAATACTACAACATTGCGCGCATATGGTCGCGTTTACTGTATTGATACAGTATTTAAAGCTGTCTGGAAATCTGTCTGTTGTCGCCGCCTGCCTGAAGGACAAGGCCGAAGGTTCGGCGACGTATCGGGCCGTCCGCCGGCGGATCGTTTCAGGCGCGTGGCGGCCTCAGCGGCGGCGGATGGTCAATGCCCGCGAGATCGGTGGTGAATTGGGCGGGAACAGCCCCCGCGTGAAGATCGAACGAGACCGCAAATGTGAAGTCGGCCGCGAGATCGTCGATACAATGAAAGGCGCAGGACGCCATCAGGGCGCATTTGGGGCAATTGTCGATGGGTTTTCCAGGGCAGCAGGGCGCATGATCCGCCATGCCGATCATTCGATCGGGCCCGATCGACCCATGCGCCGACCGCGCCGACGGCGCAAGCAGAAGCGCGAGAACCGCGAGGCACAGCAGCAATGGCCGGATCGCCGCAAGGAACCGCGCGGCGCCGGAAGGCGTTAACGTCGGCCGGCTCAAGGCGCGACATAGCGCCGCGCCCGTCCCGGCCGGAATTTGGAAGCGTCCGGACATCGCGCGCCTCCGCGTCACAGCTTGACCCGCCGCAGCCGCGCGGCGTTGGTGATGACGCTGACCGACGACAGCGCCATCGCCGCCGCCGCGATGATCGGCGACAGCAGAACCCCGAAGAACGGATAAAGAACGCCAGCCGCGACCGGCACGCCGACCGCGTTATAAATGAAGGCGAAGAACAAATTCTGCCTGATGTTGCCCATGGTCGCCCTGGACAGCAGCCGCGCGCGCACGATGCCCGTCAAGTCGCCCTTGAGCAGCGTGACCCCGGCGCTCTCCATCGCGACATCCGCGCCCGTGCCCATGGCGATCCCGACATCGGCGGCGGCCAGCGCCGGCGCGTCGTTGACGCCGTCTCCCGCCATGGCGACCACCTTGCCCGCCGCCTTCCGGCGCTGAACCACCGCGCTCTTCTGGTCCGGCAGCACTTCCGCCTCGACCTCGTCGATGCCGAGCTTCCGGGCCACGGCTTTCGCCGTCGTCCAATTGTCGCCGGTCAGCATCACCACCTTGACGCCGGCCTCCGTGAGCGCCGCCAAGGCCGCCGGGGTGGTCGCCTTGACCGGATCGGCGATGGCCAGGACGCCGCCGAGCCGGCCATCGATGGCGACGAAGATCGCCGTCGCCCCGTCGGCGCGCAGTTGATCCGCCTTCCTGGCGAGGCTTTCCGTCGCCACGCCCTTCTCCTCAAGGAACCGCGCATTGCCGATCAGCACCTTTTTGCCGTCGACCGTCCCCAGCGCGCCGCGCCCCGTCGGCGAGTCGAAATCGGCGACCGGCGCGAGATTCAGCCCGCGCGCCTCCGCTGAGGTCACGATCGCGCGCGCCAGCGGATGTTCGCTCGCCCGCTCGACGCTGGCGGCGAGACGAAGAACCTCGGATTCGTCAAACCCCTGGGCTGGCGCAATTGCTGTCACCGCCGGCTTGCCTTCGGTCAGCGTCCCGGTCTTGTCGATGACCAGCGTATCGACCTTCTCCATCCGCTCCAGCGCTTCGGCGTTCTTGATCAAAACGCCGGCCCGGGCGCCGCGGCCGACGCCGACCATGATCGACATCGGCGTCGCCAGGCCAAGTGCGCAGGGACAGGCGATGATCAGCACCGCCACCGCGGCGATCAGGCCATAGGAAAAGCGCGGCTCGGGGCCGAAAATCGACCAGGCGGCGAAGGCAAGAGCCGCGACGCCGATCACCGCCGGGACGAACCAGCCGGAGACCTCGTCGGCCAGGCGCTGGATCGGCGCCCGGCTCCTCTGCGCTTCCGCGACGAGCTGGACGATCCGCGCCAGCATGGTGTCGCGGCCGACTTTTTCGGCCTGAACGACAAGACCGCCGCTCTGATTGATCGTGCCGCCGATGACGTGAGCGCCGGCCTCCTTGGTGACAGGCATGGATTCGCCGGTCACCATCGATTCGTCGACGGCGCTGCGGCCCTCGATAACGACCGAATCGACCGGAACTTTTTCGCCCGGCCTGACCCGCAGGCGATCGCCGACCACGACGCTCTCAAGCCCGACTTCTTCGTCGCCGCCGTCGTTCTTGAGGCGCCGCGCCGTCTTCGGCGCGAGGTCGAGTAGGGCGCGGATCGCGCCGCTTGTCGTTTCGCGCGCCCTGAGTTCCAGCACCTGGCCGAGCAAAACGAGGACGGTGATCACCGACGCCGCTTCGAAATAGACCGCGACCGCGCCCTCGGCGTCGCGAAAGGCCGCCGGAAAGGCTTGCGGCGCCACGGTGGCGACGACGCTATAGACCCAGGCTATGCCCGTGCCCATGGCGATCAGGGTGAACATGTTGAGCCTGCGGGTCAGAACGGATCGCCAGCCGCGCAGGAGCAACGGCCAGCCCGCCCAAAGCACGACCGGCGTGGCGAGAACGAACTGGATCCAGTTCGAGGCCGGATGACCCAGGGCCATTTTGAGCCCGGTGACATGCCCGCCCATTTCGAGGGCCAGAACGGGGAGCGCGATGACGAGGCCGATCCAGAACCGGCGCGTCATGTCCTTGAGTTCGGCGCTGGGGCCGGTTGCCGCCGTGGCGACGACGGGCTCCAGCGTCATGCCGCAGATCGGGCAGTTTCCGG
The DNA here is from genome assembly GCA_021813805.1 of Pseudomonadota bacterium. Lineage (GTDB taxonomy): Bacteria > Pseudomonadota > Alphaproteobacteria > Rhizobiales > Beijerinckiaceae > Rhodoblastus. The sequence goes on along the minus strand of JAKAJL010000024.1, from coordinate 47,107 downwards.
GACCGGCCTGCCGGATTTCCGGGTGCATGGGGCAGGTGTAGATCGTTCCCTCGACAACCGCCGCTCCGGCTTGTGGTTTCGGGGCGAGTTTCGCGTAACGCGCCGGCTCGGCGACGAATTTTTCGCAGCAGCCTGTCGAGCAGAAATGATAGGTCGCCCCCGCGAATTCCGCGTGATGGGCCGTTTTCGCCGGATCGACCGTCATACCGCAGACGGGATCCTTGACGGCGGCGCCCGTGGCGTCCGCCGTCGTCGGCATGTGCTGATGAGCGTGATGCGCAGGCGAGTCATGGCTGTGTTCGCCGTGAGTATGGTCATGATGGTCGTGGTTCATTGCTCGGCTCCACAATTCGGAATGTCGGCGCGGCAAACGGGCGCTCGTCGGCTGTCGATGGGTCGGCCGGTCAGTTGCGAAGGTTGTCCGCGCGAGAATGGCGCCGCGCTCTGCGCGCTTCGGCGGCGGCGAAATGGGCGGACATGTCGAAAATCCCTCGATCCGAACGACTGACGGCGCGCCGGGAGGGCCGGCGTCGCCAAAAGTTCAGCTCCGGAGAATCGGCGGATCGAGCAGGGAGTTTGGATCGACGTCGGCAACCGCCAGTGGCGGCGCCGCATGGAGGCGGCTTCCGCCGCCGTGTGGCCATGGCAACGCATGATTGGCGGCAATCACGCAAGCTGAAACACAGCACCCGCAGCCCAGGCCTGGCGCACAACCGCAATCGGGATGGCGCGGGCAGACTCCATCGAAAGAAACGGCGACGGCTTGCAAACGATGGATGGCGGCGCCAGGCGCCGGCTGTGTCTTGATGTTCGATTGGATCGCCCAGTTGCGCGTCGCAACCTCTGTGGTCGTCTCAACCGCCGCGCCAGCCGTGGAATGGGCAAGGCCGTGGTGGCCGGTGTGAGCAAACGCCGCGGTCGACCCAAGCGTCATCATGGCCACGCATAGCGCAGCCACAATCGAAAACGCGAAGGCGACGACTCGCCGACTCAAGACCCACCTCCACGCCGAAGCGATCATTGCGACGCCGGATGCGACGAATATATTGAACTAAGAGACGAAATAACGGTCTATCCAATGTGGTTCTATACGCCTTGAATTACGAGGGCCTGTATGACGCAGATCAAACCAATGATACATTCTATTATTCATATGCATAAATATGAATTCTCGGTCTGACGATTAACTCCATTTCGCAAGGGAGCGCCGGCCTCTCCGAGATTGGCGAGATTGCATCCGAGATCCGCCCAACCGGACCCGACCGACGTCACGGGCGCCGCCGGTTTGAAACTGCCCAGGCGAAAAAGTGGCGCCCGCCTTTCCCGCCGACGCCGACAGCGCCTTTTTCCAGATACAAGGCCCAGGCCCAGTCGGGCTCGAAGGCGCTGGTGGTCGAGGACCAGTACGAATCCCGCACGTTCAGGAACGGATGCCCGCCTGGCAATGCGGGAGCGGCGTTCTCGCAATCCACCAGGGACTCAAGCTCGTTGATGTTGGGCAGCCGCCAAGGACCGGCGTCATCCCCGCTGCCATTCACCTCCGCCACCGCGGCGAGCGCTTCGCGCCAGCTCACAGGCGCCGCGGTCAGGCTCGCATCGCGTCGCCAGCCAAGGCCGGTCAAATGGTCGATGACGACATCTTCGGCGACAGAGAATCGCTTCTCGGGCCATGCCCGGCCAGTTCTGGTTTCGCCATCCTGACCGGAGCCCGCGCAGGCGATTTGACGCCCCAGACGATCGAAACAGGAGGTCTGCCCCGTCGCCGGCAGCAGGCCGTTGCCTGTGCCGCGCACCGGCCAGACCAGGTAGGACTGGTCCTTCGCGCCGTAAAACATCCGCGCCCCGGCCATGTGGACATACCAGGCATGGGCGGGACGGATGGCGGCGCTGGTCGACGTCCAGCACCAGCTTTCGACCACATTCATGAAGGGATGCCCCGTCGGCAAGGCAGGCCTCCTCGTCTGGCAGCCGACGAGGCTGCGCAATTCCCGCCGGTTGGGCAGACGCCAATCCGAAAACCCAAGAGCGCGATCGCGATTCATGCCCGCCACATATTCCAGCGCCTCGTCCCAGAACATGGGCCAGCCCGCCAGATTGGCGTCCCGCGCCCAGACAAGGCCGGTCAGCCGGTCCAGAACGACGCCATCCGCCGCTTCAAAACGCGGTTCGGGCCATTTGGCCCCCGTGCGGAACGCCGCATCCTGGCCGCTCCCGAAGCACGGCGTTTCCCTCCCGGATTCATCGTGGCAATCGGTCTGGCCGGTCTGAAGGCAAGCCTGCGGATTTCGCGCATTCATCCGTTGCGGCCCCGATGACGGCTTGCTTCCTGGCGTTTTCGCGCAATCCGCGCTCGATTTCAACGATAGGCGCGCCAGAACATCGAGACAAGACCGAGAGCGGCGGGGCCGGCCAGACGAGCGGGGGACACAAATCGGCGCGGCAAGCCTACTTCGGTCGGCTGGTCTCGCCAGAGACCATCACGGCCATCTCGCCAAATTGTTCACGCGCCCTTCAATCCCGAATCAATGGCTCGGTGCGGGTGCAATGACCGCTACACAGCATACTGCGGCCGCTGACGCCGACATGCCGTTCGACTGCTCAGGGTCGATCCATGCCATTCGCAGGCAGCAACGACTTTATCGCGCCACGATTTTTCGACCAACAAGCTGGACCCGTCGTATCATGATCGGCGGCGAGTTCCTCGCGATGGCCCGGCGCACCATCGAAGAAACGGACGCCGCATACGCAAAGCAAAACGCCCTGCCGAGTATTCAAGCGGCGCGACCCACGATCGGCGGCTATGTATCGCTTGCCGCAGGCAACCTCTGGGCAACCTTAAGCGAGTACCATAAGCGGCTACCGGAGGTCGAGATGCACACTTGAGGTGATTTCGTTCAAGGCTTGCATATGTCAGTCAGCGCCGCGACGACAGTTCAGTGATCATCGCTCTAACTTCTGCTCAGCTCAAGAGAAAGACACAAAGGCATCCGGTCGCTGCATTACTTATTCTGTTTCCATCCGTTTATGTCATTTGTTGTGTATTTTGTTTTATACGCCATCACAATAGCGAGCGAATATTTATTACGAGAATGGATAGTGACCTAATGCATAGGAACGCTTTACGAATTGCCACGGACATTGCTCTACGACATCTCAGATGGGCAGTCATCGCAGCTCAACATCGTAGCCTCAGAAAGGCCGCCGAAAGCTTGAACGTTCGCCAATCGACATTGAGCCGCACGCTCCGCGGTCTCGAAGATCGCTTGGAAGCAGACCTGTTCGAACGAACCAACGGCGGCACCCGGCCGACCCTCATCGGCCGGGAGTTCCTGGAAACAGCCCGGCGAATCATCGAAGAAGCCGACGCCGCGTTCGCAAAGCTGAAGGCCATGTCGAGCGGCCAAGCGGGACGACTGACGATCGGCGTTTATGCGTCGCTCGCCGCAGGCAATCTGCGAGCCACGCTGGCCGAATACCATAAGCGGTTCCCGGAGGTTGACATACATACCATCGACGGCGCTCACGATCGGCTGCTTTTCGACTTGGTCGCCGGCGCCGTCGACGTCGCGGTCATGACCGCCTGTTGCCCGAACTGGGATGATCGGAAACTGCCGCTCTGGAGCGAACGCGTGATTGCGGCTGTGCCGGAGGGACATCCGCTCTGCGAGAAGCCCGTGATCCGGTGGGCGGACCTCGCTGGCCAGCCGTTGCTTGTCAAGCAGCGCCGCTCGGGACCCGAGATGCGAAAACTCATCGCCGCCAAGCTCGATGCGTTCGGCGCGCAGCGGCTTCTACATCAGGATGTCAGCTTCGACCGGTTGATGAGCTTGGTCGGGGCCGGGATCGGCATCTGCCTGATGCTCGAGGGCGCCACCGGGGCCCGATATGATGGCGTCGTCTATCGGGAAATCCAAGACCACGACGGACCTACAAGATTCAATTTCGCCGCCTATTGGCGCGAAGCCAACAAGAATCCGACGCTTGGCCCTTTTCTCGACATCTTGCGCGAGCGCTATCCGGATCTCTCTCCGGATGTTGCGGCGGGCTGAGGACTGCTTGCGCGGCGCGCTTTCGTGAACGCTCGATCAGTCGCCATGAACCGCTCGATCATCGGCACGATGAGCTTGGCGGGTTCCGCCGCGGGCCGCCCGCTGGCTCGCCCGAGCACCTCCGCATAAGCAACGAGGTCCCGATGTATGGTCGCCGGCAATTCGACCGTAACCTTGACTGGCCTATCGTCGACAGCAAGCGGTCCGAGCTTCAACTTCGTCATGGTTTTGCTCCCTGCCCGTAGGGCGCCAATACGAGATCGCGGGTGACGATGACGCGGACCGGGAACCCCGGCCGGATGGTCAGGGTCGGTTGGATGTTGAGCTCGCGTTGAACAATCTGCTGACCGGTCTGGCTGATCGAGTTGGACGCGCCCGAGCGGATCGCCTGCACCAGGTTGTTCTCGTTCTGGCTCGTGCCCGCCTCGGCGCCGACGCTGAGCAGCGTCGAAAGCACGGCGGCCTGGAACAACTTGTCCCAATGATTGTCGACCTCGTCCTCGAGCCCGGCGTAGCCGCCGGTGTCGGCGCCGGGCTGGCGCTCGAGCACGATCGAGGTCCCGTCCGGCATGATCAGCCGCGTCCAGACGAGCAATAAGCGCGACTGGCCGAAGGCGACCGAGCTGTCGTATTGGCCGATGAGCCTCGCGCCCTGTGGGATCAGCAGGAATTTGCCGGTCGGGCTGTCATAGACCGCTTCGGTCACCTGGGCCGTGATCTGGCCCGGCAAGTCCGAGCGGATGCCGGTGAGGAGCGCGGCGGGGATCACCGTGCCGGCCTGGACGACATAGGGCGAGGCCTTGGTTTGGAGTCGATCGGCGCTGACTGTACGCTTGTCGGTCGAGGCGTTGAGGAAGGCCGTCTTGCGATCCTGCATGTTCTGCGCCGAGCCGGCGTCGACCGGCGGCGTGGGCGTCGCGCCAGTCTCTGGTCCTGGCATCGCAACCGGCACAACTGCGGGCGGCTGCTGGTTCGTCTGGGCGAACAGTCGGCTGACCCGCGCCGCCTCCATCTCCTGGGCGACGCGTTGCGCTTCCGCGTCCGGCGCGGCTCCAACAGTAGTCGGCGCCGCGCCGGCGTTCAGGATCGGCTTGCCAAGATCGCCGGGCAGCGGCGGGCCGAGCTGAGGAACCTGGCGCGGCAGGCCGGTATAATCCTTCGGCAACCCGGCCAGTCCCTCGGCCGATGGCCGGTTCTGGGTGCTGAGCAGCTCCTCGCCCTTCTGAGACCTGTCGTGCGGCTGAAGCCCATAACCGAGGGCGCCGGCGATCGCGAGCGCGGAGACCGCGCCGAGGCCGATCAGAACCTTGCGCGACAGGCGGGTGACGCGCGGCCGCTCGCTGCGCAATCGCAGATCGGGCGGCGCGACCGATGGAGCGGCGCGATCCTCCTCTTCGCCTTTCGTCGTCATGACCGCGGCCTTCCATCGGTGCGGACGACGCGGACACGGCGCTCACTGTCCTTGTCGCCGAGCCGGAGTTCGGCGGCGGCGAACAGGCGGTCGACGATGTAGTAGTTGGCCCGGGCCCGATAGTTGACGAGCTCCGAGCCGCCGGCGGGACCTATGACGAAGAGCGGCGGCATCTCGCCCTGCGCGATGCCGCGCGGAAACTCGATAAAAACCTTCTGGCCGTCATCGAAGGCGCGAAGCGGTCGCCAGGCGGGATTGTCGCCCTCGATCGCGTAGCGGAAATTGACCGCGGCGAGATCGACCCCTTTGTCGATCGGTGCGGCGGACTGCGCCTCCTGGTTTTGCCGCCGCAGCGCGATGAGCTGGTCTTCCGGATATTGCCAGGAGACGGAAGCCATATAGGTCTTCTCCGTCGAGCGCAGCTCGAGGAGATAGGTGCGCCGGTCGGTGTTGATGAGGAGGTTGGTGCTGATCTCCGGCCGGGTCGGTTTGACCAGGATGTGGATTTTCTTCGCGGCGCCCGCGCCGCTCTCGGTGTCGCCGATGATCCAGCGCACCGTGTCGCCGGCGGCCACCGGGCCGGAACCGACGAGTTGCTCGCCCTCTTGCAGCGCGACGTCGGTGATTTCGCCAGGCGCGGTGTAGACCTGATAGAGCGCGCCGGACGCGAAAGGATAAACCTGGACGGCGTTGATGAAACCGTTGCGCACCGGCTGCACGCGCGCGGCGGCATTGGCCTGATTGACCCGCGTCGCCGGATCGGCTGGTTCAGGGATAGGTTTCCCGTTTACGAGCCGCTTCAACTGGCCCGGCAGCGGCAATGGCTTGGGCAGCTCGACCACTTTGACCGGCAGGGGCGGATCGGCCGCGAGCTTCGCCGGCGCGGCGTTGTCGTAGTCGATGTCAGGCGGGATGAACCTGCTGGCGCAGCCGCCGAGCGCGGTCGCGCCGAGCAGCAAAGCCGCCATTCCGCATCCTCGGAAAAGCGTGATTGCGGTTCTACGCTCTTGAGGTTTAGTGGGCTTGAGGAAAGTCGTCGTCCCGCCTTTCCGGCGATACGGATTTACGGAGAAGCGTGAAGCCGGACCGCCGGCTTTCATGGAAATCGGCGGGGTCATTGTCCCAGCTCCTTCGACCAGTTGATGGCGTTTACGTAGACGCCGAGCGGGTTCTCGCGCAGGCGATCGGCGTCGGTGGGCGTCTGGATCGCGACAGAGAGGATCGCAGTCCAACGGGTGGTGTCGGCGAGCGCGCCGTCCTGGTAGCGGTGTTCGATCCAGGCGACGCGAAAGCTCGAGGGTGAGGCGCGGATTACGCTCGAGACGTCGATGGCGATCTGCTGCTTGCCCAGCTTTGCGAAGGGGTCGTTGGCGCGCGCATAATCGTTCAGCGCCTGCGCGCCCGACGTCGTCGTGAAATCGTAGGCCTGGAGCCAATTTTGCCGCACGATGATCGGATCGGCCGGCAGCGCACGGACCATTTCGATGAAATGGGCGAGATACCAGGCGATCTCCGGATCGGACGGCGTGTAGTCCGCGGTCGCCGGCGCCACCGCCTGGGCTTGCCCGAGCTTGTCGATCTGCACCACCCAGGGGACGACGCTGCCGTGGGTCGACTGCCAGACGAGGCCGCCGGCAAGCCCCATGGAGAGAAAGAGCGAGCCGAAGGCCATCAGCCGCCAATTCTTTGCCTGGACCCTTGCCGAGCCGATGCGCTCGTCCCAGGCCTGGGCGGCGCGCTGATAGGGCGTCTCCGGCTCGGGGGCGCGCCCATAGCGCACCGATGATCGGCGGAAAATCGACATCTTCTATTCTCCTCCCGAGAGATCGATAGAGTGGCCGCCGCCATGGCTGTCACCGGACCGAAGGGCATGGCCGGCGGTCTGCGCGCCATGGAACAGGGCCTGATTGCCCTTGATGCGCTGGGCCCAGGCGGGCATGCCGGAATCTTTTGCCGCCTCGACATCGCCGCCGCCAGGGACGTCGCCGCTCACGGTTCCCATCGTCGAAGCGCCGCCGGTCGCGGTGAAGCCGGCGCGCGCGCCGGCGGCGAAGCTGTCGTTAAGCGAGCTCGCGGCCCGAGAGGCGGCGCGACGCATAGGGGCGGCAGCGGCCGCGCCGGCCGCGCGACCAACGCCGGCGAGGCCCGACGCCACACCGGCGGTGCCGGACTGCCCCAGGGAAGCGAGGCCGTAGGCGGAGGCCGCTCCGCCGGCCATTGCCGCCCCGCTGCGCGCTGCGGCGGCCGCGCCCGATGTAGCGGCCGCCGCTCCCCTTCCGGCGAGACCCAGCGCCGCGCCGCCGGCCATGGCCGTGCCGGCGACAGCGAGGCCCGTGCCGACGGCTGCGCCCGCGCCGAGCTGTGGCGCGCCGGAGATGAGACCCGTGGCGATGCCCGGACCGAAGATGCCGAGGCCCAACATGGCGAGGGCCGCGAGCACGACGGAGAGCGCCTGTTCGATCGTCGGCTGGCCGCCGGCGTAGCTCGTCGTGAACTGCGAGAAGAGTCCCGTGCCGATGCCGACGATGACGGCGAGAACCATCACCTTGACGCCGGAAGCCACGATGTTGCCGAGCACCTTCTCGGCGAGGAAGGCGGTCTTGTTGAAAAGGGCGAACGGAATGAGGATGAAACCCGCGAGCGTTGTGAGCCTGAACTCGATCAGGGTCACGAAGAGCTGGACCGCCAGGATGAAAAAGGCGATCAGCACCAGGAGCCACGACACCATCAGGACGGCGATCTGGACGAAGTTCGCGAAAAAGCTCGTGAACCCCATCATCTGGCTCGCCGCGTCGAGCAGCGGCTGGCCGGCGTCGAGGCCGACCTGGGCGAGACGCCCTGGCTGCAGGAAGGTCGCGGCCGAGATTGATGAGCCGCCCGCCTTCAATCCGAGGCCTGCGAAACTGTTGAAGACGATTGCCGAAAGATTTTTGAAGTTGTTGATGATGAAGGCAAAGAAGCCGATGTAGAGGGTCTTCTTGACCAGGCGTTGCAGGATGTCCTCGTCCGCCCCCCAGGCCCAGAAGAGCGCCGCGAGCGTGATGTCGATCACGATCAGCGTCGAGGAAAGGTAGCCGACCTCGCCTTTGATCAGGCCGAAGCCAGAATCGATATAGGTCGTGAAGGTGTTGAGGAAGGTGTCGATAACGCCGACGTTGTTCATCGCGCCCCTCCGGATCGAGGAGCAGCTGAGGATGGGGTAGCCGGCGCGGTCGCCTCGAGGGCGGGGGGACTTGGCAGCGGCCGCGCCGGCCTGCCGAAGAAACGCTGGCGGTTTTCATCCCAAACCGCCAGGCAATGCGGATCTTCGGCGTCGCTGGGCCCGAGCGCGCCGCAATGGCGCAGCTCGGGCGAAAGGTCGTCGGGCGTTGCGGCGGACGGCGGATCGACCGCCGAAGGCGCGGGCGCATGTCGATGCGTCGCGATCAGCGTCGCGGCGATCGCGGCGAAGAGGGCACCGATCGCCGCAATGCGGAAGCTGTCCGGGCGCCACATGATCCAGAGTCTCAATTGCCGCTGAACATGGAGACGGTCCCGGGCACATAGCCCGTGCGCGTCGAGAAGGTCTTGTACTGTTGCTGCCCCTGGGCCTCCGCCGAGGCGGTTCGCGCCTGCTCCAGCGCATCGGCTCGGCTCTTGGCGGAAAGTAGGGCCACGAGATCGGAAAGCTGCTGGGATTGCAGGGCGAGAAGCTGATTGCCGGCCTGGGCGGCCTGAAGCGCGCCCGTCGCCGACTGGCTGGCCGAGACGAGCGAATTCATCGCGCTCAAATTCGACGGGATGTTGCCGACGACGCCGGCCTGCACTTTCAGCGAATCCTCGAAGGCGCCGACGGAGTTCTGCCAGCGCGTCTGGGCCGAGGCGAACATGGTGTTGGTCGAGCCCGCGCCCGCGGCGGCGCCATAGTTGGTCGAATAGGCCTGCTGGATCTGCTGGACGTTGAAGGCGATGTGCTGAGCCTGTCCGAGCAGGGCCTGGGTCCGGGCGATGGACGACTGAAGCTGGGTCAGCGTCGACATCGGCAGGCTCGCGAGATTGCGGGCCTGATTGACCAGGCTCTGGGCCTGGTTGGTCAGCATCTGGATCTGGTTGTTGATCTGCTGCAGCTCGCGCGCGGCCGTCAGCACGTTCTGCACATAATTGTTGGGATCGAACACGATCCACTGCGCCGAGGCCGGCGGGGCGGCGACAGCGAGCGTGAGGGCGACGGCGCTTGCCGCCGCAAGCGCGCGGAGCTTGATCATGAGGAGGCCTCCAGGTTCGAAAGATCGGGGATGAGGTCGGCCGCCCAGACGAGATCACGGTCGGCGAGCCAGGCCTTGGTGAAGGCCTCGCGCCCGTGCTCGGCGAGGAGGCGCTCGATCGCGGCGTGATCCGCCTTCGACGACGCCGCGCAGAAGGCGAGCGCGACCGGCCCCAGACCCAGCTCGAACAGGCGGTTGCCGCGGCGAGACTGGCAGTAGTAGTCGCGCTTGGGCGTCGCGCGGGCGATGATCTCGATCTGGCGGTCGTTGAGACCGAAGCGGCGATAGATGGCGGTGATCTGCGGCTCGATCGCGCGTTCGTTCGGCAGGAATATGCGGGTCGGGCAGCTCTCGACGATGGCCGGCGCGATATTGCTGCCGTCGATGTCCGACAGCGACTGCGTGGCGAAGACGACGGACGCGTTCTTCTTGCGCAGCGTCTTCAGCCATTCCCGAAGCTGCTGGGCAAAGGCCGGATCGTCGAGGACGAGCCAGCCCTCGTCGATGATGAGCAGGGTCGGCCTTCCGTCGAGGCGACCCTCGATGCGGTGGAACAGATAGGTGAGGACAGCGGGCGCGGCCGCGGCGCCGATCAGGCCCTCGGTCTCGAAGGCCTGGACGGAGGCGGACCCGAGCTGCTCTGCCTCAGCGTCGAGCAGCCGTCCCGAGGGACCTCCGACGCAATAGGGCTGGAGCGCCTGCTTCAGCGCCGCCGATTGCAGCAAGACCGCGAGGCCGGTGATCGTCCGCTCCTGAACCGGCGAGGAGGCCAGCGAGGTCAGCGCGGACCAGACACGTTCTTTCGCCGTCGGGCTGATCGTCACGCCTTCCTTGGCGAGGATGGCGATCATCCATTCGGCCGCCCAGGCGCGCTCGGCCGGATCGTCGATGCTGGCCAGCGGCTGAAGCGATACGGAATGTTCAGATCCGGCTGAAAGCCTGCCACCGAGGTCATGCCAGTCGCCGCCCATGGCAAGCGCCGCCGTCCTGATCGATCCGCCGAAATCGAAGGCGAAGATCTGGTTGTTCCGATAACGGCGGAACTGAATCGCCATCAGCGCGAGCAACACCGACTTGCCCGCGCCGGTCGGACCGACGATCAAGGTGTGGCCGACATCGCCGACATGGAGCGAGAAACGGAACGGCGTCGAACCTTCCGTCTTGCCGAAGAATAGCGGCGGCGCTTCGAAGTGCTCGTCCCTTGCCGGCCCGGCCCAGACTGCAGAGAGCGGGATCATGTGCGCCAGATTCAGGGTCGAGACTGGTGGCTGGCGGACATTGGCGTAGGCGTGGCCCGGGAGGCTCCCGAGCCAAGCCTCGATCGCATTCACCCCTTCCGGCATGCAGGTGAAGTCGCGCCCCTGAATCACCTTCTCGACGAGGCGGAGTTTTTCGGCGGCGACGCCAGCATCCTCGTCCCACACGGTGACGGTCGCTGTGACATAGGCTTCGCCGACATCGTCGGAGCCAAGTTCCTGAAGCGCGAGGTCAGCGTCGGACGCCTTGTTGGCGGCGTCGGAGTCGACCAGCGTCGAGGCTTCATTGGTCATCACTTCCTTGACGATGGCGGCGATCGACTTGCGCTTGGCGAACCACTGGCGTCTGATTTTGGTCAGCAGCTTCACCGCTTCGGTCTTGTCGAGCAGGATCGCGCGCGTGGACCAGCGATACGGGAAGGCGAGCCGATTGATCTCGTCGAGGATGCCGGGATGGGTCGCCGTCGGGAAACCGACCACGGTGAGCGTGCGCAAATGGCGCGCGCCGAGCCGAGGTTCGAGGCCGCCGGCAAGCGGCTCGTCAGCAAGCAAAACGTCGAGATGCATCGGCGTCTCGGGGACGCGCACCCGCTGCTGTCGCGTCGAGACGGTGGAATGCAGGTAAGTCAGCGTGTCGCCGTCATCGAGCCAGCCGACCTCCGGCATGAAGCCTTCGACGAGTTGGAGGACGCGGTTGGTCCGATCGGTGAAGCCGTGAAGGAGCTCCCACGGATCGACTCCGGTCTGGGCCCGGCCTTCATAGAGGAAGCTTTCGATGCGCGAGGCGTCCTCGGCCGGCGGCAGCCAAACGAAGGTCAGGAAATACCGGCTCTCGAAATGGGCGCCCGCCTCCTCGAACGCGTCCTGCCGTTCGAGGTCGACCAGGGCGGACGCGGCGTCGGGAAAGGCGCTGTGCGGATAGGTCTGGGCGGCGATCCGCTGCGCTTCGACGAAAATCGCCCAACCAGAGCCGAGACGGCGGAGCGCATTGTTCAGTCGCGCGGTCACGCCCACCAGTTCGGCGGGCGTGGCGCTGTCGAGGTCCGGTCCTCGAAAACGCGCCGTGCGCTGGAAGGAGCCGTCCTTGTTGAGAACGACGCCTTCGGCCACGAGCGCGGCCCACGGCAGGACGTCGGCGAGGCTCGCGGGATGTTTCCGGTACTCGGCGAGATTTAGCATGGCCGCCTCACACCCCGAAATAAGCGGGATAGCGCAGATGCAAGCGCACCACGTCGACGAACTGTGGATCTCGCTTGGCCGCCCAAACGGCGGCGGCGTGCCCCCCGGCCCAGATCAGCGCGCCGGGAATCCAGAGCCTCAGGCCGAGCGCGATGGCCGCCGCGAGCGTGCCGTTGGCGATCGCGACGGTGCGCGGCGCGCCGCCCATCAGGATCGGGTCGGTGAGTGCGCGATGGACCGGCGCGAAGAAGCCGGGCACGTCCGGGTCGACGATCGCCGCCATCAGATCAGCGCCCCGCCCGAGAAGGAAAAGAAGGAGAGGAAGAAGCTCGACGCGGCAAATGCGATCGACAGGCCGAACACGATCTGGATCAGCCGCCGGAAGCCGCCCGAGGTGTCGCCGAAGGCCAGCGTCAAGCCGGTCACGGTGATGATGATCACCGACATGATCTTGGCGACCGGGCCTTGCACGGATTGCAGAATCTGATTGAGTGGCGTCTCCCACGGCATGGAAGAGCCCGAGGCGTAGGCCGCTGGCGCGACGACCAGCGACAGCATGGCGAGTGAGACAAGTGCTCCGACTCGGCGACGGACGCGATGGGCGGCGGGTGGGATGCGAATCATGACTTTTCTCCTGGAGGGGATAGGTCGCCGCCCGCCGCGGCGGAGAGAACGCGGTAGTCGCCGGTGGCGGGATCGAGCCCAGCGACGGTTGCGAGTTCGGCGAGGCGGCGTTCCGGGCCGCGGCCGCGCAGCACCGCCACCACGTCGATGGTCTCGGCGATCAGCGCCTTGGGGACGGTGACGACGGCTTCCTGGATGAGCTGCTCGAGGCGCCGCAAAGCGCCGAGCGCCGTGCCCGCATGGATGGTGCCGATTCCTCCGGGATGGCCCGTTCCCCAAGCCTTCAAGAGATCGAGGGCCTCGACGCCGCGCACCTCGCCGATCGGAATGCGGTCTGGCCGGAGGCGCAGCGAGGAGCGAACGAGATCGGAGAGCGAGGCGACGCCGTCCTTGGTCCGCAGCGCCACGAGGTTCGGCGCGCGGCATTGCAGCTCGCGCGTATCCTCGATCAGCACCACGCGATCGGCCGTGCCGGCGATCTCCGCGAGCAGCGCATTGGTGAGCGTGGTTTTGCCGGTCGAAGTGCCGCCGGCGACGAGGATGTTTTTCCGCGCGGCGACGGCTTTGCGCAAGACAGCCGCCTGATCGGCCGCCATGACGCCGGCCGCGACATAGTCGTCGAGGGTGAAAACCGCGACCGCGGGCTTGCGGATGGCGAAGGCCGGCGCCGCGACGACCGGCGGGAGAAGCCCCTCGAACCGCTCTCCCGTCTCGGGGAGCTCGGCGGAGACGCGCGGTCGCTCGGCATGAACCTCCGCGCCGACATGGTGCGCGACGAGGCGCACGATCCGCTCGCCGTCGGCGGCGGACAGCGTCCGTCCGCTGTCCTCGAGCCCGCCCGACAGCCGGTCGATCCAGAGCCGGCCATCGGGATTGAGCATCACCTCGACGATCGACGGGTCTTCGAGGAAAGTGGCGATCGCGGGACCGAGCGCGGTGCGCAACATGCGTGCCCCGCGGGAGAAGGCCTCGGAAGAAGCAAGTTTGACCGCCACGATCGTCCCCGTCGAAGGCCAATCACGACAAGCGATCGGCGACAGGAACGATTAGAAAAGGCACAAAATGGGGCAGTTCAACAAAGTTTTACTCGTCGTAGCGGCAAGGCGTAGAGGAGAGAAAAAATACTTGTTAGGGCTGGGACCCATAAAATGATTGGCATGACCAGCGGTTTGTGATTCACGGCTTCCGAAAGGAAGCGGCGATGAATCGCGATCAATTTTGGCTGACGAACGAACAATTCTCGAAGATCGAGCCGCATTTGCCGACCGACACACGCGGCAAGCCGCGGGTCGATGACCGCCGCGTGATCAGCGGCATTGTTCAGGTGCTGAAGTCTGGCGGTCGATGGATCGACGCGCCGCCGGAGTACGGACCGCGAAAGACGCTCTACAATCGCTTCGTCCGATGGGCGGAAAAGGGCGTATGGACAACCTTGTTTCAAGCCCTGGCGCAAGCGGGCGGACCACCGGCCGAGGTTCTGATCGACAGTTCGGCGGTCAAAGCGCATCGCTCGGCCGCAGGCGGCAAAGGGGGGAGAAAAATCAGGCGATTGGTCGCTCGCGGGGTGGGCGAACGACGAAAATCCATGCGCTGACCGACGCTCTGTGCCGCCCGCTGGCCTTCATACTCAGCGGCGGGCATGTCGCCGATTGCACCGCTGGCGCGGCATTGCTCGAACAGCTTCCCGTCTGCGACATTCTCCACGCCGACAAGGGCTATGACGCCAACGCCATCCGCCGCCAGGTCGAGGATCGTGGCGCAATGCCGAACATCCCGCCCAAGGCCAACCGGAAATGGAAAAACTGCTTCTCGCCAGTCCTTTACCGAAACCGAAACGCCATCGAACGGATGTTCTGCCGGCTGAAAGACTTCCGGCGCGTCGCAACGCGATACGACCGAAACGCCGCGAATTTTCTCGCCGCCATCCACATCGCAGCGACTGTCAGCTATTGGTTATGAGTCCGGACCATAGTTTCGATTGCGGCTTTGACCGATGGGCTCCACGGGGCAAGAGCCGCCGTTTCTCTGCCTGGCGCGATTTTAACACTTCTCGCAACGATGAACATCAAGGGCGGGGCGACAGTGGACTGGCAATTCTTAGGAGACACATTGCCGACGTTCAGGCTCATAATCTGAGAGTGACAGAGCGAAATCCTGCGAAGCGCCTGCCAAAGGAGCGAAATGCAGGGTATGAATTTTTGGCGAGGCGATTTGCGTGACAGACCGCAAGGATCCGCGAATTTTCGCGGAACTTTGAACTATCTTGCGTCCATGCCGATCGCCAATGAGGAGCGATGGCCAAGCTGTTCATGGCTTTTTCCGAAACCGACCTTCAGGTAATTTGACGGAACAGCCGCCTTGAATCGGAAGTTGCTTATGGACGCCAGCACGATCCTTCACGAATTGACCCATGCCGAGGGCTTGCCAAAGGAGGCGCTTGAGGCAGCCACGGAGCAGCGGACCGAAATGGTTCCTCTGTTCCTCCGGGAAACCGAGGATTATCTCGCGGCGACGGGCGATAGCAGGGCAAAGCCCACGCCGCTCTTCTTCGTTTTTCATCTACTCGGGGAATGGCGTGAAACATCGGCATATGGGCCGCTGCTTCGGCTGCTGCGTTGTCCACGCCATGAAACTGACGCCGTTCTTGGCGATGCGGTCACTTCGACGTCGCATCGGGTGATTGCTGCCGTCTTCGATGGAGAATTGGATCCTCTGTTCGATGCCATTCTTGACCCGGAGGCCGACGAGTTCATCCGCTCAAGGATGTGCGAGGCCCTGGCCATGGTCGTTCTGCGTGGGGAAGCAAACCGGGATCTGGCCGCCCATTTTCTGCGTGACGGCTTTATGAATATACAGCCTCAAGCCGTAAATTTCGTCTGGCATGGATGGCAAAGCGCCATCGCCATGCTTGGTCTTCGCGATCTCAGTGGTTTGGTCGAGAAGACATTCAATCGTGGCTATATCGATCGTCAGTGGCTTGGCTTCGAGCATTTCAAGGAGGATCTGGAGCACGGCGCCGAGCGGGCCGAAGACATTCCTCAAGAAGAGGTCGATCCGGAGTTTTCCTTGTTCGGCAAGACGATCGAGGAGCTCTCGACTTGGTACGAATTCACGGAGAAGTACCGCGAGGACCGAGAACGGTCGCGGCGGGCAGCGACATATGAACTGCCAAGCGGCAATCAGCCGTTTGCGAATCCTTTCCGAGGCGTCGGCCGGAACGACCCCTGTCCCTGCGGCAGCGGCAAGAAATTCAAGCACTGCTGCCTGCAATGACGAAGCATGCCATGAAGGATGGAGCGAGTTCGTGATTCAGCCGAAGTCCCCGAAAGAGACGTGGTCCGAGCAGTTCGAGGCGGCCCGGGACATCAAGGCCCGGTACGGAACGAAGGCCGCGTTCGATTACGTCGTTGCCGAGAAGCTGATGAATTTCGGTGAAGCGGCCCGACGGTCCGCGGATTTCGCGCGGGAGATGCCGGCATTCGTCGCTGCGGTCCGCAGCCTGTTCAAGCCGGAGGAGCTATCGGTCAATCTGGCGCGGGTTGAACGGACGTTGACCGAGGTTCCGGTCAGCGATCCAGAGGAGGATGACGTACTTCCCGACGCCCCCGAATTGGTTGCTGAGCGAATTCGGCAATTCGCCACGATCAAGGACCTGCTGAGCACCAAACGGTTGGGGACGGCTTGAACAGGGACAAGATCGATGGGCTCGTGATCGACGATGCGGCGATGCTCTCTCTGGATAAGCTCGTGGATTGCATTGCAGCCGGCGATGATCGATATTCCTCCAAACGGGGCCGCGCGCTAACGAAGCATAAAAATCGCGCAGATTTTTTGTCTCTTGCCCGGAAGCTAACCGTCTCCAACGTTCGCCGGCCACATCGGCGAACCCTGAATTTGGTGTAATCGTCGATTGTCATCCTTTTTTGCGCTACCCGGCGCAACAGGACAATTGCTTCACGTCCTTCTTGAAGGTTTGCGCCGCGAGTTTCAGCCCCTCGACCATGGTGAGGTAGGGGAATAGCTGGTCGGCAAGTTCCTCGACCGTCATCCGCGCGCGGATCGCCAGCGCCGCCGCCTGAATCAATTCGCCGGCCTGCGGGGCGACCGCCTGAACGCCGATCAGCCGGCGTGAGCCTTCCTCCATCACCACCTTGATGAAGCCGCGCGTGTCGAAATTGGCGAGGGCGCGCGGCACATTGTCGAGCGTCAGCAGACGGCTGTCGGTCTCGACGCCCTTCAGATGCGCCGCCTGCTCGCTCAGTCCGACGGTCGCGACTTGCGGGTCGGTGAAGACCACGGCTGGCATCGCGGTCAGATCGAGCGCCGCTTCACCGCCGGTCATGTTGATTGCGGCGCGCGTCCCGGCCGCAGCTGCGACATAAACGAATTGGGGCTGATCAGTGCAGTCGCCGGCGGCATAGATGTCCGGCGCGCTGGTCCGCATCGCGGGATCGACGACGATGGCGCCTTGCGCGTTGATCTCAACGCCGGCGGCTTCGAGATTGAGGCCGCGCGTGTTCGGGGCGCGGCCAGTGGCGACCAGCAGCTTGTCGGCGCGCTGCTCGCCCTGTCCGGTGGTCAGCATGAATTCGCCGCCCCGAAAAGCGACCTGGCTCGCCTCGGTATGCTCCATCACTTCGATCCCTTCGGCGCGGAAGGCCTCGGTCACGGCCTCGCCGATGGCCGGATCCTCGCGGAAGAACAAGGTGCTGCGGGCCAAGATCGTCACCCGGCTCCCCAGCCGGGCGAAGGCCTGCGCGAGTTCGACCGAGACGACCGACGAGCCGATGACCGCCAGACGCTGCGGAATCTTGTCGCTCGCCAGGGCGTCGGTCGAGGTCCAATAGGGCGTATCCTTCAAGCCGGGGACCGGCGGAATCGCGGGGCTTGCGCCGGTGGAGACCAGGCAGCGGTCGAAGGCGATTTCGTGTTCGCCGCCTTCGCGCAGCCGCACGCTGAGGCTGTGGCTATCCTTGAAACGGGCTTCCCCGCGCAACACGGCGATGGCCGGATTGCCGTCCAGGATGGTTTCGTATTTGGCGTGGCGCAGCTCCTTGACGCGGGCCTGCTGCTGGGCGAGCAACCGCTCGCGCCGGATGACCGGCGGGGTTGCGCCGAGGCCTTCGTCGAACGGACTGCTTGCGCGCAAATGGGCGATATGCGCGGCGCGAATCATGATCTTCGACGGCACACAGCCGATATTTACGCAGGTTCCGCCGATCACGCCGCGCTCGATGAGCGTCACCCGCGCGCCCTGTTCGACGGCTTTGAGCGCGCAGGCCATCGCCGCGCCGCCGCTGCCGATCACCGCGATGTGCAATTGGCGGCCGGCGTGGTCGGCCTTGTCGCCGCCGCCGGATGATGCGCCCGGCCTGTCCATCAGTTCCGCGCGGTAGCCGGCTCCAGCGACGGCGGCCAGCAGCGCGTCGGTCGAAGTCTCCGCCGCCATGACGACGGTCGCGTCGCCCTTGGCGTAGGACACCTCCGCCGAACGCACGCCAGAAACGTGCTCCAACGCTTTTTTGGCGTGGGCCGCACAGGAATCGCAGGTCATGCCGGTGATTTTCAACTGGGTCGTCTGGACCATGGTTTCATGCCTCATGGAATTGCGGATTCATTCATGTTTCCCGGGCGGTTCGCAGCCGTCAGGCCCACAGCGGCGGTTGGCCGGCGAGGCCAGATCCCAAATCGAGACGGCGATCATCAACGCGATTCCGGTATAGACCAGGGGCCGCATTAACGCGGTTCCAAGCAACCAGACCACGCCGACGAAAACCATCGCCGGGCCAACCATGCCCAAAAGGCTGCGGCGCCATTGCCGGTGGCGCAGCCAGCCGAGTGCGTTTGCGGCCAGCGCCAGACCGGCGAATAGCGGCAGCAGCCAGGAAACGAATAAGTCCTCGTATTCTTGGAGAAAGCCGAGCCCAATCGCCGCGCCCAGACTGGCGAGCGCGGGAAAGCACATGGCGCAGCCCATGGCGGAAACGACGGCGCCCATTGCCCCGGCTTTGTCGGCGATGCGCATGATCGGTTTCATGGCGGCGTTCCTGTGCGCCTGAGCCGGTCTGAACGACTGGCAGCTAGCCCTGCGGGCTTTTCGCGACTTCGGCCGGATAGCCGTGATCGGTCGTCGCCTTGATCATCGCCGCCGGCGAGGTTTCCGCGCTATCGTAATTGACGGTGGCGGAGACGTCGGCGTCCCCGTTCGCCTGGCTGACGGCGACGCTTCTGACGCCCTTCACCTCGGAAAGCGTGCGCTTGACGATCGGCCCGCACAGCACGCAGCCCGCATGATGGACGGTGAGAACCACGGTCGTGTCGGCGCCAAAGGCGCCCGCAGGCGAAAGCAGCAGACCGATGGCGATCCCTATTACGGCGCGCTTGTTCATGATTTTTTCATCCTCGCTCTTGAATGGTTAAAGGGAACGGGAGCGCCCTCACAGGACGTGACGCGCCGCATAGGGGAAGACGACGGCGACGGCGACGAGCGCCGCCGCCGTCCACAGGCCGATTCTGGCGACACGGTCGGATCGCGGCGTGACGCAATAGCCGCTGGCGCAGGCCATCTTGCGCTTTTGCCGCAGCCGAAAGGCGCCATAGCCGATGAGGGCGACGGAAACGCCCGCGAAAATCGGCTGATAGGGTTCGAGCGCTGTCAGATTGCCGATCCAGGCCCCGCTGACGCCCGCCAAGAACAAAGCGAAGGGAATGACGCAGCAGGACGCCGCGCCCAGCGCCGCCACAATCCCGCCCAGGGCAAGCAGACGCGGGGCGGAGACCTTCGCTTCCGGCGCCAGCCGACGCGCCGACGCGCGATCCGCGCCAGCGTCGATTTCCGATGAATGCGCGCTCATCTTCCCTCCTCTTCTACGTTGCTAGAATTCCTGCGGAGCAGGTCGCCTCTCATCGCGGCCGCTCCTGTCGATGGCGCCAATGCCGCCGAAGGCCGTTCCATTTGCAGCGAACGTCGTTCAGCAGAAAGTCGCCCGCTCCGTATGACCGGCGATAAAGATCGGCGGCTGATGACACATGCCCGGCCCGGGGGTGGCTTGGCGTGGCGTGAAGCCGAATACGGGCGCCGTGTTCACCCCGGAACTACCTACCCGCAGCGCGGGCGTGAAGGAGGGGGAATTGGCCGGGCGGACATGGTGCGCCATCGGCCCGACAGGCGGGATCTCGCTGGCGTCCTGGGCCTTGGCCGGAATCCCCATGGCAAGGCCGAGCGCCGCAAGCGGCGCGATGATGGTCAGTACTCGCGATTTCATGTCTTTCCTCCCTTGAAGCCGGCGGCGACGACTCGCGGCCGCCGGAGGCGTCCGATTAGTCCGCGCGGCATGAGCGGGGCAAAAATTCGGGCGAATTGCGAATTCGCTGGTCAGTCAACGAATTTGCGCTTAGGCTAAGGCCTGTAGTAACTACAGGGTCAAGGGATATTTTTTCGATGCGCGATCAAAATCCCGTCAAAGACATGCAGCGCGCCGAACTCGCGAGGCGCACGGGCTGCAATCTCGAAACCGTGCGCTATTACGAAAAGGTCGGCCTGCTTCCGGCGCCGCCGAGAACCGCCAAGGGCTACCGTAGGTACGACTCCGGGCATGAGCGCCGGCTGCGTTTCGTGATGCGGGCGCGCGAACTCGGATTTTCGCTCGACGAGGTCCGCGCGTTGCTCAAGCTCGTCGATGAACGCGACCAGCCCTGCGCGGAAGCGAGCCGCCTCGCCTCCCTGCATCTTGCTCAAGTCAGGGCCAAGATCGGCGATCTGCAACGCATGGAAGCCGCGCTTTCGGAGGCGATCGCGCGCTGCGGCGACGGCGCGCGCCCAGTGTGCCCCTTGATAGAGGCGCTGTCGCGCGAGGAACATGGCGCGGAGCAGTTGATCGTGGCGCCAGATGCCCCCGCTAATGATGGCTCCGGCGCGGGAAATAAGGCGCGACGGCTGGCCTATGGCTGATTGCCGCGTAGCGATAGAGGCGCCGCCTCGGCGCCTCTATCAACGCATCAGCGATATGGTTGGATTCTGTCCATGAACAGACGATCGCGTCACAGGGGCGGAAGTCTCTTCAGGGTCGTCAGCGGCGGTTCAGGCACAAAATGGTATTCCCGTTTCGGGTGCCGACGCAGGACTTGTGCGTGGAATCTGTTCAAATCTCCAAGTTACTTCTCACCCGCCTCCTCGGGAATTTCCTGCCTCAGCTTCGGCCCTTGGCTGAGCCGGCGTCCCAACGCTGCGACGAAGTTATCGTAGCGCGCCCCTGCCTGCGCTCGCGCGGCTTTGGCCGCAGGTTCGGGAAGCGGCGGCGTGGTGGTGAGCCAGAAGCGGATGAACAAGGCGAGCGTCTCGACGGCGATGCCGACATCTCGTTCTAGGCGCGCCAAGCGCCGGTCTTGTTGGTCGAGGCGCTTGGCGAACGCCGCCTCGCGTCGCTCGTCGGCGTCCGGCGACAGGAAGGAGGCGATCGCGGCTTCGGCGATGAGCGACATCGATTGCTCTCGCCGGGCGGCATAGGCCGACAGGGCCTGCGTAAGCGCGGGATCGAGATAGACGGAGATCTGAGTCTTTTTCTTTGGCGCGGCCATGCGGGGCCTCACAGTCCGAGATCGTCGCCTGGATCGAGCGCGGCTTGCTGGGCGAGCCCCCCCATGAGGTCGTTCATCCGGCCGATCCGCGGAGCGTCCTCGTCGGCCTCATCGATTTGGTCGAGCACAAATTCGTTCTCGATCGGCGCCTGCTTCTCGACGGCGCCCTGGTCGAGTTCGGGCTGTCGCCGGCGATCCGCGTGCTTTGGATCTTCGTCGTCGATCTGGTCGCCATCCGGTATGGCCGGCGTCGGAGGGCGCGGCGGCAAGGG
The DNA here is from genome assembly GCA_021813805.1 of Pseudomonadota bacterium. Lineage (GTDB taxonomy): Bacteria > Pseudomonadota > Alphaproteobacteria > Rhizobiales > Beijerinckiaceae > Rhodoblastus. The sequence continues at coordinate 25,495 of JAKAJL010000024.1, read as the reverse complement.
ACGGGAAGTCCAGTCGTCGGGCCGCGCTTCTTTGCGCCGTGTCGGCACAGCTGGCGGCATGACGCGCTCCTGAAATCGCCCGTCTTCGTAATAGCGGGCCTTCTTCGCGCGGATGGGATGGACTCCCGACACCATGACGATCTCGTCGGTTGGCGGGAGTTGCATCACCTCGCCCGGCGTCAGCAGCGGACGCGCGGTCTCCGAGCGGGAAACCATGAGATGTCCGAGCCAAGGGCTAAGCCTGCTGCCGGCATAGTTGTTCATGGCCTTCATCTCGGTCGCGGTGCCGAGCGCGTCGCTGACCCGCTTGGCGGTGCGCTCGTCATTGGTCGCGAAGCTGACGCGCACATGGCAATTGTCGAGGATCGAGTTGTTGGGGCCGTAGGCCTTCTCGATCTGGTTCAGCGATTGGGCGATCAGGAAGCTCTTGATGCCATAGCCCGCCATGAAGGCCAGCGCGGACTCGAAGAAGTCGAGGCGCCCCAGCGCCGGAAACTCGTCCAGCAACAGGAGAAGACGCCGCCGGCCGGCTTTGGCCTGCAGATCCTCGGTGAGCCGCCGACCGATCTGGTTGAGGATGAGTCGGATCAGCGGCTTGGTGCGATTAATGTCCGAGGGCGGGACGACGAAATACAGCGTCGTCGCCCGATCGCCGGCGACGATGTCTCCGATCCGCCAATCGCAACCCCTCGTCACCTCTGCGATCACAGGATCGCGATAGAGACCAAGGAACGACATGGCCGTGCTCAGCACGCCGGACCGTTCGTTGCCCGATTTGTTCAGCAGCTCACGTGCGGCGGACGCGACGACGGGATGGACGCCGGCCTCGCCGAGATGCGCCGTCCGCATCATGGCGGAGAGCGTCGATTCAATCGGCCGCTTGGGATCCGACAGGAAGGCTGCGACGCCCGCGAGCGTCTTATCCTCTTCCGCGTAAAGAACGTGGAGGATGGCGCCGACCAGCAGCGCGTGGCTGGTCTTCTCCCAATGGTTCCGTTTCTCCAGGCTGCCTTCGGGATCGACGAGGATGTCCGCGATGTTCTGCACATCCCGCACTTCCCACTCGCCGCGACGAACCTCTAGCAGCGGATTGTAAGCCGATGACTTCGCGTTGGTGGGGTCGAACAGGAGCACGCGGCCGTGCCGCGCGCGGAAGCCGGCAGTGAGCTGCCAATTCTCGCCCTTGATGTCGTGAACGATGGCCGAGCCGGGCCAGGTCAAGAGCGATGGAATGACGAGGCCGACGCCCTTGCCGCTCCGGGTTGGCGCGAAGCAAAGGACATGCTCCGGCCCATCGTGGCGGAGGTAGCCGCGCTGATAGCGACCCAGCACCACGCCGTCGGGCCCGAGCAGGCCGGCTTGCTCGATCTCTGTCGTTTGAGCCCAGCGCGCGGAACCATAGGTCTCGACATTCTTCGCTTCGCGAGCGCGCCAGACGGACATGCCGATCGCGACGCCGACGGAAATCATGCCGCCCGACGCCGCTATGTACGCGCCCTCGCTGAAGATCGACGAAGCATAGGCGTCGTAAGCGAACCACCACCAGAAAAAGGCCGGCGGCAGGTAAAAGGGGAAATGCAGAACCTCGAACCAGGGGCGTCCGAGCTCCGGCTGAAACCCGAGGCGCCAGGCCGTCCACTCCGTCGCGGTCCAGATCGCCAACAGGACGATCGCGAAGACGGTGATGACCTGGCCCCAGAGAATCTTGGTTGCGGACATTGCAGTCGTTCTTTCCTGCTTGGAATGGTGCCTCACAGGCCGAGCCCCCGGTTTCGCCCGAAGCCCCAGTCGACGCCGCCATCCACGCGTGCGACGCCGGAGACGTGGCGCCCGAGCTGCTTCTCAAGGGATGGCGTCCAGGGCACGAGCCGGAAGCCGAGGGCTTCGTCGATCATGGCGAAGCGGCCGGACGCGAGCGCGAAGCGCTGGCGGTAGGTTCCGGCGACATATTCGCCGGCCGCGGCTGCGTTGAAGGGCTGGCCCGTCTCGACAGCGAGGCGCTCGCCGAGGGCCTCGACCTCGCGGCGCCGGAGCGTGCCGATCAGATTTTGGGAGAAGACGATTCCCTGCGCCCGGCGCTCGGCAAGCCCCTGCTCGACGAGCTGCTCGGCTCGGCGTTGCATCGCCTCGCGGACTTCGGCGCCGAAGCCGGTCTGGCCGAGCGCCACTGAGTCGCGCGTCACGGCTTGCCGGTCGAGCCACGTCGCGCCGCTGGCCGTCACCTGGATTTCGATGGCGAGATCCGAGCGCACAGCGAGCCCGATGCGCCGCCGCCCCTGCGCGTCATCGAACTTGCGCAACTCGACGATCGACCCCGGCGCGCTGTCGCCGGCGGCGTCGAGGTCGGGGAACTTGATGTGATGGGTGCGGCCGTCCAAGCCGTCGACCACGGCGTAAGCCGTCCCCTTTAGTTCATCATCGAGGCCGCGATCGACCAAGCGCCCGATGACCGGGAAGTCGAGGCTCGCGCCGGCCAGGACGTAATTCGCGGTCGCGCGTTCGATGCCGCGTTCGGTCAGACCGCGATGAATGCGCTTGATGATGTCGCCGCGCTCGCCGAGTTCGCGCAACGTCGTCTCGGCGACCTCGTCCATTGTCCATTGGCCGGGCCCGACTTGGTGGGCGAGGCCGAGGCTCTCGAGACGCCGTAATCGCCCGACCTTGAGCGCGTGGAACTGGTCGGGCTGGCGGCTGGCGTCGGGCGCAAGGTCGATGACGCCGTGCCCGTCGGCATCGCGAACAAGTTGCCGGTCGAGCTGCGTCCAGCGTTCTGCTTCGACCTGGCGCTCGAGCGCAAGCTGAATGTCGCGGTCGGTGCGCGGGCCCAACTCCTGGGTGATCAGGTCCTGGGCGCGGGCGCGCATCCCTTCCTTGATGTAGTCGCGCGATATGACCAGGTCCTGGCCGTCGTCGGCGCGGCCGCGCACGATGATGTGGACGTGCGGGTGCTGCGTATTCCAGTGATCGACGGCGACCCAATCGAGATTGGCGCCGAGATCCTTCTCCATCTGGCCGACCAGTTCGCGGGCGAAGCCCCTGAGGTCCGCTATCTCCGGCGCGTCCTCGGGCGAGACGATGAAGCGAAAATGATGACGGTCCTTCTCGCACCGCTCGGCAAACGCCTTGGGATCGGCGTCTTCGGTCTCGGGGCCGAACAGCCTGGCCTTCTCCCCGTCGCGGGTGACGCCCTCGCGCCGGAGGTAGCCGAGATGGGCGCCAAGCGGCGCCGAACGCGCGGTGTGACGGACGACGCGCGCCTTCACTGTCACCAGGCGGGACCTGCCGGTCAGCAGGTGGTTCGCCCGCACGCTGGCGACGCGTCCGCGCCCGAAGGTCGAACGGCTTCCGGACCTCAGCATGCCTTGTTGCGAGACGCCGCCGCCGGCGCGTTGAGCGGCGGCGAGCGCCTGGGCGATGAACGGCTTGGCGCGCTGGTTGCGCGAGGAACGGATACGGCCAGGCCGAGGCTGGAAGTCGCTCTCTTCAGCCATCGCCAACCTCGGCAATGTGCGGAAAGCACGGTCTCGTCAACATGTTGATAATCGCGCGCACATTGCGCGCCAAGGCCGCACATTGCCGGATCAGCGAGAAATACCAGCAAAAACAACCAACCGACCGCGCCGCACCTTGCGGTCTTTTATCTGGCCCTCTTTCGGTCGGTTGTCGCGGATCTCGCCTATCCGCCCGTTTGTGTTCGCTCATCTGCGCCGGCGCGCGCTCCACGGAGCCGGGACGGGAGAATGGGCCTTTCGGTTTCAGAGGAGTTGGACGGCGCGCGATCATGGCGTCCGCCCCGACGACGAGAGCGCGACGAACAGGCCTTTGGACTGCGGCGCGATCGCCGATACGTCGCGCACTCCGACGGCGGAAGGATCGCGCGAGGATCGATCCGAAGCCGAGTGATCTGCGGCCTGCGCGCTATCCGAACGCATGGCGAAGAGCGGCGCCCAGGCCCAGGCGAGCCGAGTGACGGAAACGGTAAGAACGGCGGGGTCGGCGTCGCCGCCGTCGATCTGCGGCAGCAATTCGGCGACATAGGCGACGGTCTCAGCCGGCAAGGGGCGTCGGCGATCGCGGTAATCCTCGTAGCGGCCGGGCCCGGCATTGTAAGCCGCGAGGAAGCCCGGCGATCCGTAGCGGTCGTGCATCTCGCGCAGCAACGCGGCGCCTGCCAAGATGTTGTCGTGCGGATCATAGGGATCGCGTCCGAGGCGGTATCGCATCCGCAAGGCCGCCCAAGTGTCGGGCATGAGCTGCATCAGGCCCATCGCGCCCTTTGGCGAAATCGCACGCCGATCGCTGCGGCTTTCGACATGCATGACCGCCCGAACCCAAGCCGCCGGAATGCCGAAGCGTTGCGCTGCTTCCGCCACGAAAGCGCTGAACGGATCGCTCGCCGCTGGCGCGCGCTTTGCCGCCATCTGCGCATGCGCCGGGGTTACAGGAGCGACGAGGAAAATCGCGCCGGCGACAATCAGCAGCGCAATATGAGCGCATGCCCGACCTCCGCTCCGCCGCGAGCGAGCCATCGTGCTCGCCGCCGTCAAGGGCAAGGCGCAAGCGCCGGCCGAGGGCCGCCCTTGACTGGGTCTGCGCGCGACGGCCGTGGCATCCTCGAGCGGGACCGAGGGATGAGACGGTCTTTCCGCGAACAGAGGGATGGAGCTTGGGCGCGCCATCCCCCGCGCGATCGGGAGCCAAAGGCGCATGGTTTCAGTCCCGCTCGCTGCGCTTCGACGGCCTATTCCAGTTCAGCACCCAGGTCGACTTGTCCTGGCCTGACTGAAAAAGATTTGCGCGGATCGGCTGCGCCAGCGACGGATCGTCGATGACGAGCGACACGTAGTCGCCCGCCTTTTCGCCGGTGCGCTTCCAGCCCGCGCCGATCTCCGGGCCGTCGCCGTCGCCGAGATGAACGCGAAAGTCCGGCGCGTTCTCGGCGTCCGACGATTCGGCCGGAACGAGAGTGAGATCGCGGTAAAAGTAGAGCGTATGGATGCGCCCGGTGAAGCCGGACTTGTCGTGCGTGAACGTACCGATCTGCGCCATAGGAATCCTCCGTGGTTGGCGGTTGAAAGCGGGTCACTCCGTCGCGGCGCGCCAAACGAAGCGGCCGTCGCCCCCCTCGTCGGTCCACAGCGGGACGGCGCGAGCGACGATCGAAGCGACGGGGAGCGGGCCGAAATATCGGCCGTCCAGGCTGTCCGGGACAGTCGGGTTCATGAGGAAGACTTCGCCCGGCTGAAGCGAGCGGCAGCCGCTCCAGCGCGGCAGCGGACGACCGAGATGGTCGCGGGTCTGCGCCGCGCCGACATCGACGTGATCGACGGCGACGGCGTCGCCCGCCCGGCATACGGTCTGCCCGGGCAACGCCATCACGTGTTTCAGGAGAGGCACGCCTTTCGGCAGGAAGCCGCCATCGGAGAGGTAGCTCGCGATGGGTTCGGGCGGACGGACAGCGACCAACTCGAGGCTGCGAAGTGGTCCGACGGGGCGCAGCATATAGAGCCCGGTCGGCGTGCTGGCGGTGGCGTTCCAGATCAGCCGTGGCGCCGGCTGAAAGAACGCCAGCCCGCCCACCGCGAGCAAGGTGAGATACGTCGCCATGACGTAGCCGAACCGGCTCATGGCGTCACGTTCCGCCGCTTGAGCCACGCCGCGTGCTGCTCGCGCGTATAGGCGCGCGGCTCATGTCCGGCGGCGATACGGTTGTGGAGGTGACGCCAATATTCCGGCGCGACGTCGGCGGGATCGACGCCGAGCGCCTCGATCGCGTCGATCGCGTGCAGCACGCGCTCGACCTTCGGCCAGCTATCGACGCGCAGCAGGATTTCGCCACCCGGTCGGACGAAAGGCAGGGTCTGAAGACGGACGCCGGGTTCGACCGCGCGCACGATGTCCATGCGCGAGATGACCGTGCCGTAGTCGTTCGAGGCCCAGCGGACGAATGCGAAGATGCTGTTGGGCGTGAAGCTGACAATGCTCCGGCGGCGGTCGAGGATCTTCTCTTCGGCGCGGCGACCGAACCGCAGCCAGTGCTCGATCTTCTTCTCGATCCAGGTCACCTCGACATGGGTGAGTGTGACGGCGCGTCGATGCGCCGGCGGCATGACGTGCTGTGGCGAAAGTTCATTGTCGTTCATGAGGACTCTCCGGGATCGGCGGGGAATTCGCGCGCGAGGAGGTGCGCAGCATGTCGGCGACGGTGACTTCGCGCCGGAAAGCGGCGACCTTGATGCGGCCACGCAGCGCCGGCGTGACGTCGATCGTCAGCCGCGCTGTGAAGGCCGAGGCGTCGTCAGCGCGACGCGCATGAGCCTCTGGAGTTTTGATCCAGCTCTCCGCGTCGCGAGGTCGGGAGGCGAAGCCGCGTCTGTTCGAACGCTCGGTCATGGCGCGATCCTCGCGACCTCGGCGGCGAGCACCGCGATCTCCCGGGCGGCGGCGCTCTGCTCGGCGAGCTCGAAGACCAGGCGGCCCGATTGCGCGGCGTCGGCGAAGGCGACGCGCTGGCCGATGGTGCATGCGAGAACTGGCGGATCATGGTCGGCCAGGTTCTCGGCCGTCTCGCGGGCGATGACGGTGCCAACGCCGCAGCGGTTCAGCACGAAGCGGGCGGCGAGCTGCGGGCGATAGATGCGCGCCTCGCGGAGCAGGCTGAGCATCTCGGCCGAGGCCCAACCGTCGAACGGCGACGGCTGCACGGGGATCAGCACCAGATCGGCGGCGAGCAGCGCGGAACGCATCAGGCCGGCGACGCGCGGCGGTCCGTCGATGACTATTATGTCGGCGGCGCGGGCGAGCTCCGGCGCCTCGCGATGGAGCGTGTCGCGCGCCAGGCCGACGACGCCGAAGAGCCGAGAAAGGCTTTCCCGCGCGCGCTGCTGAGACCAGTCCAAGGCCGAGCCCTGCGGATCGGCGTCGATGAGCGTGACGCGTTTGCCGTGCAGCGCCCATTCGCCGGCGAGGTGCAAGGCGAGCGTCGTCTTGCCGACGCCGCCCTTCTGATTGAGCAAAGCGACGATCATCGCTTCCCTCCCGGTTTGCGACTGGAGGGGGGAAACGGCGGATCGGCGGCGATGTCGGAACATGAATTCGACGCGCCGGCGACGATTTCCCCATTGCGCGCGCGGCCACTACAAAAGTTAGAGTCTTTGTTAGATTCTAAGTTAAGGGCCGGAATCGCCGTTTCAGGCCAAAGGGTTAGCTGTGATTGGCACTCCCGAAGTCCCGATACCGCCACGCCCGAAATCCCGATAGGCGGCACGCCCGAAGTCCCGAGGCCGTCCACAGGGATATCCACAAGGCCTGTGGATAACTTGGCGGGCAGGATGTGCAGCAGCTGGCGCCGACCGTTCCGTTCGATGAGCAGCCGATAGCCAGGAATGGACTGGCGGGCCGCAATCCGGCGCAGATCGAAGGCGAAGTCGGCGAGCTTGGCGAGGCTGCCGGATTTCTCGTGCAGATGGGCGATCTCGAACAACCAGCCCTTGGGTTGACGGCCGGCATGCTTGCGGGCAACGCGATAGAGCCAGCGCTCGATGCCACCGGTGAGCCCGAAATAGGCCGGGTCGATGGTGAGGACGAGCGAGCGATCGACGACGCCGCGGTAGAACCAATCGGGGAGAACGAACTCCATGCCCTCGACACGGCCGTCGCGCGTCGTGCATTCCTCCCACTCGTTGATCCAGGAGAACTGGTGGCGCCGCCAATGTTCGCCATTGCGGATGGTGGTGCGGATCACGGTCGCCTGCAGGCGGGAGAGCGCGCCTTTCAGGAGCTTGTAGTCGCGGGCGCCGGTCTGCCGGCCGATCGAGGTGAGAAGCTGGTAGGGCGTGAAGCGCAGAAAGCGTGAAGTCTTGAAGCCGCGGTTTTCGGCTTCGACGAGCTGGCTCGCGGCCCAGATGAGCACATCGGCGTCCCAAATGGTCGCCATGCCGTGCTCGGGGACGGCGTGGACCTCGACCCGGACATCGCCGGCCTCATAGAGGATCGGCGCGACGCGTCTGGCCTTGGCGAGGGAGAAGAACGGACGCTCCATCAGATCGCGCTGGTCGCGCGGGCTGGCGTCGCCCGTGGCGACGACGAACGGGTCGAGCTTGCTGCGTTCGCTGACAGTGATGGGGCGGCGCGATGACATTGATGACGCGTCGTTTCAGCGGGACGCATGGCCGACGGCGCGGGCCTCGACATAGCGAGGATCCGAGGTCGAGCGGCAAGCCGCCTGGTCGGCCCAGGCCTCGAGATCGTCGATCGCATAGACGACGCGGCCGCCGAGCTTGCGAAAAGTCGGGCCGCTGCCGTGGCAGCGATATTTTTCCAGCGTGCGCGGCGAGAGGCCGAGAAGGCGCGCCGCCTCATGTGTTCTGAGAAAGCGCGCCGCGAATTCGGCAAGTCTGGCGGACATGAGCGATCTCCGTGTCGGTCGCGTGCGCCGCGGGCAAAGCCGCGGCGTGTCTGGACCAGAGTGGCGGAGAAGACCGGCGCAGGGGGTGGACGAAGATTCGATCTCTTTCCGTGTCCCCCTTGGGGGGCGGACGAGCTGTGTATTGTCTTGCGGCTTATGTGAGTAGGCGCGGTGAATGGGTTGGATTAGTCGCCGCGAAGGAGTTTCAAGTAGCCGCGCTCGACGAGCACCTTGGCGTCCTGGATCAGGCGCGTGGCCTTGCGGCGAGCCGCCGAGTCCTTCCATTCGACGGAAGGAAGCCTTGCTTGATCCGAGTTCAGAACCTCACTGGCGACATCACGCGGCGCCCCGCCGTCGCGAAGAATGTCGAAGGTGTGCAGAAGTTGGATCAGCCGCGCTTTCTGCAACGGCGTGAGGCGCAGGCTCGCCGGAAGCAAATCGACGTGCTTTTGACACAGACGGCGAACGAGGCTCACGGCGACATCGAGGCGCGGCTCGATCATGTCGTCGAGCGGCAGCAGGATCGCCGGGCGGCTGCCCGCCTCGTCATGTCTCAGCGAAACGTAAAGTTCTCCCGACGAGTCGCGAATCGCAATCTCGCGGCTTTCGGCGTCGGCGCGGTCGTCGAACACTGGTCCGATCGACGCCGCAGAAAATGACGCCGTGGCGAAGCCGGACGCCGCCGCCGTCAGCAACAACACGCCGGGAAAGACTTCAGGCCGCCAGAGAACCGCATTGTGCCCGGTCGGGATGTCCGGATCGTAGGCGAAAGCGCAACCCCCATCGTCGGGCAAGCTCAGCGCTCGCCTCGTCGGGATCGACGCCGAGGCGCGCGATGTGCCGCTGCGTCCGGGCGTAATCGCCACGGTACGCGGCGTTGCGGCGAAGGAATTCGAGAGCGAAGCCGGGGCGTTCGAGGTGGTTCAGTTGCTCGACCGCGTCTGCCGACCGCCAGAAAGATCTGGGCATGGGCGCCTCCCTTCAATGTGGCCCCTCGCTCGGAGGGAAGCGCGCACCATCCGGAAAGCTCGGCTGTTCGCTAGACCTTAAGATTGCATCACGTCGTCCGTAGCGCCGCGCAACCTTTGGGGCGACGATTCGGACACATCGCCGAGAATCATTGCATTCTCGGATCCAGCAAGTGGCGGTAACCGGTCTCGGTCATCCAGCGCGCGCGAGCCAGGTGGCTGTCATGGACGGTCTTGGCGCGTTCGGGCTCGCGCGCCGGATCGAGACCGAAGACGATCGTCACCACCTCACGCCAGTCGGCGCCCTCCGCGTCGGCGTCGAGCAGGCGCAGATAGGTCACGAGGTGCTGCTCGTCATATGCGTTCACGCGCTCGCTCACGGGCGGCCGATCCTCGAAAACCTGCACGCCCATTTCGAACCTCACGAGTGTTGCGCAGAAGATTTCTGACAAATTTAGCACAAATTTGCTAGAGATCAGAACTGCTTATGCGCCTGACGAGTGATGCGAGCGGCGCATCACGCGCGTCTTCCGTATCGCAAACTGGGACGGCGCGCGCCCCCTCAGGTTAGCGCGCCCTTGTACGAATCAGAACGATCGTTCCTGGAACGATGGTTCCGACATAGGCTCCATCGTCGCCATGGATCTCAAGGAGGTCATGGCGGTCAATCTGCGTCGGTTGCGTCATGCGAAAGGAATGACGCAGGAGGAATTGGCGGAGAAGGCCGGACTCAGCGCCCGGTACATCGGCGGAATAGAACGCGCGGATGTCTCGGCGAGCGTCACGGTGCTCGGCCGAGTCGCGGATGCGCTCGAAGTGGATGCGAGCGAGTTGGTGCGCGCCCTTCGCTCGACGGGCAGAAAGTAGACGACGTCCTCGAGGGTGTTATGAGCTCACCCTACGATTGCGTCGCCGGACGGCCGAGCCCGAATTCGGCTTCCCATCTCGACCCCGACCGGTCAAACGAGGCTGCGTCCCTGGCGGTGGCAGTTCGACACAAAGCGAACATGCCGCGAGGCTCACGAATGTGACTACTTGACCCGATGATGTCAAAGAAGATGGTGATCCTTGCGGCGGCTTGCTCGCGGATAGCGTTGGCTTGACGAATGCTCAAGGAGCTACCTCCGAATCAGCCTCGTCGCGCCGCGGTTCATGAGGCGCATGGCGCGAGCAGCCTCGAATCGATCCGCCCGAATTCAACTGAGCGCATAGCGTTTGGGTCGTCGGCAAAGGAAGCTGTCAATGCCGACGATGGAAATCGCGGGCCGATCCCCGAATCCGCAGTGCTTCGATCAAGCCTGTAGCACGCGCACCTGTCCTGCGAACGGTCAGTGCTGTGTGTGGGCGCATTTGCCGTGATCCGCCAGCACCTCGATCACGCGGCACCCCCCGATGCGCCCGTGGCTGCATCCCTCGACCATCAATTCCAGTTCGACTTTCAGGGCCTGCAAGCTGCGAATCCGCTGTTCGACGTCGGCGAGCCGCGCCTTGGCGATGGCGTCGGCGGTCGCGCAAGGCTGGTTCGGATTGTCCTGCAAGGCGAGCAGGGTGCGGATCGGTTCAATCTCGAAGCCCAGTTCACGGGCGTGGCGAATGAAGGCGAGTCGATGGAGCTCGCCGTCGTCGAAATGGCGGCGTCCGCCCTCGGTGCGCGGCGGGGCCGGCAGGAGCCCGATCTGTTCGTAATAGCGGATGGTCGGCGCCTTGACGCCGCTTTGCCGGGCGGCCTCGCCGATGGAAACGCCAGTCTTGGTCATTTTTTCGCTTGCCCCTCTAGTCGCTAGAGGATGTAGCGTTCGGAGCGACAAGGCAAGGGAAAGAACATGGCGACTTCGATCGAACAGGCCCGCTACCGGGTGGACGGCATGGATTGCGGCTCCTGCGCCGCGAAAATCGACACCGCCGTGCGCCGAATGGCCGGCGTCGAGGACGTCTCGGTCTCAGCGACGGCCGGCACGATGACCGTTCATCATAATGGCGAGAGCGACCTCGCCGCGATCGAGGCGAAGGTTCGCTGGCTGGGCTACAAGGTGTCGCCATTGGCCGCCAAGAACCCAAATCCCGCGCCCGCCGACGGCGGATGCGGGCACGATCATGACCATGGCCATCATCACGGTGACGATGGCGGCCGGCGCAGCGTTCACGGCCACGATCGCGCCCATGCGCACGACCACGGCGACGGCGACCACGAGCACGGCGCGCAAGGGCGCGAAAAGGCGAACGGCCTCCAAGGTCACGACGGCCGGGGCGCTGGCGGCTGGTGGCGCTCGCCCAAGGGCCGGCTGACGCTTGCCAGCGGCGCGGCGCTGGCCCTCGCCTATCTCATTGGCCTGCTCGCGCCGGCCACAGGACGTTATGCTTTCGTCGCCGCCATGCTGGTCGGCCTTGTTCCGATCGCCCGCCGCGCGTTCATGGCGGCGCTTTCCGGCACGCCGTTCTCGATCGAGACGCTGATGACCATCGCCGCTCTCGGCGCGACCGTCGTCGGCGCCGGCGAGGAAGCCGCGACGGTCGTCTTCCTGTTTCTCGTCGGCGAATTGCTCGAAGGCGTCGCCGCCGGGCGCGCCCGAGCGAACATCGGCGCGCTCTCGGCGCTTGTGCCGAAGACCGCCCTCGTCGAGCGCGCCGCCGGCGTCGAGGAAGTCGCGGCGGAAAGCCTCGTCCCGGGCGAGATCGTGCTGGCGCGGCCCGGCGACCGTATTCCGGCGGATGGAAACGTCGTCTCGGGCGAGAGCGCCGTCGACGAGGCCCCCGTCACCGGCGAGAGCGTCCCCAAACGCAAGAGCGTGGGCGACGCGGTCTTCGCCGGCACGATCAACGCCGACGCCGTGTTGCGCGTGCGCGTGACGGCGTCCGCCGCCGACAACACCATCGCGCGGGTGGTGAGGCTCGTCGAGGAGGCGCAGGAATCGAAGGCCCCGACCGAACGGATCATCGACCGTTTCGCGCGCTGGTACACGCCGGCCGTCCTCGTCGTCGGCGCGCTGGTCGCGATCGCGCCGCCGCTGTTCGCCGGCGCGGCGTGGGACGAATGGATTTACAAAGGGCTCGCGATCCTGCTGATCGGCTGCCCGTGCGCTCTGGTGATTTCGACGCCGGCCGCGATCGCCGCCGCGCTTTCGGCGGGCGCGCGGCGTGGCCTCTTGATGAAGGGCGGCGCCGTGCTCGAAGGCTTAGGGAAAATTACCGCCGCCGCCTTCGACAAGACGGGAACGCTCACGCAGGGGCGCCCCGAGGTGACCGATGTGATCGGCTTTGGCCGTTCGGAGCGCGAGGTCCTCGCCCTCGCCGCCGGTCTCGAAACCGGCTCCAGCCATCCGTTCGCGGTCGCCATCCTCGCGCGCGCGAAAGCGGACGGCATAGCGCCGCCCGCCCTCGACGGCGGTGCCGCAATCGGCGGCAAGGGCGTGTCCGGCCGGAGCGGCGGGGAGGACCTGTTCCTCGGCTCGGCCGCGGCGGCGAACGAACGCGCGCCGTTGACCTCGGGTCAGCGCGCCCAGGCCGACGCCCTGCACGACGAAGGCAAGACCGTCTCGGTTCTGATTGCCGGCTCCGGTGTCGCCGGCCTGATCGCCATGCGAGACGAGCCGCGGGCCGACGCCAAAGCCGGCATCGAGGAGCTGTCGGCGCTGGGCGTGGCGAGCTTGATGCTCACCGGCGACAACGAGCGCACGGCGGCCGCGATCGCCCGCGACCTCGGCATCGAGCCGCGCGCCGGCCTGCTGCCGCAGGACAAGCAGCGCATCGTGCGCGAGTTGCAAGGGAACGGCAGCGTCGTCGCCAAGATCGGCGACGGGATCAACGACGCCCCGGCGCTGGCCGCGGCGAACATTGGCATCGCCATGGGCGGCGGGACGGATGTCGCGCTCGAAACCGCCGACGCCGCCGTCCTGCATGGGCGGGTCGCCGACGTCGCCAAAATGGTGGCGCTGTCGCGCCGGACGATGGCCAACATCCGCCAGAACATCTCGATCGCGCTCGGCCTCAAGGCCGTGTTTCTGGTGACGACCATCGCCGGGATCACCGGGCTATGGCCGGCCATTCTGGCCGACACCGGCGCGACCGTGCTGGTGACCATGAACGCGCTGCGGCTGTTGCAAGCCCCTCGGTGACTTTGGTTAGTTATGGCGAAGCTGAGCGCCCGCGCCGCCCCTCGAGTTCGGAGTGAATGGCGACATCGGCGGCCGCGAACCTGGCTCGGTCCGGCGGCCGGGCGCTGATCTCGAGAGCGAATTTTTCCTTGATGGCGCGGTCGAAATCGTCGTAGCCATGGGCGGGAATCAGAAACGCGTCGGGGCCGCCAATTACATTTTTGCGATACCAAGGCTCCAGAGTCTTGACCTTGAAAGTGCGCGGTTGAAAGGGGCGGCCCGGCGCACGATAAGAGCCGCCCCCGACCGGCTGCGCCGGGTCGCCTTCATTGATCGGCAGGCCATTAATTGTCATGCCGGTCGCGACGAGCATGTCGCGCATTTGAGCGGCCGCGGGGTCGTCGTCGCAATTGTCGACGCCATCGCCGGAAACGTCCATCACCACGCGTTGCGCCCTCGCCGGCAAAGTGGGCAGAACCAGGTCGGAAACGAAACGCATCATATGGGCGACGCAGGTAAATTCGCCCTGCGGACGCGGCGTTCCCCGCACGCGCGCCGCAAGGGCCAAGGCATCCTCGCGCGAGGCGATGCGCGTCCAGGGAATGGCCGCCACGGGCCGTTCCGACCATTCGACCATCGTGAACATGGTGCTGGCGCGAGGCCCGCTCAGCATGGCGGCGATGACCTCGTGGTCCTCAAGCGCCTTGGCGATTCCGTTCATCTGAAGCTCGTAGCGGCCCTCGCTGACCGAGCCCGACACATCGACCGATACGATCAGCGCCGTATCGACCGGCGCGCTGTCGCCCGAATCCTGCGCCGCCACACGATTCGCCGCGACCAGCGCCAAGCCGACAAGCAGAAGGCGGAAAATCCGAGGCAAAGAAAATCCTTCTGGGACCGAGGCGCCATCGTCGTTTGCGCGGAATAGTCAGTGCGTTCAACATGATAATGCGCCGACGCGCACTTGCCGGCAAGCCGAAAAACCCGGCGTCGGCAGCGACTCATGGGGATGCCGTGCGCCCGAAACCGCCTCAGAGCGAATCGATCACGCTCTTGAGCTTCGCCTGGACATGTCCGGCCGCCTGCTTGAGGCGCGGATTGTCGATTGCTTGCATCGAGGCCACGGGATCGATCGCCGCCACTTCGATGTTACCGTCCCCCTTGTCCTGCACGACGACATTGCATGGCAGCATCGCGCCCACCTTGTCCTCGATCTGAAGCGCCTCGTGAGCAAGCGCCGGGTTGCAAGCGCCGAGAATGCGGTAGGGACGGAAATCGACATTGATCTTCTTCTTGAGAGTGTCCTTGACGTCGATCTCGGTGATGATGCCAAAGCCCTCGCGCTTGAGCGCCTCGGTCGTCAGCCGCACGGCGTCATCGAAGCCGAGCGCAAGCGTTTTGGCGAAATAATAGCTCATGGTCCACTCCGGAAGCGTTCTCGCAAGACGAGAACATAGGAACATTCACCGCAGACCGGAGAGATATTCGGCCACGGCCCTCTTATCGGCTTCGCTCAGCGCGGCAGCGATGCGGCCCATCGGTGTCGACGAAGGGCGCGCGCCGCTCGCGAAGCGGTCCAACTGATCTGCGATATAGGCCGCATGCTGTCCATTCAGATTGGGGGCGCCGGACATCATGCCCATCATCGGCATCCGCCCCATCATGCCGCCTCCCATCATGCCGCGTCGGTCGGAGGCGCGGTGACACATGGCGCAAGCGGGCATGCCCGAGAAGAAGATGCGCTCGCCGATCGCCGCCAAACGTTGGTCCTTGACCGCGTCCGCCTTGCGCGGTTGCTTGCCAAAGAAGCTCGCGGCGTTCGCCATCTCGGCGTCAGTGAGGTCAGCCGCGATTGGTCCCATGATGTCCGACTTGCGAATTCCATTCCTGAAGTCCGAGAGCTGCCGATAAAGGTATGCTGGACTTTGGCCCGCCAGTTTCGGAAATTGCGGGTCGCTGCTGTTACCGTCCGCACCGTGGCATTGGGCGCATTTGCCTTCGGCCACGTGACTCCCCTGCGCCGGGTCGCCGGCGCGCGCGCCGGCCGATTGTCCCAGCGAGGCTCCCGTCATGGCGAGGAAACCTCCTCCAGCGACGAGGATCAACGCACCCGCGGTCGTGATCGATACGTTGCCCATCGGCAGACCCTTGATATTCCGTATATTCCGTCGCGCAGCAAATGGGAGTTCGCGTGAGGTTGCGATGCGATAACGCGAGTTGCCACGCTATCACGGACCCGTACGAGGCGCCATCGCTGTCGTCAAAAGTCGAATCCAGGCGGACGTCGGTCTAATCGCGCAGATATTTGATCAGCATCGCGATCACGAGGACCAGCAGGACGAGGACGAGAACGCCGAAAAGACCCATGCCCCACATCATTCCCCCGCCGCCCATCATTCCGTCCCATCTCAATTTATGGCGTCGTTTCCTTGCCGAAGGCCGGTCAGTTGGAATCCAGCGGGCATACCTTCTTGATGAATCGGCCGATTTTGCCCGGCTCGGAAAAGATCAGGTTGGCGGGGTCGCCCATCATGCCGGCGGAAGTGAGCGCGGGCGCGCCTTCGGCCGCGCCATCGGCGGCAGATGCCGTCTTGAAGCGCAGGTTACGCTCCCAGAAGCGGCGTTTCTTGCCGTCGGCGGTCGCCCGCTTTCCGCACAAACAACGGGTTCGTCGAACCAATTGCGAATTTTCGATGGCGCAAACCCGGCCGTTCCGCCTTCGACTGCTTAGCCGCCAAAACCGGTCCCTCGGTGTCCGACTGCTCCTCGACCTAAACCGGCTATTATGCCCGGCCGCTAACGCTATCTTCGGTTGAATTCATAACGCCCTATGGCGTTGGAGGCCTAGCGCGAAGAACCCCGGAGTCGCTTCACCGTCAGCGTGATACGAACGCTGCCCCGCCCGGACCGACCGGGCGGGGCATCTTGAGCGGGTCAGTCGCCGCTGCGGCGGCCGTTGGGGCGGGACCAGATCAGGCTGTAGCCCTCGCCGTCCTCGTCGTCGAAGAGGTTGGCGAAGATCGGGGCGGTAAAGCTCGGATCGTCGAGCTTGAGGCCCAGATAGTCGCGGCCCTCGTTGGAGCGCTTGGACCACGCGGCGCCCACCTCAACTCGGCCACAGTAGACCCGGTGGCTGGGGCTGTTCTCGCCCGAGCGGTTGGTCTCGGGGACGATGCGGACGTTCTTGGCCTGGACCGAGAGGGTGAGGATTTGGCCGGTGAACTCGTTCGAGCCGGTCTTCTTGAAGGTGCCGATGGTCGCCATGGGAATTCTCCTTGATCTGAAGTTTCCGAGCCCGCACCGTTGCGGCCTCACATGAGGGGCGTTTGGTCAAGCCGCTTTTCAGCGCGGACGAGCTGAGTGTTGTTGGATTTTAAGAAGGCCGCCCCGGAAGCGGGGCGGCCTTGGACGGTCATCGCGACCAGATGAGCTTGTGCTCGCCGTTGTCGCCTTGGACCAGGGTCGCATAGACAGGCGCGTTGAAAGAAGGATCATCGATTTTCAACGAGATGTATTCGGCGCCCGTGTCCTTGGCCGCCTTGCTCCAGCCCGCGCCGAGTTCGACGCCGCCGGCAGCGACCCGGTAATCGGGGCTGCGTTCGCTGTCCTTGGCGGCAGGCTTGATGGTCGCCTTGGTGTTAATGTTCAGGGTGCGGATCACGCCGGTGAAAGAACCGTCGTCGTTGCGAGTGAAAGCGCCGATCTGAGCCATTTTCGTATCTCCTGATTGTGCCCGAAGCCACCCGATGCGACCTCGTGGCGGTCAAGAGGCGACGGGTCGGACGCCTGCACCCCTTGCGGCCGAAGCGTCAGCGGAGGATGGCGGTAGCCGAGCTTCTTGGCTCGCGAGGAATGCGGCGTAGCCGCAGGGGAAGAAGGTCGGCGAAGCCGTTGCAGGCATAGGACGACCCGGCGCCAGACCCGCTATAACGAGAGGCCGCCTGGAGGCTTCGGGCAATGTCAGCTGAAAACGACGTGATAATCTGGCCGTCCGCACGTTTGGCGCGACCCGCAGGCAGATTCGAGCTTCTTTAACACGAGGTCCGAACCCGTTGTCTGATCCGCGCCAATGCACGTATCAACCTCACATCCGGTCGCCGCATCATACGGCTGCACCAAGCTCCCGCTTACGGCGGCAGGGTTCAGGAGGGCGATACCAGACTCGATGACGGCGTTATTGCCAGGCCGCAAAACGGTCGCCCACCTCGATCCGTGGAGCTGATCAGGCCCCGACGGAACTCATAATCGCGATCACGACCGCACGGTCGCCCCCTCAATGACGACGCCGGCAGTCGCGTATTTCCACAGCGCGACAAGCAGCTTCCGCGCGAGCGCCGTGATCATGGTCTTCTTCATTCGACCGCCGCTCTGCGCGACGCGATTGCGAAACCACTTGGTGAGTTCGGCGTCGGGCTGGTGGCGTATCCAGAGCCAGGCGAGCTGAATCAACGTGCTGCGCAAGCGCCCATTGCCGGACTTGCCAACACCCTGTTCACGCGAGACCGAGCCACTCTGCCATGGCGTTGGCGCCAGTCCCGCATAAGCTGCAACTTGGCGTCGATTGTCGAAGCGGCGGAACAGAGCTTCTGACCAAAGGACTGCCGCGAATTCGGCGCCGACTCCGACGACATTCGTCAACATGCTGACGACTGACGTCTTGTCGTCGCGCTCGACTGCGAGCATGGCGTCGCGTTCCGCATCGATCGCTTCGAGCTGATCGATGACCTGTTCGAGTCGTTCGATCTCGCGCGAGATCTGTCTCTTCATTTGTTCGGGCAGTGGCCTCCCATCGCCCGTGGTCAAACTTTCCAGCTGAATGCGGCGATCGCGGCGCAGCGGCGCGTACGTCGTGATGCCCTGCGAAAACAGAAGGCCCTTAATCCGGTTGCTGTGCTGGATGCGCTCGCTCATCAAGACTTTGCGCTCGCGTCCAACCCGTCGGCGATCCTCTTGTTCAGGCGTCGGCACACGGACCATGGCGCAGACCCGCGGCTCGCCCCGCTTATAGGCCAGCAGCGTCCTGACGAGCGTTTCGCCGTCGACGCGGTCGGTTTTTACGCGCCGCTTGCGGCGCGAGGTCGCGATCGAAGCCGCATCGACAACGTGGCTTTCGAGTCCTTCGGATACCAACGCGCGGTGAATCCAGAACCCGTCGAGTCCCGCTTCGTACACGCTGACGATTGGATAGTCGCGCCCAGTTCTTTGACGAGCTTTGGATCGGAGGAGCGAAAAGCGCTCCAACAACGCGGTCAGATTCCCTGCCTCAACCGCATGGCGCGAAATCTTCTCGCCGGCGCCCGGCGCCAGCGACGTGATCAGCCACGTGGTCCGGCTAAGCTCCAGCGACACGAAGATGGCGTTCAATTCGCCGGCAATTCCACTATGAGTTTCAACCTGCATGACCTTCCCCCATAAGCAATGGCGAGTCGGACTTTACCCAATCGTTCGGGCTCGCCCTCACTCATGGGATCTCGATGGTGATCGAAGGGCCGGAGGCGACCGACGGCGCACCCCGAAGGGGCCCGACAGCTAAGGAGGAACTTTCTTGCTTCGCGAGGAATGACGGCGCAGCCGACAGGGGAAGAAAGTTATGACGCCGCTGTTGCGCCCATAGGCGGTCGAGGCTTCAGCAGGCCTTCGGCCAGATCAATCCATCGAAGAGGTCGTTCGGTGCGCTCGATCCAAACAGAGACGAAATCAAGGAGAACGTGGCGACGATCGTGAAGGCAGCAGAGATCGCCGACCGACTTCATGGCGAAGGAAGTCTTTCTGTGCCTGGGAAGGATGAGGCAGCGCCCTGACGGCCATTGCCGTGAGGAGAACAGCTCGCCTCGTGCCGCTTTGGGCTGCGCCGCGGGTTGAGCGTCGACGCTGGTCTTGGCATCGCTCTCGCGGGTGCGTCGCCGTGCGCCCGAAGCCGATCCGCCTGAGTTTTACCGCCTCGATCAACACTGCGGATTCCTGGCGAGGATCGCGTATCGATGAAAGGCCTGATCCGGTCCCGCCTTGAAAGCCGCTGAGAGCGTTTACCCCCGCGCCATGCCTTGTCCAGATGGTCCAGGCGAGGCCATGCCCGTGAAGCGAAAGAACGCTGTAACGCTGACTGCGACGGCCCCGATCACCGAGAAGATCATCTGCCAGGTGGGGGACGGCGCCGCCATCTGGGCGATCCCGTGCGTGGCGCTGTAGCCGGCGACGGTGGCGGGCGCGACAAAGAGCAGGATGATCAGCAGCCGGAGCCACGCCGACGGCAGGAAGGCCATGGCGATCTGGCCGCTACCAAAGGTTGCGCCGCCGGCGACGACGCCGATGATGATGCCGCCGAGCGCACCGGCGCCGGTGTGGAAGGCCCACATGCCGATCGTCAGGCCGACGAAGAATGGGAGCGCAAAGACAGCGAGGGTGAACAGCAGCCAGCAGAAAAATCCGATGCCGGCGAGGACGAGGAGAGGTCCGAGGATCATGGTGGCAGTCTCCGTGAGATGACGATCAAACGGTCGCGCCTTCCACCACCACCACGGCGCAAACGGGAGTATAGCCGAAACGGAGCGCGAGTGGGAGCGGAAATCCGGGGGAGGTCCGCTCACCAGCCAGCGCGCTGTGGCGTAACTGTCTCATTCGAAGGGATCGAATTCGACCAGGATGGCTGCGGGATCGCCATCATATTCAGTGGACTCCATGACGGCGTAGGCGCCAGCCCCGGCGCGGAAGACGACGACGCAGACCATGAGAGTGGTTGCGAGGTTCCAGGCGTTGGCGAATGCGAGGGCTTGAGACATTGATCCGGCTCCTGTGCTGGGCGGGGACCATCCCCGCGCGACAGGCGCCCGATGTGTCCGGCCAGGGGCCGCAATCACCGCGAAGGCAAAGACGAAGCGGCGGCACGCAAGGCGTAGCCGACCCTCCATGGGTTGATGGCGTCAGGCCCGTGGGTGGACCAAGGATCAGCGCGTCAGGAAGCGGGGGTGGACCGTTCCGCAGCAGGCAGCCGGATCGCCTGGCGATGCTCCGGCCTTCCGTGGGCCTTTGCTCAGACGGCGGCGGTCCAGGGGTTGATCACGGTAAGGCCGGCGGCCGTGAACGCGCTCGTGTCGCGGGATGCGACCGCGAAATCATGCGAGGCGGCGATCGCGGCGATGTAGCCGTCGGGCGTGGGGAAGCCCTTTCCGGCGGCGCGCGCCCTTACGGCCAGTTCGGCATAGCGTCGCGCCGCGCTGATATCGAACGACAGGATTCGATCCGCGAACAGCCCCAGCACACCGTCGAGCGCGGCCGTCAGCTTGTCCTTGCGCTTGCCTTTGGGAAGCGCGCCGATGCCGAACATCAGCTCCGCGATGGTGACGGTGGACAGATAGAGCGTCTCCGCCGCCTGTTCGTCGAGCCACTTGCGGACCGCCGGCGCCGGCTCGGGCTTCATCGCCTCGAAGACGACATTGGTATCGAGCAGGATCATTCGAAACGCAGCGGCTCGGCGGGCCTGGCGTCGCGGGCCTGTTCGAGGGCTTCGACATCGGCGTTGGTGAGACCGATTTTCCGGCTCATTTCCGCCAGCGCGCTGCCGAGACGCAGCCGACCCGCCGGTCGCACGGCGGCCTCCAGGATGGCGCGCATTTCCGCCTCCGTGCTGCGATTGTGCTTCGCCGCGCGGACCTTCAAGGCGCGATGGGTCTCATCGGAGAGGTTGCGAATGGTGACGGCGGGCATGATTGAATAAGTCCTAAGACGATTACACTGATATCAATATAGAAAAGTGCAATCATGCGTCAAGGGCGGCAGACGGCGCTCACACGCCGCCCTTGCCGAATTTCCAGACCGGAATCCCGAGCTTCCTGGCCTTGTCGGCGAGGTTGTCCTGGATGCCGGTGCCCGGGAAGTGAAGGACGCCGATCGGCAAGATTTCCAGCATCGCGTCGTTGCGCTTGAAGGGAGCGGCTTTGGCGTGTTTCGTCCAATCGGGCTTGAAGGCGATCTGCGGCGCCTTGCGATTGTCGGCCCATTTGGCGGCGATGAATTCCGCGCCCTTGGGCGAGCCGCCGTGCAGCAGCACCATGTCGGGGTGTTTGGCGTAGACCTGATCGAGCTTGGCCCAGATCAGCCGGTAGTCGTTGAAGTCGAGTCCTCCGGTCAGGGCGACTTTTGGCCCGGGCGGCAAGAGCACCTCTCTGTCGGCGCGCTTCTTGGCGGCGAGGAAGTCGCGGCTGTCGATCATCGCGGCGGTCAGGTGCCGATGGTTGACCTTCGATCCGCTGCGCGGCCGCCAGGTTGAATGCATGTGACGCTCGAACTGGTCGGCGGCCTGGTCGCGCATCAGCTCGAAGGCGTCGCGGCGCTCGATCAGCGTCTGGCCTTCCGCCGTCAGTCGTTCCAGCTCGACGGATTTGACCTCGCTGCCATCCTGTTCGCGCTGCAATCGCTGCTGCGCCATCTCGTTGTCGTCGAGTTCGCGCTCGATCCTGTCGACGGCCCGGTGGAAGACGTTCACCGTCGACCAGAGCAGGTTCTCGAGGTCGGGTTCGAGGCGGGTGTCGGCAAGCGGCGCCACCAGCGCGTCGAAGATATCCGCGATGCTGCCGGCGAGGACGTGCGCTTCGGGAAGCGGCCGGGGATCGGGTTCGTCTTGGAAAGGCCGGTAGCCATGGAGCTGGAGTTCGTGGAGGACCCGATCGGTCGGAGATGAGTTGTGGCGCGGCTCGAAATCGGCGTCATGGTCGGTGGTCATAGCGGCTTTTCCTCGTCGGATCGGCCGCGCCTATCGCGGCCTTCATGGCGATGGAGGCGGCGGGCGGCGCGGACCTGCACCCGCAGCGTGAGCGGAGGGCCGAAGCCTTGGCGGAGGATGGCGGAGGCCGGCGATTTTGTTTCGCGATGGAAAGCGGCCCTGCTCGGGGCCCCCATGCGCCCTGTCGCATGGGGTGGACGGGGCCGCGCCGGAAAATCGTCGGCCGCAGCCATTGCCGGTTCGGGCCGCTTGCCGCCCGATCGCCCTCTGAGAAGGCCGTGGGCGCGGTCCTTTCCGGCGCCGAGTGGGAGCATGGCCCCGGCTTCTTCGCAACGATGCCGCAGCGCCCCTCGTCCGCATTCCGACTATGCCGCGAACTCCATGAAGCGGGCGACGTCCTGCGCCGCGATCTGCACGCGGATCGCCGCCCGGAGCGCATCTATTCCCAGCAGCCGCAGGTCCTCGTTGAAGTCGCTCAAGGCGGGCGAAAGAACGAGCGCCTCGATGCCGGCGGACTGCGCCCGGTCGATGAGGGTCGCCATCGCGCCGTCGCCTGCTGGATCGTTGTCGCGGGCGATGTAGAGCCGCCGCAGCTCGTCCGGGAACAGGATGGCGGAGAGATGCGCCGCCGAGAGCGCCGCAACCATCGGCATGGCGGGCAGGACGCAACGCAGCGATAGCATCGTCTCGATGCCTTCGCCTGCGGCCAGGACTTCGCCAGCGATCCCGAAACGCACGGCGTAGCCGAGGAGGTCGCCCATCGCCCGCCTCGGCGTTTCGAGCGGCGCCTTGCCGAGCGTCGCCTCGCTGAATCCGCGTGGATCGAGCCAGGTGCGATGCGCGCCGGTGACGGATCCTGAGAGATCGGTGACGGCGGCGATCATGGCAGGCCAGGTCTCGGTCGGGCTGTGCTCGTCGGGCCGGTAGTAGCAGCGCGGGTGGAAACGCAGACTGCCGGTTCCGGGCAAAGCCGTAATGCCGCGATGGCGCAAATACGCTTCCACGGGCGTACGCTCGATCGGCCGAGACATGGCGAACAGGCGTCGCGCCGCCTCGGATGAGCCCGTCGGGGCGTCCGACCTCCGCGATGGGGAGCGTGCGTCTCTCGGCTCTGGCGCCCAACGCCGAAGGGCGAGAAAAGACCGCGCTTCTTCGGCGACATCCTTGAAATCGACGAGACCGCAGCTCTCGCGGATGATATCGAGCAAATTGCCGTGCTCGCCCGTCGCGGCATCGACAAATTTGCCAGCCCGCCCCCTGGCGCTCTCGTTGAGGCGCACGAACATGGACCGGCCCGGGGTGTTGCGGGCGTCGCCCACGAGCCAGTAGCCGCCTTCGCGGCGCCCGGCCGAAAGGTAGTGGCGGCAGACCGCCTCGGCGTTGCGCGCGAGGCGGCGCGCCAATTCGGAGGCGTCGAGGCGCTCCATCACGCCGCCTGCCGTTCGCCGATGCGCTCAATCGGATACCGGTCCAGCACCCGCGCCAGCACCTCGGCGCCGCTCGCGTCCGTGGGCGCGAACATGCGCAGCTTCCAGGAGATGATTTCGCTGAACAGGCCATAGGCGCGCAGCCGTTCGCGCATCGCGTCCGTGAAGCCAGACAGTTCGATACGATAGGCGCCCATGACGCGAACACGTCGGAGCTGCAGGCCCTCGGCGAGGTCGATGACGATCCGCCCCTCCATCAGCGTCGCGAAGGCCGCGTCGGGGGTCAGGGACGAAACGCCGGTCGCTGTCGCGTTCGCCGCCCAGGCCGGCGAGACCTTGCGGCCGATGATGCGTTCGCCCTCGTCGGTCTGAAGCCGATAGACGCGCGTCGACTCATTGGGCAGCCGCTTCCAGATTGGCAGCAGCAGGCCGGCGACGATGTGGAGCGTGCCGCCCGAGAATTCGGGAACCTGCGCCAACTCGCCGTTCCACGCGGCGGCGAAGGCGTCGCGACCGGCCTCAAGCCAATGGCTCTCCGCCAAGGTTTTGAGCGACACGCTATGATGCTCCATCGGCCGGACCAGGCGCACACGACGTTCGATCTCGCCATCATCGAGCATGATGCTCGGCGCCGGAATTTGCACCGCCGCGCGGCCGGAACGCTCGTTGACCTGCAAGACCGCCTGGCGATCGGCAACGTGAGCAAGCGCCTGGTCGAGGCTGAGGGGGAGGTTGCGCCGGCGCTCGCTTATCGTAAGCAACCGCGTTTCGGCGCCGCTCAAGGGATGGGCGTAAATTGTCTGTCGATCGGTGACGATGAAGCTCTCGGCTCGCAGCGTCTCCAGGCCAACATCGTAGACGCCGCTGGCGATGGCGCCCTCGATTTTCGTGTTCAGCAATTGCTCAAAGGCGGTGAACAACACGCCTTGCAGGTCGATGGTCAGCGCCAGCAGCCGGTTGAGGAAGGAGGTGATCGGCGGCAGATTGTCCTTAATTCCATTGGCGTCCATCAGCGACAGCCCCGTGGCCTCTTCGAAGGTCTGGAGCGGGCAGCCTTCGACCTTCCCGCGAGCGAGCAGGACATAAAGCTGGCGCAGGGCATCGCGCGCATAGAGACTTTCGAGATTGTCCTCGGGGCGGAACAGGCCCTGGCCGCCGGTCTGGCGCTGCCCGCGCGTGATGGCGCCCAGCGTGTCCAGCCGTCGGGCGATGGTCGAGAGGAAGCGCTTCTCGGCCTTCACGTCGGTCGCGATCGGGCGGAAGAGCGGCGGCTGCGCCTGGTTGGTGCGGTTCGTTCGCCCGAGGCCCTGGATTGCCGCGTCGGCCTTCCAGCCCGGCTCCAGGAGATAATGGACGCGCAGTCGCTGATTCTTTGCGGACAGGTCCGCGTGGTAGCTGCGCCCGGTGCCGCCCGCGTCCGAAAAGACGAGGATGCGCTTGAAATCGTCCATGAAGGCGGCGGTTTCGGCGAGGTTGGCCGAAGCGGCGCGAGTCTCGACGACGAAGCGGTCGCAATTCGATGACGATTTACGGATGATGCGGCGCGAGCGGCCGGTCACCTCGGCCACCATGTCCGCGCCGAATCGCTGGACGATCTGGTCCAGCGCGCCTGGAACCGGCGGCAGCGCGGCAAGATGTTCGATCAGGCGATCGCGCCGGGCTACGGCCTCCCGGCTCTCGACCGGCTGGCCGTCGCGAAAGACCGGGCGCGACGACAGATTGCCCTCGGAATCGGTGAAAGGCTCATAGAGCTGCACCGGGAAGGAATGGGCGAGATAGTCGAGGAGATAATATGCCGCGTCGGCATTATGCAGAGCACGGCGCTTCAACTCTTTGATTGCCTGTTCCATTTCGCGATCTCCACTTGGCATAATCATGATGCC
>JAKAJL010000023.1 GCA_021813805.1 Pseudomonadota bacterium | reverse complement strand
CGGGAAAACCTCCGATTCTTCAGCAGCGCCTATGGGCTTTCCGGCGCGACGCAGCGCGAGCGCATCGCCTGGGCCCTCTCGGAACTCGAATTGCAGTCCTTCGCCGAGGCGACAAGCAAGGAACTGCCGCTGGGCTTCAAACAGCGGCTGGCTTTGGCATGCGCCCTGATGCACGATCCGGAAATCATTTTCCTGGACGAGCCGACATCGGGGGTCGATCCGCTCGCCCGCCGGGATTTCTGGCGACGGATCAACGCGCTCGCCGAATCGGGCGTCACCGTGCTGGTCACCACCCATTTCATGGAGGAGGCCGAATATTGCGACCGTCTGGTGATCATGGCGCGTGGACGCATCCTCGCCGAAGGCTCGTCCGTGGCCATCAAGGCGCGCTTCCAGACCGCCGAACGCCCGGACCCGACCATGGAGGACGCCTTCATCGCCCTGATCGAGCGTGACGACGCGGAGGCGAAAACGGCATGATCGCAGGATCCATCGGCCGTTTGCGTGGGATGCTGCGCAAGGAATTCCTCCAGATCGGCCGCGATCCCTCGAGCATCGCCATCGCCTTTCTGCTGCCTGCGGTTCTGCTTCTGATCTTCGGCTATGGCGTCTCCCTCGACGCGCGCAATGTGCCCCTGGCGCTGGTTGTCGAAGCCCCTGACGCCAATACGCAAGCCTTTACCGCGCAATTCGAACATTCACGTTTTTTCCGGCCGCGTTATTTTCAAAGCATCCAGCAGGCCGATCGTGCGATGATCGCCCGTCAGGTGGAAGGCATCGTCTGGTTGCGCGCCGATTTCAGCCGCCAGCTTCAGGCGGGCGCGGCGCCCATCGGCGTCATCCTCAATGGCGTGGACGCCAACGACGCCCGCATCATCACGGGCTATGTGCAGCAAATATGGGCGAACTGGATCGCCGCGCGGGCGCGGGCCGCGGGGTCGCCAAACCCAACTCCGGTTTCCGTCGAGCCGCGGATCTGGTTCAACCCCGCTGTCCGCAGCCGCGACTATCTGGTGCCGGGGCTGATCGCGATCATCATGACGCTGACCGGGTCCCTGCTCACCGCGATGGTGATCGCCCGGGAATGGGAACGGGGAACCATGGAGGCGTTGATGGTGACCCGCGTCAGCATTGTGGAGATCCTGATCGCCAAGCTGATTCCCTATTTCATTCTTGGCATGGGTGGGATGGCGGGTTCAGTGGCCATGGCCGTATGGCTGTTCGGCGTGCCGCTGCATGGCTCGATCGCCGTGCTCGCCGCCGCTTCGGCGCTGTTCATGCTCGCCGCCCTCGGAACGGGACTGCTGATCTCAAGTTTTGCCCGCAACCAGTTCGTCGCCGGGCAAGTCGCCATCATTACCGCCTTTCTGCCCGCCTTTATCCTGTCCGGCTTTCTCTTCGATATCGGCAGCATGCCCGTCGCGGTTCAAATCCCGACCCATATCATCGCGGCGCGCTATTTCGTCGCGATCCTGCAGACATTGTTTCTGGCGGGCGACGTCTGGACGGTCATCCTGCCCAATATGGCGGCGCTCGCGGCAATGGCCGTGTTTTTCCTGGGCGCCGCGCGGTCGATCGCCCGCAAGAGACTGGATTGAGCCATGTGGCGGCGGGTTCTGGCCCTGGTCGTGAAAGAATTGCTGGCCATCCTGAAGGATGCGCGCAGCCGCGTGGTCCTGATCGGGCCGCCGTTGATTCAGCTTGTCGTCTTCGGCTATGCCGCCACCTACGATCTGAACCATGTGCCGATTGTCGTGGTCAACCAGGACCAGAGCGCCGCCTCGCGCGACCTTGTCGCCCGTTTTGTGGGCTCGCCGGTCTTTCGGCAGGTCGCCGCGCCGCATAGCCTGGACCAGGTTCCGGAACTGATCAATTCGAGGCAGGCGTCGCTGGCGCTGGTCATCGATCCCCGCTTCACGCGCGATCTGCTGTTGCGCCGGCCGGCGCGCGTGCAACTCGTCGCCGATGGGCGCAATTCAAATACGGCATCGCTCATCCTGGGCTATGCCAACACCATCATTACCGATTTCAGCCTCGACTGGATGCGGGATCATGGCGGCTTGAAGCCGCCGGCGATCCTCGATGTGCGCGCCCGCTACAATCCGCCGCTGAATTCGCAATGGTTCATCGTTCCTGGAATCGTCGCCTTGCTGACGCAGGTCGTCACCTTGCTGGTTGTGTCGTTGACGGTGGCGCGCGAACGCGAAGCCGGCACATTCGACCAGCTTCTGGTGACGCCGATGCGGCCGATCGATATTCTAATCGGAAAAAGCTTGCCGGGCCTCATTATCGGGGTGATCGAGGCGAGCGTCATCGTGCTGGCGACGGTCGCGTGGTTCCGCGTGCCGCTGCTCGGCGGCCTGCTGCCGCTCTATTTTGGCTTGCTGCTTTTCGTGACGGCGGTGACCGGAATCGGCCTGATGATCTCGTCGCTCGCCCTCACCCAGCAGCAGGCGCTGCTCGGAGCCTTCCTGTTCATGGTGCCGTCCATCGTGCTGTCCGGCTTCGCCACCCCCATCGCCAATATGCCGGGCGCCATCCAGAACCTCACTTTAATCAATCCGATGCGCTATTTTCTGGTCGTGGTCCGCGCCGTGTTTCTGGAAGGCGCGACCTTCGAACAGTTGGCGCCGCAATATTGGCCGATGGCTCTCATCGCGCTGACGACCTTGATCGCGGCGGGCTGGCTGTTCAGACGCCGCAGCTATTAGCCGGACAGCTTTTCGCCAGAGGTTGAGCTGGAGATATTTGCCTTTGCCACCGGTTGTCCCGCGTCGCGGCGCTTCGCGAGATGGCGTTTCTGCTTGAGAGTTCGCGCCCGCCCAAGGAAGCCAGAAAAGGTGAAGCATGAGCAGTTTTCTCGCCCACCGGATCGAGGTTCTGAGCGACACCATATTCGGGGTTGCGATGACGACGCCTGTCTACAGCCTGTTGAGCTCTCGGTGGAACGCGACTCCGGCCAGTTTCGAGGTTGTCCTCAAGTCAATGTTTCAGCCGGCGGTCGCCTTCGGCTGCAGCTTCCTTTTTTCCGGGGTATTTTGGGTCAGCCATCATCGCCGGCTGGCTCTGACGGAGGCGCGGAGCCGGCGCTTTCTTTTCGTAAGCTTCGCCTTTCTGTTCCTTATTGTCCTCCTGCCGGCGCCAACGATTCTTTGGGGGCAGGACGGGGCGGAGCAGTGGACGGTGGCGCTTTACAGCGGTCATTTGGCGGCGATTGCTTGTGTCAATGAAGGTCTCTGGATCTTCGCGATCCTGGGGGCGCGGTCGCGGCCGTGGCCGCTCGCCATCGGACCCGGAATTCTCGCTGTCGTATTCCTCGTTGCAACGGTCGTCAGCATCGACGAGCCGCGCCTTGGTCCGCTGTTATGGCTGGCGACGGTTCTCGCTCCGATCGTCGACGCCCGCGTCACGGGACAAAATCTGTGACGCCGGTTCCGTTCGCTTTTTCGATGCGAGTGGGACGTCCCTCTGTTCATGGGAGCGCGCACTGACGCGCCGCGCCGAGGCAGGCCTTTCAGCAAAGGAGTGATGAGGTTGCTGGAATATCGCATCGCCGCCAGGCGGATCGACGCCCACGGCGGCATGGCCACGTGCAAAAGCGCCGAGATCACGCTCGATACCGACGTCAACGGACGGGCCGACGCCTTCAACCCCGCCGAGCTGTTCCTCGCCGCGATCGCCGCCTGCATGCTCAAGGGAATCGAGCGCGTGACGCCGATGCTCAGGTTCAACCTGCGCGGCGTCGAGGTGAAACTGCATGGAGTGCGGCAGGACAATCCGCCGAAGATGATATCGGTCGACTACGAGCTGATTGTCGATACCGATGAGGACGACCGACGGCTCGACTTGCTTCACACCAACGTCCGTAATTTCGGCACGATCTTCAACACCGTATCGGCGGCGACAAGTCTCGAAGGTCGCATCGCGCGCGCGGCGAAAGACTGACGCCCGCAGGCGAATGATCGGGAAGTGCAAGCTGAACAGGCGATTGTGCATGCTGTCTAAGCGCCGCCAACGTGATCGTAACGCCAACAACCGAGCGGAATCGTCGAGCCATAGTCGCCCGCGAGCATCGCCGTCAGGATGCGCGCGTTATCAATCTTGGCGCGCATGATGCCGTTCGCGGCAAGGCGGAAGGCGTCGACATCGGTCTTCGGCGGCGATTTGTCGAGCGACGACAGGAGTTCCTCAGCTTCGGCCGGCGCAGGCGACTGATAGCGCTGCGACGCGAGCTTGCCGCGCAGGTCTTGGACATATTCCTTCAGCATGGCGATTTCGTTCGCCACGTCGATCATGGGGTCGGCCGGCAGTTCGAGAGACAATTCGAGTGTCTTGTTCAGGCTGGCCTGAAAATAGGCGCGGACGCGGTCGCGAATCTGCTCGCTCGTCATCCGCGGCATGCGGGGCAGTCCCTCAAACGGGACGCCGATCAGGTTGCGGATTGTTCGTCCGATCAGCATCGCGGCTTTTGCCGAGGATGTTCGCAGGGAGACCTTAAGCTCCCGTTGCCAACCCGTTCGACCAGCCGATCAGGAACCGCCATACGGCAATAGAAGACGCCGCCGCGCCGCACCACGTGCGAAACCAGCCTCGGCAAGCGCCGCTCCTGCACCAGGTTTCTGTGCCAAGGGAAGGAAGGTGACGAGCTAGGCGCTGAGAAACAGGAGATATATCAGTTGCTTGCGCTAAAGGTGGCGGAGAGGGAGGGAGAACATCCCGCGCCGCCCCATCCCTGTGATGTCAATGCCTTAGCTCGATCGGACCATTCCAGCCCCTAATTTTCTGTACCAGTTTTCTGTACCAAGGGCGATGCTGAAGTTGATGCGCGTGCACTTAATTGCAAATCGCCACGAGACGATGGTGCAATTAATTGCACGATCCGATTAGCTTCTTTGGTTGCAACTGGCTTTCTCCGTCTCAAAGGCATCTGCCGGTCACGTCGCGATTTTCGTATTTTCCGCAGGCAGCCAAATCCAACCTTCGGAAGGCGGAGCGTCGAGGGTTGGAGACTCAAGCTGTTCCGGGGTTGTGGCGAAGCGATGCGCGACCAACGCGCAAACGCCGGCATCAATGATGTCATCGTGGCCATCGAAGCCATCGGGGTTGAATGCCGAAAACTCCGGCGAGCGTCGCCGACAGGCGGCAGGATAGGTTTCGATGAACCGGATTGCGCCGCCGTCCGACCAAACGCCGAGCGACTCCACTTTGGGGGCGAATTTGAGTGTCGCGTGTATCGCCTTGGTGCTCTGGCTGCCGATCATGTCTTTGACGACGGAAAGCGGCACGATGCCGGGGGCGGCCAGACGGCGTTCGGTAAAGCGGTAGAGATAGGGATTGGCCGCGTTCTCATTGATTGGGGTGGCTATCTGGCCCTTGGTGAGAAGCTCGATGAGAGCTTCTGGAAAGGCAAGCGGTGCGTCGATGGCGACGGTGACGGCGGCGTTTCGCAGCGCGTCCCGAACGTGGCAGAGATCGAATATTTTCTGCACGAAGGCGCTCGTCGTATCCGCCTCATTGATCGTCTGACGAAGGTTGCCACGCCACGGCCGCCCCAAGAGCGTGGCGCGCCCATCCAAAATCACGAGGGCGTCCCGACTGTTGGCGTTCTTGTCGCAGTTCCATCCGCCGACATCCCAGCCAATCGCGATCATGGCGTGACCACTCAGAACCGCCTCCTATGTCCTCACCAACTTGAAGCGGATTTCGTAGCGATAGAACGAGATGTTCGGCACCACGGCGAGCGCCCATCGCAGTTTCTGGTCGTCTTCCAGCGCGATGATGGCTCCCTCGACCGACTGGTCGGCCTCGGCGATCTCACTTTTCACGTAGCCCATGTAGCGGAGGGCTTGGCCGACGACGACGTCGCTCGCGCGCCCGCGCTTGAGTTCGACCACGAGCAGACGCTTTTTGTCTTTGCTGATGGCGAGGATGTCGATCGGTCCCGCGTCGGTCTCATATTGCTGGCCGACTTTCTCGCCGTCCTCCTCGAAGATCGAATAACCCTTGCCCAGTTCGGTATGTTCCCAGTTCGCCACGAGGAAGGCTTCGAGATGCTTCTCCATGGCGAAGGCGGCGGGGTCTTCGATGACAGCATCTGTCGCCACGATGGTCGGAATGGGCGGCGCGACCTTCAGGAAAGTCTCGATCTCGACCGCGTGCGCGGACACATTACTGACGGTGCCGATCGAACCGGTTGAGTTGCGAAGCGCCTCGCTCATCGCATCCCGCGCGATGACCACGTCGAACCAGTTGACTCTCCGTCGATGGGGCAGAGGCCCGCCGGCAACATAGTAATAGCCTCCGGTCACCGCGCCGACGCGATACGATCCCGCGCCATCCGGGCTCAGAACGATGTCGCCGTCGCTAATGCCCTTGCTGATCGTCCAGAGCGCCCCACACGCCAGCCCGGCGGTGACCTTGGATTTGCCGGGATGGCCAGCAAGGTAGACGGGGATGAACTTCTTGTTGAATTCGCGCCACTGGTCGGGCAACGATCGGTTCAAGTCCTCGTTGATCTCGAAATCCGCACCGATGAAGCCGCCGGCGAAGCATTCCGCCGCGAAGGCGCTCCCCTTGCCAAGCATGACGCGAAAATACGATTTCATATCGGCGGACCTCCACGGTCAGCGGCACATGCCTAATGTCTTGGTGCGACTTACCAGTAGCGAGGCGACCTTGGTTTTAGCCGTCGTCTAGGCCGTCGCCACACGTTGTACTATGACGAGCCCTTGTCCTTACCCCCGGATACAATCTTTGCCGCGACGACGGCGATCACGCCGACAGCGGCGCCGACGACGGCTTGAATGCTTTGCCACCAGGCGTGATTGGCCGCGCGCTCGCAACGCGGGCATCGAGCCTCTTTATCCATGAGAGGCCTGCCGCATTCGCAATTGCGCCTCGCGCCGCTCAAGTCGCAAAGTCCTCGGGCTTGATGTCCATAAATATAACTGCTGGTCTCGATCGATCACTCTCAAGCAGGTTCGTATCCATTAGCTTGACGGCGTCAAAAAATGAGCCAAGAAATTGTTCAGCGGGTTCGCCATCTTTCGGAAACGGTAGCAGTCTTGCCTTGCGGATTGCATCGGGCAAGCCCGCTTCCCGCAGGTCGTCCACGATGCGGCGGATTGCCTCATTCGCCACCGCGGGTTCTCCGAGTTCCAGATAGCTCTGCAACAGCGCGCCAACGCAGTGGCTCAGCAAGCCGACATCGTCCTTCACCTCGCTGAAAGCGGCGTCGGCATCGTCAAAGCCATTGCCAAAAAAGCCATCGAACCAGCCTGTCGTCTCGGTTGGCATTGTGGCGATGTGCGCGCGCAGCTGGCCCGAAAGTGCTCCAATCTCGCGGGCAATGTCTTGACCTGCGGAGATCATTTCACGACGACGCTCGCCCCGATCGGAAAACTGCCGCGCCATAGCCAATGCATTGAGCGCGCCTTTCAACCGGCTCCGCTGCGTGTCGACAATGAGGCGGTCAATGTCTTGCACGCTGGCCTCGATGCTATCCAGCTTCGCTGAGATCGCATGCATGCTTACCGTAAGCACGACGTTTGACAACATGCCGAAATAGTCTGGCGCGACGCGCATCAAGTCGACGTTCTCGACGATATGCTTGCCATTGTGGAGGTAGGGTTTGTAGCTGCCATCTGCGGCCTGCTTGAACAGGTGCATATTCTCCCGGCTAATCACGACGCGGAATACGTCGCCTGCTGACAGCTTTTGCGCTATGTTGGCGACCATAGGCGCGTTGGCCAGCAAGCGCAGAATTAGCCGTCGCTGTGGGAGGTCCGCCGGGGCTTCGCCCACACGAACAGCGTCGGCAGGCGTGCAACAAGTCACATCTGTCATAGGATAGCTTTTCCACTATCAATTATGGAGCGCCGTCGTACCGCAACCTGGGCAATGTGGCATATGGAAGCAGATTGGAAAAGGGCGCGGAATGTTGAACTCGCGTTACAATAGCGTGCCCGCCGCGTTGCCTACGAAGATTTCGCTGTCGCGCACGTATTCGGAGAGCACCGCGGCCGAGGCATGCCCCGTAGTATGTCTGAGCTTCCATGTTGGGACGCCTGCCTGCGCGGCCCCATAGAGTGCAGCTCGATTGCGCTCCTCAGCAATCATGGGCGCTCGCCTCTTGATCCCGCCTCACGTGGTTGGCGAGGACGTTGGTCGGATCGCCCCTTGGTGCGTGGTTCAGGTCTCTGGAACCAGCGCAAACTCTGCGCCACGAATGTTGACGAGTTACTTACCGAAGCCCGAGGTGACGGGCGGAAAGACGCCTCCTTATCGAGGAGATGCGTGGCAGTCTTCAATTCGTGGTTAAAGTCCCCGCTTACTAAAACGCGCCGCGCGTGAGTGAAGCATTGACCGGTCGTTCGCATCGCTCCAAGCTCGATCGCGACTAGGAGCGATACCGATGCCTCTCGTTTTGGTCCACAATGAAGTCGTCGCCAACCCAGCCCACGCATGGGACGACGTCGAAGGGGTCCATTATCATTACCCTTCAAAATACCGAGGACTGATCCGAGAGGGCGAACCTTTCGTCTACTACCGCGGTGTCCATCGGCTTGGGGGAAAGCGCGGGCCGGCCGAATATGTTGGTGCGGGCCGGATTGGGCGCATATGGTCGGACCCGAGCAAACCTCGGGCGTGGTATTGCGCCATAGAGGCTTACGAACGCTTCACTACGCCCGTCCCAGCGAAGATGGACGACGTATTGCTGGAGCAGATACCTCGCAATATGTGGCGCGACGGAGTCCGAAATCTCGACTCCAACGTCTACGAACGCATCATGGGCCTCGCCACCGTCGCGCGTCACGACCCAAAGCCATCGGTCGAGGAAGCAATCGTGGCAGCCAGTGCCGATTTGATAGTGCCTCAAAGGCTGGTCGGCCCGAGACAGGATAGCTCACCGATGCGGGGCGGCTATCGCAAGTCGAAGCGAGCTAAAGAGATTGGTGATTGGGCAGAAGGCGTCGCCTTACGGCATATCGTTGCAACGATCCCTGGCGTAACAGATTGTATACACCGCGCTGCTAATGGCGAGACTCCGGGTTGGGATATAGACTACTTGGACCGGACCGGTGTCCTTCAGCGCGTGGAGGTCAAAGGCACAACGGCCGCAGCGTTCACAAACATCCAAATGACAGCAGGAGAGCTTGAAGCAGCAAAAGCCCACGGTGCGAGCTATTGGCTTTGCCTTGTCGCCGAATGCCTGACGAAAGCGCCCAAGGTTCAGCTCATCCGTGATCCAGCGCGGTACGTCGACAAGGGGGAATGGTCAACGAAGGCGGAACTCTTTTCTATTCGTTTTGCTCGTTGAACCGCAGCGGATCGGACGTGCGCCGTTACAGCAGCAGCCCGATGGCATTTCCCGTAAACAATTGCCCGTCGCGGACGTATCGCGAGAGCGTCGTGTCGCTGGCGTGGCCGGTCTGAGCTCTGATCTTCCAGGTGGGGACACCGGCTTGGGCGGCGCTGGTGGCGAGGCCTGCTCGAAGCGAATGGCCGGAGAACGGCCTAGGGTCATAGCCAGCGGCGGCGACCCGCTCCCGAACGATCAGGCAGACGGCTTCGGGGGACATTCCCTCGGCGAACACCCGGCCATGGCGATCCACCCGCCGGAAGATCGACCCTTCGGCAATCCCCGCGCGATCGAGCCAACGATCGAGGGCGTGAACCGGACACCATTTTGTCCGCCCGAAGGGAATGCCGATCTTGCGCCCCTGGGCGTCCTGGTCGGTCTTGGAACGCGGGAGGGTGACGATCAGGCCCTGGTGGACGCGCTCGATGCTAGTGCAATTAATTGCACAAAGTTCGGACCGCCGGAACCCTCCCGCGAAGCCGATCAACAACAGGGCGCGATCTCGCGCGTCTTTCAGGCTGTCGCCCATCGCGGCCAGGACCGCGAACAGGTCCTCGCGCAGCAGGGGTTTGGCTTGACGCTGGGCGACGCCGCGTTCGCGCCGGATGCCGCGCATCGTCGCTCGGACCAGCGGCGACCGCACCGGACTCGAATAGCCCTGGGCCTCATGGGCGACCGAGATCGCCGCCAGCCTTCGGGTCAGCGTCGCCACCTTCAGCGTGTCGGCATGGGCGGCGACGTAGGCGGCGACCTGGGCGTCAGTAGCCGGGATCGCGCCGCCCCAGGCGAGGAAATGATCGAGGTCCGACCGATAGGCGCGCCGCGT
The DNA here is from genome assembly GCA_021813805.1 of Pseudomonadota bacterium. Taxonomy (GTDB): domain Bacteria; phylum Pseudomonadota; class Alphaproteobacteria; order Rhizobiales; family Beijerinckiaceae; genus Rhodoblastus. The sequence goes on along the minus strand of JAKAJL010000023.1, from coordinate 46,094 downwards.
CGCCGGGGCGATGCCCGCCTCGATGAACGCCCCGACAAGCGGTATGCAATTAATTGCAAAATCTAGCGCGGGCGCGAGGCCCTTGCCGTCGCCTGTCTGAGCGGCCACGGTGGCCTGATCCGGCCCGGTTTTGGGTCCTGATAAGGAAGGGTTATCACGGGTTAGACCGTCAACCATGGCGCGTCTCCTGGCGCTTCGACGAGAGAGGTTCGCGCATCGCGGCCATGATCCCCCCCTTCTGTCGGGGCGTGAGCGCGACGAGGGCGGCGCGCAGTTCGGCGACCAGCTTGTCGAGCGCATGCGACTCGCCGCCCTCCGGGAGCGGGCCTTCGCGATAGGCTCGGCGCTGGGCGAAGAAGATGGAAAGCCACAGATCAAGCGCCGTCGCCCCCGAACTGTCCTCCTCCAGGCATCGTTCCAAAACCCTATCGTGGATCGCGGCGCATGGCCCCACGCCGCCCGCCACGCCATAGCCGTCGATCAGCAGGGCCAAGCCACCGGCCATGGCGAAATCGAGATCGGCCGGGATGGCGGCGAAGTCGCCGCGTCGAACCCGCTCGACCCAGGCGTCGGCGTCGAGATCGCGAGTGCGCGTCTTCATCGCGCGTCTCCTTTGTCATCAGGCGACCGGCTCAGCACCTCGGCCCGGATGGCGTTGAGGTGGTCGATGTGTCCGCCGACCAGCGCGACGAGATCACGGCCGGCTCCGGGATCGACCCGCGCGCCGATGAAGTCGGCCGCGATGCCTTCGGCCTCAAGCTCACCCGAGCCCAACCAGTCGAGCCTGCGGTCCAGCCTTGTGCTGTCGGCATAGAAGACGGCGAGCTGAAGCGCGCGTTGCGCCCTGAAGTCGGGGACATGTCGGACGAGGAAATCAGCGATGGCCGTGTCCTCGCGCGACAGCCGGGCGATCGCCTGGCGGCCCAGCCGCGTGTGGCCGTCCAGGGCGCAGAGCGGCACCCCGTCAAGTTCGGGCGTCGCGAACGCCTCGGTTTCGACACGGACCGGCTCCCGGCCGGCGGTCAGCCAGAGCAAGGGCAACATGGCGCAGATCGGCTCGCGCGTGGGGCGGGCGGCGGCGTGAACCGTTTGCAGGAGAGCCGGCGGAACGCCTTCAGTGGCGAAGGCGTCGAGCAGGCCGGCAAGGTCGCCGCGCCCGACCCGCCGCTCAGGCCGGATTTCGAGGCCGCTCGCATACCACGCCGCGACCGCACGCTGGGCCAGGGTCCAGTCGGGCCGCATCGCATGTTCGATCCGCTGCGCGACCGTGACGCTCCCGGCAAGTTCCCGCATCGGCTCCAGGTCGGGGGCGTGGCGCGCGACCGACAACAGCAGGTCCGTGCCCCGTTCCTTCACCGCTTTGGCGAGGCGGCCGCAGACGTAAAGGATTGCTTGTCGCTCGCCGCCAAGCCGCGCCCGCGCCTTTGCGTCGCCGGCCAGGGAAACGGTCTCGGCCACGGCGTCCATGTCGCCGATGCTGATGTCTTCGACCGCGATGACGGTGAGCCGTCTCCATAGGGCGCGGGCGTCATGTTCGAGGAGGTTCATGGCCGCGCGCCGCGCCGTGCCGGCAAGGCCGCGCCGGATCGCCTTCTGCAAGGCGCTGGTCGCTGTCCAGCGGTCGCAGGGGAGCGGATCGGGCTCGTCAGGCGGGTTAGCGGGAAGGTCGAGGGGGAGCTGGGTCGAGGTCGAGGGCATGGGCTGCTAAGTGGTTGATTTCGCAGCCTTTATTATAGCTTTATCCCCCGCGTAACCAATTGAAAATACATCACTTTGTCAAAATTGTCGCTTGAGGCGCGTCCCGACGCCATATCGGTGAAGACTCATCGGATTGCTGGCCTTTTGCTCATTCTTGAAAGGCGGGCCGCGACGCCTTGCCCAAATTCAATGCGATCATTTGACGGCAGGAGTCGGCTCATACCGGCCGGCCGCGATCGATATGACGACGGGCTCGTCGCGACCGGAAACGGACGCTTTGCCTATAGTTTCTTACTCCGAAGATGCCGCGAAACGAAATGCCCAAGCAGGCGGTCTGACCACAGCTTCGCTACGTACGGAAAGCCGCGCAAGTCCTCCGGCAACGCCTCATGAGCGTCCGCGCAGACGACAATGACGATTGATCGTGCTGCGCTCAACACCATCAACCGACCACCGAACACATTGTGTATCGTCAGCGCGCCGATTGACCTGTGCTGTAGGTTGGCGGGTTGGTCAAAAAGTTCGCGAACACGGGAAGCATGTCTTGAGTAAACGGCCCGAAGGTCAGCACATCTCCTGCTCGAAATCCCGCATCCAAGCGATCCGCTAACGCACCGGACCTGGGCGGGTAGACTGAGTTGTATAGCGCGAGCTTCTCAGGGTGAGCGACGAGTTCGCCGTAGCTGTTGGCGAGAACCGACCAGCCCGTGTCCGGACGCAGATCGCCAGCGCCAGTCAGCATAACCACGACACCGTTTTCGTTGCGCCGGTAATCCGTCGCTTGAAATCCGTGTTGGTAGATCGTCGCCGTGCGATCGCGATTGAAGAGGATGTACTGCTTGTTGGCCGCGTTTGCAGGCAATGCTTGTGGCGTGTTCTCAACGGGTAGTTCGTCCAACCTGAGCTGTGATCGTGGCCCCAGCAGAAGCTGCCACTCCTCACTCGTAACGGGACGCGGATAGTTTGCGTAGAAGTGCGAGCCGACCGAACTCAGGACCTGCACGTCTCCATCGAACACAAGCGACAATGGTGAAAGAGGGACCAAGTCCGGTGCCTGCGGGCCATTCAGTTTCAGTTGCCACTTCAACGGCAGAAGAAATTTCAGTTCAGCATACGAGGACGGGCTCACTGCGAGAGAACCGGAATTGGTCGCCGTCAGGCCAGTCAGAAAAAACTTCTGGAGGTGTGCGCTCCCTCGGCCAGCCATCTGAAACGAGAAAGGCGCGAAATCTAATGCGGTCAGCAATCTTGGCTGTGCGTCTTGATTGTACAATCGGACCACTACTCCGATCTGGTAGGTGTCCGCATCGAGCTGCACGTAGAAAAACACGATGCGCTCCAGCGCTATGTGAGCGATCCTCGATGGCGTGGACCCTGGGCCGTAGTTGTTGATGACATTGGCGGTCTGACCGCCGGTTTGGCCGGTGGAACTGACGGTTACACCATTCGAAGGCTGCGACTTGTCGATCAGGCCAACCTGCACGGGCGGTATCCAGATCGCGACGGCCAGAGCACCAAGTAGCAATGAGATGAATATCTTGATGATTGCAGATTGGGCGGCAACGAAGGCCCATATCTTCACGAACGTCTCGATCATGTGGCTACTCGCCTGAGAACAGTTGGCGTTGCGAAGGACTTTATCCGCTCGACTATGGAGGGGAAATTGGCAAGCTCAACTCGGTCGCAAAAAAAAACTGATATCCACATGCGGGCGCAAATATTTCCCGTCACGCCCGCGCGCGGCCCTCGCAAGCGTCCGCTTCCCGCCCGTCAGGGCTCTTGCCGGCTCCGTCGGCGACCGTCCGGAGTCCGCCGGAACTTGCCGATCACGCGATGACCGCGCTCTGCTCATCTGCACCGGTCCAGCTGGAGGCAGCATCTTTTTCGACGTCGCCGCGTCCCCCGCCGGGTGGCCGTCCCTAGGACCGTCCAGCATCCGCCGGTTCGCTGAGTCGCATCGCGCGGCGCGCTCGATTTCGGGCGTGTCCCCAAACGAGTCCGGCATCGCCGTCAGGACATGCAATTAATTGCAAATATGTCCCACGGATCATCGGCGTCACGTTCGTCGCCAGGTCAGGCCGTTTTTTCGGCAATCAGTTGCAGGAGGGCCTGCTCTTGACCGATCAGCGCCTTGGACTTTCCGCCCTTCTTCTTCGCCCCATGCGCGAGGACGGCGGCGGCGAATGCTTTATAGTCCGCGTCGTTGAAGCGCAACAGGACGCAGCGTTGCTTGCCGGCACTGTCGCCCTTGAGGTGAGCCTTGAGCTGCTCGACCGTGTGTTTCCGGGCGAAGTCGGTCAAAAGCCGAACCTGCCAGCCGAGATCATCACCAGAATACGCTTCCTTCAGCTCTTCCAGCCGGTGACGCATCGCGGCGATTTTGGTCCATCCGGCCGAGTTCAGGACATCCGGCGGAATGTCCAGTCCCGACAGAGCCTCCCCGACGTCGCGGAGATAGAACGCCCTCCGCTGCCTCAGCGGGTACCCGTCCTTCCATAGGTCCCTGAGCGCGTGCGGGTCGAGTTGGTGCAGTTTCCACAGGCAGGCTGCGAGGTCGAAAAAGTCCGGCCGCTCTTTGGCGGCCAGCTTCGTCGCTTGCTGGATCAGCTTGCTCACCTTCATCGTCGCCATCAGCGCCCCCGTCATCGGCGTGGATGATACCGATCGCTGATTGCCGACGGCTTAAGGTACTCCGCCGCTCTTGCCTGGAGAATGTGGCGATGCCGAAGGATCGCACTCTCTGGCAAGCTGATCCGGGGCGGACTCAAGATTAGACCACAACGCCAGCGAAGTCTTGCAAGCTGTATCGGCGCGTACTTATCGTCCAAGGCGTCTACCAACGCGCCGGAGGACCTTATGGCTGATCTTCAGAAGAAATTTCGCTCAGCGGAAGCTGCTCGCTTCTTGGGGATCGGCAATTCGACTTTGTCTCGGCTTCGGTCCAAAGGCGGCGGTCCCCGTTTCGCCAAGGTCGGCCGGTCCGTGATCTACGACGCCGACGACCTGGAGGCCTGGCTGCGGGGTCGCGTCTGCCATTCGACGCAAGAATACGAAAGCCTGGCGCAGCGCACGGGCTCTCGCTGATCGCCTGCAATTGATTGCAAAAGCATAAGCGTGGCCTTTACACCCACGCAGTCTCGATACCCGCAAACGGTGTGACCTCGGACGGAAGGCTCGGCTCAAATGATCGTCATGCTGCACGATACGCCGTTCAAGGCCAATCACGTCGGCGCGGCGCTCCATGTGCGCAAGTTGGTCGCCGAAGCCGAGAAGTGGGCGGCGAGCGTGGAAGCTGACTACAGCAATGCGGTGGCGGCGGGCGATCATGCTCTCCAGGCCGCGCTTCAAGCGCAACTGCTTGTCGATCCCCGTTCTCATCTGCGTTCCGTCGTCGCGGCGGCGCGCAAGATGCCCTTCGGTCGCCGGCCGGCGTTGGATCACTGCCCGAGCATCGCCGAGGGGATCAACATCGGCGAGCAGCTTGACGAAGCCGTGAAGATCAGGCCCGAGCCCAAGAAGTCCGGCGGCTTTCGCGTCGTCCAGGACTTCGGCCCCCGTCACAGGACCCAACAGGACGTGATCGCGCGCGTGTTGGGTCCGCACTTCAAGCCGCGCCCCTGGCAGTATGGCCACAGGGGCGTGCAGCATGCGATCCGCGCCGTGAAAGACCTCATGGCCGAAGGCTTCGCCTACGGGGCGAAGCTCGATATTCGCGACTTTTTCAGCTCATTCGAGCTGGAGTTGCTCGCACCGGAACTGCCCTTGCCTTGGCAAGTGGCAGAGCACGCCGTCGTAGGACGGCACCACAAGGTCGAACTGAGCAACAAGGGAAACGGCCACCAACCTCTCTCCCTCACCGCTCTACAGATGACCGACCTTATATACCAGGCCCGTCGTGGATTGCCCACGGGGTCCGGCTCTTCTCCCATCGTCGCCGGAGTGATGATGTCGCGCTTGCCCTGGGCAACCACGGTGAGCCAAAAGCTCGTCAACTATGTCGATGATTTCCTCTTGCTCGCCGAGAGTCTGGCGGCGCGGGAGGAAGGGATCAAGATGCTGATGGACGCCGCGGCGCAACTCCCCGGCGGGCAATTCGATCTTAAGCTCGTCGCCAAATATCACGTAGATAAAGGTATCGACTTCCTCGGCCACCAATTCACCAGGAACGCGGATGGCGCGGTTAAGACCTCGGTCGGCATTCGAGGTTGGAACGGCCTCGACAACCGAATAGTCGAGCTCGATTTCAACGCCAACGCTTCGTATTCGATGCAGCTTAAACGTCTTGCGCAGATGCTGGCCTACTTGCGTGGCTGGGGCCGAGCGTTCAGCGCCTGCGATGACATGAAAAACATTTACAGCTTTTGGTTCGAGGAGATTTCTGCCATGGCAAAGGCTTCCGGTATCACGATGGCCGAGGTGGAAAAGGCGATGGAGGCCTGGATGGGATTTCACGACGATGGCTATGCTCTCGGCAAAGACGCTGACTTCTGAAATCGGCATAGCCGCCCATAGGAGGCAGGAGCTTTTGCTGTTGGTTGAGTTAGCCGAAGGCCGACATGTCGGTCTTGCCGGTCATGGCCGGCAGTTTGACACACGGTCCCGTCGTGCAGGTTGTGATACGCGCTGGGCTTCTCTGAACTGCAATTAATTGCAAAACGATCGCGTGCGGCCCGACTTTGAGGTGCTCACCGTCAGCTCGTCTTGGTCGCCAAGGACGAGACGTTGATCGGATAGGCCACTTTGTCGATCGAGTTCTTGAGCAGCGAGAGCGACGGCCCGCTGCCGTATTGGCCATGCACGCTCTTGTCTTTATGGCCGATCAGCACCTTGTTGACATATTCAGGCAGTTCCGCAGCGCGCAGGGCGTCCACGAAGTTGTGCCGGAAGGAGTGGAATGCGGTCTTTGGCGTCCAGAACCCGACCTGACGCCCGAAGCGGCCCCACCATTTTGACAGGTTGTGCGAGAAGTACCCGTCTGCGCCGGGCTCGATGTCGGAAAAGAGCCGCCCCTTGCCATTGGCGACCTTGACAAGGCCGAGAATGCCCAAGTCGATAAGGACGTGGTGGATCGGCACGCGGCGTTGGCTCGAAGCCGTCTTCAGCTTTTTGCCTTCGCCCTTGGTCACGTCGAAGTACCAGACGCCGCCCTCTTCCTTGATGTCGTTTGCCAGGAGCTGGACGATTTCGCCCATCCGCATGCCGGAGTAGAGGGCGACCAAAGGCGCCCAGAATTTGCCGTCGCGGCAGAGATTGGGGCCGGGCAAATGCCGATGGCTTTGCGCGTGGCCGGCATAGAGGGGGGAGCCGAAGATCGCCTTCAACTGTTCGGTCGAGTAGGGGTCTCGACTCTCAGCCGGATTGCCCTTGCCGACCCCGGCGACCTTAACGCCTGCACCGGGCACGCTATCGGCATAACCTTCGTTGCGGGACCAGATCAGCAGCGACCGGAACATGGCGAAATATTTGTCCTGTGTCTTCAGGGACAACGACACGCCGGCCTTGTTGGCGTCGATCGCCTGAATGACCGTGACGCCCTTGTTCGCTGCATGTTTCATGTAGTTCGGCGGGAGCTTCGCCAGGGCGTCGCGGACCGCCTTAACGTCCTCGATGTCCACCGATGCGATGGGTTTGCCTCCCCCGATGACGGCCACGGCAAGGGCCAGGACCCGCCGTTGATCGGCCTCCGTCTTCCTCGCCCAGGTCTTGGCGTGAAATTGCAGGTAGAACGCGCCGACCTCGGACAAGGTCTTCGGTTGCGCCGGCTCGATCGCTTTCTCGCCGGGAATGGGGGGAAGCCCGGTCGGCTGCATGCCGGCGAACAAGGGGTCAAGGGGAACCGTCGAAGCATAGTCGCCGGCAAGCATCGCGGCCAGGATGCGCGCGTTTTCAATCTTCGCCCGCATGATGCCGTTCGCTGCGAGGCGGAAGGCGTCGATGTCCGCCTTCGGCGGCGGTTTGTCGAGCGACGACAAGAGTTCCTCGGCTTCGATCGGCACGGGCGACTGATAGGTTTGCGAAGCGAGACCGCCGCGGAGCTCGTGGGCATATTCCTTCAGCATGGCGATTTCGTTCGCCACGTCGATCATGGGATCGGCCGGCAGGTCGAGAGACAGTTCGAGCGTCTTGTTCAGGCTGGCCTGAAAATAGGCGCGGACGCGGTCGCGAATTTGCTCGCTCGTCATCTGCGGCATCCGGGGCAGTCCCTCAAACAACACGTCGATCAGGTTGCTAATCGTTCGGCCGATCAGCATCGCGGCTTTCGCCGACGATGTTCGCAGGGAGACCTTAAGCTCCCGTTGCCCAACCCGTTCGACCAGCCGATCGGGAACCGCCATACGGTAATAGAAGACGCCGCCGCGCCGCACGACGCGCGAAACCGACCTCGGCAAGAGCCGCTCCTGTACCAGGTTTCTGTACCAGGGGAAGGAGGGTGACGAGCGAGGTGGTGAGAAACAGGTTATATATCAGTAGCTTGCGCTAGCGATGGCGGAGAGGGAGGGATTCGAACCCCCGATACGGTTGCCCGTATGCCGCATTTCGAGTGCGGTGCTTTCAACCACTCAGCCACCTCTCCATCAAAGGGCGCGTCGGCGAGCCTGGCCCGCCTCGTGGTGAAGCGGCGCAATATCAGGCCGCGCGGTCCCGCGCAAGCGCCTTCGCCCGGCGCCGGCGAAAATCCTTCGCGCCAAACTTCCGCGCTTGACTTCTCGAGACGTCCGGCATAGGAAACCCAACGGTTTGTCGTGGCTCGCCGCCGCGACATTTGCGTTTTTCAGCCTGGCTAAACCGTTGGCTTTGGCCGAAACCGCCCGCAACGGAAATCCGTCGGCAAATTCGCCGCGGGGCTCCAATCCACCCGGTTCAACTGCAAAAGAAGCCGGCCGCGTCTTTCACAACGCAGAGCCGGATAGGGAACACGAGGAAAAACGATGTTCGCAGTCATCAAAACCGGCGGCAAGCAATATCGCGTCGCCGCCGATGAAAAGATCACCGTCATGTCGCTGGAAGGCGACGCCGGCTCCGTCGTCACCTTTTCCGACGTTCTGATGGTCGAGAAGGACGGCGCCGCCCAGATCGGCGCGCCTTTCGTCGCCGGCGCCTCCGTGCGGGCTGAGATCGTCGAGCAGACCCGCGGCCCGAAGGTCATTTCCTTCAAGAAGCGCCGCCGCAAGAATTCCAAGCGCAAGCGCGGCCACCGTCAGGACCTGACGGTCGTGCGCATCACCGAAGTCGTCGCCTGACCGGCTCGCGCTTCACAGGTTGAATAAGGGCCGCGTCGGACGCGGCGAAGGACAAGTTTCGGAGCAGGACAATGGCTCACAAGAAAGCAGGCGGTTCATCCCGCAACGGTCGCGACTCGGAAGGCCGGCGCCTCGGCGTGAAGAAATTCGGCGGTGAAAAGGTCGTCGCCGGCAATATTCTCGTGCGACAGCGCGGCACCAAATGGCATGCCGGCGCCAATGTCGGCATGGGCAAGGACCACACCCTGTTCGCTCTCGTAGACGGCAAGGTGGTCTTCAAGTCCCAGGGCGCCCGATCCGTAATTACGGTAGCGCCAGCCCCGGCGGCCACGGCCGCGGAATAACAGAGGTCGCGTTCTTCGGGACCTCGCCGGCGCAAGCCCCAGGCAGGTTCCGAAAGTCGATTTTCCAGAATCCGGCCCAAAAGCCGGGGAAACGACAAAAGGTCACGTTCCAGCGCGAAGTTCGTCACATTCTTCGGTTGGAATGAGTTCCGGAGCCAAGTGCTGAAGGGGGAACGGCGCCGTTTCCCCTTCTGCTTTGACCGGAGCCCATGCATGTTCCCCGAAATCGCCCGCGACGATGTGTTTCGCCTTGAAACCCGGCGGCTGTGGCTGCGCTGGCCGCGCGGATCAGACGCGCCCGCCGTTTCCGCCCTTGCCGGGGATTGGGGCGTCGCCCGCTGGACGGCGCTGATTCCCCACCCCTATACGCTAGAGGCCGCCGAGCGCTGCATCCTCGCGGCGCGCGCGGGCAACGCGCGCGGATCGTCCCTGCGTTTCGCTTTGACGCTCAAGGATTTCCCACGCAAACTCGTCGGCATGGCGGGGATCGACGCGACCGATAACGGCCCGAGGCTGGGCTTCTGGCTGGGGCGGCCCTATGCTGGGCGCGGCCTGATGAGCGAAGCGGCGCAGGCCCTGGCCGATGCGTTCTTCCGGATCACGGAGGCCGATGAGCTCTCGACCGTCATCCTGACGGACAACGCCGCTTCGCGCGCCGTGCTGGAAAAATGCGGCTTTGTCGAAAGCGAAAGGTTCGAGACCGGCTTCGGTCGTCACGCCGACAGCCCCGTCGTGCGGATGGCTTTGCGGCGTGACGAATGGCAGGCGTCGACAGGCGGCGTCTTGCGGCCCGCGCTTGCCTTCGATAGAGCCTTGGCCTGAACATTTCTCCACGGGACATCCGCGGCCCGCGCTTTCCGCGCGGGCCGCGCCAGGCTCAAACATGAAGTTTCTCGATCAGGCCAAGATTTATGTGCGCTCCGGCGACGGCGGCGCCGGCTGCGTGTCGTTCCGCCGCGAGAAATTCATTGAATTCGGCGGCCCGGACGGCGGCGACGGCGGGCGCGGCGGCGATGTCGTGGCCGAATGCGTCGCCGGGCTCAATACGCTGATCGATTACCGCTATCAGCAGCATTTCAAGGCGAAGACCGGCGGCCACGGCATGGGCAGGAACCGAGCCGGGGGCAGGGGCGCCGACGCCGTGCTGAAAGTGCCGGAAGGCACTCAGATTTTCGAGGAGGACGGCGAAACCCTGATCGCCGATCTGACCGAGGTCGGCCAGCGCGCCGTCATCTGCAAGGGCGGCAACGGCGGCTTTGGCAATCTTCATTTCACCACATCGACCAATCGCGCGCCGCGCCGCGCCAATCCGGGACAGGAGGGCGAGGAGCGCACGATCATCCTGCGCCTGAAGCTGATCGCCGACGCCGGACTCGTCGGCCTGCCCAACGCCGGAAAATCCACTTTCCTAGCGACCGTCTCCGCCGCCAGGCCGAAGATCGCGGATTATCCCTTCACCACGCTCCATCCCAATCTCGGCGTCGTGAATGTCGATGGCAAGGAATTCGTGCTGGCGGATATTCCCGGCCTGATCGAAGGCGCCCACGAGGGGCACGGCCTCGGCGACCGTTTTTTGGGCCATGTCGAGCGCACCGGCGTCATTCTGCATCTGATCGACGCCACCGGCGAGCACGCCGGCAAGGATTACAAGGTCGTGCGCGGCGAGCTTGCCGCCTATGGCCACGGTCTGGAAGAAAAGACCGAAATCGTCGCTCTGTCGAAAATCGATTCGGTCGACGGGGAAACGCTCAAAAAACAGATCGAGCGCCTGAAGCGGGCGATACGCAGCGCCGGCCCGCCGTGTCCCGAGGGTGAAAAACCGTCCGCGCCTTTGAAAATGTCGGCGATCGCGGGCGAGGGCGTCACGGACGTTCTGCGCGCCTTGTGGCGGGTCATCGCCGCGAGTCGGCAGGAAGAAGCCGCGCATGCGCCGCAAGACGAGTGGCGGCCGTGATCGACGCAATCGAGCTGGATTGTTTGACGCTCATGCTCCGCACGGCGTACTGATTTCCCTCTCCCCCGTCCGACGGTCATGCGATGAAGCTCCCCTATCTCGATCAATTCAAGCGCATCGTCGTCAAGGTCGGCTCCTCGCTGCTGGTGGATCGCGCGCGCGGCGCGGCGAGGCGCGAATGGCTTGAGGGGCTGGCGGACGATCTTGCCGCCCTGCACCGCCGCGGCGCCGATGTGCTGGTGGTTTCCTCCGGCGCCGTCGCCTTGGGGCGCTCGGTGCTCGGCCTGCCGCCTGGCGCGCTGAAACTCGAAGATTCGCAGGCCTCCGCCGCCGTCGGCCAGATCGCTTTGTCGCGCATCTGGGCCGAGGTTCTGGCCGAGCGAAAAATCGTGGCCGGTCAGATTCTGGTGACTTTCGGCGACACCGAGCAGCGCCGGCGCTATCTCAACGCCCGCGAAACGCTGGCGCGGCTGATGGACATGCGCGCCGTGCCGGTAATCAACGAGAACGACACGGTGGCGACCAGTGAAATCCGCTATGGCGACAACGACCGGCTCGCCGCGCGGGTCGCCACCATGGCCTCGGCCGATCTGCTGATCCTGTTGTCGGATGTTTCGGGCCTTTATGATTCGCCGCCCGCCCAAAATCCCAACGCCCGGCTCATTCCGGTGGTGCCGCGCATCACCGCCGAGATCGAAGCCATGGCCGGAGGCGCGGCCTCGGAACTGTCGCGCGGCGGCATGACAACCAAGATCGAGGCGGGAAAAATCGCCACCGCCGGCGGCGCCCATATGGTCATCGCCGACGGCCAGAAATCCAACCCCGTCGGGCGGATCGCACGAGGGGAGCCCTGCACCTGGTTCCTCACGCCCTCGACGCCGGTCACGGCGCGGAAAAAATGGATCGCCGGCTCCCTCGCGCCACTGGGCGTGCTGACCATCGACGACGGCGCCGCGCGGGCGATCGTCGCCGGCGCCAGCCTGCTGCCGGCGGGGGTCAAGACGGTGGAGGGCGATTTCGCGCGCGGCGATTGCGTGATCATCCGCAATCTCCAGAATGGTGAGATCGGGCGTGGGTTGGTCGGCTATGACGCGCCCCACGCCCAGAAAATCATCGGCCGCAATTCGCGCGACATCGCCGCGATCCTCGGCACGGAAGGCCGGGCGGAAATGATCCACCGCGACGACATGGTTTTGGGGCGCGAGCTTGCCGAGGGGAAGTGAATTCGGCTCGGTCGGTTCGTTTCAGAAATAACGGATGGCGCCCAGCGAAAGAATGTTTCCCCAGCCTTTGTCCCACAGCCTGAAGCCTGTGACCTGAACGCCATTGGCATAGGCCGGGGTTTCAAGCGTCACTTTGGGAAAGGCGAAATATTTATAGTCGAGTTGCAGCGACCAGTTGCGCGTCAGCCGGTATTCGAAGCCGCCGCCGGCGGTCAGGCCGGTTCGCGTCTGGTTGAGCGAATTGGCGCTATAGACTCTGGCGCTGCGGCGGGGCGGCAGGTCCGATTGGCGAAAACCCCAACGCCCGCTCGGCATGCTGCCGGTGACGCTCGTATCCATGCTCAAGCCGCTCGCGACGAGGCCGGCAGTGAAATATGGCAGGAAATTGTCGGAGACTTCGTAGCCGAAGCGGCCGACGACGGTGGAAAAGAAACTGGCGGAGACATGATTGGCCGCCTGAAATTGCGCGGGCGCGCCCAAACCGCGAGAACCACCACGACCAAAACCCGAACCCGAACTGGCGGGCGCTGGCGTCCATTGGTAAAAGCTCTCGGACGAATCCGGGCGCCAGAAGGCGTCGATCCGGGGCCCGAAAACGAAGCGGCCGACCTGATAGGAATAGCCAAGTTCTAAGCCGCCAAGGCCAAGGGTCTTTTCGGCAAGGAAATTGGCGCCGGCGAAGCCGCCGAGGTAGAGGCCGGCCCCGGTCGTGGCTGGCGCCGCGACGGGGAAGGGCGGACCTGCAAGGTCAGCCGGATCCGGCGACAGCCCTCGTGGGAAAGGCCGGCTAGCGGAAATGCCGCAGGTAATAGCCTTCGAACACACCCTTCAGCCAATGGAAGATTCGCAGTTTGGGGCTGACGAAATTGAACTTTTCCGAGCGATAGACCAGCACGCCGGCGTCGAGCATATCGACGATGCAGATCAGCTCCGCCTTGAACGCGGCGTTGGGTTCGCGCCGGCTTAAGGTTGCGTCGATATTGGCGGCGGCGGCGGCGGCCTGCAAATCGGCCTGATGGGCCTGTTTCGCCATCCAGTCCGGGCCGGGGAACGAGCCACTGTCGCCGACGACCCAGACATTCTCAGAATCTTTTGCGCGGCATTGCGCATCGGCCAGGACCATGCCGCCGGGCGACAGCGGGAGGCCCGATTTTTCCAGCCAGGCCGGTCCGGTGAGGCCGGGCATGAACAGGATCAAGTCGGCCTTGATCTCGCCGCCCTCGGTGACGACCTTGCCGGGCTCGAAACGCGCCATCTTGTTCCCCAGATGGGTCTTGATGTCGCGCGACTTCATCTCGGCCAGCAGGCCGTCCACCGCTCGCTCGCCGAGGCGGGCGCCGGGGCGGGGCGCGGGGCTGAAAAAGGTGATGTCGAAGCGCGCGCGGCGGCCGGATTTGCGCAGCAGCGAGTCGATGATGAACAGATATTCGAACATCGGCCCGCCTCGCATCGAGCCTTGTTCGTTGGGGTTGGTGGCGAAGCCGATGGCGATCGAGCCGCCGTCCATTTTCGACAGCCGGCGTTCGATTTCCTCGGCGACGGCGAGGCCTTCGCAGGGAACCAGGGCGTTTTCGATCCCCGGCAATTTGCGGATGAACCGGCCGCCGGTGGCGATGACCAGATGATCGTTGGGAAAATCGCCGGCGTCGGTGTGGACGACGCGCCCGCCCTCACCGAGGCCGGTCACCGAGGCGCGCACGAATTTGGCCCGGTGTTTGGCGAAGAAATGCGCGAGCGGGATCCTGAGTTCCTCGGCGCGGCGCAGATGGGCCGGGATCCAGATCGAACTCGGCAGATAGTGCATCTCGTCCTGCGGCGCGATGACGGTGATTTCGGCATCGACCTTGCGGCGGCGCAATTCGCGCAATGTGGTGAGCGCGCCAAATCCGGCGCCGAGAATGGTGATCCTGGTCAAAACGCTGATCCTGCTGTGGTGAAGGCGTCGGCTGGCCTTTCGGCCGCGGTCGCCTTGCTGGAGCGATCATCGCATGAAAATATGTCCGTGGTATAGACGCCGCGGCAAAGGGGTTCGCGCGGCGCTTGCGGTCTGCTAAAGGACGGCTCTCGATTTCACTAAGACGAAGATGCGCGGACATTGGCGATGGACAGCCTGAATGTGGCGCCCGGCGGGGCCGCCGATCTCGAAAACGCCCTGCTGGCGATCGGACGCGAGGCGCGCAAGGCCGCGCGCGTGCTGGCGCTCGCCTCGCCGGAGCAGAAGAACCATGCCCTGCGCGCGGCGGGAAAAATTCTGCTCGCGCGCCAGCCGGAACTGCTCGAAGCCAATGCGCTCGACATGGCCAAGGCCCGAGGCAAAAACCTCGCCGCCGCCATGCTCGACCGCCTGATGCTCGACGACAAGCGCATCGCCGCGATCGCCCGGAGTCTCGAAGAGATCGCCGGCCTGCCGGACCCCGTCGGCCGGCTGCTGGAGACGTTCGAGCGGCCCAACGGGTTGCGGATCGAGCGCGTCTCGACGCCGCTCGGCGTGGTCGGGGTGATTTTCGAGAGCCGGCCCAATGTCACCGCCGACGCCGGCGGGCTTTGCCTCAAGGCCGGAAACGCCGCCATCCTGCGCGCCGGCTCGGAGAGTTTTCATTCCGCGCGGCTGATCCATTCCTGCCTGGTCGGCGGCCTTCGCGAGGCGGGTCTCCCCGAGACGAGCATCCAGCTCATACCCACCCGCGACCGCGCCGCGGTCGGCGCCATGCTGGCGGGCCTCGGCGGCGCGATCGACGTGATCGTGCCGCGCGGCGGCAAAAGCCTTGTCGCGAGGGTGCAGGCCGAGGCGCGGGTGCCGGTGTTCGCCCATCTCGAAGGCGTCGTGCATGTCTATGTGGACGCCGAGGCCGATCTCGAAAAGGCCAAGAAAATCCTGCTCAACGCGAAGATGCGCCGCACCGGCATCTGCGGCGCGGCGGAGACTCTGCTGGTCGATCGCGCCGGGGCGGAGCGCCTGCTTGCGCCTTTGGTGCGGCTGATGCTCGACGCGCAATGCGAGGTGCGCGGCGACGAGGCGGCGCAAAAGGCCGACCCGCGCGTCGTCGCGGCGGAGGAGGAGGATTGGCGCGCCGAATATCTCGACGCGATCATCGCCGCGAAACTGGTGGATGGGGTTCAGGGCGCGATCGACCATATCGAGACCTATGGCTCGCATCACACCGATTGCATCGTCACCGAAAACGCTCAAAAAGCCGAAAAATTCCTGCGCGAGGTGGATTCGGCGATCGTGATCCACAACGCCTCGACCCAGTTCGCCGACGGCGGCGAATTCGGTTTTGGCGCGGAGATCGGGATTGCGACGGGCCGTATGCATGCGCGCGGGCCGGTCGGGGTGGCGCAACTCACCTCGTTCAAATATGTCGTCCATGGCGACGGACAGACGCGGCCGTGATCCTTCCGCCCTTTGCACGCGGCATGAAGATCGGATTGTTCGGCGGGTCGTTCAACCCGCCGCACATGGGCCACGCGCTGGTGTGCGACGTGGCGCTGAAGCGCCTCGGCCTCCATCGTATCTGGCTGATGGTGTCGCCCGGAAATCCGCTGAAATCGCGCGAGGGCCTGCCTGCGTTGGCCGAACGCATGGCGGCGGCGCGCCGGCTGCTGCGCGATCCGCGCGTCGTGGTCACCGGATTCGAGGCGAAAATCGGCGCGGTCTATTCGTTCCAGACGGTCGATTACCTGCGCCGCGCCTGCCCCGGCGTCCATTTCGTCTGGATCATGGGCGCGGATAATCTCGCCACATTTTTCCGCTGGAAGCGCTGGCGGGACATCGCGCGGAAAATGCCGATCCTCGTGGTCGACCGGCCCGGCGCGACTCATCGCGCCGAACGCGGCGTCGCCGCGAGCTGGTTCGCCCGCCGCCGCCTGCCGGAATCGCGGGCGAAAACTTTTGTCTTGCGCAAGGCCCCGGCGCTGATCGTGCTGCACGGCCCGCGGTCGCCGCAGTCGTCGACCCGATTGCGCGCCGCGCGATCGGCCTTGGCCAAGCCGATCCCTTGAAGCGGCGCTATGTCAGGCCGCCTTGCCTTGCGGGGGGGCGGGCGGGGCGAACGTAACGCCCCAGCGCGGCACCTGGGCGCAATAATCGAGGAATTCCGCGCCGTGATCGGCGGTGAGGCTCTTTTCCTCCCGGGGGATCGCGACGCGGTCGTAATAGAGCCAGGGACCGATCATGCTCAGGGCGGCGCCGGCGACCCAGAACAGCGCCGGGCCGACTCCGCCGCCCAGCTTGATGATCTGGATCTGGCAATAGGCCACGACCGCGAACCACAGGGCGAACTGGGCCACCACGACGAGATAAACGGGGTTTCGGTTGTAGCGATAGGGACCGCTGATCACGAGCTTCTGCGAATGGCCGAAATCCCAGGCCGTCCCGCCGCGCAGCTCCAGCCAGACCATCAGGGCGACCTTGAGGGCGTAACAGCCGGCGAGCAGAATCAGCGGGACCGCGAGCGGCCAGAAATGGGCGGCGATGAAGCGCAGATGGGTGCTCAGGAAGAGGCAGATGAAGACGGTCGCCGCTAATTCGGCGCGGAACGTCCCGCTCGTCCGTTCCGGGAAAGCGAAGGGTTTCAGATTCAAACGCATGTTGATTCCCGTTCGTCTGGCGTCAGGACGAATGGACACTAATGTCGACATTTTGCTTTTTGGTTACTCGCCAGGGCAGGTGGCGCCTGCCACTTTGCCGCCCCTTTGGGTTGCGACTATAATGCCGCCGCCAGATGAGGTTTCGATGATCCGCGCCGCCTGCTGTTCCGCCCTCCTATGCCTTGCTTTCGCCACGCCGGCGCGCGCCGACGGCCTCCCCATCTTCGCCGGGGGGGACGGCGGCTCGATGCTTGAGGCGCCGCCGCCGCTCACGCCCGCCCCGCCGCCGCCGTGGGAGGCGCCGCCGCCGGCCAATCCCTGGTCCGGCCTGACGGTGGGGACCGACATGTTCGGCGTCGCCGCCTCGGGCAGAGGCGCGCGCGGCGGTTTCGGCGGCGACGCCTTCGTCGGCTATTACAAGGAGCTGGACAATCGCATCGTCATCGGCGCGCAGGGCTCGGTCGGCTATCTTCCGGGCCTCTACAACTGCGGGCCGCGCGGCTATGATTTCGGCATGGCGCAGGTCAATGTGGGCTATGACATGGGCCGGGTCATGCCCTATGTCACCTTCGGCGCCGGCCTCGCCCGCCCGACCAATGCGATCAACGGCGCGCCCGTCGGTTTCGCCGCGCTCAACGACATGGCGATCGGCTCGCAGCCGACCAGCAGCATCACCATGGTCGGCGCGGGCGTGAATTACGCCGTCACCGACAATCTGGTGGTTGGCGTCGAGGTCAACACCGTCCAGATGCACGGCGGCTTCGGGCCAGGACTGGTCCCGCAGCCGGGGATGCCGTGAGAGGGAAACGCGGGCCAGCCAGAACGCCGCCGGCCCGCATCGTGACGAATATGCTCAGTAATGCCCGGGAGCATTGGCGGAGCCGGCGCCGGGCGCGGTCGAGGCGCCGCTGTTATCATAACCCGACCCGCGGCCCGGCGCATAACCTGACGCTCCGGAATAGGTCGTATTGGCGTTGTTGGTATACGAGCCCTGACTACGGTACATCTGGCCTGGCGCGGAGGCGGAAACGCCATGCGAGCCGGCGAACGCGGCCCCGCTCACCAATAAAGCTGACGTTATGACAGCGACCTTGATCTTCAGCATTTCGAATCTCCATTAAGCCTATCGGCAGACGGTTTTGAATATATAATTAAAGCGCCATTGTGGCGGAGTAATCTATGTCATTTGAGTTTGAGCCTCTTACGCCCGTGTTGCGCGACTGTCAGGCCAAAATATCGGTGCTTTGCGGGATTGATATGTGATTGGATTATTATGGTTCTGACATTACTGGTATAGATGCGAGATGTATACTTATGAAAAATCTGCCGGCATAGGCCGCTCAACGCGACCGCTTTGATCTCGTGACGTGACGTGACGGTCGCGGTCCGCAGCGGATCGTTGGCTTGGGGGCGCGAGCCGCCGTTCCCATCGGCAAGGCCACTGACGAAATGCCGCTTTCGAGCGCGGCGCGACTTGCCTATATAGCGACATGACCATTTCGCCGAATCCCCGCGTCCTCGACACGCCGTCGCTCGCCGAGCGGCTGCGCGCAGGTGATCGCGCGGCGCTCGCCCGCGCCATCACCCTCGTCGAGAGCCGAAAGCTCGAGCACCAGCATCAGGCGCGCGAACTGGTGCAAATGCTGCTGCCATTCACCGGCGCCGCGATGCGGGTCGGGATCACCGGCGTCCCGGGGGTCGGCAAATCCACCACCATCGACATGCTCGGCTCCAATCTGATCGCGAGCGGCCACAAGGTCGCGGTTTTGGCGGTCGATCCGTCATCGGCGCGCACCGGCGGCTCGATTTTGGGCGACAAGACCCGCATGGCGCGGCTGTCCGCCGAGCGCAACGCCTTCATCCGCCCCTCGCCGTCCTCCGGCACGCTCGGCGGCGTGGCGGCCAAAACCCGCGAGACCATGCTTTTATGCGAGGCGGCGGGTTTCGACGTGGTCCTGGTCGAGACGGTGGGCGTCGGACAGTCCGAGACCACCGTCGCGGAAATGACCGATTTCTTCCTGGTGCTGATGCTTCCCGGCGCCGGCGACGAATTGCAGGGCATCAAGAAGGGCGTGCTGGAGCTGGCCGACATGATCGCCGTCAACAAGTCGGAAGGCGAGAACCGCGCCCGCGCGGTCGCAGCGGCGGGCGAATATCGCGCCGCGCTGCACATCATGCAGCAGGCCTCGCCCAACTGGTCGCCGCCGGTCATCCTTGTTTCCGGCCTGGATAATCTCGGGCTCGACGACATGTGGGCCAAGGTCGTCGAGCATCGAAAAAAATTCGAGGCGACCGGCGAACTGGCGCAAAAGCGCCGCGACCAGCAGGTGAAATGGATGTGGACCATGCTGGAGGAACTGATGTTCGCGCGGCTGCGCTCGGACGCGAAAGTGCGGGCGCTGCTGCCGGCCCTCGAACGTCAGGTCGCCGAGGGCGCGCTGGCGCCGCCGCTCGCGGTGGAGAAAATCGCGGCGGCCTTGGGTTTTTAGGCCATGCGCAGTCTCCTCGTCGCCGGTTTTGGAGCCTTTCCTGGCCACAGGCGCAATCCGGCGGAATTTTGCGCGCGATGGCTGGAAAAGCGGAAAAGAATTTTCGCCTTGGCCGGGATCGACCTCCACACGGCCGTGCTGCCGGTCGAGTTCTCGGCTCTCTCGCCGACCCTGTCGCAGATTTTCGCGCGCACCGGTCCGGACGCCGTCCTGCTGCTTGGCCTCGCCGGGCGCCGGCGGCGGCTGGCCATCGAGACCCTTGCGCGCAATCGCGTCTCGACGCTCAAGCCCGACGCCGCGCGGCAAAAAGCATATTGCCGCGCCATCGTCCATGGCGGTCCGGATTTTTTGCGCGCCGGCTGTTCGCCGGCGCGGCTCGCGGCGATTGCGCGCCGCGGCGGGCTGCCGGCCGCATTGTCCCGCGACGCCGGCGATTATCTGTGCAACGAGAGTTTCTATCTCTCGCTGCTGATGGACCGCCGCGCCTGTTTCCTCCATCTGCCCGACTGGCGCGGCGCCCGGCTCGAACGCGCGGCCGACGTGATTCTTGCCATGGCCAAAAAATTCGCGATCGAATAGCCTGCCTCCCGACGGCGACAATCGGAACCGCCGGGCGATTCGCTCTCTCCGCCGGTTCGTGGCGGGGGGAGGGACGGCGCGCTTGATCGGGCTTGCGGAAGCCCGGGGATTTACGGCTGCGGGAAAAGGCATGGATCTTTCGCAAACCATCGGCGCCTTGATCGAAATCATCTGGATCGATCTGGTTCTGGCCGGGGAGAACGCCATCGTTCTGGCGGCCGCGACGCGGGCGCTGCCGCAGGACCGGAAGCGGATCGCGCTGAACGTCGGCACGATCCTGTTCGTCCTGCTGCGCGTCCTGCTCGTCTATGCGCTGATGGCGGTCGCGGATCTTCCGGGTTTCGGCTTCGCCGCCGCCGCGCTCATGCTGTGGGCCGCGCTCTGGGTCACGATGCGCGGCGAGAGCGACAAGATGCCGGAAATCGCGCCCCGCCGCGCGCTTGGCCCGGTTCTGACCGGCGCTCTGGCTTATGACGCGCAGGGCGCGCTGCTCAACATGACCGGCGTGATGGGCGCCGCGCAGGGTGACAAGCCTTTCGTCATGCTGGGCCTCGCGCTTTCAATCCCGCTGTTGGCGCTGGGCTCGGCGCAATTCGTCATGGCGCTGCGCAAGCCGCCGATCTTGTGGGCGAGCGCCAGTTTTCTCGGCTGGATCGCCGGGCGGATGGCCTCCGCCGACTCCCTCGCGCTGGCGAGCCCGATGCCGGCGGGCCTGACGTATGATTTCGCACCTCCGTTGGGCGCGCTGATTGCGCTGCTGCTCGCCTTCGGCTACGCGCGCGGGCGCAAAATCAAGCGTGTCGAGGACCGATGACCAAGAAAACCTTTGCCTGGCGCTTCTTCGACCTCGGCGAAAGCCACCTCGCCCTCACCTCGCTTTTTCGGCGTCCAGCGGACATCCAGCCGGCGACGGAACTCGCGCGGGCCTTTTATCCCATGCCGCCGGAACCGCCCTATGCGCGGCAGGAGGGCGGCGAGACCCGTCCGCCGCCCGGCGGGCTGGCGCAGATTGACGACGCTTGTTCGCTCGACGGCGCGCTCATGGCAGCGAATGGGGCGCTGGTCGCAGAGAGCCTCGGCGAGCACGACGCGCCGCTTCCCCGGGCCCTGCGCCGCATGCGCAAAGGCGGAATTTCCGTCCGGATATGGCCGCTGACCTCGATTCGCCGGCTTGCCGGCGCTTACATTTTCCTGCGCCAGCCGGGTGACAGGGATTATGCGCGCTGGCTGATCGAAGTCTTGCCGCGCGTCGCGGTCGCCGCGCAGTTCTGCGATCTTTCCGCCTTCCAGTTCGTGGTTCCGCGCCAGCGCGGCGCGATGACCGCGGTCGTCCGCGAATCGCTCCGCCTCTTCGGCGTGCCGCCCGAGCGGGTCGTGGCCATCGGTTCCGAGCCGGTGTTTTTCCGGCGACTGATTTTTCCGCTGCCGGTGGCGCGTTTGAGCGCCAAATCGCCTCGCGCCATGGAGGTGCTGGAATCCCTTCCGGCCCGCTACGGCGATGCGCCGGAAGCGCCGCGCAGAATTTACGTCAAGGCCGGCGGGGCTGTGTCGTTTTTCAACCTGCTCGAGCCACTGGGCTTCGTAGAGGTCGAGCCGGAGCGCATGAATTTTTCTCAAGTCGCGCAGGCTTTTTCCAAGGCCGAGTGGATCGCCGGGGCCCCGGGCGCCGGCCTCGCCAACGCCGTTTTCGCGCCGCGTGGCCTGCGGCTGCTGGCGCTTGGGGCGGACGAGAACTGCAAAATCTATTATCGCGACCTCGTCGAGGCGAAATACGGGCGCTTCCTGTCGCTGCGGTGGCAATCCACCGACGCGGCCGCGAAAATCAAGAAATTCTTCGCATGAAGGCGCTCACATGGCCGAGAGCCGGGCGAGCGCGGCGTCCGCCGCGTCAAGGATCGGCAAAAAGCGGCCGGACAGCAGAAAGGCCAGCTCGACTTCGCGCGAATCGGTCACGGGGTCGAGCCGCGCCAGTTCCTCGTCGACATGGCCGGGGTGGCACATGATCAGCGGTTTTCCGCCGGGCGCGCGAAGATAGCTGGCGAAATCTTCCGCGTAATCCGCTTTGGCGTCAAAGTCGGAAAAGCCGGAAAAGCCGTCATTGAGCGCAAAGCCCGCCGCCTTGGCCTTGGCGCGAAAGCCGCGCGCCAGGCCCGCCACCGTCAGCGCCTTGCCCCAATGCCGGCCCCGGGCGAAAATTCTTTTGGGCCGGTCGGCGCTGTCGCGCAGCCAGGTCTTTCCGGCAAGCCCGCGCTGGGCCAGCTCGACGATCAGATCGTCGGCGATTCCCGGCAGGACCTGGACATGCTGATGGCCGTCGACGAAATCCGGCGGCGCGCCGAAAGCCTCCTCGAAAGCGTCGAGCTGGCGGCGCAGTTCGTCGCGGATTTCCGCGCGCGGCAAAGCCCGGCGCCAGGCGGCGGGGACGATGGCGTTCATCGCCGGAAAGGCGCCGTTGGGCGCGAAGGCCGGCATTTCCCCCAAGGGTCCGCCGAGTGTCAGATTGAAATGCAGGCCGAGGTCGGCTTGCGGGGCGATGTCGCGAAAGGCTTTGGCCGCCTCGGGCCAGCCTTTCCGCGTTGTCATCGCCGAGGTCGCGGTCAGCCGGCCCGCGGCCAGGGCTTCGAGAATCCCTCGGGTGACGGCGGGCGAAAGGGCGAAATCGTCGGCGCAAAGCGCGAAGGCGTGGGCGGACATGATCGAATAGGGCGTAAAGCGGCAGACCCCTTTCTTGCGCATTTTCATGGCGCGGCATAGAGCTTGACGGCGAAAAGCCGAATCTTCCAGTCTCGCACTCCGATCCCGGCGCGGCGAAGACGCGCGCCGAGCCGTGAAGCGCATGAAACCACGCCCATCGAACCAACCCCGAGCGCCGCAGGCCCATGTACAGAAATTTCTTTTCGGTCAGCGGGATCATGCTGCTCTCGCGGCTCGCCGGGTTTCTCCGCGATGTCATGGTGAGCGCCTTCATCGGCGCCGGCATGATGGGCGACGCTTTCGCGGTCGCCATTCGCCTGCCCAGCCATTTCCGGGCGATCTTCGGGGAGGGCGCCTTCAACGCCGCCTATGTCCCGACCTATCTGCGGGTCTACGAGCGCTCCGACATCTGGGCGGCGCGCCATTTCGCCAATCAGATTTTCACCCTTCTGGTGATGTCCCAGATCGTGACGCTGGCGCTGGGCTGGATCTACATGCCGGCGCTGGTTCATCTTCTTGCGCCGGGCTTTTCCGCCGAGCCGGAAAAATTCGCCCTGGCGGTCAAACTGACGCGGATCACCTTCCCCTATCTGTTCTGCGTCACCCTGGTCACCCTCCATTCGGGAACCTTGAACGCGCACAACAAATTCGCCGTCCCTGCTTTCGCGCAGGTGCTGTTCAACCTGGTGATCATGGCCTTTCTCGCGGCCTCCTTCATCTTTCCCTTTCCCAACGCGGCTTTTGCGGCGGCGGCGGGCGTGACCGCGTCTGGCTTCGCCCAGCTCGCCTTGCTGACCATTTCGGCGCGGCGTCTGCATCTGATGGAGAAGTTCGCGCGGCCCGAACTGACCGCCGACGTGCGCGCCTTTTTCCGCATGTTCGGGCCGGCGGTGATCGGCTCGGCGGGTGTGCAGATCGCCATGTTCGCCGACACCATTATCGGCTCGTTGCTGCCGACTGGCGGCCTGTCCTCGATCTATTACGCCGACCGCCTCTATTTGCTGCCGGTGGGCCTCGTCGGCGTGGCGGCGGGCACAGTGCTGCTGCCGGAAATGAGCCGCTGTTTCGCGCGCGAGGACTGGGCGGGCGCCTTTACCGCGCAGAACCGCACCCTGGCGATGACCTTCACGCTCACGGCGCCTTTCGCGGTGGCCTTCATCTTCATCCCGGAGCTGATCGTGGGCGCCCTGTTCCAGCATGGCGCCTTCCATGCGGCGGACACGGCGGCCACAGCGTCCGTGCTGCGCGCCTATGGTTACGGCCTGCTGGCGGTGGTCGCGATCAACGCCCTGCGCTCGGGCTTTCAGGCCATGGGCGACACAAGGACGCCGATGATGGTTTCGCTTGGCGCGCTCGTCGTCAATCTGCTGCTCAAGATCGTGCTGTACAAGCCATTGGGCGCGGCGGGCATTGCGCTGGCGACATCGGCCAACGCCTGGATCAATCTGGCCGCGCTGGCTTTCATCGGCGCGCGGCGCTTTCTGTTCCAGCCCGACGCCGTTCTCAAGGGGGTGGCGATGGCCGCCGCCACCGCCGCCGTGCTGCTCGCCAATGTCGCGCTCGGCCTCGAAGGGCCGTTCAATGCGCTCGGCCACAGGCTCGGCGCGTTCGGGCCGCTGATCGCCCTTGCGCTGCTGGGGATGGTCGGCGCCGCCGTCTATTTCGGCGCGGTCGTCGGCTTCTGCCGTGCGCTCGGCGTCACCGCCGCCCAGATGGGCCTCGGCAGGCTGGCGCGGAAAAGGACCTAGCGCAAATCGACGACCGGCGTCAGACGCCGGGGAGCGCCGGCTGTTTCGGCCTGCGCGTAATGCAGATGAGGCGTTTCCCGCGCGCCGTGGATGTCGCGCGACGATTTCATCAGATTTTCGATCGTCCCCAGGGCTTCCGAAGACTTGTGCGACAATTGCTCGTGTAGCTTCACGATCGGGCCGCTCCCGATGTCGGTGGCCCGGGCCGTCGCCGGAGTCTGCGCCGCTTCGATCGGCGCGCCGCGCAGGGGTTTGAGATCGACGCCGGCATGGGCGTATTCCATGATGTCGTGCCAGGTCCCGGCTGGCAGGGAGCCGCCCGTCACCTTGTTCATCGGGTCGCCGTCGTCGTTGCCGTACCAGACCACCCCGACGAAATTGCCGGTGTAGCCGCAGAACCAGGCGTCCTTGTAATCGTTGGTGGTGCCGGTCTTGCCGGCGACCTCGATTCCCGGGAGCTGGGCGCGCCGGCCCGTGCCCCGCAGCACCACCTCGCGCATCATCGAGACGAGTTCGTCGATATAGGAGGGATCGACGACCTGAACCGGCTTTTCGCCGTCGCGGTCATGGGTGAAGACCAGCTCGCCGCGGCTGTTGTAAATTTCCAGCGCGGCATAGGGAGTCACCCGCTTGCCGCCATTGGCGAAGGCGGTATAGGCGGTGGCCTGGTCCAGGGGCTTCACCTCGTCGGCGCCGAGCGGCAGCGACTGGGTGTCGGGCAGGGGCGCTGTGACGCCGAGTCGGCGCGCCGTCGCGATGATGCGCTTGCGGCCGCGCCGGGCGTCGCCGTCGCCGATGGCGATGGACAGGCGCACCGCCACCGTATTGAGCGAATGGGCGAGCGCTTCCCACAGGGGCAGGCGGCCGAAATATTTGCCGCCGTAATTCCTCGGACACCAGTTTCCGAGGCAGATCGGCGCGTCCACCACCTCGGTTTCGGGCGTGAATTTCCCGCTCATCAGGGCGGTGAGATAGACATAGGGCTTGAAGGACGAGCCGGGCTGGCGGTAGGCGTCGGTAACGCGGTTGAACTGGCTGACGGCATAGTCGCGCCCGCCGACCAGAGCCCGCACCGCGCCGTCGTGCTCCAGCACGATGGCCGCGGCCTGATGGGCGTTGGAGGACGGCCCGTTCTCGCGCAGCATCTGGTCGATCGTGTCCTCGGCCTTCTGCTGCAGACCGGAATCGAGCGCCGCGCGCACGGTCAGCACGCGGTCCTTGCCGAGCTTGCCGGCGTCGGCCAGGGCCTTGACCTCGTTGAACGCCCAGTCGAGATACCAGTCGGGCGCCGCGCCCAAGGGGCCGCGATCGATCGGCGAAGCGGGATGGCGCTGGGCGTCGGCGACCTGGTTTTGCTGGAGATAGCCCGCCACGACCATGTTGTTGAGCACCTCGTTGGCGCGGGCGCGGGCGGCGGGCAGGTTGACGTGCGGCGCGAATTTGGTCGGGGCCTTGAACAGGCCGGCGAGCATCGCGGCCTGGGCGAGCGTCACGTCCTTGATCGAGCGGCCGAAATAGAATTGCGCCGCCGCCTGGATGCCGAACGTGCCGCCGCCCATGTAGGCGCGGTCGAGATAAAGCCGCAAAATCTGCTTCTTGGTGAGATGCGACTCCAGCCAGAAGGCGAGGAAGGCCTCGTTGATCTTGCGGGTGAGCGTGCGCTCGTTGGACAGGAAAAGGTTCTTGGCGAGCTGCTGGGTCAGCGTCGAGCCGCCCTGCACCACCCCGGAGGCCCGGGCGTTGACGGTCAGCGCCCGCAAAAGGCCGATCGGATCGACGCCCCAATGGTCGTAAAAGCGGCGGTCCTCGGTCGCAAGGACGGCGTGGATCACATAATCGGGATATTCGTCGAGCGGCACCGCGTCGTCATGGAGGATGCCGCGCCGGCCGACCTCCTTGCCATAGCGGTCCTGGAACGTGATGGCGAGGTCGGACTGTTTGAGCCAGTCGCGCGCGGCGGTGAGGCGGAAGGCGGGCTGGGCGAGGGCGACCATCACCAGCCCGCCGAAAACGCCGAGCGTCAGCGCCTCGCAGGCGAGATCGGCCGCGACGCGGGTCGCGCCGCGCGCGTGGAACCGCTCCATGAAGCTGGAATAATCGCGCCAGAACTCCGCCGATTCCACGCCGAGCGAGTAAAATGTGCTGTCGATCCAGGAATCGACCGCGAGCAGCGCGTTGCGCAAAACGCGGAACCATCTGGCTTTGCTGAAATCATAGGCCAAGGCGGCCCCGCTCCGTTCCTGTCGCGCGAGCCTTGACAGACCGCCCGCGCCGACGCCTAAACATTGTCTTAACGCTCTCCGCCTGCAAGGGCAAAATACGCGCCAGCGCAAACCGCGCCATTTTGAAACAGGTCATGTCCGAGAAGTGCAAACCGCGTCCATCCCGTTCCCAGGGCAACCCGTTCTGGCGCGGCCGCGCGCTCGCCGATTTCACCAAGGCGGAATGGGAAAGCCTGTGCGACGGCTGCGGCCGCTGTTGTCTGGTCAAGCTGGAGGACGAGGACAGCGGCGAAATCCACTTCACCGATGTCGGCTGCCGTCTGCTCGACCCGGCGACGGCGCGCTGCCGCGATTATGGCCATCGCGCGCGGCGGGTGAGGGACTGCATCCGCCTCACACCGGAAAGCGCCGCGAGCCTGACCTGGCTGCCGCCGACCTGCGCCTATCGGCTTTTGGCGCGCGGCGAGGATTTGCCGGACTGGCACCCTCTGGTCAGCGGACGGCGCGCAAGCGTGGTCGAGGCGGGAGTTTCCGTTCTAGGACGGGTCAGCGCTTTGGAAGACGAATTGCCGGTCGAGGCTCTGGTGGACCACATCGTCGCCTGGCCAGGGAAAGTGCCCAAGGCGGCGAAACGGGGGCGGAGCAAAAAAGGTTAAGGCGATCTTGGCTGTTAATCGCCGCTTTACGCCCGAAACGGGATTTTCGGATCAGGGCGGGAATATCCCCTGAACGAATCGCTGAACGGCGGCGTTTTCCGATTTGTTCGGCATTTGAATCGATTCTTGACGACGAGGCCACGCGGGGCGCCCCAATTCGGGATTTGCGGAATTTTGCGCGAACGAAAGGGGCGCGAATCGCTTTTTCGCGCCCCTTCGCTTTTTGTTCGCTCGCATTTACTCCGCCAGCGCGAAAAGAATCCGCGCCCAGCTCCGCGCCCCCTTCTGGAAGGAGGACAACTCGTATTTCTCGTTGGGCGAGTGGATGCGGTCGTCGTCGAGGCCGAAGCCGACCATCAGCGAGCCGATTTTCAGCTCGCGCTTGAAAATGCCGACCACCGGGATCGAGCCGCCGGAGGCGGCGAGCACCGCGGGCTTGCCCCATTCCTGTTCCAGCGCGCGGCTGGCGCGCTGGATCGCCTCGGAATGGAAGGACAGCGACAAAGCCGGGCTCGCGCCATGGCTCAGAAATTCGGCCTTGCAGTCCGGCGGCAGGTTCTCCCGCACATAGTCGCGGAAGGCGTCGACGATGGCTTGCGGGTCCTGCTTGCCGACGAGACGAAACGAGAATTTGGCGCTCGCGCGCGCCGGCAGCACGGTCTTGGAGCCCTCGCCGGTATAGCCGCCGACAATGCCGTTGACGTCGCAGGTGGGGCGCGCCCAGATCTGCTCCAGGACGGAAAACTCCGTCTCGCCCGCCGGCGTCGACAGACCGACGTGGGCGAGAAAATCGGCTTCGCTGAAATCGAGCGCCGCCCATTGCGCCTTGATCTCGGGCGGCAGTTCGGGGACTTCTTCATAGAAGCCTGGAAGGGTCACGCGGCCGTCCTCGTCATGCAAGCCGGCGATAATCCGCGACAGGACATGGATCGGATTGACGGCGGGGCCGCCGAACATGCCGGAATGGAGGTCGCGGTTGGCGCCCTTGACGATGACTTCCTCCAGCACCAGACCGCGCAGCATGCAGGTGATTAGCGGCGTGTCGCGAGTCCACATATTGGTGTCGCAGACCAGCACCAGATCGGCCTTCAGCTCCTTGGCGTTTTCGGCGATGAAGGCAGGCAGCGAGGGCGAGCCGGTTTCCTCTTCGCCCTCGAACAATACGCTGACAGTGCATGGAAGGCCGCCATTGGCGCGCAGAGCGCGGCAAGCCTCAATGAAGGTCATGAGCTGGCCCTTGTCGTCGGCGGCGCCGCGCGCCATGATTTGCCTGTGGCCCGCTCCGGCGTCCTTCAAGGCCGGGGTGAAGGGATCGGCGGTCCACAGCTCCGGCGGATCGACCGGCTGAACGTCGTAATGCCCATAGAACAGCACATGGGGCGCGTCCGGCCGCGACGCCTTTGCCTTGCCGACCACCATCGGATGGCCGGCGGTCGGGCGCACGGACGCATCGAAGCCGATATCGCGCAGCTGGCCCGCAAGCCATTCGGCGGCGGCGGAGCAATCGGCTGCGTAAGCGGGATCGGTGGAGATCGAGCGGATTCGCAGCAGTTCGAACAGGCGGTCCAGCGCCCCCTGACGGTCGGCGTCGAGCGCGGCCAGCGCTTTTTCGAGATTGGACATGGCGGCTCCAGAATGAATCGTATGATAAACTATCAGCAGACAGGAGTGGCGTCACGCGGCGAGCTGCTGCTTCGGGCACAGGAGGCGTTCAAATGACCACGATTCCACAAGGGTGGAGCGGCGACGAGAAGAAAATCGCCAAGGTCTTTCATTTCGGGACTTTCGCCCAGGCCCTGGGCTTCATGGTCGAGGTCGGACTCTACTGCGAGCGCGAGGACCATCATCCCGAGTGGAAGAATGTCTACAACAAGGTCTGGGTCGAGCTTTCGACCCATTCCGCCGGCAAGGTGACGGAAAAGGACCTGGCGCTCGCGGTCCACATGGACAAGGTTTTTGCGCGCTGATCATTCCGCGGCGCTGATCGCGGCGAGGCGGTTGCGGGCCTGTTCGCGCGGGCCGGGGAGATGGATGCGCACCCGCGTGCCATGGCCCGGCGTGGAGTCGATCAGCAATTCGCCGCCGTGAAGCTCGACCAGCGAGCGGGCGATCGACAGGCCGAGTCCGGGACCTTTCATGCCGTCCTGCATCAGCGGCGAGCGCTGCTCGAAAGGATGGCAGACGAGGACGATTTCTTCCGCCGTCATGCCGCAGCCGCTGTCCTCGACGACGATGTCGTGGGCCGGGTCCTCGCCGGCGACGCTGACCGCGATGCGTCCTCCTTCCGGCGTGAACTTGATCGCGTTTTCGATCAGGATGCCGACGACGCGGCGCAACAGTTCGGGATCGGCGAAAACATGGGCCTCGGCCGGCGGCTCGAAGGCGATCGAGACATTCTTGGCCTCGGCGGCGGCGCGGGCGGAGTCGACGGTTTCGGCGAGACTCGGCGTCAGGTCCACCTCGCGGGCGTTCAGCACCACCTGTCCGGCGTCGAGACGGGCCATTTCGAGCACGTCGCCGATGACGCCGTGGAGATATTCGCCCGACTGGCGGATGTGATTGGCGTATTGCAGATAGCGCGCATTGCCGATCTCGCCGAAATATTGCTGCTCCATCACCTCCGCGAAACCAATGATATGGGTGAGCGGCGTGCGCAATTCGTGGCTCATATTGGCGAGAAAGTCGGATTTGGCGCGATTGGCGGTCTCGGCGACGGCCTTTTGCTCCAGGTAGCGTTCGGCGAGTTCGGCGAGCTGCTGGGCCTGAAGCTCCAGGGTCTGGCGGGAGCGGCGCAGGTCGGCGACGGTGGCGGTCAGGCGGCGCTCGCTGTCGAGCAGGGATTGCTCGTGATGTTTCAGGGCCGAAATATCAGCGCCGACCGAGACATAACCGCCGTCCTTGGTGCGGCGTTCGGTGATCTGGAGCCAGCGGCCGTCGGCGAGGCGCGCTTCGTAAACTCGTCCGTCCCCATCGTCGTCAGGCATGGCGCAGGCCTGTTCGGCGAAATTGCGCGACTGCGCCATGATCTTCCAGTAGGGCGCGCCGGGCGTGGCGCATTCGTGCGGCAGGCCATGCACGTTCTGGAATTTGGAATTGCACAGGACCAGCCGGTTGTCGGCGTCCCACAGCACGAAGGCCTCGGAGATCGACTCCACCGCGTCGCGGAGCCGGGAATCGGCGGCGGCGCTGCGCTCGGCGAGGCGGACCTGCTCGGAAATGTCCACCGCGATGCCGACGAGATGAGGCGCGCGTTCTCGCCCTTCGTGAATCACCTGGGCGCGGGCGCGAATCCAGATCCAGCGCCCTTCGGCGTCGCGGACGCGAAAGGCGTGGTCGATCGAGGACGCGCGGCCGGAGGTCAGTTGCTCGGCGAAGCTCGAAAGCTTGTCGTCTTCGGGATGGATCAGCGCCCGCAGGTCGCCGAAGGAGAGGAACTCGCCGGTCCGGGTCATCGACAGCATGTCGTACATCGAATCCGACCAGTAGATGCGGCCGGTGGCGAGGTTCCAGTCCCACAGCCCGCAGCGGCCGCGATTGAGCGCGGCGTCGATGCGGTTGCGAATGCGCGCGCGGTCGGTCTCGGCGTCGAGCGCTCGGCTGGTCTGGGCGAAATAGGCGAAGGCGACGACCGCCATCACTGAAGCGATGAGCAGGAACAGCAAGGCTGAACGCCAGGCGGTCGCGCGCCATTCGGACATGGCGCTGGCAAGCGGCTGGATGATGGCCAGCTGGCCAAAAGGCGGCTTGAGGCCGCGCACGGTGGCGAGGGCGTCGCCGCCGTTGGGAAGGCCGACGCGCATAGCGCCGGCTTTTTCTGCGAAGATGGTAAGGGGTTGGGACGGGCCGAGATGGCCTGCGAGCGTGCTTTCAGCGATGGCGCCGGGGGGCAGGGTGGAAAGGATCCGGCCGTCGGCGTTGGTGACGGCGAGGATGCGGCCCTGGGTCTGGAGGCGGCCGAGCGCGGAGGCGAGGATCAGGGCGACGGGCTCGCCGGGCGGCGCGTCGCGCGCCGCGTCGTTGAAATCCTCGGCGGCGAGGCGGCCGATCATGTCCATCGTCGCAAGCGCCTCGGGAACGACACGGTCGTGGCTTTGCAGTGCGATCTGGGCGGCGACGCCAAACAAGGCGAGCAGGAATAGGGCGATCAGCGTGGGGATGGCGGCGCGCGGCAGCGGCTCGGGCCGGGGGCTGCGGGCGGGCGCGGCGGGAGGCGCTTCGGCGGGAGCCAGCGGCGCGGCGCCGTCCTCGGATGGCGCGGCCTCGTCGCGGCGGAAGAGCCGGGTCGCCGAAGCGCCTTGGGAGGCGCCTTGGGGACCAGCGGGGGGCGTTCGCGCGCCGGCAAGCGGGCTGGCGCCTTCAAGGCATAGATAGCCGCCGGCTGCGTTTGCACGCGCCATGACACGCTCCCGGGGTGGTGAAATTGAGCGATCCGGAGCCTTACAGCGACGCCCCCGAATCACCATCATTCGAATCCGAAGCGGGCTTTTTGTCCAGACTAAATTTTCGTTAATCCGCGCATTTTTTCAACGGAAACAGGCGGGAATTTCAATGCGTCCGGCGGCGTCGCCGGCTGGGCGAAAAAGGTCGAAGACCGAAAAAAAAAGAGTCGAAACAGCGTCCTCGACCCGTGAGCCGGCCGGGTGTCCAGCCTGTCTGGAAGGCGGGCGGGCGCAGGCGCGAATTTGGCGAAATTATTGCAAAATCAAGGCGAAGGCCATGAAGGCCGGCCGGCCTTCATGCTTTTGCCTGAAACTGCGCACGGGCTTGCCGGCGTCACGCGAGGGCGCGGGCGGCGATGTCGCGCAGGTCGGGCGAGAGCTTTTCATGGGCGGCGACGCTTTCCAGCGCCTCGCGGGCGAGGCGGCGCCTGCCGGATTCGAGATTGCGCCATGAGCGGAAGGCCGCGAGCAGGCGCGCCGCGACCTGGGGATTCATTCCATCGAGGGTGAGAGCGGTCTCGGCGACGAAGCGGTACCCGGCGCCGTCGGCGGCGTTGAACCCGGTCGGATTGGCGTTGGCGAAGGCGGAAATCAGGGCCCGCACGCGGTTGGGATTGGTCATGCTGAAGGCGTGATGAAGTGTCAGGCGCTTGACCCGCGCAAGAGTCTCGGGTTCGGGGATCGTCGCCTGGAGCGAGAACCATTTGTCGATGATCAGCGGCTCTTCGGCATGGGAACGGAAAAACGAATCGAGCGCGCGCTCGCGTTGGGGAGTCGCGTGGGCGCAGAGCGTGGACAGCGCGGCCATCTGGTCGGTCATGTTGGCGCCGAGCTGGAATTGTCGCATCGCGATCTCGGCGCCGCCCTCTGGCGCGCCGGCGGCGTAGAGATCGAGGCAGACGTTGCGCAAGGCTCGCCGCCCGGCGTTTGCCGCGTCCGGCGAATAAGGCGAGTCGCTGGTCAGGCGCTCGTAAACCGCAAGCAGGCTGGCGCCGATGGCCTTGCCGACGCCTTCGCGCAGCGCGCGCCGCGCCAGAAAAATCGCGTCGGGATCGACGTCGGCGCCGATATCGCGGGCGATGTCGCTTTCGCTCGGCAGGATCGCCATCTGCGCGGCGAAGGCAGGATCGGCCTCTCCCGCCTCGATCGCTGCGCCGAGGGCTTCCGCGAAGGCCGGGCTGAATTCGGGCAGTTCCCCCGCGCGGATCAGGCCGGCGGAGCGGATCATCAGTCTGGTGGCGAAACTCTGCGCCGCCTGCCAGCGGTTGAACGGGTCCGTGTCATGCGCCATCAGCAGCAGGAGGTCGTTCTCGCTCAGGTCGATGTCGAGAATGGCGGGGGCGGAAAAACGGCGCAGTAGCGAGGGAACCGGCCGGCCCGGCACATCCTTGAAGACGATGCGGCGCTCCTTGACGGCCAGTTCGAAAATCCCCGCCCGGGCCTCGCGGGCGTCGGCGGGATTATCCGGAACGAGCGGGATTTCCTCGCCGTCGAGGCCGATCAGCCCGAGGCGGATCGGCATGACCAATGGCCTTTTCTCGGGCTGGCCGGGGGTGGGCGGCGTCTCCTGCGACAGGTCGAGCGCAAAGGTCTTCTCGTCGGCGTCGTAAGTCCCGCGCGCCTTGAGGCGGGGCGTGCCGGCCTGCTGGTACCATAGGAAGAACTGGGACAGGTCGCGGCCGGAGCTCTCGGCGAAACAGGAGATGAAATCCTCGACCGTCGCCGCCTTGCCGTCGAAGCGCTGGAAATAAAGCGCCATGCCGGCGTGATAGGCCTCATGGCCGATCAGGGCGCGCAGCATGCGGATGATCTCGGCGCCCTTCTCATAGACCGTCGCCGTGTAGAAATTGTTGATTTCGTGATATGTTTCCGGGCGCACATTATGGGCGAGAGGACCGGCGTCCTCGGCGAACTGGCTCGCGCGCAGCGTGCGGACATTGGAGATGCGCCCGACGGCGCGCGAGCGCTGGTCGCCGGAAAATTCCTGGTCGCGATAGACGGTCAGGCCCTCTTTCAGGCAGAGCTGGAACCAGTCGCGGCAGGTGATGCGATTGCCGGTCCAGTTGTGGAAATATTCATGGGCGACGACGGTCTCGATGCCGGCGTAATCGCCATCGGTCGCGGTTTCATGAACCGCCAGGATGTATTTGTCATTGAAGATGTTGAGGCCCTTGTTCTCCATCGCCCCCATGTTGAAGTCGGGCACGGCGACGATGTTGAACACGTCGAGGTCATATTCGCGGCCATAGACGAATTCGTCCCAGCGCATGGCGTGGATCAGGGACTCCATCGCGTAATGGGCGCGGTGTTCCTTGCCCTTTTGCGTATGGATCGCCAGCCTGACCTTACGGCCGGACATGGTTTCGAACTCGTCCTCGATCACGCCGAGATCGCCGCCGACCAGGGCGAAAAGATAGCACGGCTTGGGGAAGGGGTCATGCCAGACAGCGTAATGGCGGCCGTTCGGCAGATCGCCGTTGTCCACGGGATTGCCGTTCGAGAGCAGGATCGGCGCCTCCGCCTTGTCGGCTTCGATCCGGACGGTGAAGACGCTCATCACGTCGGGCCGGTCGAGGTAATAGGTGATCCGCCGAAATCCTTCAGCCTCACACTGGGTGCAAAATGCCGAGCCGGAGCGATAGAGCCCTTCGAGCCTGGTGTTGGCGGAAGGGTCGAGCAGGGTCTCCACCTCCAGCGTGAACGGGCGGGCCGGCGGCTGGGCGATGGTCAGCCGGTCGGGAGCCGCCACCTCGGCGAGGTTGAGCGACTGATTGTCGAGCAGCGCCCGAACCGGCCGCAGCGCGCCGCCGTCGAGAATCAGCGGCGCTCCGGCGGCTCCGGCCGGATTGGGCCGCAGGTGGAGGCGCGAGACCACCCGCGTCGCGCGCGCATCGAGGCTGATGTCGAGATGAACCGAATCGACGAGATAATCGGCGGGGCGGTAATCGGCGAGGCGGACGGCCGGAGCTGGAGCGGATTCGGGCTTGTCTGACATGGCGCCTCTGCGATCTGGGGAGCGGCGGCCGCGCCGCCGGGCGCGCCCGATCTTCCGCGATTGGGAATCGGGACCGCCTTTCGCGATCTATTTATTCTGGCGCCGGCGAAATCGCCATCCACCAAAAGAGAAAATCGCCGTTTGCAGTGGCGCTTGGCGCGGATTTGCGCGCGTCGAAAGGCCGGCGGCTCCGGTTGCGGCGCGGTCGCGCTTGTCGCTCGAGGCGGCGTCGTTTAAGTTCGCCGCGGCGACGCCGATGGTGAATCGGCGATGGATTTCTTCCCCGACTTGATCGGGTTTATCGCGTTTCAAATCCGGCAATGGCCGCGGAGGGGGGCGTCATTGAACAACAAAATGAGCGGAACGGACGTTGCGTCGCCCGCGTCCACGCCCCGAAATTTCATCATCGCCGAAGTTGCTTCATCTTCACTGGAGCCGCTCGGCGCCGGCTCCCTTTTTCGTGCGGGGGTCGATTCGCTCGCCGCCGGCAGGATGCGCGGCTGGGCGCTCCGCCTCGACAAACCCGGCGAGCCGGTTCGGCTGAAGCTTTCTGTTGCGGGAATCGCTTTCGGCGAAATCGAGACAGGGCGCCCGCGTCCCGATCTGGAAAAGAGCCTGCCCGGCAATGTCGCCGGCTTCGAATTCGCTCTGACCGGATGGGGGCTGGAGCATCCGATGGCGGCGCTGAACACGCTGCGCGCGATGGACGCCGCCGAACTGGCGGCGCCCGCCGAGATCAGCCTGGTTTTCGCTGAGCAGCCGTCGCGGATCGATCTTTCGGCGCTCGCGCTGAGCCATCAGGCGCTGCGCGATCAGCTCGGCGCCGCTTTGGCGGCCGCTTTCGACACGCCTTCTTCGCCGTCGCAAGGGCCGGATCTGTCGCCGCGCGCATCCGATCTGACCCTTGCGGCGGCGGTCGGTCTCGACGAGCCCTCCTCCTGTGCGCGATTTCGCCTCGGCCTGGATGATTTCGGGGACGGCGTGCTGAAAGGCTGGGCGGTCGATCTCGCCCAGCCAGACGCGCCGCTCAGGGTGATGGCGGCGTTCGACGGCGTGGAGCTCGATCGGACGATGACGTCGCAGCACCGGCCTGATCTGGCCGGAAAGCTGCCGAAAAATGTCGCCGGCTATGTTTTCGACCTGCGCTCATGGCCCAATGACCGGCTTGAGCGCCTTGAGCGGCGCATCGCCACGGCCGCGCGGCCGGCCTCCGCTCCCTGCGGCGTGATCCTCGCCCTGGGCGACGGCTCCGTGTCGATCGGGCTCGACGCCTTCGGCGTCACCGACGGCGATCTCGCCGCCCAGATCGCGAAAATTCTCGGTGAACGGCGGGCCGAGGCGGGCAAGGCCGCCGCCGCGCGGAGCGCGCGAAACATGCCGGGTTTGCCCGCCGGCGCGCCGCCAGCCGCTACCGTCGCGCCGGACCCGAAGCAGATGGCTGTGCTGGCGCGCATGCTGGCGGAGGAGCGGCGGCAGATTCTCGGCGCGCTTGGCCGCGCCTCCCGCGACGGCGACGCCTTGCGGGCGGAGGCGCGGCGCCTCGACCTGTCGATGCGTCGCTGGCGCGCCCTCGCCATGTCCGAGGAAATCCGCGGGCTGGCGATGGTGTCTGACAACGTCAAGCGCCACGCTTCGGCCATCGCAGGCTTGTTTGACGCCGATTTCTACACGGCGACCTATGACGACCGTGTTTCGGAAGTCGCCAATCCCCTGCTGCATTATGTCCTGATCGGCTGGCGTTCGGGCCTGCGTCCGCATCCGTTGTTTGACGTGGCGTTTTACCGCCGTCAGATGGGCGCCGCGCAGGGCGAGCCGCTGCTGCATTATCTCCGCGAGGGCGCCACGGCCGGCCTCGATCCCTATCCCTTGTTCAGCACCGGTTTCTACCGCTTGCGTTTCATGGGCGATGCGAAAGACGCGGGCAATCCGCTGCTGCATTACCTGACTGTCGGCGGGGCGGCGGGGTTCGACCCGTCTCCCCTGTTCAAGACCGAGGCGTTCCTCGCTTCGCTTCCCGACGCCGATTCCGTTCTCTGTCCGCTGGAGCATTTCGTCACCCAGCGAAAGCTACATGATTTCCCCGTGGTTCCCGCCTTCGATTCCCGGCTCTATCGCCACCAGCTCGAAATCGAGCGCGGCGAAGTGCTGATGGATCCGCCCATCGCCCATTATCTCGGCCATGGCTGGCTCGACGAGACGATCCTGCCCAATCTGTTTCTCGATCCCGGCTTCTATCGCACGCGCAACGAGATCGACCTTCGCGAGCCGGCGCTCCTCCATTATCTGCGCGAAGGCGACGCCGCCGGCCTCGCCTGCCATCCGTTCTTCTCGGCGAAGGTCTATAACGAGGAGCGCGGCGCGGATCGTGACGGAGCCAGCGCGATCGAGCATGCAATGAGATCGCCGGCGGCCATGCTGCGTTGCGACCGTCGCACGGCGACGCCGATCGATCCGCGCTTGCTCGCCTTTTTCGACGACCTTGTGAACGGCGGCGACGAATTCGATGTCGATTTCTACCGCCGCTGCAATCTGGACCTCAAGGATCTCGGCGACACGGAGCTCGCGGAGCATTGGCGCATGTATGGCCAGGCGGAGGGGCGTATCGGGACCCCACGGGGGCTGATGCGCCGAGCCGGCAGGCGAATTCGCGACATTCCCCTTGGCTTTTTCGCCAAGGACTATGTCGAGATCAATCTCGACCTCCGGCAGTTCGGCGACGATTTCCTCTCGGCCTTCAGCCATTTCGTGGTGTTTGGCTTGGACGAACCGAGCCGTATTTATGGAAGGTGGCAGTTCCACTTCGATGACGTAAAGATTTCGCTGCCGACGGCGGCTGCGCCGTTGTGCATCGTCCCCAGCCAGGAACGGGTCAACGTCGGCGTGTTGATCCACATTTTCTATCCCGACGTCTGGCGCGAACTCGCGGGATTCGCCCAGAATTTCCGCAACCGCAGTTTCGATATTTTCATCAATGTGGTCGATGAGGTCTGGACGCCCGAACTGCACGAGGAAATCCGCAGCCTGGCCCCCGGCGCCTTCGTTCAGCTTTCCAACAACCGCGGGCATGACGTTGGCGGCCATATCCGTATGCTCGACAACATCGACATAGACCGCTACGACCTTTTCGCCTTGATGCACACCAAGAAAAGCCCGCATATCGCCAGCGAGCGCGGCGCCCACTGGCGGCGCACGATGTTGCGCGCCTTCGCCGGAAACCTCGAAATCGCCGAGGAATGCGTGGATCTGATGCTGTCCGACCCGAACATCGGCATGATTGGCGCCAAGGAATGGCGCTCCTTCGATATCGGCAAGAATCTCGACCAGTACGAACGCGTGCTCGACCTGTTCGGGATCGAGGGCGCCAATCGTCAGCTCGATTATCTGAGCGGCACCATGTTCCTGATCCGCGCCGATATCATGAAGCGTCTGCATCAGGTCCTGCGGGCCCAGCAATGGGAATCCGGCGCCGGCAAGACCCTCGAATTCCATATGGACGGCCAGATCGAGCATGGCGTGGAGCGCGCCGTGCCGGCCCTGGCGCGCCATATGGGTTACCAAGTCGTTTATCGGTAGGCCGCCATGTCGATCACTCTCATACTGCATGAAGCCACGAGGACCGGCGCGCCGCGCGTCGGCGGGCTGATCGCCAAGGAACTGGCGAAAGCCGGCGAGGTCCATGTCGTCTGCCTCAAGGATGGCCCTCTTGTTCCCTGGCTCGCCGATTGCGCCGGCGCGGCCAATCTCACGGCCGTCAAGACCGACGAATTTTCCCATCTCGTCCCGTTCGAGGCGCGACTGCAATCTGCGCTCGAGGTGCTGAAGCGGCGCGACGAAGACATCGTCTATGTCAATTCGCTGGCGGCTTCCGTCTTCGTCTTCGCGGCCAAGATGCTGGGGCGGCGCGCCGTCATTCATGTCCACGAGAAAAAGGCCGAGATCGAGAGCCTGCTGCGCTGCGGCCTCGCCAAATACGAGGTCATGGCCCTGGCCGACGGCGTGGTGCTGGCGGCGGACGATCTGTCCCGCGACATTCTCGAAACTTTCGGGCAGATTCCGGCCCTGTGCGAAAATTTCGGCATCGCCATCGACATCGAGGCCGTGCGCGCGCTGGCGGCGGAAACGCCGACGCCCGCGCACAACGCCGACGGCAGGGCGTTCAAGAAAGGCAAGCGCCCGGTCGTGGGCATGTGCGGCCACGCCTCGCCGCGCAAGGGTTCGGACATTTTTCTGGCGACGGCGGAAGCGGCGCCGGAATGCGATTTCCTTTGGGTCGGCCCCTGGTCGCCCGAGGACGCGCCCGAAAACACCGCCTACAAGGATTTCGTCACCAAGAATCTGCCCAATCTTTACGTGGCCGGCGGGGTCGACAACCCTTACGCTCATATCGACCGGATGGATCTCTTCTTCCTGTCGTCGCGCGAGGACCCCAATCCGCTGGTTCTCGCCGAGGCCATGGTCCTGCGCAAGCCGCTGCTCTGCTTCTCGAAAACCACCGCCGTCGGCGACCGGCTCGGGCGCAGCGCGATCCTGTGCCACGGCCTGCCCAATGTCGAGGACGCCGTCCGCGTCCTCAAGGCCTGCGAGCCCAGGAAACTGCGCTCCAAAACCTTCCGCGGCCTTGCCGATCCCTGGATTTCAGCCTTCGACCCGAAGGAAAAAATGCCGGGAATCATGAAATTGATTGAACAAATACGGGGAACGGACCAGGAGGGTATGCAAACGTAGCTTTTCCATCTACCAATTATAGTTTCAGGTAGAATTCATTTGGAATTTCTAGCAGTGTACGGTCATGCTTGAATTCTTCGGTGTAGTACATCCCGTTTCTGACTTTGGTCCTTTGTAGGTAAGCTTCGAAGAATGGCTTCATTGTAAATGCGTCAAAACCGACGACAGGTGGCGTTGAGAAATATTGACGCGCCTGTGAAAGGAACACATCCTTTGTTCTTGAATGGTATTCACGAAACCTTTCCTCATCGGCACGGCGGGCTACCGAGGTCCCGATCTGCATTTGCAAATCCAAATCTGCCAGTTTCAAGTGGAACATGTAAAGTTCGTTGAACAGGGGAGGGTTTGACGAAGCGTGAAAGCCAGCGCCCCACCGCGTCGGCGACGAGACGACGGACGTTTTGCACAAGGAGTCGACTGCATAAGCGAAATGCCGCTGCGCGCCCAGGATGGGCGCCCTTAAATCTAAGCCGGCTTCGTCGGGGGCCTGCAAGACGTCATATCCGAAAGAGGTGACGTGGCCTGTTTTCAGTTCTTCGATGTAGTGCCCTAGGTCATTATATAATTTCGGGTTCGGAACAAGAAACTCATCTACATCGCAGCGGATGACAATGTCGGACACCCTCAGAAGTCTGTTCACTTTATCGCTAACATATCTGGCTCTTTCAGCGTTATTGAAGGCCGGCGCCTGATCGACGCTTCCCAACGCCCATTCCGAAAAATTCACGCCGTTGTCGCCGAAACAAATTACGTGCAAATTGGCGGAGCCGAAAAATTTACTATAATAATTGTGCCAAAGCGGGAAATAAAAATCCGGGGAGACCGCGTCCGTAACGACAGAAACGTGAGCTCGATGTGTCATTTGAACTTTCCCTTGCTACTGAAGCGCCAGGCGCATTCCCTTAGTTTTGCCACGGCCGGCGGGTGGCGTTTGCGGTCATGGAAAGTCCACCGCCGGGATTACGTC
This sequence comes from Pseudomonadota bacterium, assembly GCA_021813805.1. Lineage (GTDB taxonomy): Bacteria > Pseudomonadota > Alphaproteobacteria > Rhizobiales > Beijerinckiaceae > Rhodoblastus. The sequence goes on along the minus strand of JAKAJL010000023.1, from coordinate 5,530 downwards.
ATGTTGGGGGCCCAAGGCAGTTACAGCCAGACGGATGCGACGGTTTCGTCTAGCGTCAGGCTGAGCGGCCGGCAGTCACCCGCGTTGCGCAAGAATTTCCTCATCGCAAATGACTTGCGCGGCGGCCTGAATTTCCTCGGATTGTTGCTGGACCAGCCTTTGCAACGCCACGTCGGTATTCTGCGGAGCACCGTTTGGCGCCGCCGCTTGCTCAGGCTTCGCGCCATAATATTTCATGAACAGCTGCATTACATGAGATACGCCGGCTTCCGTCACAGAGCGAAGATCCTGCGCAAAATAGGCGCCCCGATTAAAAGACCCGGCGATTATCTCGTATGACGGGAAATAGGCGACATTGTTATATTGCCGCGCGATCTCGTCGGCGGCGACGCGGAGAACTGATTTCGAATAAGTCGTTGAAACAATGACACTTTGATCTATCGCTGTGGCCGCCAATGGGACTGGCGAAACGGTCAGGACGGCGCGCGCCTTTGGATTTTTCGACCAGAGAAAGTGAAAGGCCCAGCGAAGATCGGAAATAACTTCACCGACGTCGAGGTTGAGGAATTTATATTTGTTGCTATCGAAGGTGCCACCCGCGACGCCAGGGCAAAGTGGGTATGCGGCACCGTCTTCGCGCGAGAACCAGCCTTCGGTCAATCCGAGAGTGAAGACGAATACGTCGCATTCTTCGACCAAGCGTCGGATCGCCGCGAAGTGTTGGAACCGATCGGCTTCGAACTCAGCCATGCTCGGGAATCCATTCGGCTGGATCTGTGGCCGGAACGGGTCAATGATTCGACCGTCGGGATTGAGCCAGAATTGCTCGCGGGGTGTGAAAAGGCCGTACGCTCGCTGCAAAGTCTGAACTAATTGTCGCGACGTGTAGATGTTTCCGTAACGCGCCGAAAAGACCCCGTAGCCATATTCCGCGGCCAAGGCCGGCGAAAAAAGCGGGTGGGCCGCCTCGCTCACGAAATAATTGAAGCCCTCGCGTTGCAACCTGCGCGCGATGTGCTGGGCAAAACAGCTACCCGCGGTAACGACTTTGTCAGTCGGCGTTATGGTGAATTTCGCTCGGACCACAGGATCGACCCCGGCCGGAAGCGGCTTAGCGACCGAGTCTCGCCAGAAACAATGTTCGGGGAGGCTCTTGTAAGGATGTTTCGCCATCAGGCCACCTCGCTTTGCCGGGTGCCACCAATGATTTGGTCGAGTTGTTTCAAAACGAGTTCGCCGTAGGCGACATTGGCGTGAAGCCAGTCGGGCCCGAAATATTCCGGTCGCCGGAAGCCCTCGGCAGCGTGGGATTCGGGCGGGACGGGGAGAAGCGTGACGCCATGAGCAACTGCTTTCTCTTGGTAAATCTCTTCGCAAAGCTTCCAGAATTTATAGCGCAACACCGGATCCGCGATCCCGAATTGCTCTACCTGCGCATTTAGTCGCGGATCGGAGATGGCAGAAAACTCCTCCATCGGTGGCGGCGCCGGCGCTAGAATGATCGGCGCTTTCGTTAGGGATTTCAAGCCTTGTAGGAGAAAATCGACCTTTTGGAAATATACGGTGATCAATGCTTTCATCATTTCAAATGGGATGAGTTGAGCGTCGGCGATGCGTTCGCACGCCGGCTCGTTGGGAAGGATGAAGTCAAAGCTTCTGAGATTTTTGGTGGTTGACAGCACAAAGTTTTGATTTCCCCAGAGGGACCCAAAAACAAAATCTGGTTCCTGATTTGCAATCTGTTCGGCCAGATATGGCTGGAAGTCTTCGTGGAACTTTGGCCGTCCATCGACGAGCGACTCGAACGGTCGAAACCGTTCATCCTGCTCAGGCGTCAGCACTGTCATGTCAAAAGTGTGCCGAGCATAATGAACACGGTGGTTTTGGGCATGGAATACGGCGGCGAGGTGGCTGAAGCCAATGCCGAAGACTTTGGGCCGCCGCATTGGGGATTGCCCCGTGAATTTTGACACGAGGGGCAGTCCCTTCATGACCTCGTTGAGATAAGCATCTAGCATGGATTCTTGTACAAATACATCACCTTTTAGTACGAAGCGTTCTGGCGCAAATTTATCCCAATGCACAGAAAGAATATCTTGGTCGCGGTCGTATGTACCAGTAGATTTAGCCTCTTTATGTACCAATTTATTGTCTGTCCTGGAGAGAAGCAAATGGCCCTCCCAATGGGGGTGGACTGCCAAAACTTCCTCGTATTCGCTGCGAGTTGTGACTGTCATCCGAGTATCCAGGTGTATCTGTTGCACGACTGCGAGGTTAGGCAGCTATAGTTACTGTAATGTAAGTGAAGTATTATATAAACAAACGCCATGTTAATTGGTGTCAGTGGGGGCGTTTCGGTCAGTTTGCCACGAAAACCAATGTTTGGTCGTTCGCCGATCGTTTGGGCGACGTCTGTGCGGCTCAAATCACAGTTCGTTTTCAGAAGTTCCCGCCCTCGGCAAAGAATTGTAAATCCTATAGGCGTGTTGCGCGGAGTTCGCAACCCGCTCATGGTGCGAAAATCATTCGTGGCGATGAAAAGGCGAAAGGTGCAGCCGGACATTCGTTAGATGGCATTACGTCGTCAATGGGTCGGACTCGAGAATTTGATTTGCACACGCATCAGGTCTCGATTCAGGCCTTTATGGAGCTGTGTGTAATATAAATAAGGCTGTTGGCCTGTTTGTTCGAAGTTGCGGCTGGTATCGGTGGGGTCAAGAAGAGCTGGATAGGGCGTCATCGCCGTATCGAGATTGGTGACCGCTATAGGTATACGTCCAGACCAATTAATAAGATCAGAAGAGACGGAAAAGAAAAAACCACGAGACGATAAGTACTCTGTTGCTACATATAGCTTCAAATATGCGTTGTAAGTCACTGATTGAATATCATTAATGTTGCGAATAAAAGCACACGGCTCAGTTTTGGAGCGCGCATAACCATTGCCGTCCCAAACTTCCCAGGATGACGCGTCACCAATATCACGCGTTCGCATCACGCATTCGCCAAACCTCTGTTGCGATGCTGCTGGTTCGGAACCGTATAGAAAAAATTTGTAATAGTAATTATCTTTTAATAGAATATTTGAGCCGCTAAAATCGCCGTACCGTGTTGGTTTGGCTGCATTGCATGAAAAAGAGCTATTCCACGGCACGGCCGGATAGCGGACAAGATAATTTGCCGGCTGACTAAAACTCGCGCCGCCATCGTGAGAAATTGCAAGAGTGATTGCATTCACCCATCCATCGATCGAGTCATTGCCACATGAGCGATCGACGAGATATCCATACCATTCGCTGTGCGTGTAAGCATAGATCGTCTTGCCATCAGTCGTGTAAGGCGCTTGCAGCCATTCGTGATAGCGGAAAGCGCCAAAGGTTGGGTCATTATCCGAGGAATGAATCACCGCGCATTGATGCGTGACCGTATCGAGCGTTTTTCCTGTAGCCCGGCGCGCATCGGAAGCAGAAGCGATCAAATTGACGTTGCCCGCCGCGTCCCGATAAGCGCGCGCGGGTTGGTCAGGAATATCCAGTGAGTCACATCGCTCCGTGGCGTAAGTGAAAACGGCTTGTGGTTGTCCAATGGCTGTCGCGGTTATGGCGGGATATACGAATGGCGAGTTGTTGACCGGTTCCTCGGCTCCGCCAGCGCCAGCGGCATAGACGTACCACATATGCAGTCCGTTCTGATCGGCTGGCGGAACACGCCAGGAAAAGCCATGGGCGCCTGTCAGGTTAAAATGCGTGTTGACATCGGGGCGCATTCCCGTGGTTGGCGTGCTGCCCATCAAAGCGCCCGAACCTTTCGGGCCATCCCGATATATTGAAATGGTGACAGGAGCAGACGGATTTTGGGGATCGAACGCCCAGCCGGAAAGCTGACCATTCCTGATGCCATCGGCTGCGCCCTGCGTCAGGGCAGCTTCAGCGGCAAGGGTTGGGGCGCTCGCAACGAGAAAGACAAGAAAAGCACAGCGGAGAACCTTCATGCAGCTGCCTCTGAGATCATTACGCGCCAACAACGATACACTGCGTCTCATCGTTCCAACAACTCCTGCCGGACAACAGCAGGATCCTCGATGGTTTCCGCGCCTCTAACCGCTCCGATAGCTTTCGTCATAGCTGTAGTCGAAAGCGTCCATCTCGGCGGAGCACGTGCTTTTGAACGTGGCGATCTGCTCTTCGGTCCAGCCGGTCGACTCGAGTGAATAAACTCTTTCCGGGCTGTCGGCCGACGTCGCCTGGGGGCGGGTTTGCGTCATCGTGAGCGCGACGGCGTCCACCGAGCGTTTGGGCAGGTTCAGGAAGGCGCCGAGCCGCTCGGCCACTTTCATCGGTTGGTGGGCGATGTCGAACTGGTCGATTTCGAGATAATCGAGGCCGGTCTCGCGCAACACCCGCCAGCCGTTCATGACGCTGACCCAATCCTGGCAATGAAAAGCGAAAGGCGCGGCCGGAAATTTTTTCATTCGTGAGACGATGTTCTCAATACCGCGGCGCTTGGCGAAAATGAACTTGGCTCCTGGCCAAAGCTCCTCGATGTAGGGCGCTGCGGAATACATATGGGGTCCCGGCGTCTTGTCGAACCACGGCCCCTCGGGTTGGACCGCCTCCTGAATCGTTTTCAGCACCGACGCCATGCCGTGTTTCGTCTTTTCTTTGTCCACATGGGACAGCAACTGGTCGTCGTCGTGCAAGGCATATTCCGCGAAATGGGCGTCGATCACCCGGCTCAAGAACGGCATCAGGCTCAGCAAATGTCCCTCGTTGAAGCCGACGTAGCCGGCCGCGCGCAGCGCGGCGGCCAGAACCGACGTTCCGGAGCGCGGCGAGCCGAAAATAAAGACTGGAAAAGCCGCCTTGCTGAATTCGCGATCGTCCGGCCCCGTGTCCGCCTTCGCGCGCACGCGCAGCGCATCGCCAGCAATTTTCAGCGGATCGTCGTGTTCGCCGGCCAAGCACCTGAAATTGTCTCTGCTGATGGACATCGGCCGGTCCAGAATGACGCGGAAGCCATATTTGCCGTCGCCCTTGCCCTTCGCCAAAAGGTCCGGACGGAAAATCTCGGCTATGGTCCGACCGACGATGGAGCCATCGACCTCGATACGGATTTCCTGGCGCACGTCTGGCGCATTCGCATCCCTGGCCCAACCGGAAATTTCCTTGGGAAAAATCCCTTCGACAAAACCTTCGAGCGATCTCAACGTGGCGACCCATCGTTGCGGGAATCAACAGACATACTTTATCGCTCTTTGAGTGTCATCGGCGTTCGAATAAGCTTCAATGGTATATCGTGAGGTCTGATTCCGTCAAGGACGTCGCCCATTCCGCCAGACCCATCGATGTCTGGAGGTCGATGCGGAAATCGGCTGCCCCCGTTTCTTGATCCGCGGAAAATGGGGTGGTCGTTATTCGAGAAGAGCCGTCGAACCGCGGGGTCGATTTCGCCGCCGGCCCGGCTTGACCCTTTCAGGCGCGCGGACCATTATGCAGGCCATCAGCGGCGCCGGGGCGACGGGCGTCGGCCT
>JAKAJL010000022.1 GCA_021813805.1 Pseudomonadota bacterium | reverse complement strand
CCCAATCTTCGCCAAAGCGTCCCCAAGATCAGGATCGTCATTCCACGCATTCCCAAAATCAACCATCCAGTCGTCACTAAATAAAGCCGCCATCTCAACCTCCCAAACATTTGTCCTCGTCGTAGACATCGGCCACGCCGCCGCCGCCTGAACGACGCGCGCAAGCAAACGACCACGGCGCTTGCCGGCCTCGGCCCGACCAGCGTTGAATTCCCAGATGCGCCGTCTATTCCGCCGATGCTCTTTCAGCCGAGCGCAATCGCCTCCCCTTCCGCCGCATGGTTGGCTGGCGGATCGTTTTTGATCAGATATATTCGTATATTCAATTATTCAGTTTGTCGATAGCATTCGCGCCTTTGCGACGCTTTCAAGGCAAAAAAATCCTGCAACCGGAGCCTTGGCAGCGCCTAAGGCGGCGCGACGGAGAATTTTCGAAACACGGGGCGTCTCATTCCGCCTCTCCGGTTCGGGCGGATGAGTCGAGCGCGCGTCAGCGCCCGATCGCCCGCCACCCGATGTCGCGCCGGCAGAAGCCGTCGGGGAAACGGATGGCGTCAACCCCGCGATAGGCGAGGGCCTGGGCTTCGGCGACGCTGCCGGCGAGGGCGACGACATTGAGCACGCGGCCGCCATTGGCGACGAGCTGGCCGCCCTCGATTTTCGTGCCGGCGTGGATGACGGTGACGCCGGGGATTTTTTCCGCCTCGTCGATGGCCTCGATCCGTCCCCCCTTGAGCGGCGTTCCGGGATAGCCGCGCGCCGCGAGAACCACGGTCAGGGCGGTTTTCGCCGACAGGCGGACTTGTTCCGGCAGGCGGCGTTCGGCGCAGGCGAGCAGCAGTCCGAGCAGGTCATCCTCGAGACGCGCCATCATGACCTGGCATTCGGGGTCGCCGAAGCGCGTGTTGTATTCGATGAGTTTGGGGCCGTCCTTGCCGATCATCAGACCGGCGAACAGGACTCCGCTGAACGGACAGCCCTCGGCCTTCATCGCCGCGACGGTCGGCTCCACGATCTCGCGCATCACTCGCGCGCTGATCTCGGGGGTCATGATGGGGGCGGGCGAAAAAGCGCCCATGCCGCCGGTGTTCGGCCCCTGGTCGCCGTCGCCGACGCGCTTATGGTCCTGGGCGGAGGCGAAGGCGACGGCCTTCTCGCCGTCACACAGCGCGAAGAACGAGGCTTCCTCGCCGTCGAGCCATTCCTCGATCACCGCTTCGGCGCCCGCCGCGCCGAAGGCCCCGGAAAACAGCGCATCGACCGCCTGCTCGGCCTGTTCGAGCGTCATGGCGACGACCACGCCCTTGCCGGCGGCAAGACCGTCGGCCTTGACCACGATTGGAGCCCCTTTTTCGCGCACATAGGCCAGCGCCTTTTCCCGGTCAACAAAACGTTCATAGGCGCCGGTCGGGATGTCGTATTTCGCGCAGAGATCTTTGGTGAAGCCCTTGGAGCCTTCCAGCCGCGCCGCCGCCTTGCTCGGCCCGAACGCCCTGAGTCCCGCTGCTTCCAGCGCATCGACCAGCCCTTCGACCAGAGGCTGTTCGGGGCCGACGACCACGAGACCGATCGCCTCCGCCCGGCAGAAGGCGATGACGCCCGCGAAATCGTTCGCGTCCAGCGCGACATTGTGCGCGACCTGCGCCGTGCCGGGGTTGCCGGGAGCGACGAACAGGCGGTCCAGCAGCGGGCTTTTGGCGAGCGCGAGGGCAAGCGCATGTTCGCGCCCGCCGGAGCCAATAAGGAGAACATTCATGAAGGGCCTCTTTCGCCGCCTGTTTAGGCGAGGGCGGGGCGCCTTTCAACTTGCCTTCGAATTCGGTCGCCGATCCATGGCCGAGCCGGCGGCGCGGGGGCGCGCAACCGAGAAACAAAAAAAAAATTTAATTAAAAAAAATTTAGCCGATGCGTATGCTCGGCTCATTCGGGGTTCCGCGTCACGCCGGGGTTGGGGTCGGGTGACGCGAAGCGGCCGGCGGCGCCTGTGGCCCAGCCGATGATCGGCGGGGGCGCCTCAGCGGCTGCCGCAAGGGGCACAGGGGAACCTCGCGAAAGCATTTCCTCCCGATCGATTGTCTTACGAAATCGAAAATATGAACGACGCCAAATCCGTTCTGGAAGGTCTGACGCGCGAGCAATATCTTGCCATCGCCCGCGACATTTACGGGCGGCGCGCCAGGGGCGACAACGAGCCCGGGCTGTTCTTTTTCGCCGACAACGCCACCTATCGGCTGATCGGGTCGCGCGATCTGATTCCCGCTGCCGGCGTCCGCATAGGAAAGGACGAAATTCGCGAGGCCTGGCGGGCCTTCGACATCGATTTCGAGATGGTCCGTTTCCAGATCGACGATCTTGTCGTCGACATGCCGCGCATGTCCTATATGTCCTGGCGCATGACGGTGAAAAACCGCGGCACCGGCGCGGTCGTGGAACTCGAAGGCGTCGACCGCCTCCGGTGGGTGGATTTCATGATCGTCGAATGGACGCGCTATTTCGACACTGCGCTCATAGCCGCCTTGCGGCAGGGCGAGTGACGCCGGTTCCGATTGGGGGCGTCAATGGCGCGCTCAGCCGCCCTGGCCGTTGGCGCGCGCGGGCGTTCCCGTCGCGGGCGCGTGGCTTTCGGTCTGCCGTGGGGCGTCGGGCAGGCCGTTCTCGATCTTGCTCAGGATCTTCGGCAGATCCTCGGGGTCCGGCTTGAGGTCGCGCGCGTGGTTCCACTGGAACCCGGCGTCGAGCTTGCGGCCGACGCGCCAATAAGCGTCGCCGAGATGGTCGTTGATCGTCGGATCTCCCGGCTTGAGATCGACGGCGCGCTCCAGATATTTCACCGCCTCGTCGTAACGGCCGAGCTTGTAATAGGCCCAGCCGAGCGAATCGACGATATAGCCGTCCTCCGGCTCCAGTTCGACCGCGCGGCGCAGCATCTTGAAGGCCTCGTCGAGATGGATGCCCTGGTCGACCCAGGAATAGCCGAGATAGTTCAGCACCATCGGCTGCTCAGGGTAGAGTTTGAGCGCCTCTTTAAGGTCGGGCTCGGCCTTGCTCCATTCCTTCGCGCGCTCGTAATCGACGCCGCGGAAATAATAGATCGCCCAGCGGCTCTTGTCGTCGGGCGCGGTCAGCGCCAGAACGCGGGTATAGGCGTCGGCCGAGTCCTTGAACTTTTTCTCGGAGCGCAATACGTCGGCGAGCGCCGAAACCGCGTCCACATTGTCGGGATGGTCCTTGACGATGGCGCGCAACCGCTTGAGCGATTCCTCCGCCTTGCCCATGGCGGCGTAAATCAGGGCGATGCGAATCTCGCTCGTGACCCGCAGCGGGCTCGATTTGGGAACCTGATCGTAGATTTCGATCGCCGAATCATATTGCTTCAGCTTGCCATAAGCCTCGCCGAGCGTGTCGAGCGCCAGGGCGTTCTGGGGGCTGAGTTCGAGGGCAAGGCGCAGGAACACGATCGCTGCGATCGCGTCGCCGGGGCGGCCGCCGGCCGCGCCCAAGCCATAGGCGCCGAGGCCGTAAAGGACTTCCGCCGCGCCGCCGCGGGCGTCCTTGACCATCGGTTCGAGCCTGCGGCCCGCCGCGAGATCGGCGAGCGCCGCCCCGATGATCGGATTGTGCGGCTGAAGCTTGCTGAAGTCGCGAAAAACCTTTTTCGCTTCGTCGATCTTGCCCCGGCGCGCCAGATTGCGGCCATAGGCGTCGACCAGACGCAAGGTGGACTGGTCGGTGTCATAGGCCGCCTTGAGCCGCGCCCCCGCCTCCTCGGCCCTGCCCGCGACATCGAGCATCAGCCCGGCATGGAAGTCGCGGAACACGGCAAAGGTGGGATCGCTCATGGAATCGATCGTGGCGATCGCCTTTTTTACGTCGCCGGAGCCGACGTAGCTCCAGGCGGTGAGCAGGATGGTGGTGAGATCGCCCTTGCCGACTCCGCTCGCACCAAGCAGCGCCCGCGCCGAGGCATAGTTCCTGTTCCGGAAATCATGCACGGTCAGGGTGAGACGGGCGGACGCATTGTGCGGGTCGCGCTGCATGATGGCCCGCGCCAGCGCCGCCGCGGCGTCCATGTCGCCATTGGCGAGGGTCGCGACAAAGGCGCCCTGGATCAGTTCGGGATTGCGTGGGTCGGCGCGCAGAGCCTCGCGGAAAAAAGTCGAGGCCGCGAAAGTGTCATGTTCGGCTTCGGCGACGCGCGCGGAAAGGTAATTGCCGGACGGGCTGTCGCCGACCTCGAAAGGCTCGGAAACAGCGTCCGTCTCGCGCGCGTGGCCGGCGAGCGGCAGCAGAGCGAGGGAAAGGACGAGGCCGCGAAGGGCGCTCTTGCGCACGGAAACCAATTTGAGATTCACGAAGCCGGACTTTCGCTGACGCGCCGCGAGTCGCGCGATCTTGCACGAGGGACGCGAAGAAGATGGCCTTTTTACGCCCGGAGAGCAAGGACGGGTCAACGGATTTCGATATCCAGGCCAAGGTCCAGCACTGGGGCGGAATGGGTGAGCGCGCCCGACGAAATCAGGTCCACGCCGGTCTCGGCGACGTCCTTCAGGCCGCCGAGGTGAATTCCCCCGGACGCCTCGGCGATCATCCGGCCGCCGATCATCGCCACCGCCTCGCGCAATTGCGCGGGGCTCATGTTGTCAAGCAGCACGGCGTCGGCGCCTTCGGCGAGAACGTCTCGCAACTGCTCGAGCGTATCGACCTCGATCTCGATCTTGACCAGATGGCCGGCAAAGGCTTTCGCCGCGCGCAGAGCGGGGATGATTCCGCCGGCGACGGCGATATGGTTGTCCTTGATCAGCACGGCGTCGTCGAGGCCGAAGCGATGGTTGACGCCGCCGCCGCAGCGCACCGCATATTTTTCGAAGGCGCGCAGGCCCGGCGTCGTCTTGCGGGTGCAGCAGACTCGCGCCGTGGTGTGGGCGACGGCCTGGGCGTAATGCGAGGTCAGGGTGGCCACCCCGCACATCCGGCCGAGAAAATTCAGCGCCACGCGCTCGCCGGCGAGAATGCCCCGCGCCGGCCCTTCGATTCGGGCAAGAACGGCGCCGGGCGCGAAAGACTCGCCGTCGCGCGCGACCGGTTCGAAAATCAACGCCGGATCCGCCAGTTCGAAAGCCTTGCGCGCCAGATCGAGGCCGGCGAGCACGCCCGGCTTTTTGCGCGCGGCGATCACCGCCTTTGCCTGGGCAGAGGCGGGAATGGTCGCCTGCGAGGTGACGTCGCCGGCGCGGCCGAGATCTTCGGCGAGGGCGGCGCGCACGGCGGCTTCGACCAGATGAGGGCTGAGTTCGGGGAGGTTCATGCGGCTTCCGGGGCGACGACGCCGCGCGCGACGCGCAGGGCCTCGTCGAGGGTGATGAAGGAGCGGTGCGCCAGCGCCGGGTCGGAAGCCGGAAAATCCGTGCGGAAATGTCCGCCCCGGCTTTCGCGGCGCAAAAAGGCGCCGGCCGCGATCAGCAAAGCGGCCTCGGCGCGGTTGCGCAGGTCGATCGAGTCTGTTTTGAGCGCGCGGTCGCGCAGGCGGGTCAAGGCGCGAAGGGCGGCGCGCAAGCCCGCCGCGTCGCGCAGCACGCCGACATGGCGGGACATGATCCGCCGCAGTTCGGCGGCGGCTTGGGGATCGTGGCGCGCCGGCCGGTTCGGGACGGGCGCCGGCTCTGACGTAGGCAGGCCAGGAAGCGCGGCGGCGATGTCGCGGGCGACGCGGTCGCCGTAAACCACGGCTTCGAGCAGGGAATTGGAGGCGAGGCGGTTCGCCCCGTGCAGGCCGGTCGAGGCGACCTCGCCAGCCGCCCAAAGGCCGGGCAGCGAGGTGCGGCCATTGCGGTCGGTCCACAGCCCGCCCATGTGGTAATGCTCGGCCGGAGCGACCGGGATCGGCTGGCGCGCCGGGTCGATCCCCGCCGAAAGGCAGGCGGCGGCGACATTGGGAAATTTTTCCGCGAAAACGGCGCCGACGGCTTTTGTCGCGTCGAGAAAGGCGCCGCGCCCGGCGGCGATTTCGGCGAAAACGCCGCGCGCCACCACGTCGCGCGGAGCAAGCTCAGCGTCCTTGTGGAGGTCGGGCATGAAACGGCGCCCGTCTGCGTCGATTAGGATCGCGCCTTCGCCGCGCAGGGCTTCGGTGGCGAGGGGCGCCGGGTCACGGCCGATGTCGATGGCGGTCGGGTGGAATTGCACGAATTCGGCGTCGGCGACGCGGGCCCCGGCGCGCGCGGCGAAAGCGAGCGGCGCGCCGGTCGCCTCGGGCGGATTGGTGGTGACGGCGTAAAGCCCTCCGATCCCGCCGCTGGCGAGAACGATCGCGCGGGCCGGGAAAGCCTGGAGGGCGCCCGAGGCGTCGCGGGCGTAAACGCCGGCGGCGCGTCCGGATCGGACGATCAGATCCTCGGCGACAAAATTTTCGTGGATTTTTATCGAGGGCGCGCGCCGGACTTCGGCGATCAGCGCCTGCATGATCGCCGCGCCGGCGCCGTCGCCCTTGACCCGCACGATGCGGCGCGCCGAATGGGCGGCTTCGCGCGAGGGAGCCAGACGTCCTTTGCCGTCGCGGTCGAAGGGCGCGCCGAAGCGCAGCAGGTCCTCGACTCGCGCTCCCGCCTCGCGCGCGACGGCGAGGGCGACGCCTTCATCGACAATGCCGGCGCCGGCGACGACCGTGTCTTTGGCATGAAGCTCCGGGCTGTCGCCCTCGGCGATCGCCGCCGCCACGCCGCCCTGCGCCCAGGCGGAGGACGAGCCTTCGCCGAGCGGCGCGGCGGCGAGCACGGCGACCGGCAAAGGCGCGAGTTTCAGCGCGCAGAATAGGCCAGCCAATCCGCCGCCGACGATGAGGATTTCGGGTTTCGCCATGGCTCGGACGCCCTCTTGCCGCTTGATTCGGTCAGGGGCGGTCCCTCACTTCAATGCGATCATGCGCTCGACCGAACGGCGGGCGCGGGCGGCGAGCGCGGGATCGACGACGACCTCCTCGCGCATATGGACGAGGCTGTCGAGGATTTTCGGCAAAGTGATGCGCTTCATATGTGGGCAAAGATTGCATGGGCGCACGAAATTCACGCCCGGATTTTCCGCCGCGACATTGTCGGCCATCGAACATTCGGTGACCAGCAGCACCCGGCTCGGCTGGCGCGTCTTGACATAATCGATCATCGCCGCGGTCGAGCCGGAAAAATCGCAGACTTCCACCACTTCCGGTGGGCATTCGGGATGAGCGATCAGCTTGATCGACGGATCGTCGTCGCGATAGCGCAGCAATTCCTGAGGCGTGAAACGCTCGTGCACCTCGCAGGCGCCATGCCAGGCGATGATCTTGACTTTGGTCTGGTGCGCGACATTGGCGGCGAGAAAGCGGTCGGGGACCATGATCACCCGGTCAGCGCCGAGGCATTCCACCACTTTCAGCGCATTGGCGGAGGTGCAGCAGATGTCCACCTCCGCCTTCACCTCGGCCGAGGTGTTGACATAGGCGACGATCGGAACGCCCGGATATTGCCGGCGCAGGGCGCGGATGTCGGCGCCGGTGACAGAAGAGGCGAGCGAACAGCCGGCCTGGGCGTCCGGAATCAGCACGGTCTTGTCCGGGCTGAGGATTTTCGAGGTCTCGGCCATGAAATGGACGCCGCCCTGGATGATGACGTCGGCGTCGGACTGGCTGGCGATGCGGGCGAGCTGGAGCGAGTCCCCGACCACATCGGCGACGCAATTGTAGATTTCCGGCGTCTGGTAATTATGCGCCAGGATAACGGCGTTGCGCTGCTTTTTCAGGTCGTTGATCGCCTTCACATAGGGCGCGTGGAACGGCCATTCGATCGGCGGGATGACCGATTTGACCTTTTCGTAGAGATGCGCGGTCTCCCGGGCGACTTCCGGCGTCCAGGCCAGATTGGGCGTCGGGACAACGCCATGACGCAGCGAGGCGGGGCTTGGCCCGACCGGGGCCGCCGCGGGAAGTTGTGAAGGCACGACACACTGCATGACGCCCACCCGATATTATGCTCATTTTGAGCATAACCAGAACAAAGAAAAAGCCGAAGAGACGCACACCCACTCCGGCTCCCTTTCACACATCCTACATATACTCAGCATGAGTATAAAGGCAAGGCCGATTCGTTAACGATTTTCCGGTTGACATAGCGGCGAGAAAGGATCAGGGCTTGGCCATCGGCGTCGCATGCGCCGGTATTTCCTCTCGCTTGAAAGAGACATGGGCAGTAGCAACTCCGGCGTCCGGAGTGCGGCGATAGCCGCCGTGATGGCGTCGATCGACATAGCTGACGGTCGCGACCTCGGGGGTCGCGCGGAAGGTTTCGCCACGGCGTAGCCTTTTTCCTGCTCACCCCCGGTTGCGAACCGAGGAGGTGAGCCATGAGCAAGCTTGTATTTTTCCGCTCGACCTTTCGTCGCGCCCACACCCTGCCCGCCGCCAGGCGGTCGCCCAAACTGATTTGCGTCTGGACGCGCGATCAGGCCACCGGCCGCCTCGTGTGCCGTTGGCGGCCCCCCGTCTCCGACGACAGCGCCGCGCTCGCGGCCTGCGACCATCCTCCCTCGTGTCTTGCCGCCTGAAAGAGCGTCACCATGAACGACGGCCCAAGTAGGCCGGCCGGCCCGATCATCCGGGCGGCTGGCGTCACCGAAACCAAATTCCGAACCGCAACAAATCCCGCGTCCGCGACAGGTCGAATACAGGCGGCTTACTGAGCGCCTCCGGTTCGCCGCCGCGTCTGCGGAAGGAGCGAACCATGACCTTTCCGACGAAGGCCGATGAGGCGGTCGGCGCGGTTCTCGACGAGGCCCATATCGGCCATATCCGGGGCGCGCTCGGCACCATACTCCATCATGACACCGGTCCACGCGCCGATTGGAAACATCGGCTTCACACCCTGCTCGCGATCATCGGGCCCGGCCTGATCGTCATGGTCGGCGACAATGACGCCGGCGCGTTCGGCACCTACACACAAGCCGGCCAGAACTACGGCACGGGACTTTTGTGGACCCTGTTGCTGCTTGTGCCGGTGCTCTATGTGAATCAGGAGATGGTGCTGCGGCTCGGCGCGGTGACGGGCGTCGGCCACGCCCGACTGATATTCGAGCGATTTGGCCGCTTCTGGGGCGCATTCAGCGTCGTTGATCTGTTCCTGCTGAACGCATTGACGATCGTCACGGAATTCATCGGGATCGCGCTGGGACTCGATTACCTCGGCGTGCCCAGGGATGTCGGCGTGATTCTGTCGGCCGTCGCCATCATGGCCGCAGTCGGCACTGGCGACTTCCGCCGATTCGAGCGCTTCGCGCTGGCGCTCGTCGCCGGCAGCCTCGTCCTCGTGCCGATTTTCCTGATGGTCCATCCTCCGATCGGCCAGATCGCGCGAGATTTCATGGTTCCGCGCATGCCTGACGGCAAGCTGTCCGAAATCATGCTGCTGGTCATCGCAATCGTCGGCACCACGGTCGCGCCGTGGCAGTTGTTCTTCCAGCAGAGCTACGTCATCGACAAGCGCATCACGCCCCGGTTCATCCGCTACGAGCGCGCCGACCTGTGGCTCGGCATCGTGCTCGTCGTGATCGGGGCGGTCGCCATGATGGCTTTCACAGCGGCGGCCTTCGCCGGAACGGCCGGCTTCGGCGGTTTCACCGACGCCGGAGCGGTGGCGAGAGGATTGGAAGCGCATTCCGGCCGTATCGCGGGCGTTCTGTTCGCCATCGCGTTGATCGACGCCAGCCTGATCGGGGCGGCGGCGGTGTCGCTATCGACCGCCTACGCGATTGGCGACGTGTTTTCGATCCGGCATTCGCTGCATCGCAAGGTCAGCGACGCCAAAGGCTTCTATGCTGTGTACGCCGGGTTGATCGTCGTGTCGGCCGGGCTGGTGGTGACGCCCGGCGCGCCCCTCGGCCTGCTGACCAATGCGGTGCAGACGCTCGCGGGCGTACTGCTGCCGAGCGCGACGGTGTTCCTGCTCCTGCTGTGCAATGACAAAGCCGTGCTCGGCCCTTGGGTCAACACGCGGGCCATGAACCTGTTCACCGGCGCGGTGATCGCGGCGCTCGTTATCCTGTCGGTGATCCTGACCGCTTCTGTTCTGTTTCCCGAACGGACCGATGAGACAGCGATCATGTCTATCCTCGCCGGGGGCGCGGCGCTGGGCCTTGTGGCGGCGCTTTTCTCCGGGGCGTTTCGACGGCGGCCAGAGACGAAACGCGCCGATGGGGCGCCCCCCGAGACTTGGCGTATGCCGGCGCTTTCGCAATTGCCGCCAGCGCGTCTCTCCCTGACGAGCCGCGTCTGGATGGGCGTTCTGCGCCTCTATCTGATGGTCGCCGGCGGCATGGTGCTGATCCGCATCATCGCTCTCGCGATGGGCTCCTGAATGGCGTTGTTGACCTTCTGGCCCCAACGGCGTCAGGAGCGATCCGGCCCAGAGGATGAGCGCGCGCGCGGAGGGCCTTGGGCCCCAAAACCCCGTCAGGTGATGACGCTCGGCTTGTCGCGCCCGGTATGGCGGCGGATTTCGGCGATTTTTTCCGCGCAGGCGATGAGGTCGGCGAGCGCGTCTTGCGTTTCGAGATCGTGCCGCGCGGGGTCGGGCTCGTAACGCTCGATATAGACCCGCAAGGTCGCGCCCGCCGTGCCTGTGCCCGATAGCCGGTAGACCAGGCGCGAGCCGTCCTTGAACAGAATGCGCAGGCCCTGGTTCTTCGACAGCGAGCCGTCCACCGGATCGACATAGGAAAAATCGTCCGCCGCCTCGACTTTCAAAACCCCGAAAGTCTGGCCAGGAAGCGACGGAAGTTTCGCTCGCAAAGCCTCGACCAGAGCCTCGGCGCCCTCGGTCGCCACTTCTTCGTAATCGTGGCGCGAATAGTAATTCCGGCCGAATTCCGCCCAATGGGCGCGCACGATCTCCTTCACGCTCTGCTTGCGGGCGGCCAAAATGTTCAGCCACATCAGCACGGCCCACAGGCCGTCCTTCTCGCGCACATGATTGGAGCCGGCGCCGGCGCTCTCTTCGCCGCAGATCGTGACTTTTCCAGCGTCGAGCAGATTGCCGAAGAATTTCCACCCCGTCGGCGTCTCATACATGCCGATCCTGAGCTTTTCCGCGACCCGGTCGGCGGCTCGGCTGGTCGGCATGGAGCGCGCCACGCCGGCGATGCCGTTTTTGTAACCCGGCGCCAGATGGGCGTTGGCGGCGAGGATCGCCAACGAATCCGAAGGCGTGACGAACTGGCCGCGCCCGATGATCAGATTGCGGTCGCCGTCGCCGTCCGAGGCCGCGCAGAGGTCGGGCGCCGCGTCGGACATCGCAAGGTCGTAAAGGTGTCTGGCGTGGACCAGATTGGGGTCGGGATGGTGATGGCCGAAATCGGGCAAGGGCTCGCCGTTCAGCACGCTGCCCTTGGCCGCCCCGAGCGCGTCTTCGAAGATCGCCTTGGCGTAGGGCCCGGTGACCGCGCTCATCGCGTCGAAGGTCATTCTGAATCCGTCATGAAACATCCGCGCAATGGCGGGAAAGTCGAACAGGCTTTCCATCAGCTCAAGATAGACCGCGACCGGGTCGATGACCCGCACTTGCGCCCCGCCGACCCGGGTTTCGCCGAGCGTATCGAGATCGACGTCCGGCGCCTCGGCGATTTTATAGCTTTGAATGGTCCTGCTATGGGCGAAGATCGCCTCGGTGATCTTTTCCGGCGCCGGCCCGCCGTTGGAAATATTGTATTTGATGCCGAAATCGGCGTCCGGCCCGCCGGGATTGTGGCTGGCGGAGAGGACAATGCCGCCGAACGCCTTTTCGGCGCGGATGACGGCGGAAGCGGCGGGCGTCGAAAGAATGCCGCCGCGCCCGACCAGGATTTTGCCAAAACCGTTGGCCGCCGCCATCCGGATCACGATCTGGATCGCTTCGCGGTTGAAAAACCGGCCGTCGCCGCCGACGACCAAAGTCTTGCCCTCAAAACCTTCGAGCGAAGCGAAGATCGACTGCACGAAATTGGCCAGATAATGGGGCTGCTGGAAGACCTTGGTCTTCTTGCGCAGGCCCGAGGTGCCAGGGCGCTGATCGGGAAAGGGCCTTGTCGATACGGTCAGGATGTTTGGAAGCAACTCGTTCATGGGCGCATTCCCTTGATTTTGATTGTTCAGGCGATTTCGGGCTGGCACGCCGCAGCGGTCTGCCGCGCCTGGACCCGCCAGACCGCGAGGCAGATCGCCGCGACCGGAATGCCGATGCAGGAGGTGGCGACAAAAAAGGCGGGATAGCCGACCGCCGCCACCGCATAGCCCGACAGGCCGCCGAGCAATTTGCCGGGCAAAGCATAGAGCGACGACAGAAGCGCATATTGCGCGGCGGCGTAAAGCGGCGAGGTCAGCGAGGACATGAAAGCAATCAAGGCGGTGCCGGCGAAGCCGCCGGCGAAATTCTCGACGCAGACGGACAGCGTGAGCATGCGAATGTCGGCCCCGCGCGCGGCGAGCGCGGCAAGCGCCAGATGCGAGGCGCTGGCGGCGATCCCGCCAATTAGCAGCGAGGGCATCAGACCGAGCCGCGTCACCGCCACGCCGCCGGCGAAAATGCCGCCAAGCCCGACCCAGAAGCCGAAAAGCTTGGTCACATTGGCGATGTCGGCCTTGGTGAAGCCGAGGTCGATATAGAGCGGATTGGCCATGACCCCGGACAGGAAATCCGGCAGGCGGTAGATCGAGAGCAGGGCGAGGAACAGCAGGGCGAAGCGACCGTTGCGGCGAAAAAAATCCTTCAGCGGATCACGATAGGCGGCGAAGACATTGATGTGGCGTTCCGGCCCGGTGACGATATGGGCGGCGGGCTCCGGCGCCAGCAGGCTCGCGGAAAGGCCCACGAGCATCAGGCAGGCCATGGCCAGATAGGCTGCGCGCCAGCTCACGAATTGCGCGAGATAGAGCGCGCCGGCGCCGGCGCAGAGAATGGCGAATTTATAGCCGATCTGGCTCGCCGCCGACATTTCGCCCTGGTCTTCCGGGGGGGCGACGGCGATGCGCCAGCCGTCGATCATGATGTCCTGTGTCGCCGAGGAAAAGCCGAGGCAGAAGGCGAAAACAATGGTCCAGGCCAGGCGATGCGCCGGGTCGCCGAAAGCCAGAGCGACGAGGCACAGGGCGACGCCGACCTGGGTCAGCGCCATCCAGCCGCGCCGGCGCCCCAGAATCCGCCCGAGGCCGGGGGCGTCATAGCGGTCGAGCAGGGGAGCCCAAAGGAATTTGAACGAATAGGCCAGAGCGACCCAGCTCATCAGCCCGATATGCTGCTTGGAGACCCCGGCCTCGCGCAGCCAGGCCGACTGGGTGGAAAAAACCAGCAGGAAGGGCAGGCCGGAAGAAAAGCCCAGCGCCAGCATCAGCGCGAGCTTGGGGTCTTTGAGGAATCTGAGCCAAGACTGGCGCTGCGATTCGGCTTGCATCGCGCCGGACTATGCCACGGATGCGGGCCAAAGCGAAAGGCTAGGCCGGAGTCCACACCTCGGGCAGGAGCCGTCGGGCGATCTTGCCGTTTTTCGTGCGCGGCAATTCGGCGATAAAAACATATCTTTTCGGGGTCTTGTACGCGGCGAGATGTTCGGCGCAATGGCGCTGGAGCGCGGCCTCGTCTTGCGCCGCGCCCGGCGCCGGGACGACATAGGCGCAGATGACGGAGACATCCTCGCGGACCTTGCGCTCGGCGACCGCGACATCGGCCACGCCCGGCGCATGGCTCAGAATGGCTTCGACCTCGGCCGGCGAGACGCGATAGCCCGAAGCGTTCATCAGATCGTCGGCGCGGCCGTGCAGCCAGACATAGCCGTCGGCGTCGAATTCCGCGACATCGCCGCCCGTGAACCATTCGCCGCGAAAAACCTCGCGCTCGGCCTCCGGCCGGCGCCAGTAGGAGAGCATCAGGCCGGGATCGGATCGATGAACGGCGATCAGCCCGCTCTGGCCTGCGGCGAGCGGCTCCTCGCCGCCCTGGATCGGCAGGATGGCGACGCGCCGGCCCGGCTGGGGCTTGCCGGGCGAGCCGGGGCGGGTCGGGATCGTCGGGCCGCTCGAAATATAGGTCGAAATCTCGCTCATCCCGAGCGCCTCATAGAGCGGCTTGCCCGTCCTTTCCCGCCATCGCGCGAGAAGGGCGGGCGCCAGCGCCTCGCCCGCCGCGACGCCATGCCGCAGGCTCGCCAGATTCTCCGCCGTGCAGGACGGCTCGCGCAGCATCTGGCGATAGACGCCGGGCACGGCGGCGAAAATCGTCGCGCCATGTCGCGCGATGAGCCGCGGCCAGACGCTCGCGTCGGCGAGCCCATTATACAGCACGGCGCTGGCGCCCCTTGCGAAAGGGTCCATCAGGCCGACGCCGAGCGTGAAGGTCCAGTTGATCGCGCCCGCATGCAGCATGATGTCTGAGTCGCGCAGGCCGAGCCAATGGTCGAGCATCGGCGCCCGGCCGAGACACACGCGCTGGGCGTGCAGCACGCCCTTCGGCCGGTCGGAGGTTCCCGACGTGTAGATCAAAAAGGCGGGATCGTCCGACGCCGTGTCGGCAAAGGCGCGCGGCGGAAAGGCCGCGAGGCGGCCGAGCTCGGCGTCATCGATGAGCTGGGTCCCGTGGACGGTCAGGCCGCCGGAGCAGATCGCGGCCTCCGCGCCCGAATCGGCGGCGAGGAAATCGGCTTCCTCCTGCGTGAGCAGCGCGGAGGAGGGCAGAGCGACCAGCCCGGCGGCGATCAGCGCGAAAAAGCTCAGGACGTAGGACAAGTCGTTGCTGCGGCGGATCATGACCCGCGCGCTGGGCGAAAGACCGAGCGACGACAGGCCGGCGGCAAGGCGGCGCACGGCGAGGTCAAATTCCTGGTAGGTCAGCCGCGTCTCGACCGCTCCGTCGGTGAGGATCATGGCCGTCTTCTCCGCGCGGCGGCGGGCATTGTCGGTGAGGCAAGCGCGGGCGAGATTGAAGGTCATGGCGTGAAAAAATCAGAGCTTCATCGTCCTGTCACCGGATTTCCATAGGCAGGCGCGGTCCCTCGACGACGCAGGAAGCGCCAATGTCCCAGACTATACAAGCTGGAAGCCTGAACGCCCGCCAGACCTATGAACGCATTGCCGCAATTTACGACGTTCTCGACGCGCCCTATGAGATCGTTTGGAAGCGCGGCCTGAGGCGCCGCATCTTCGAGGGCCTCGGCGGCGAGATCCTCGACGCCGGTTGCGGAACAGGGCGCAATTTTGTCGCCTTTCCCGACGGCGTCAAGGTTTCCGGCTGCGACGCCAGCGCCGCCATGCTGGCGCGGGCGCGGGCGCGGGCGGAAAATCTCGGACTTCTGGTCGAATTGCGTCGCTGCGACCTCACCCGGCTCGACTGGCCCGACCACAGGTTCGACGCCATTGTCGCTACTTTCGTCTTCGCCTGTATCGAGGATCACGAACAGGCGGCGGCTTTGTCCGAACTGCGGCGGGTGTGCAAGCCCGACGGCGAAATTAGGATCGTCGATTACCGCCTGTCGCCGCGTCCGCTGGCGCGCGCCCGCCAACGACTGATGTCGGCGTGGCTGCAAGGGACATTCGCTGCGACCTACACGCCGACGACCGAGAACCATTTCGACGCGGCGGGTCTGGAGGTGATCGACGAGACCTTCATCCGCGGCGACGACCTCAAAATGATTCGCTTGCGCCCGGGCAAGGCCAGTTGAACGCCGCATGCAAGAACTGTCCGCCGGCGGCTTGACGCCGCGGGCCCTCGGTTCGGTCGCCGGCGCGGCGGATGACGCTGGCGGGGAGAGAATCGGGAAGGGACATTTCCGCACGGTAAACCGCGACACGATCGCGACCGTCCCGCTTGGCGGCGTAGAGCGCGGCGTCGGCGCGGCGCAGGACCTCGTCGATCGTCGCCCCCGGCTCGGCGACGGCGACGCCGAAGCTGCATGTCACCCGCAGGGGCGCGCCGTCCAGGTCGATTTCATGCGCGGCGACCGCGGCGCGAATCCCCTCCGCGACGCGGCGCCCCTCTTCGGCGCCGCTTGCCGGCAGGAGGAGGACGAATTCCTCGCCGCCGAGGCGAGCGACGATTTCCGCGCGCCCGCCGAGACAGGCGGCCACGGCTTTCAGGGCCTTGTCGCCGACGGCATGGCCATATCTGTCGTTGACCGCCTTGAAATGATCGATGTCCGCCATGATTGCGGCGGAGGGCGCGTCGGCCGCGCGGCAGATCTTCTCGGCGCCGTTGAAAAATGCGGAGCGGTTGAGCAGGCCGGTCAGAGCGTCGCGTGTCGCCATCCGCACCAGTTGCAACTGCATCTGGTTCATCCGCTCAGCCGAACGCAAGCGCGCGTAAAGCTCGTCGGAGGACAAGGGCATCTGGAGGACGTCGTCGACGCCGCAGTCGAGCGCCTCGACGATCGCTTGCGAGGGCATTGGCCGCGCCACCAGCCCGATATAGATCGGGCGCTCGAAAGTCGCGAGCAGGCGCGCGTCCCAGCAGGTTTCGATCGCTCGTTCGCTATTGCCGGAGTCGAGCACGATGAAGGCGCTGGCGGTCCCGTCGACCTCAAGCTGTCTCAGCGCGCGCTTCGCCTCGCAGAAACGAATAACCTCGTGGCCGCGCGCTTCGAGAAGCGCGCCGATCGCTTCTCCGGATCTGTTCAGCGACGCCAGGAGCACGACGCGCATTCTGTTTTCTCCTCCTTGGACGCCGAGCGAGGCAGGGGACGCCGCCGAATAAGGCGCCCGTGACCAATTGCAACCTAAAGTAGAATTATGAGCGGGGCGTTAACCTCCGGCGCCAGCTTCGCGCAAGGCAGCGCGCGGATTTTGACGCATGAACGATCCCGGAGAAGCGCAATGGGTCTTTATGACGCCATGAACGCCAGTGTGACAGGCATGCAGGCGCAATCGAATTATCTGACCAATATCGGCCAGAACATTTCGAACTCCAGCACCGTCGGCTACAAGGAGGCCAATACCGAATTTACCACCCTGGTCGATCAGGCGGCGGTCGGCCAGACCTCCGCCGGCGGCGTGATGGCCAGCACGCAACTGGACATCGCCCAGCAGGGCACGCTGACCAGCACGACCTCGCCGACCGATCTCGCCATCAGCGGCAACGGCTTCTTCGTCGTCTCCAACGCCGCAGGCCAGGAGTTCCTGACCCGCGCCGGCTCGTTCGTGCCGGACAAGAATGGCAATCTCGTCAATGCCGCGGGCTATTATCTCATGGGGTACAGCCTCGCCAATGGTCCCCCGACCATGGCCTCGAACTCACTTTCAGGCATGCAGATCGTCAATGTCAATTCCTCGACCTTATCCGCCAGCCCGACGTCGAGCGGAACCCTGACCGCCAACCTGCCCGCAACCGATTCGATCGTCTCGTCGGCGAACCTGCCGTCGGCCAACAGCGCGACCTCGACCTTCGACGAGAAGACGTCGATGGTCATGTACGACAACCTCGGCGCGCCACATACGATCGACCTTTATTTCGCCCAGACCAGTTCGGGAACCTGGGAGGTTTCCGCCTTCGACCATGGCGCGGCCAGTTCTTCGGGCGGCTTCCCTTACAGCTCGGGGCCGCTCGCGACGACCACGCTCAATTTCAGCTCCAGCAATGGCTATCTCAGCTCGACCAGCGCCAACAGCCTTTCCATTCCCGTGCCGGGCGGCGCCAACATGAGTTTAAGTCTTTCGGGCATGACGCAGCTCGCGGGAAGTTTCGCGGTTTCGACCTCGCAGGCGAATGGCAACGCCGCCGCGTCGGTCAGTTCGGTGACCATCGCGTCCGACGGCGCGCTGTCCTATAGCCTCACCAATGGCTCGAGCGTCTCGGCCTACAAGATCCCGCTCGCCAGCGTGCCCAGCCCCGACAATCTTGAAGCGCAGAGCGGCAATGTCTATTCGCCGAACATTCTTTCCGGGCAGGCCTCGGTCGGCGCGGCGGGCACGGGCCAACTTGGAACGATCCAGTCGAGCGAGCTTGAGGAATCGACCGTCGATATCGCCACGGAGCTGACCAACATGATCGTCGCCCAGCGCGACTATCAGGCCAATTCGCAGATGTTCAAGGCGGGCGCGGACCTGATGAGCACCCTGGTCAATCTCAATCTCGCGTAAAATCGGACTGTCACTTAGAGCGAAATCCGTTCGCGCTGAATCGGGGAGTTCGGCCTAACATTTTGTTTGTTAACGCATAATCTTTTCCAAAAGTCTGCGACTTTTTGGGATTATGCCTTGGAGGATCGTCAAATTGGGCCTCTCGAACGCCTGGGATGTCGCCACGAGTTCGCTCGCGACCAATGCGGGGCTGACCTCGATCGTTTCGCGCAATATTTCCAATGCGCAGAATTCGACCGGCTATGTCTCGACCAAGGTCGCCAATCTCGTCACCGGATCGAATGGCGCCGCGACCATCGCTTCGATCAGGGATCTGGCCGATGCGGCCTTGTTCAACTCCATGCTGTCGAGCACATCGGCCAACGCTTCGGCGCAGGCCCTTTCCAACGGCGTGACCCAATTGCAGCAGACGGTCGGCGACGCCACCGCCACCGGCAGCACGACCACGGCGGCCCAGTCGCCATCCACGCTGCTGCAGAATCTGGATTCCGCGCTTCAGGCCTTTTCGTCTTCGCCCGGCAGTTCGGCGGCCGCGGCGAACGTGCTCACGGCGGCGCAAAATCTAAGCCGCGGTCTCAATTCCGCGAGCGCGACCGTGTCGAGCGTGCGCGAAACGGCGGACCAGGGCATGGTCGACGCCGTCGCCTCGATCAATTCGCTGCTCGCCCAGTTCCAGGCCGTCAACACTTCGATCGTCAAGGGGACGGCGATGGGCGCCGATATTTCCGATCTGCTCGACCAGCGCAACACGATCCTGCAAAATCTGTCACAGCAGGTCGGCGTCACCACGACAACGGGCTCGAACGGGTCGATGTCGATCTATACGGACAGCGGCGCGACCCTGTTCGACGTGACGGCGCGCAGCGTGACCATGACGCCGACGCCGGCTTATTCGGCTGCGACGGCGGGGGCGGCGGTCTATGTCGACGGCGCGCCGGTGACCGGGCCGAACGCCGTCATGCCGATCCAGTCCGGCGCGCTGGCGGGCCTCGCCAATCTGCGCGACAACATCGCCCCGCAATACCAGGCCCAGCTCGACTCGATCGCCGGCGGCCTGGTCAACGCCTTCGCGGAGACCAATACGACCTCCGGCGCGAAAGCCCCCGGCCTGTTCACTTATCCCGGCGCGACCTCGGTTCCCGGGGCGTCGCTCATACCTGGACTGGCGGGCGAAATCGAAGTGTCGAGCGCGGTCGATCCGGCGCAGGGCGGCTCGCTCAACCTGATCCGCGACGGCGGGATCAATGGCGCGGCCTATGTCCAGAACACAACCGGCGCCGCGGGCTTTTCGACCGCCATCCAGAACGATATCGCCGCCTTAAGCGCGACGACGAATTTTCCCTCCGCCGGCGGCCTCACGACCTCGACCAGCCTGACCGATTACATGGCCAATTCGGCGAGCTGGCTCGATGGGCAATATCAATCCGCGAGCAATCAGGCGACCTATCATTCGACCTTGCAGGCCCAAGCGTCGCAGGCTTTGTCCAATGCGACCGGCGTCAATATCGACAACCAGATGTCGCAGATGCTCAGCCTCGAAAACTCCTACCAGGCGTCGGCCAAATTGATCTCGACGATCAACACGATGTTCGGCGCCCTCTTGCAGGCGGTGGCGTGACATGAGCCTCGACGCGGTGTCCACGGCGACAATGTCGTCGATCCTTAGAAACAATGTTTCGCAGATCCAGTCGCGGCTCACGACGCTGGAACAGGAAAATTCGACCGGCCAGCTCGCCGACATCGGCCTGACGCTCGGCGCCGATTCGGGGCAGGACGTCACCCTGCATCAGCAGATGGCCGACCTGACCTCGATCTCCGCCTCCAACGCCGTGGCGACGAGCCAGCTCGGCGCCGCCGCCAACGCGCTAACCAGCCTGCAAGGCGCGGCTTCGACCCTGTTGGCCGCCTTCATCGAGGGCCAGTCGGGAACGCCCGGAAGCACCGGCGCGATCGGGCTTCAGCAGCAGGCCTCCGGCGCCTTGCAGAGCTTCGCCGCGCAAATGAACGCGGAGGTCGGCGGCGCTTATGTTTTCGCCGGAATCAATAGCGGCGCCGCCCCGATCGCGCCTTACGCGCAGACCCCGCCGAGCGCGGCGCAGAACGCGGTGAACGCGGCGTTCCAGAGTTTCTTCGGCTTCCCCGCGACCTCTCCGAGCGTGAGTTCGATCACCGGGGCGCAGATGCAAGGCTTCCTGTCCAATCAGTTCGCCGCCCTGTTCAGCGGGACCGGTTGGACCTCGTCGTGGTCGGCCGCCAGCGATACCGTCGCGACCAGCCGGATCGGTCCCGATCAAACGATCGAAACCTCGGTCAGCGCGAATAATTCCGCGTTTCAGGACATGGCGCAGGCGCTGACCATGGTCAGCGCCTTCGGCGGGCTGAACCTCTCCGCCGGCGCTTATTCCAGCCTGATGTCCACGGCGCAATCGTTGATGAACGGCGCCAGCAACGGCCTGATCGCGGTCAGCGCGACGGTGGGCGCGATGCAGAATCAGGTCACCGAGGCGGACAGCGCGATCACGCTCCAAAAGAATGTGCTCACGACGCAGATCGACAATATCGAGTCGGTCAACGCCTACCAGGTCGCGACCCAGGTGAGCAGCCTCTCGACGCAGCTGCAGACGGCCTATTCGCTCACTGCGCAAATCCAGAAACTCAGCCTCGTCAACTTTCTCTAACCTGAAAATCGCGGGCCTGCCTGATGTATCAGTTCTCCTATGCCGAAGTCGTCGACGATTCGCCCCAGGACATGCGCGCGCGCGAGCGCGATGCGCTGTCGCGCTGTATCGAGATGCTCGAAACGGCGGAAAAATCCGGCGCACGATCGCGCGCGGCGCAGGAAGCGCTCACCTTCCTGCGCAAATTGTGGACGATCTTCATCGAGGATCTGAGCGGCGACAGCAACGATCTGCCGCGCGACCTGCGCGCGCAGCTCGTTTCCATCGGCTTGTGGATGCTGAAGGAAATCGAGCGTCTGCGGGGCGGCGCGAAGGACAGTTTCGCCGATCTCATCGAAGTCAACGCGATCATTCGCGACGGCTTGGCGTGAGGCGCCCATGCTGCTCAAACTGCGCGCGGGCGAGAAACTCTATATCAATGGCGCGGTCATCAGGGTCGAGCGCAAGGCGACGATCGAATTGCTCAACGACGCGACCTTCCTGCTCGAAGCGCATGTGATCCAGCCGGAAGAGGCCAGCACGCCCCTGCGGCAGCTCTATTTCGTCCTGCAGACGGAACTGATGGAACGCGAGGGCGCGCCGATGGCGCGCAAGGTGTTCCGCGCCATGCTGGCCGACACCAGCGAGGCTTTCGGGCCGGGCGCGGTGGCGGACGGTCTGAGCGGCGTGGCGGCGCTCGCGGAAGCGGGCCGCGCCTTCGAGGCCCTCAAGGCGATCCGCTCGCTTTACCCTCTCGAAGCCAGCCTGCTCTCGGACAAGCCGAGGACGCCGGCGGCCGCATGAAAAGGATCGATCCATGACCGTGTCTTCCGTGACCTCCACCACTCCGGCCGCGACGATCAGTTCGGCGACCTCCGCGGCCCAATCGGCCACGATCAACTACAACGAATTCCTGCAACTGCTGATCACCGAGCTGCATAACCAGGATCCGACGAACCCGCTGGACCCGACCCAGCAGGTGTCGCAGCTCGCCTCGTTCTCTGCGGTCGAGCAGCAGGTCCAGACCAATGCGACGCTGACCTCGCTGCTCAACAATTCCTACATTTCCCAAGCCGAGGCCGCCATCGGCAAGACGGCGACCTCGTCGGACGGCTCGGTCAGCGGGACCATTTCCTCGGTCTCGGTCACAGCGAGCGGCGTGACCGCGAATTTGAGCAATGGCGCCACCCTCGCGCTCGGTCCGGGTGTCACCATTTCCTGATCGCGTTCACCCGACCGGCCAAAGATTGAGACCATGAACGAGGCCGACGCCCTCGACCTGCTTCACGCCGCGATCCGGACCATCATGGTCGCCTGCGGCCCCCCGGTGGCGGCGGCCATGGCGGTGGGAATCATCATCGCCCTGTTCCAGGCGCTGACGCAGATCCAGGAAGCGACGCTGACTTTCGTCCCCAAGATCGTCGCCGTGTTTCTCGCCCTGGCGCTGACCGGGGCCTTTATGGGCGCCCAGATCCACAATTTCGCCGAACAGGTTTATGGGCGCGTCGAAAAAGGTTTCTGACGCGCCGGCAGGCTGACGCAAGCTTGCGCCGCCAATCTGAGCGAAACGACGGATTGGCCTGACCTTATGACCGACGCGATTTTAACCCAAGGCGCCGCAAGCGGAAAAAGCCGGCGGGATGTGTTCTTCGCCCTGGGCATTATCGCGATTCTCTGCATTTTCTTCCTGCCTATTCCGGCGATATTGATCGACTTCGGCCTTGCTTTCTCGATCGCTTTTTCGGTGCTGATCCTGATGGTCGCGCTGTGGATCGAAAAGCCGCTCGAATTCTCCGCCTTCCCCACGATTCTGCTCGTCGCCACGATGCTGCGCCTTGCGCTCGAAATCGCCACGACGCGCCTCATCCTGGCCCATGGCGCGCAAGGGGTGACGGCGGCGGGCTATATCATCGGCGGCTTCGCCCGCCTGGTGATGGACGGCGACTTCGTCATCGGCCTTGTGGTGTTCATCATATTGATCACCGTAAATTTCCTGGTCATCACCAAGGGCGCGACCCGTATCGCGGAAGTCGGCGCCCGCTTCACCCTCGACGCCATTCCCGGCAAGCAGATGGCGATCGACGCCGACCTTTCCGCCGGCCTGATCAATGAAAAGGAAGCGCAGCGCCGCCGCCGGGAACTGGAGGAGGAAAGCTCCTTTTTCGGCTCGATGGACGGCGCGTCGAAATTCGTGCGCGGCGACGCCATCGCCGGCCTGATCATCCTCGCGGTCAACGTCTTCGGCGGGATCGTCATCGGCGTCAGCCGCCACGGCCTGGACATAGCGGCGGCCGCGGACGTCTTCACCAAATTGTCGGTGGGCGACGGACTGGTGTCGCAGATTCCTGCGCTCATCGTCTCGCTCGCCGCCGGCCTGCTGGTCTCGAAGGGCGGGACGCGCGGCTCGGCGGAAAAGGCGGTGTTCGACCAGCTTGGCGGGCGCCCGCGCGCGCTCTTCGTCGCCAGCGCCCTGCTGTTCATCCTCGGCCTGGTGCCGATGCTGCCCTTTCTCCCTTTCGCGAGTCTCAGCGGCGTGCTGGCTTTCCTCGGCTACGCCATTCCGCGCAAGCTCGCCGAAAAGCAGGCGGCCAGCGAGGCGGCCGAGCTCGCCCGCGAGGAGCAGGTCCGCGCCGAGGCGAAGAATTCGGTCAAGGAATCCCTGCGCACCCATGAAATCGAGCTGGTTCTAGGCAAGCAGCTCGCCGCGCGGCTGCTGGCGTCGCAGAGCGAACTCTCCACTCGCGTCGCGCGGATGCGCAAAAAATTCGCCACGCAATATGGCTTCGTGGTGCCCGAGATCAAAGTGTCGGACAACCTGTCCGCGCCGCCGAAATCATACGAGATCAGGATTCACGGCGCGATCGTCGCCCGCCAGGAGGTGCGGATCGGCGACTATCTCGTCATCAGCGGCGACGGCAAAAGGCCCGACCTTCCGGGCGAGGAGACGCGCGAACCGGCGTTCGGGATGAAGGCCTACAGCATTTCCGAGGTCTATGTCGCCGAGGCCCGGCGCGCCGGCTTCAACCCGATCGACAATATGTCGGTTCTGCTGACGCATCTCTCCGAAGTCCTGCGCAATAATCTCGCGCAGCTTCTGTCCTACAAGGACATGCGCAGTTTGTTCGAGCGGCTCGGGCCGGAATACAAGCGGCTGCTCGACGAGATCAGCCCGTCGCTGATCTCCTATTCCGGCTTGCAGGCGGTGCTGAAACTGCTGCTCGCCGAGCGCATCTCGATTCGCAACCTGCACCTCATTCTCGAAGCCATCGCCGAGATCGCGCCCCATGCGCGGCGCGCCGAACAGATCGCCGAACATGTCCGCCTGCGCATGGCCCAGCAGATCTGCGGCGATCTCGCGCAGGGCGGGGTGCTGAAAATCCTGCGGCTCGGCAACCGCTGGGACATGGTGTTCCATCAGGCGCTCAAACGCGACGCCAAGGGCGACGTGGCCGAATTCGACATCGACCCGCGCCTCGTCGAGGAATTCGGCGAGGAGGCGTCGCCGGCGATCCGCAAGCTGATGGACGCGGGCGAGCAATTCGTGATCGTCGCCACGCCCGAAACCCGTCCTTATGTCCGGATGATCGTCGAGCGCCTGTTCGCCACCCTGCCGGTGCTGTCGCATCTCGAACTGGCGCGCGGAGTCGAGTTCAAGTCGTTGGGAACGATCTCTTGAATTTTCATGCCGGCGATCTCGCCGCCACTTTCCTGGTTCTGTTCTGCCGCATCGGTGGAAGCCTGATGCTGGCGCCGGGATTTTCGAGCGCGCGCGTTCCCGCGCGGGCGCGGCTGTTCGTCGCCCTTGCCTTGACCCTCTCGCTGGCCCCGGCGCTGGCGGCGCGGCAAAAAATCGCCTTTTCCGATTTCGGCGCGCTCGTGGGCGACATCTTTTCCGAATTGTTTCTGGGCGCCATGATCGGCCTGCTCGGGCGTCTTTATTTTCTCGCGCTCGAAACCATGATGATGGCGGCTTCGATGCAGATCGGCATGAGCAACGCGCTCGGCGCGCCAATCGACGAGAGCGAGCCGCTGCCGCCCGTCGCGACGCTGATCACCACCGCCGCGACCGTGCTGATCTTCGTCTCCGGTCTGCATTGGGAGCTGATTCGTGGGCTCGTCGCCTCCTATGCGGTCATGCCGGTCGGCTTCCTCCTGAGGCCCGAAGCGGCGCTGCACACGGTCGCCGGCGACCTCTCGGCCGCCTTCATCGTGGGCTTGCGTATTTCCAGTCCCTTCATCGTCTATGCGGTGGTGGTCAATCTCGCGATCGGCCTCGTCAACCGGCTGACGCCGCAAATCCCGGTCTATTTCATTTCCGGCCCCTTTGTCATCGCGGGCGGATTGATCCTGTTCTACTTCGTTTCCGGCGCGATGGTGACGGCCTTCATGTCGGCGTTCGGCGACTGGGCGTTGCGAGGCAATTGATGCATGAGAGAAAGAAAGCCCTGGAGCGGCTGCTCGCGGTGAAAACGAAAATGCGCGAGCTTGAGGAGGCGCGGCTCGCCGCGATCGAGCGGCAGAAGCACGAAGCCGCGAAAGAGCGTCGCGCCCTGCTGGGCTTTCTCGGCGGCGCGGCCGAGAAGGACCCGCTTCTGCTCAAACTCGCCTGCCGTCGGGTCGCGTCGGTTGAACGCGGCGCCGCGGCGCTGGAGGCGCGGGCCGTCTCGCAGCGTGAGAGAGTCGTCCAGCGCAACGCGCAGCGCCGCGCCCTCGAAAAGCTGGTGAGGGAGGAGGCGGACAAAGTCGAGCGCGACGAGGAAAAGCGCCGGTTGCTCGATCTTGGCGAAAGCCTCGCTGCAATCCAGCAAGCCACCCCGCCGACAAGCCTGCCGTAAGCCAGGATGTTTAATCTGGTCCTTGACTACGGGAGCGGCAGTTGACGATTTCTCCGGCTTCGGACCTCATTCTCGATGTGGCGCGCGCCGCCGATCCGCAAAAGGCGGCGGCGACGACGAGAACGCTCGCCGCCGCGTCGGGCGACATTTCGGGCGATTTCGCCGCCGCGCTCGACCGCCTGCCGGCCTCCGTTCCGATGCCGTGCGGCGTCTCTTACAAGAACCCGGTCGCCGCGCTCAACGAAAAGCTCAGTCCCGCGCGCAAGGCGGAAGTCGGGCTCGAAAGCATGCTCCTGAAAAGCATGATCGACGAGATGCTGCCGAAACAGGCGAGCGACGTCTATGGCGCCGGCGTCGCCGGCGACGTCTGGAAGTCGATGCTCTCGGAAAAGATCGCCGAGCAGATCGCGAAATCGGGCGCTCTCAAGATTGGCGAGCGGCTTTTCGCCACCCACCAGAACCTGTTGCAGTCGAAGAAACACGGATTGGCCGGCGCCTGACGCGCGCCCCAACCGGCCGGAAACCCCCGGCCGACTCAAATTTGGCGAGGCCCGATGAAAACGTCCCGCAGTTCCGAGCGCGCTTGCGCCAACGCCGCCGCGCTCTATGACGCCCTCGACCGCATGGAGGCGGCGATCGACCAGGAGACCGCGATCCTGCGGGAAAACCGCATCGTCGACCTCAGCGATTTCAATCATCGCAAGCATCAGGGCCTGCTCGAAATCAATCGCATCCTGCGCTTTTTCGACGCCGCGGATCTCGCCGCGGCGGACCGGACGCGGGTCAAGAGGCTGGCTGCGAAGCTCGACGACAACCAGGCCATGCTGGCGCATCATCTGAAGGCCGTGGACGCCATCGCAGCCTTGCTGTCGCGGACGATGCAGGAGGCGGAGTCGGACGGAACCTACGGCCGTGGCGGCGCGCCGTGGCGCGGCTGAGCGGGGACAATGGTCAAATTGCTCATTCTGGCCCTGTGGGCGAGCGCGATCGCCGCGCTGTCGAGCTTCGAGGCGGGGCAATGGCGGTTCGCCCATGCGGCGCCGGCGCATCAAGAGGGCGCCGAACACAGTTACCAATATCGCAAGTCGCGAGTCATCAACGTGCCGGTGATCGCCGATGGCGCGCTGCTCGGCTATGTCATCGTCCAGTTCCTTTATGGAATCGACGTGAAGCAGGCGGAAAAGCTCAACGTCAATCCCGAGGCCTTCGTGCTCGATGACGCGTTCCGCACGATTTACGGCGATCCGAGCGTCGATTTTCGCCATCTCGACAAATATGACATCAACGCGCTCACCAGCCAGATTCGCACCGTGGTGAACGAGAAGCTCGGCAAGGGCCTGATCAAGGACGTCCTGGTGCAGGACTTCTCGTACATGCCGAAGGACCAGATGCCGCAATAGCGACGAGTGGCAAAGGGCAAGGTCCGAGCAAGCCGCCGCCGCGACAATGGCTCTTCGATCAACCGGCGCTCGCCCGATTCAGGGCCTCGCGCCTTCAGCCGATGGTGCGGAAACATGGGATTGAATCCTTTGAAGCGGGCGCGGGCGCGCGAGATGGGCGGAGCCGGCGTCTATGCTGCGCTGAGCGCGGCGGTCGCGCCGCGGATCGAGGAAATCTTCGACGCCTTCTATGCCGAACACGGCGCTGATCCCGTGAAGGCGGCGCTGCTGCGCGATCCGGCCACGGCGAAACGGGTCCGCGACGCCAATCTCGAACATTGGCGGTTCCTGCTCGCCCATCCGCCCGGCGAAGAGATCAGGGATCGGGCGGCGCGCATCGGAGAAACCCATGTGCGGGTCAGGCTCTCGCCCGAACTGTATCTTGGCGCCTACAGCTATTTCGTCCGGAATTTTCTTCGGGTGATCCTCGCCGGCCACGCCCGGGAGCGGGAATTGGCCGAAGCCCTGACAATATCGGTCTTTACAGATATGGCCGCCAATCTCGGCGCCTTTTTCGCCGGCGTGACGCGGACGGCCCGCGAAGCCGAGGCGCTCGAACTGAAAGAGGCGGTCGAAGCGGAGCTGGAGTCCTCGAACGAGGTCGCGAACGCCCAATCCGAGGATCTGCGCTCGATCGTCAACGGTCTGGAGAAGCTGCTGACAGAATTGCGCGGCGGGGTCGCGCTGGTTCAGGATGGCGTGGAGACGACGTCGCAATCCATGACGGCGGTTGCCGCGGCGGTCGAGGAATTGCAGGCGTCCAGTCAGGAAGTCGGGCGTCAGGCCAGTCAAACCAATGCGCTGGTGGGCGACGCGGTCGCGCGCGCGGACGAGGCGGAGCGCCGTTTTGCCGCGCTCTCGGCCTCCGCCGCGCGGGTGAGCGAGATCGTCGGGCTGATCGCCGGCATTTCCAACCAGACCAGCTTGCTGGCGCTGAACGCCACCATCGAGGCCGCGCGCGCCGGGGAAAACGGCCGGGGATTCGCGGTGGTCGCCAATGAGGTGAAGCAGCTTTCCCAGCGCACCAATGCGGCGACCCGGGAGATTTCGGGCCAGATCGCCGAAATCGAATCGGCGATGAAATCCGCGACCGGCGCGATGAAGGACATGCGCGATCTGATCGGGCAAATCAGCCAGATCGCTTCCGCCGTCGCCCAGAGTTCGAGCCAGCAGATCTCGGCGGTCGAGGAAATCGGACAAAGCGCTCACGCCGCGGCGGAGGGGGCGTCGCGGCTCGGCGACAGCGTCAACGTGTTCACCCGCGCTGTGGGCGATGCGGACGCCGCGGCGGGCAAAGTCTCCAACCAGTCCCGACAGGTCGGCGTTCTGTTCGATCGGCTTTCCACCCGCCTGCTCATTGCTGTGAAGAATTTCGTCGATGTCGATCGGCGCAAACATCCGAGATCTCCCGCGCGCGTGGCGCTCGAGATCGTCGTGGACGGGCGGCGCCTCGGCGGCGAGATCATCGAAATTTCGGCGGGGGGCGCGCTGGTCGCCGGCCTGCCTGAATCGCTCGAACAGGGATCGATCGTCGAGGCGGAGTTGAATGGACTCGGCTCCCTGCGCGCCCGCGTCGCGCCGCCTTCCGATCATGGCCACCGAATCCAGTTCATCAAGATTCCCGCGCAGACGGAGGCGGCGCTGAGCGCCCTGATGCAGCGCCTTCTCGCCAAGGAGGAGTCCTTACGCGCCATTGCGGTCGAGCGCGCCGGCATGATCGCCGAATTGTTCGAGCGCGCCGTGGCCAGCGGCGAAATCGCCGAGACGGCCCTGTTCGACCGCAATTATCTTCCCCTGCCCGGAACCGATCCGCAGCAATATCGCAATCAGGCGCTCGATTTTCTGGAGCGCCATCTGCCGGCGATCCAGGAGCCGATCCTCGACCTCGATCCGGCGGTGGTCTTTTCGGCGGCGGTGGACCGCAACGGCTATCTGCCCGTCCACAACAGGAAATATTCCGCGCCGCAGGGGAACGATCCGGTCTGGAACAACGCCAATTCGCGCAACCGCAGGATTTTCGACGACACGACCGGCCTGATGGCGGCGCGCAACACCAGTCCGGTTCTGAGCCAGACTTATCCGCGCGATCTCGGCGGCGGGCGGGTCGTCCTGATCAAGGACATTTCCGCGCCCATCGTCGTCAATGGCAGGCATTGGGGCGGGCTGCGCCTCGGCGCCAGGATCGACTGATTCCTTCCCGCGGCCGCTCCGTCGGAAAATGTAACTTCCCCATGTGGGGGAGGATGGCGAGCGTCAGAGCTTCAGGCGGGACGGGCGGCCGCTTTTCGCCTCAGCGCGGCGGGCCGGGGCGGGGCGGGGCGACGCGGGCGGCGGCCATGGCCTCGGCGAGGCGCTCGCCGGGGCGCGCGCCATCCGCCGCGACGTCGAAATGAATGTGCTGAAGATCTACGCCGGCGCAAGTCGAATCGAGTCGCAGGGCGAAGAAGGCGGTCACGCCACTCCAGCAAAACTCCATATTGAGCGAGACCGAGGGCGGCGTCTCCCACATGAGGTCGATATTGGCTGTCAAGGCGTAGCGCAGCGCGCCATGTTTGAAATAGAGCTCCGAGGCCGAATTGATCAGATCCTCGAGGGTGGCGACGCTTTCGCCGCGAATGAAGCCGACCAGATCGACGACGTCGATCATGCGCAATTCGGTCGCGACATCGGCGATGTTTTCGGCGAGGACGCGCTCGCAGGCGAAGGCGGTTGCGGCGGCGGGCATGTCGTTCACCTTCTCGGGTTCTGGCGGGCGGCGCCGCGCATATTGAGGAAATGGATGATTTCCGCGATCGCCCGGTAGAATTCCGGCGGGATCATCATGTCGATCTCGACACGGTCGTACATCGACCTTGCCAGAGCCTTGTCCTCAATCACCGGAATGGCGTGGGCCTCGGCGATTTCGCGAATCTTCAGCGCGATCAGGTCCTGGCCCTTGGCCACGACTTTCGGCGCGCCGCCCTCCTCGCGCACATAGCGCATGGCGATGGCGTAATGGGTCGGGTTGGCGACCACCACGGTCGCGGTCGGCACGGAGGCCATCATGCGCTTGCGCGAGCGGTCGAGCGCGACCGAGCGCAGGCGCGCCTTGACCATCGGGTCGCCCAGCAGCTGCCTCTGCTCCTCCTTGACCTCCTGCCGGGTCATGCGCAGATCGCGGCGCCAGTGAATCCGCGACCAGACGAGGTCAGCGGCGGCCAGCGCGCCGGCGGCCGCCGCGACGCTGGCGAACAGGCCGCGCGCGACATCGAGCAGATGGTCGGCGAGGCGGGCCGGGTCGGAGAAGATCGCGCGGAAGGCGCCGGCGATTTCACCCCTGACAAGGAAGGCGACGACGAGTCCGACGACCACGAGCTTCAGCAGGCTCTTGCCGAATTCCGTCGCGCCGCGCAGGCTGAAGATCCGCCGCCAGCCGGCGCGCGGCGAGACCCGCTCCCATTTCGGCGAAATGCGGTCCGCGACCATGCGCGGCGGGTTCTGGGCGATAGAGGCGATGACGCCGGCCGCCGTCAGCAGGACCAGCGCCGGCGCGGCGAAGGCGCCCGAGGCGCGCGCCGCCGCGTCGAGCAGCAGGGCGGCGTTGCGCCCCTCGCCGAGACGGAACTGTCCGCTGTGATCGATCAGGCCCTGCAAGGCGGCGATCAGCCGCGCGACGCCGTCGCGCAGGAAGAAGGAGAAGAAGATCAGGGAGGCCAGAAGACTGGCGAAAAGAGACGCCTCGCGCGAAAAAGGCGTCTCGCCGCGTTCCAGAGAGTCGTGGACTTTCTTTTCGGTTGCTTCCTCGGTCTGGCTTTCCCGGTCGGGCGCGTCGCTCATCGCCGGATCATTCGAACATGGCGTCCGACTCGCCGGAGCCGTGGATTTCGATCTCGTTGCGCTCGGCCATGTCGAGCACCATGTCGGCGATCGCGCGCCGCGCCTTCATCACGTCGCGCTGCTGGGCCGGGCCGCCGGTGTTGAGTTCGTTCTCCACCATGCGGCGGGCGCGGGCCCCCATCGAGGACAGGATCAGTTCGCGGAAAGCGGAATCGGCGCCCTTGAGCGCGAGGATGACCCGGTCGGCGGGAACCTTGTCGAGGACGGCGGTGCGCGCCCGGTCGGACAGCTTGGCGATGTCTTCGAAAGTGAAGAGCAGGCCGCGCAGAGTCTCGGCGTCCTTGGGGCGGTCCTCGGCCAGCGATTGCAACACGTCCTCGATCTGCTCGCGCTCCATTTTATTGATGATGTCGGCGATCTTGGAATGGGTGTCGGCGCCGGTGTTGCGCGCGACATTCAACAGCAGATCCTCGTGCAGCGTGCGTTCGAGCAGGCGCATCATCGGATCCATCACCGGGCGCGGCGACAGCATGCGCCGCATCAGCCCGTTGCGCAGGTCGCGCGGCGTCTGGGCCATGATCTTCGCCGCCGTTCCGGCGGAGAGTTTGGAGAGCACAAAGGCGAAGGTCTGGGGGTGCTCTTTCGCCAGATAGGAGGCAAGAGCGCCCTCGGGCGCGGCCGAGAGCCGATCCCACATCGCCTTGTTGGAATTGCCGAGCACGTCGGACAGGATTTCGGAGGCTTCCTCCGGCGGCAGCGCGCCGGCCAGAAGATTTTCCGCCTCGCCCGCGGAGCCGACCAGTTCGGCGCCGGAGGAGAATTGCTCCTCGAAATCAGCGATCAGGCGTTCGACGGTGGCGGGATTGACCGCGCCGAGTTCGGAAGCCGCGCGGGTCACCTGCCGCAGTTCGAGCGAGTCCAGGCGCTTCAGCAGGCGCCCGGCGATCGGCTTGTCGAGGGCGAGGAGCAGCGCGGCGACTTTTTCGGCGCCGAACAGCGGCCGCGCCATGACGTGGCCGCGTCCGGCGAAACCGCCGCCGGGGTGGGTGGTCTCCTCAGACGAAGGCGTCGGCATCGGCGGAGCCCACGATCTCGGTCAGCGAGACGCCGAAGCGCGAATTGTCCTCGTCCACCACCACGACTTCGCCGCGCGCGACGATGCGGCCATTGACGACGACATTGACCGGCTCGCCGACGCGCTGGTCGAGCGCCACCACGGCGCCGCGTCCGAGCTTCATCAGATGCGCGACCGGCATTCTTGCCGAGCCCAGCACCACCTGAACGGTCACCGGAATGCGCAGGATGGCGTCATGCTTGCGCGAGGCTACGTCCGGCCCGTCTTCGCCAATCTCCGCCGGCGGGGCCGCCGTTTGCTGCATGTCTTCGGCTTCAGCCATGTCGTCCCTCGTGGAGCAGGAAGTCAGCTTCGTTCGCTCGCGCCGGCCAGTTCGAGGAATTGCGCGAGCGGCATTTCCTCATTGTCGACGCGGTCGGCCATTTTCAGCGTGTAATGGCCCTTGGCCTGGCCAAGTTCGCACCAGAACAGCGACTGGCCCTTGCAATCGAGTCGGATCTTGGTGTCGGCGGCGGCCTTCAAGGGCAGGAGGTCGCCGACGCGCCAGCCGGAGACATCGCCGAGCGTCAGACTGGCCTCGTCGAGAATAGCGAAAGCGGCGACTTCCGCCTTTTCGATTCCGGCGCGCATCATTTTTTGCCAGCGCGGGTCGCTCGCCGAACCGTCGCTGGAAAGGTCGCGCGACAATTGCTGGCGGATCGGGGTAAGCGCGGGCTGGGGGATCACGACGAACATCTGGCCGCCGATGTCCATGGCCTGGATGAGGATCTTTGCGATCACGCCAAGCACGTTGCGGCGGCCCATGACCGTGAAGTCCATGCGCGTCTCGACGCGCTCCAGACGGAATTTCGTGGCGATGATCGGCCCGAAGGCGGAATGCAGCGCCTCGGCCGCGATCTCGAACACCGTCTGCGCGACCCGGGTTTCGAGGGTGGAGAAATTGCGGTCGTCCTCGTGGGGCGGCTCCTTGGTGTCGCCGCCGAGCAGAACCTCCATCAGCGAAAACATGCAGCGCCGGTCGAGTCCGACGAGGATGCGCGCGTCGAGCTCCGGCGAATAGAGAATGGCGGCGATGCTGCCGTCATAGGCGTCGAGCGCGTCCCACACGTGGTCGGTCGCGATCGAATTGACGAAACAGGTCACGATCGCTGGCGAAAAAGGCCGCAAGCCTTCGGCGCAGGCGGCGGCCAGCC
This sequence comes from Pseudomonadota bacterium, assembly GCA_021813805.1. Classification (GTDB taxonomy): domain Bacteria; phylum Pseudomonadota; class Alphaproteobacteria; order Rhizobiales; family Beijerinckiaceae; genus Rhodoblastus. The sequence goes on along the minus strand of JAKAJL010000022.1, from coordinate 23,714 downwards.
GGTCGAAAATCATGGCAAGCATCGGCAGACGCTCGACGCTCAGGCCCGGATTGTCGAGCAGCCTTTCGGCCGCGCCCTGCGACGGGGACTCGGTCTTGGCGTCCATGGGTCAGGCCGCCAGCCGTTCGGCGCCGCCGGAGGTGGTTTCGTTCTCGACCTCGTCGATGGAGGGGCGCTCCTTGGCGGGGATGGTCTTGCGGCCGAACTCCACCGCGATCTGGGGCATCGCGCCGTTCATATAAGCGAGCAGGGTCTGCTTGATCAGCACGAACAGGCGCAACTGCTTGGTGCGGGTGGCCTTGATCAGCTGCGCGACCGGGGCGATGATGCCGTAAGATGCGAAAATGCCGGAAAATGTGCCGACCAGCGCCGCGCCGATCAGGCCGCCGAGCACTTCCGGACCCTGGTCGAGCGCGCCCATGGCGTGGATGACGCCAAGCACCGCCGCGACGATGCCGAGCGCGGGAAATCCGTCGGCCACCGTCGTCAGGGCGTGATAGGGCTTCAGCTTGTCATAGCTGATGGTCTGGATTTCCTCGTCCATCAGCGCCTCGATCTCATAGGGTCGCGCTGAGCCGATGATGATGAGGCGGGCGTAATCGCAGACAAACCCGAGCAGCAGCTTGTTGGCGAGAACCTTGGGATGGGCGCGGAAGACTTCGGATTCGGACGGATTGTCGATATGCCCCTCGACTTCGCCGCGCGACCTGCCGCGCATTTCGCGCATCAGCGAATGAAGCAGCGACAGCATGTCGAGAAAGTCTTTCTGCTTCGGCGCCTTGCCGGCGATCGCCTCGGCCATCGCCGCGCCGGTGTCCTTGATCACCGGCACGGGATTGGCGACGACGAAAATGCCGAGCGCCGCGCCGCCGAGGATCATGAATTCGAAGGGCTGGAGCAAAGTGTGGAGGTGGCCGCCCAAAGCCGCATAGCCGCCGAGCATGCAGCCGAAGGAAATGACGAGGCCGATGACGAAATTCAAGACCGCGCTCCGCTCGGATTTGCTTTCCGCGCATTAGGAGGGTTCGGGCTTGCGCGAGGCTGAACCCCGCAAGGCAAGCCTGAGGCAAGCGCGAGACGGTGTGATGGCGCCGGCGCGCTCATTCTTACGCGCCCGGTTTATGGATTTAGCGATGCAATCGAGCCTTTATGTCGCGCTGTCGGGTCAGATCGCCTTGCAGAAGCGTCTCGACACGATCGCCAACAATATCGCCAATGTGAACACCGGCGGATTCCGCGCCGAGGAAGTGACGTTTTCGTCGCTGTTGTCGCCGGCGGGGCAAGAGCCCACCGCCTTCGCGAGCGCGGGCGCAAGCTATATTTCGCGCCAGCCGGGAGCCCTGAGTCAAACTGGCGATCCGCTCGACATCGCGGCGCAGGGCGACGCCTGGTTCGGGCTCCAGGTCCCGGGCGGCGTCGTCTATACGCGCGACGGCCGCCTGCACATGGACGACAGCGGGACCTTGCGCAGCGTCAATGATTATCCGATCCTCGACGCCGGCGGCGCGCCGATCATGCTCGATCCGGGCGCCGGGACGCCGACCGTTTCCCAGGACGGCATGATCACCCAGAACGGCGCGCAGATCGCCGCCGTCGGCCTGTTTTCGATCGATCCCGCCGCGCGGCTGACCCGTTACGACAATTCCTCGGTCAAACCTGACATTCCGGCGGCCCCCGTGCTGGACCTCTCCAACTATGGCGTGGCGCAGGGTGTGGCCGAGGGCTCGAACGTCAATCCGGTGCTGGAGATGACGCGCATGATCGAAGTGTCGCGCGCCTTCGACGCCTCGTCCAATGCGACGCAGTCCACCGAAGGCTCGTTCCTGGACGCGATCAAGACGCTCGGCGCGACGTCGTAACGGCAGGAGCTGGACATGCAGGCGCTGGAGCAATTGCTGCGCGAGGTTCAGGAGGCGGAGCTGCGGATTGATCCGGTGCGCGTGGGCGGCGTCATCACCGAGGTCGGGCCGTCGGCTTTCCGCGTCGCCGGCCTGTCGCGGCTGCTCAAGCTCGGCGACGTGGTCCGCGTCGATGGCGACGAGCGCGGGGCGCCGGGCGAGGTCGTGCGGATCGATTCCGCCGCCGTGACGGTCAAGAGCTTTGACGCGCGGGTGCAGGCTGGGGTTGGCCATCTCGCCTTTCGTTCCCGGCCGATGCGGCTCAAGCCGCACCGCTCCTGGAAGGGGCGGGTGATCAACGCGCTCGGCCGTCCCGTCGACGGGCTCGGGCCGCTGCTCGAAGGACCGCGCTCCGTGCCCATTGACGCCGAGCCGCCGGCCGCGATGAAGCGCGAGCGCGTGCGCCGCCCGGTGAAGAGCGGCATACGCGTGGTCGACTTCTTCACCCCGATCTGCGCCGGCCAGCGCATCGGCGTGTTCGCCGGCTCCGGCGTCGGCAAATCGACTTTGCTCGCCATGCTGGCGGGCTCGTCCGGCTTCGACAGCGTGGTGATCGCGCTCGTCGGCGAGCGCGGGCGCGAGGTGCGGGAATTTCTCGACGACGCCCTGGGCGAAAACCGGAAGCTCGCCATCACGGTGGTCGCGACCGGCGACGAGAGCGCGATGATGCGCCGCCTCGCCCCGAAGACCGCGATGAGCGTGGCGGAATATCTGCGCGACCAGGGCGAATCGGTGCTGCTGATCGTCGATTCGATCACACGTTTCGCCCATGCAGCGCGCGATGTGGCGCTGGCTACCGGCGAGCCGGCGGTGGCGCGAGGCTATGCGCCGAGCGTCTTTTCCGAACTGCCCAAGCTGCTGGAGCGCGCCGGACCGGGCGAGAGCGGCGGAGGCTCGATTACCGGCGTGTTCTCGGTGCTGGTGGATGGCGACGATCACAACGATCCGGTCGCCGACAATGTGCGCGGCGCCCTCGACGGCCATATCGTGCTCGACCGCGCCATCGCCGATCAGGGGCGCTATCCGGCGGTCAATGTTCTCTCCTCGGTATCGCGCCTCGCGCATCACGTCTGGACCAAGGAGCAGCGGGCTTTGGTGATGAAGTTGCGCGGCATGATCGCGCGCTACGAATCCACGCGTGATCTGCGGCTGATGGGCGGCTATCACGCCGGCGCCGACCCGCTGATGGACCAGGCCGTGGCCTTCGCGCCGAAAATCTATGACGGCATGAGCCAGTCGATCGAGGACCCGCCGAGCGTGGACGCCTTTCGCGAACTGGCGGACGCCCTGCAGGGCGACAGGAACGCTGAGCAGGGGAAGAAAGCATGAGCGATCTCGCTTTGAAGGCGGTCGGCCTCGCCTGCGCGGCAGGCTCCCTGTGGTTCGCGGTCTTCATGTTCACGCATCAGGATGGCGGGCCGCGCATCTACGCCATGCAGGATTTCGCGATTTTCGCCCAGCCCAATCGCGTTAAGGCGGTCGAGGCGGCTGTGCGCGCGGCCGCCGCCGAGGGCCGGTCGCGCGGTCCGAAGCGCGCCATTTCCATCGACATGACTCCGGTGGGCGCCGTGTCGACGCGCCCCGAGGCGCGAGTCCCGCCGGAACGTCGGAATGTCCGAGTCGTCGAATTGAACGACGACAACGCCCTGCTCGAATCGGAGAACGGCTTTCGTCGGGTCCGGGTCGGCGACGAGGCGCCGGAAATCGGACGGATCATCGCCATCCGGCGGATGGGCGATTACTGGGTCGTGGTCGCCAGCCGGCGCTCGCTCGCGCAGGTCGCGCCGCTGATCCCCGGAGGGGGGTCGGCGACGCCGTGATCCCGGCAAATCCCGCGAGCCAAATCAAGTGGCGAGGCCGAGCAGAACGCCGACCCTTTTTCCGATTTCGCCAAGGGCGAGAATCTCGTCGGCGGCGCCGGCTTCGGCGACGGCGCGGGGCATGCCCCAGACCGCCGAGGACGCCTGGTCCTGCGCGATCACATAGGCTCCCGCCTCCTTGAGCTTCAGGAAGCCCTTGGCGCCGTCATTGCCCATGCCGGTCAGCATGATCGCCAGCGCATTGCCGCCGCAAGATATGGCGACGCTGAGGGCCAGCACGTCCACGCTCGGCTTGTAGAGGCTCTCGCCCTGGTCGGCGGAGATTTTCACGCGGCCGTTGACGACGCGGAACTGCATGCCGCCCGGCCCGATATAGACGCAGCCCGGCGCGAGAGCCATGTCGTCGGCGGCCTCGACGATCTTCAGCGGGCAATGATCGGCCAGCCATTTCGCCATGGCCGAGGTGAACTGCGCCGGCATGTGCTGGGCGACGACGATCGGCGCGGGAAACGGCGACGGCAGGCGTTCGAGCACCTGCCTCAGCGCGCTCGGGCCGCCGGTGCTGCTGCCGATCACCACGACGCGCGGCCTCAAGGGCCCGAGGCGCGGCTTCGCCGCGACGGCCTGGCCGCGCGGCGCCGCGATCGGCGACAGTCGCGCGCGGGCGGCTCCGGCGACGGCGGCCAGTTTTTCATGCAGCTGTTCGAAGCCGGCCTTCTTGGGGATGAAGTCCATGGCGCCATATTGCAGCGCCTGGATCGTCGTCTTGGCGCCGGCCTCGGTCTGCGCGCTCAGCATGACGACAGGGGTCGAGGTCTGCGCGAGAATCTGGCGCAAGGCCTCGATGCCGTTCATCTCCGGCATTTCGACATCCATGGTGACGACGTCGGGGCGCAACTCCTTCGTCTTGGCGACGGCCTCGCGGCCATTGGCCGCGGCGCCGACGACCAGAAAGCGTGCGTCGCGCTGGATGTGGCGCGTGATCGCGCCGCGCATGAAGCTCGAATCGTCGACGACGAGAACGCGAATGACGGATGTCGCGGGCTTTCGGGTCAGCATTAGGAAATCCGGCTCCTGTGCGAACTGCGCCCGCCTGCGCGCGGGGTCGGTCGCGGCTTGGTGTTTCGGGCCGAGGCCGGAGCCGCCGGCTCGCGCATGATGGGCGCGGTTCGTTAAGAAACCACAACCGGAAATTGCAGATTGACGAAAGGCGCTTCGCCCGACAAAGCGCGCAGGCCGAACGCGGACGGTAACTATTTTTTATCGTGTGGCGAGCAATAACGAATAAATACAACTAAAACGGGTGTTGTCGGCGATGCCAAACCGAGAGGCGCCGCTTCAATCGCAGCTTGCCGATTCGGACCGTCACGGCGCCGAACCGGGCTTCGGACTGGTGAGCCCGGCTACGGGGCTTGCGAATGATTATCTAAATGTATTCAACGAGATGATTCTCGTGCTGGAATTTCTGCCGAGCATGCCGGAAATGACCGACGAGGTTTTGGCCTGGCGACCGCGCGGCTATCGCGAATATTTCCAGCATTCGCCTTTGCCCGGGGCGCGGGAGGCGGCGCGCCGCTACGAGAAGGTCGACCCCACCTTGCGCGCGCGTTTCGAATCCCTGCTCAACCGCCTGAACGACATTGCGCTTCTGGCGCAATCCAGGGTTGTTCAGGAGATGAACGGCCCCAACTTCCCCGAATCGATCGCGGAGCCTTGCGAGGCGACGGCGGAGGCGATGCGCGCGGGGCTCGCCTATGTCGCGCGGCTGATCAACGAGGGGCCGATCGGCGCGCATCCCACAAAACGTTCCGAAGGAACGAAGACGCCATCGAAAAAACAGCGGAAGCCGAGCCATGGATGAAATGCTAAAGGAATTCCTCGCCGAATCGGCCGAGCAGATCGAGGCGGCGTCGGCGCAGATCGTGGCCTTCGAGAGGGATCCGGGGGATGCGGGCCTCATCGCCAGCATCTTTCGGCTCGTCCATACGATCAAGGGCACCTGCGGCTTTCTTGGGCTTGCCCGGCTCCAGCGGCTGACCCACGCCGCGGAAAATCTGATCGGGGCGCTGCGCGAAGGGGCCGAGGCGACGCCGGAAGTCGTTTCCGCCATTCTCGACGCGGTGGACGGCGTCAAGGCGCTGCTCGCCGAACTGGAGGAAAAAGGCGTCGAAGGCGAGGGCGACGACGACGACATGGTCGCGCTGCTCGAAGCGCGGGTCGCCGAATGCCGGCGCGCGCAGGAGGAGGCGCCGCTGGCCGGCGTCCGCGAACGCGCGTCCACGAGCGAATGCGCGCCCGAAGCCGACATGGAGCTTGAACCGGAGCCTGCGCCGGCGGCTGCGCCCGCCGCCCCGCAATCCGGAGCGGGCGCGGCGCCCATGGGGGCGCTCGCGGCCGCGCGCGGCGCCGAGCCGGCGCAGGGCAAGCGCGCCGAGACGATCCGCATCAATATCAAAACGCTCGAGCGAATCATGCAGCTCGTGTCGGAGCTGGTGCTGACCCGCAACCAGCTCATGGAGATCACGCGCCACAGGAGCGACGAGGCGCTCAAGTCGCCGCTGCAGCGCCTGTCGGCCATGACCTCCGATCTGCAGGACGCGGTGATGCGCGCGCGCATGCAGCCGGTGGAGCGCGTGTTCGCCAATCTGCCGCGCATGATCCGCGATCTCGCGACCGATCTGAACAAGAAGATCAATCTGGTGACCGATGGCGGCGGCGCCGAACTCGATCGCCAGCTGATCGAGCTCATCCGCGATCCGCTCACCCATCTCGTGCGCAATTGCGCCGATCATGGGCTGGAGCCGCCCGACGAGCGCGTCCGACTTGGCAAGCCGGCGGCGGGGACTGTGCGGGTCGCGGCTTCGCACGAGGCCGGCCAGATCACCATCGAGATCAGCGACGACGGGCGCGGCCTCGACAAGGCGCGGATCAAGGACAAGGCCCTGAAGCTCGGGCTGGCGTCCGAACAGCAGTTCGAACGGATGACCGACGAGGAAATCTACCGCTTCATCTTCGCGCCGGGCTTCTCGACCGCCGAAAAGGTCACCAATGTTTCGGGGCGCGGCGTTGGCATGGATGTGGTGCGCGAGAACATCCAGGCGATCGGCGGTTCGGTCGCCTTGTCCTCGACGCCGGGGCGGGGGACTCGTTTCGCGCTCAAGATCCCGCTGACCCTCGCCATCGCGCCGGCGCTGATCGTCGAAGCCCATGGCCAGCGCTTCGCCCTGCCGCAGCATTCGGTGGTCGAGGCGGTCGGCGTCACGGGCGGAGAACATCGTATCGAATTCGTTCAGGGCGCGAAAATCCTTCAATTGCGCGAGGCGGTCCTGCCAATCGGCAGCCTCGCCGAACTTCTCCATCTCGCGCCGCCCGAAGCGCGCGCCGCCGAACCAGAGCAGCTCGCCGTGATCATGCGCGTCGGCGCCCAGTCCTTCGGCATCACTGTCGACGCCGTCACCGACGTGCAGGAAATCGTGGTCAAGCCGATGGGCGGCTCGCTGCAGCATCTTGCGGCCTTCTCCGGCCATACCATTCTCGGCGACGGTTCGGTGGTGCTGATTCTCGATCCCAACGGGCTGCGCGAGGCCCTGGGGCTTACGCCGGCGCGCGAAACGGCGGCCAGCGAGGCGGAGCGCGCGCGCGACGGCGCCGACAAGACGCGGCTGATCTATTTCCGCGCCGGCTCCGGTGTGGACAAGGTGCTGCCGCTCTCGAACGTCGCGCGGATCGAAACCGTGTCGTCGGAAAAGATCGAACATTCCAACGGCATGATGCTGATCCAGCATCAGGGGCGCCTGATGCCGATCGTCGCCGCCGCGCCGGATGCGATGGTGAAGGAGGGCGGCAACACCGTCTTTGTCGTCTCGCCCGACGGCGAGCCCTTCGGCCTGCTCGTGGACCGCATCCTCGATATCGTGGACGAGAAGCTCGACGTGGAAATCGCCGGCGGCGCGCCAGGAATCGTCGGCGCCGCCCGTATCGGCGACAAGGTCGTCGAACTGCTCGACATTGCCTATTTCATCGACATGCTGCGGGGCTCCGGCGAGAGCGGCGCCCCGCGCAAGAGCCGCCTGCTGCTGGTGGACGACGCAGCCTTCTTCCGCGATATGCTTTCGGCCACGCTTTCCGCCGCAGGATTCGAGGTCGTCAAGGCGGAGACTGGCGCGCAGGCCGTCTCGCGAGTCGGCCATAACCCGCGCTTCGACGCGATTCTCGTCGATGTCGATCTGCCCGACGGCGCCGGTTTCGAACTCGCAAGACGCCTGCGCGAGGCCGGGGCGCGCGCGCCGATGATCGCCCTCGCGCCTTTCGCCAGCCGCGAGGTCGTCCGCGCGGCGCAAGCCGCCGGGATGGCGGCGGCGGTTGGGAAATTCCAGCGCAACCAGTTGTTGGACCTCATCCGCGCCTGCGTCGCCGACGACGGCTTCCGGGACGGCGCCGCCTTTGCCTCGGGAGTCGCCGCATGAGCTTCGAGCCTTCCCGCATGTCGAGCGAGGCGCCCCGCGCCGCGGCCAATGCGCTCGACGGCTATTTCTCGATCAAGGTCGCCGACGACGTTTTCGGCCTGCCGGTGACCCGGGTTCAGACCATTTTCCGCATCGGCCCGGTCACCCGCGCGCCGGGCGGGCCGCGCGACATCGTCGGTCTCGTCAACCTGCGCGGCAAGATCGTCACGGCGGTGAGCTTGCGCCGGCGGCTCGGCCTGAAGGCCGAAGGTGACGGCCCGGGGAGCTTGGCGATCGGGATCGAGCACGCCGGCGAGGCCTTCGCGCTGCTGGTGGACGAGATCGGCGACGTCCTGAGTCTCGCCCCCGACACGACCGTCGCGCCGCCGCCGCATATCGCGCGCGGCCGGGCGAAATTCGCCGCCGCCTATCATCGCGTCGCGGGAACACTCATGCCCCTGCTCAATATCGACGCGGTCTTCGACTTCACCGAGGACCGCTGAAGCGTCGCCGTCAGACCGAATTGCACAATGGAGATGGATTATGAAGAACGTGCTCGTTGTCGACGATTCGCCGATGATCCGGCGCATCGCCAAGAAAATCCTCGAAGAGCTGAATTTCAAGGCCTCGGAGGCCGAGGACGGGCAGAAGGCGCTCGCCGCCGTCGCCAGCGCGATGCCGGACGCCATCCTGCTCGATTGGAACATGCCGGTGATGGACGGGCTGGAGTTCCTCGTCAACCTGCGCCAGATGCCCAATGGCGCGGCGCCGAAAGTGCTGTTCTGCACGACGGAGAGCGACGTGAAACATATCACTCGCGCCATGCAGGCCGGGGCCGACGAATATATCATGAAGCCCTTCAACAAGCAGATCGTGAAATCGAAATTCGAGGAAGTGGGACTCTGCTGACCGCGCCGCCGCCCGCCCGTCAAGATCGCCGAGTAACGCGTCATGTCCCAGGCTTTCGCCGCCCTGCAGAATTTTCTGCTGAAATCCTCGGGCCTCTCGCTCGACCGCGAGAAGCAATATCTTGTCGAGGCGCGGCTCAATCCGGTGATCGCGCAGGCCGGTCTGAACAACCTGCCCGAACTGGTCGCGCGGCTTGAAACGGATCCCACGCTGGCGAAGAAGGTGACGGAGGCTATGACCGTCAACGAGACCTTCTTCTTTCGCGACCGCGCGCCGTTCGAGGGCTTCCGCAAGGCGATCCTGCCCGAGCTTCTCGAGATCCGCGCGCAAAGGCGCCGCATCCGCCTGTGGTCAGCCGCCTGTTCAACGGGCCAGGAGCCTTATTCCTTGGCGATGATCCTCGACGAGGAGGCGCGTCGGCTGGTCGGCTGGAGCGTGGACATCGTCGCCACCGACATCGCCGAATCCGTCCTGAAACGAGCGCGCGAGGGTGTCTACAGCCATTTCGAGGCGCAGCGCGGGGTGCCCATGTCGCATCTCGTGCGCTATTTCACCAAGCGCAAGGACCAATGGGCGATCAATCAGAACATCAAGGCGCGCGTCGATTTTCGTCAGCAGAATCTGATGAGCGATTTTTCCCACCTCGGCGTGTTCGACGTGATCTTCTGCCGCAACGTGCTGATCTATTTCGCGCCTGAGCAGAAGCGCGACGTGCTGGCTCGCCTGACGCGCGCCCTCGCGCCGGGCGGCTATCTGGTGCTCGGCGCCGCCGAAAGCGTCATCGGCTATTCAGGCGAGTTCAAGCCACACGGCGAAAATCGCGTGATTCTCACCCGTCGCGGGCCTGGCGAGACGGCGCCCGCGAGAGGAGCCGCCGTCTGACAACGCCAGCCTGGGGCAAGATTCGTCGCGCAATCTCGCGCTGAGGGAAAGCCGCGCTTATCGGCGCCGGTCGAACTCTGGCGGAGATTTTCCATGCAGACGCTGGCGCTGTTCGCGCTCGCCTCCCGGCAGGCGAACTGGCTCGACGCCCGCGAGGCGACGATCGCGTCCAATGTCGCGAACGCCAATACGCCGGGCTACGAGGCGCGCGATCTCGCGCCTTTCGACTCGGTCCTGTCGAACATGCAATTGTCGCTGGCGGCGACCAGTCCCGGCCACATCCAGCCCGTCTCCGACGGTGGCGAGAGCGTGAAGGTCAAGCCCCAGGAATCGTGGGACGTCGTCTATTCCGGCAACAGCGTCAACCTCGAACAGGAAATGATGAAGGCGGGCGACGTCGGCGCCGCCCATTCCCTCAACATCAACATCGTCCGCGCGTTTCATCAGATGCTGATGAGCGCGGTGAAAAATTAAAGGTGCGAGATCGGGCCATGTCGATCGATCCGCTGTCGTCCTCGCTGCGCATCGCGAGCTCCGGCCTTGAGAGCCAGTCGGCGCGCCTTCGGGTGGTCTCGGAAAATATCGCCAATGCGCAATCGACCGGATCCTATGCCGGCGCCGATCCCTACCGGCGCAAGACCATCACTTTCGAGGACGCGCTCGATCGCGCCAGCGGCGACAATCTGGTCGCGGTGAAATCCGTTGGTGAAGACGAAACGCCGTTCAACATCCAGCATATGCCGGGCAATCCCGCCGCCGACGCCAATGGCGACGTCAAGCTGCCCAATGTCAATCTTCTGTTCGAAATGGCCGACATGGGCGAGGCCAACCGCTCCTACGAGGCCAATCTGCAGGTGGTGAAACAGACGCGCAAGATGATTACCGACACGATCGACCTGATGAGGAGCTGACATGATACCCGCACTGATTCCCCTCGCCGCCGGCGCTGTTCAGTCATTGGCCGGCGCAGCCTCCGGCGCCCCGGCCGTTTCCGCCGCGACCGCCGGACAGGGTTTCGGAGCCGCCCTGACCCAGGCCGCCGGCGCCGCCCTGCAAAGTCTCAGGGGCGCCGAGGCGGCCTCGATCCATGGCGTCGAGGGCAAGGCGGGCTTCCAGGAGGTCACGGACAGCGTGATGTCGGCCGAACAAGCCTTGCAGACGACGCTGGCGATCCGCGACAAGGCGGTCGCCGCATGGCAGCAGGTCAGTCAGATGCAAATTTGAGTTGAGGGAGTGATCAGCCGATGACGATGAGAGCGCTCGACATAGCCGCGACGGGCATGGCGGCCCAGTCCCAGAATCTGGAAGTCATCGCCAACAATATCGCCAATATCAACACCACGGCGTTCAAGCGCTCGCGCGCGGAATTCACCGATCTGATCTATCAGGCGGAACGGCTCCAGGGCGTGTCCTCGCGCGGGCAGACCGCGGTCGTGCCCGAAGGCGCCCAGATCGGCCTCGGCGTGCGCACCGCCGCGATCCGTCCGCTGAACATCCAGGGTTCGCTGACCAACACCGGCAATCAGCTCGATCTCGCCATCAACGGCCGGGGCTGGCTCCAGGTGACCATGCCCGACGGCACGACGCTCTATACGCGCGCCGGAGCCCTCAGCACCAACGCCAACGGTCAGATCGTCACCGCCGACGGCTATCCGATCCAGCCCACGATCATCGTGCCCAACAATACCACAGCGATCACGATCAGCCAGAGCGGCCTGGTCGAGGCCACCATCGGCGGCCAGACCAATCCCCAGCAGCTTGGCCAGATCACGCTCGCCAATTTCGTCAACGAGGCGGGCCTCATGGCGATGGGCGGCAATCTGTTCCAGCCCACCGCGGCGTCCGGGCAGCCGGTTGTCGGACTGCCGGCAAACCCGGGCTATGGCGCGATCAATCAGGGCTATCTCGAAGCTTCGAACGTCGATCCGGTTTCGGAAATCTCGAACATGATCGAGGCGCAGCGCGCCTACGAAATGAACTCCAAAGTGATCGAGACCGCCAGCGCCATGGCCTCCACGATCTCGAACATGAGGGTGTCATGATCGCGCGTCGCCGGCTGCTCCTCGGCGCCGCGCTGCTCCCGTTCGCCGGGGCGGGTCGCGCGGGTCCGCGCCCGCTCCCCACCCCGGCGCGGGTCATCTATCCCGGCGACAAGCTTACCGACGCCATGCTGGCCGACGTGACGGATTATGCTGCGCCGCCCTATGATGTGGTTTGGGACCGCGCCGACCTGATCGGCAAGGTCGCCCGGCGCACCTTGCTGCCGGGCCGGCCGATCGTCGCATCCGCCGTGGAGACGCAGCGGCTGGTAACCATGGGAACCCTCGTCTCGGTCTTCTACCAGCAGGACGGTCTCAGCATTGTCACCCAGGCCCAGGCCCTCCAGAACGGGGTCGCGGGGCAGGTGGTCCAGGCGCGGAATCTCGAAAGCGGCGTCGTGGTGACCGGAACCGTGCAACCGGACGGTTCGATCCGCGTCCAGGGCGGCTGACATGCGTTTTCTTCGCGCCTGCGCTTTGGGCCTGGTCGCCGCGCTGGCCTGCGCTCCTGCGCAAGCCGCGGTGCGGATCAAGGACATCACTTCGGTCAAGGGGGTGCGCGACAACCAACTCGTCGGCTATGGCCTCGTCGTCGGACTCCAGGGAACCGGCGACACTTTGCAGAACACGCCCTTCACCGGCCAGTCGCTTCAGGCGATGATGGACCGCATGGGCGTGAACGTGCGCAACGCCAATCTGCGCACGCGCAATGTCGCGGCGGTGATGGTCACCGCCGAACTGCCGCCTTTTTCCGCGCGCGGCACGCGGATTGACGTCACCGTGTCGTCGATGGGCGACGCCTCGTCGCTGATGGGCGGCACGCTGCTGCTGACGACGATGAGCGGCGCGGACGGACAGGTTTACGCGGTGGCGCAGGGCGCCGTCTCGGTGACCGGATTCGCCGCGCAGGGCCAGGCGGAGACGCTCACTCAGGGCGTGCCGACGGCCGGACACATTTCCAACGGCGCCACGGTCGAGCGCGAGATCGCGACCCGCATGGCGGACGGCGGGCCGCTGAGCTTCGAATTGCGCAATCCGGACTTCGCCACGGCGGTTCGCATCGCCGACGCCATCAACGCCTATTCCTGGTCGCATTATCGCCGGCGCGCGGCGGTCGAACAAAGCCCCAACTCGGTTGCGATCGCTCGGCCGCCGGCCGTCGACGCGACCCATTTCATCGCCGAGATCGGCGAGCTGATGGTCGAGCCGGACGCGCCGGCGCGGGTGGTGGTCGATTCGCGCACCGGCACCGTGGTGATCGGCCAGGACGTCCAGATCACGCCGGTCGCGGTCACGCAGGGCGCGCTTACCGTGCGCGTGACCGAAACGCCGCAGGTCTCGCAGCCGGGCCCCTTCGCGCGCGGACGCACCGTGGTGACGCCGCTAACCGAGATCGACGCGTCGCAAAGCGGCGGCTCGGTGGCGATGCTCGGCGGAAGCAGTCTTCGCGCGCTGGTGCGCGGCCTGAACCGGATCGGAGTGAAACCGCCGGGCATCATCGCGATTCTGCAGGCGATCAAGGCGGCGGGCGCGTTGCAGGCCGATATCGTGTTCCAATGACGCCATCGGACCCTTCGCAAGGTCCGATGCGACAAAACCGGCGCAGGCAAGCTCCCCCGCGTCGGTCAGGGCGCGGATGCGTTGCCTCGTGAACGCATCCGCGCCCGCAATCTTTCGCCGGCGCAGGCGAATCCTGCTTAACGCAAGCTTGCGGGCGGAGAGTGCGGCAAAGGACGCCCGCCGATGATCCGCCCCTTTGGTTCCCTTTCGCTGCTCTTGTTCTGTCTCGCCGCGCTCGCGCCCGCCTGGGCCAATGAGCAGGGGGAGACGCCAGCAAAAAGGGATTCCTTGGCCTTGCCGGGGCCGCCCCCGCCGGGCTTGCGTCGCATGCCGGCCCGGCGGACCGCCTTGTCTCCGATCAAGCCCCTGACAGCGGCCGGCATGAAGGGCGTCGAGAATTATTGCGGCGCCCTCGCGAGCTCCGCCGACAGCGCGCGGCTGGCGTGGCAGGAGCAGCGAATCAGGAGCCTGCAAGCCGATCTGGCGGCGAAGACCGCCGAACTCGACGCCAGGACCGCGGAGATCCGGCAGTGGGTCTCCAGGCGCGAGGAACTGCTCGCCAAGGCCGGCGCCAGTCTGGTCACGATCTACAGCAAGATGAAGCCCGACGCCGCCTCCGCGCAATTGCAGGACATGGACGACGACACCGCCGCGGCGCTGCTGCTGAAAATGAAGCCGGCCGCCGCCAGCGCGGTGATGTCGGAAATGGACGCCGCGCGCGCCGCGCGCCTGAGCGACCTCCTTACCGGCGCCGTCCCCAAATCCGACGGGAAGAAATCGTGAATTGTCATTCCTGCCTCGCCCGCCGTCTCGGCGCCGGGCTGTTCGCCATCGTCCTTTCCGCGCCGCTATCGGGCTGCCTCAATGCGAGCTCGCCGCTGGGCGTCGCGCCTCCGATGTCGCCGGTCGGCAGCGGCTTCGTCGCCAACACCGATCCCGCGTTGATCAATGAGCTGGCCCCGGCCCGCCACCCCTCCGGCGAATCGCTCTTCGTGGACGGCGCCGCCAACCTGTTTACGGATTCGCGCGCGATGAAAGTCGGCGACGTGATCACAGTCGTCATCAGGATCAACGACAAGGCGAGCTTCGGCAATACCTCGGGCCGTTCGCAAACAGCGCAGGAAACCCTTGGCTTCTCTTGGATTCCGAACCAATACAACATGAACACCCAGATCAATGCGAGCGGCAATCTGAGCCAATCGAGCACTTCGAACGGGCAGGGGAGCATCGACCGTTCCGAGACGATCCAGCTTCTGGTCGGCGCCACCGTCACCCGCGTTCTGCCCAACGGCAATCTGATCATCAGCGGCACGCAGGAAACGAGGGTGAATTTCGAGAAGCGGGTGCTTCACGTCGCCGGAATCGTGCGCCCGCGCGACATCAACAAGGACAATTCGATCTCGTATGAAAAGATCGCGGAAGCGCGCATCTCCTATGGCGGCGATGGCCGTATCACCGATGTTCAGCAGCCCGCCTGGGGCCAGCAGATCTTCGACGCGCTGAAACTGTTCTGATCTGGAGGCGGGACGATGGCCGGCAGGAGTCCAGGCAAGGCGGAGGCGGCGCCCAGGGCCATGGGCGGCATGAGCCTGGCGGAGAACGCCATCGCGTTCGCCGCCGCCGCGCTGGTCGCGGCCGGCATCGGCGGCGCGCAAGGCTACCTGTCCGCGAACGGGACCGCGCCGCCGCCCGATCGCGGCTCCGTCGCCAAGAGCGGCGACGGGGCCGGGAGCCGCGACGGCGGCAAGGCGGCGTTGATGGGTGAAATGGGCTCGATGGATTTGCCTCCCGTGGTCACCAATCTTGCCTCGCCTTCCGACGTTTGGCTGCGTCTGGAGGCGACCCTGCTGTTCGAGGGCAAGACCCTGCCCCATGGCGAGGCGCTGGCGAGCGAGATTTCCGGCGACATCCTCGCTTTCCTGCGCACCGAAAGCCTCGCCCAGATCCAGGGAGTCGCCGGCCTGGAGCATTTGCGCCAGGACCTTAACGATCGGGCGGCGATCAGGTCGGAGGGCAAGGTGCGAGAACTGATCATCCGCTCGCTGGTGGTGCAATGAAGCGCGGGCTTTTTCTTGCGCCGCTGGCGCTCATTCCTTTAGCGAGCGCGGCGCATGCGGAGGCGAACGATCTCTCCACGGCGCTGAATAATCTCGCCGGCGCCTCGACCTCGGGCCGCATCGTCCAACTGGTGGCGCTGCTTACCATTCTGTCGCTCGCTCCCGGCCTGCTGATGATGGTGACCAGCTTTACGCGATTCGTCATCGCCCTGTCCTTCCTGCGCTCGGGTCTTGGGCTCCAGAGCACGCCGGCCAATCTGGTGCTGATCAGCCTCTCGTTGTTCATGACCTTTTTCGTGATGGCGCCGACCTTCGACCGGTCGTGGAAGGACGGGATCAAGCCGATGATCGACAACAAGCTGAGCGAGGAGGAGGCCTTCCCCAAGGTCGTCGAGCCGTTCCGCCAGTTCATGCTGGCGCAGACGCGGGAGAAGGATTTGAAGACCTTCGAAGATCTTTCGCGCGGGGCCTTCGAGATCAAGGATCGTTCGACTGTCGATCTGCGCGTGCTCATTCCCGCATTCATGATTTCGGAACTCCGGCGCGGCTTCGAAATGGGTTTTCTGATCGTGCTGCCCTTTCTCATCATCGACATGATCGTGGCGACGCTCACCATGTCGATGGGCATGATGATGCTGCCGCCATCGCTGATTTCCCTGCCGATGAAGCTTTTGTTCTTCGTGCTGATCGATGGCTGGAACATGCTGATCGGCAGCTTGGTGCGATCAGTCAACTGACAGGCGGCGGAACGTCCTGGCCATTAAAGATTGTGAAAGACTTCTCGCATAGGTTGCACTCAAGCACGACGGGTTGAGTCGTCACGACTCAAAGGCATGAGGCCGCTCCTGTCGTTCCGGCGCGCCCGGGATGTCTCTCGTAGCGTTCAAACATCCCACGGGAACCAACAGCCATGTCTTATCTGCTGACCAACGCCTCCGCCCTCACCGCCCTGCAGAATCTGACCAACACTCAGAATTCGCTGGCGCAGACCCAAAGCGAATTGTCGACGGGCCTTGCGATCCAGCACGCCGCAGACAACACGGCCTACTGGTCGATTTCCCAAACCATGAATTCCGACAATGGCGCGCTGGGCGCTGTCTCTTCAGCGCTGAACGTCAGCGCGTCGATGGTTTCGACCTTCACGTCCGCCCTTGAACAGGCGATCTCCGTCGTCAATCTCATCAAGAACGACGTCGTCGCCGCGGAGAACCCCACCACGGACCTCGCCAAGACGCAGGCGGATATTGCAGCCCAGCAGGCTTCGTTGAAACAGATCGTCAGCTCGACTGCTTTCAATGGCCAGAACTGGCTGCAGGGCGATTCAACGAGCGGCTCGACGACCCCGGGGTCGCTCGCCAACAGCGGCGTGCAGACCCTCGTTGGCGGCTACACCAACGCCGGAGGCGTTACCACGATCTCCGTCAACACCGGCAACACCACCCTGATCGACGCCAATGCGACGGCTGCTTCAAATGTCGGCATCCTGTCAAAGGACGGCGCCACCTATACAGCCGCTTCTGTCCTCACCCTCGATGTCAGCACAGCGGGTCTTACCACGACCGATTTCCAGAATATGCTGACGGATCTGAACACCGCGATCAATTCGATGGAAACCGCGGGCGCGACCCTTGGCGCCGCCACCAATCAAATCGCGTCCCAGCAGACCTATGTCTCCGCCATGCAGAGCAACCTGTCGAACGGGATCGCTTCGCTGGTCGACGCCAACATGAACCAGGTCTCGACCCGCTTGCAGGCCCTGCAGACCCAGCAGCAGCTCGGCGTTCAGTCGCTGTCGATCGCCAACCAGTCGAGCCAGTTGATCCTGAAACTGTTCCAGTAACAGCCAAACCGAAAGCAATTCAGGAGCCGCGCCCGATCGGGCGCGGCTTTTTTCGCGTCAAAACCTCCACGCAAGTTTGGTCTCCGAAGATGCGGCGTGAAATCAAACGTCGGCGCCGGATTTCGGTATGGCCTTTCGTGTGCAGTTTGAACGCCTTTACTCCGGTCTTCTCGCGCTCGGGCTGCGCCGTCTCGCGCTGCTCGCCGCGATCGGCGTCGTGGTTTTCGGCCTGGTCGGGGCGGCGGGCTTCTACCTGAGCCGTCCGGCCAACGAGATTCTTTATTCGGGCCTCGACAAGGAGGATGTTTCGAGCATCGGCGCCGCCTTGCGCGAGGCAGGCGTCAATTTCGACATCTCCGCCGATGGCGCGACCGTCTATGTCGCCTATGGCGACACCGCTCACGCCCGCATGCTTTTGGCGGAAAAAGGCCTGCCGCGCGCGCCGGGCGCCGGCTATGAACTGTTCGACAAGATCGGCGCGCTCGGCCTGACCTCTTTCATGCAGAACGTCACCCGCGTGCGCGCTCTCGAAGGCGAGCTGGCGCGCACCATCCAGACCATGAAGGGGGTGAAGGCGGCGCGCGTTCACCTCGTCATGCCCGACGAAGGCTCGTTCCGCCGCGCGAAGACGGAGCCGTCGGCGTCGGTCGTGCTGCGCACGGAAGGCGCCGACGACGCGCGCGTCGCCCAGGCGGTGCGCCACCTCGTCGCCGCAGCCATGCCAGGCATGAAAGTCGATCAGGTCACCGTGCTCAATGTCGATGGCCAGTTGCTGGCCTCTGGCGAGGGCGGCGGGGATTCTGGGCCGGGCAAGATGCTCGCCCTGGAGAAAAGCGTCAGCGACGAAATTCGCGCCAACGTCAGCCGCACCCTCGCGCCCTATCTGTCGCTCCGCAACTTCCAGATCAGCGTCGCGGCGCGGTTGAACACCGACAGGAAGGAAACGACCGAAACGACCTACGATCCCGATTCCAAGGTCGAGCGCTCGGTGCGCAGCGACAAGGAAATGCAGACCTCCCGGAATTCCTCGACCCAGCAGCCCACCACCGTCGGCCAGAACGTGCCCCAGCCCAATCCGTCACAGGGCTCGGGCAAGCAGAACAGCGAGGAAAGCACCAAGAAGGAAGATCTGACCAATTTCGAGATTTCCTCCAAGACCATGTCCACGGTCTCGAACGGCTATTCCATCGAACATCTCTCGGTCGCGGTGCTGATCAACCGGCCGGGTCTCGCCGCGACGCTCGGCGACAAGGCGACGCCGGAACGGATCGACAGGCAGGTTGGCGAAATCGAGCAACTGGTCGCTTCGGCTTCCGGGCTGCGCAAGGACCGCGGCGACGCCATCAAGGTTTCGGCGGTCGATTTCATCGATAGCGGCAAGGAGCTTGAGCCGGTTCCGCCCATCTCGCTGACCGAGGCCCTGATGCGTCAGTTCGGCAGCATCGTCAGCGCGCTGGCCATGGTGACCGTCGCGGTTCTGGTGGTCTGGCTCGGGCTGCGGCCGGCGACGCGCGCCCTCGTTGACCTGCGCGAGCCGCTGCTTGCGGATGGCGCGCCCGCCCTGGCCGCGGGCGAGGCGCCCGCCCTCGCGGCGTCCGGCGCGGCCGCGATGATCGGCGACGGTCCGCGCCAGGAACAGCCGCTGCTCGAGGACTGGACGCCAAGACGCAGCCGCGCGCCGCAAAAGCGGCTGGAGCAGATGATTGAACTCGACGAGGCGCAGGCCGCCGCGATTCTCAAACAATGGATTCGACACGGGGAGCGCCTATGAAGCCTGTTCCATTCGCCGAATATATGGCCCGCAAGCAACAGGCGCCGCTTCCTCCCGAAAAGCCGGCCGAATCGCGGTCCTGGCCGCCGCGCGCCAATCCCGCCGCGCAAGCAGAGCCGGGACGAAAGTCGCCGCTGCTGCGGCAGGCCGGGAAGAGCGACGGCGATGCGGGCGCGGACACGGCGCGGCGGTTGGAGGTCGAGCATCTGCGGGCGTTCGACGAGGGGCGGGAGGCCGCGCGCAAGGAACTGGACATCGAGCGGCGCCGGCTGCACGCGGAAATGGACGGGGAAATCGCAGAGGCGCGGGCGCGATGGGCCGCGGAAGAGGGCGAGCGCCTGGCCCAGGCGCATCGCGCGGCTTTTGACGCTTTCGAACGGAACTGCGCCGAGGCTGTCGCCAATATCCTGCGGCCTTTCCTGGTCCAGCGCGAAATCGCGCGCGTCACCGACGCTTTGGTCGGGACTCTGGAGGCCCTGTTCGAGGCGCGCGTTCAATCGGCCTTCGAGATTTCCGGGCCGCCCGACCTGCTCGCCGCGCTGAAGGAAAAATTTTCCGCGCGCAAGGCCAGCATGATCTTCACGCCCGACGAGTCGATCGACATTCGCGTGCGCGTCGAGGACACGGTCATCCAGACGCAGCTCGAACCTTGGCTGCGGGCGCTGGGCGCACTTCCGGGGAGCGGCGCCGATGAGTGACGAGTCCGCGCAGGAAGTCATCATTGTCCGGCGGCGGGTCGAGGGCGAGGACGGACACCACGGCGGCGCATGGAAGATCGCCTATGCCGATTTCGTCACGGCGATGATGGCCTTCTTCCTGGTGCTGTGGATCCTGAACTCGACCAACAAGGATTCGCAGACGATCATCGCGCGCTATTTCAATCCGGTGAAGATGGAGGACTTCGCCAAGGCCAAGAAGGGCATCAAGGTTCAGCAGGACAAGGAGGCCAAGCCCGGAACGAACGATGGCCAGCTTGACAAGTCGCCCGCCGACGCCCCCGACCCCGGCAAGGAGGAAATGCGCGGCAAGGACTCAACCAGGGACCCCGACGCCAAAGTCCCGATGAACGACGAGACCCTGTTCAAGAATCCCTACGCGGCGCTCGACCAGATCGCCGGCAAGGCGTCGGCGCCGCGCGAGGGCATGACCGGAGCTGCCGCTGGCGATCAAGGCTCGCTCGACGGCTTCAACGATCCGTTCCGCTCCGCCGGCGCCGAAACCGAAGACGCCGCGACCGGCGGCCCCGACCAGGCCCAAGGACCCCAGAAGCCGACCGAGCGTCCGCCGGCGCCCGCGTCCGGCCCATCGGCGCCACCGCCCTCCGCCGAGAGCGCGCCGGCGACGCCGCAAGCCAAAGCGACCGGGGAGACAGCGTCCGAAACGAAAACGGCCGAAGCCAAAATCGCCGACGCCAAGGCCGCCGAGGCGGCGCGCGCCTCCTCCCTCAGGGCGGAGATCGCCCGGGAGGAAAAGGTCGTGGCCGGCGCCAATGGCCCTCAGGTCGAGGTCAGCGCGACCGACGAGGGGCTGCTGATCAGCCTGACCGACAAGGAGAATTTCGGCATGTTCGAAATCGGCTCGTCCTCGCCCGATCCGAAGCTCGTTCATCTGATGGAGCGCATCGCGGCGACACTCAAGGACCAGCCGGGCAATATCGTGCTGCGCGGCTATACCGACGCGCGGCGTTACCGCAACGGCTCGTCCGACAATTGGCGGCTGTCGGCGTCGCGCGCGCAGATGGCCTTTTACATGCTGGCGCGCGGCGGCCTGCCGGAATCGCGCGTCGAGCGGATCGAAGGCTATGCCGACCGCAAGCTGAAAGATCCGCAACATCCCGACGCGGCCGAAAACCGCCGCGTCGAGATACTCCTGCGCAAGCCTTCACCATGAAATCCGCCATGAAATTCGCCAAAGAATCCGCCAAAGAATCCGCAAAGAAATTCTCCTGGCCGAAATGGCCCCCCCTTAAATTTAACACGCCTCGTCCGCGGCTGAAATTCGCGCTGCCGAGGGCGCGTTTCAAACCGGCGCATCTGGTGATCGGTGGCGGATTGTTGGGCATGGGCGCGTTCGGCGCGCTGGGTTGGTTCGCGGTCTGGCCAAAATTGCGCCCGCCGGCGGCTGTCGCGGCGCAGGCGAAACCCGATGCGTCAGCCATCGCGCCACCCGTGATCGTCGCGGCCGCGCCCGCGACGCCACACAGCGCGGAAAAGACGGCCGCGGCGCCCGCGGCTGTCGCGCAAAAGGCGCCGGGCGCAATGGGAACGGCCCGGACGCAGGCCGTCGCCGCCCTGTCCGCCCCGCCCCCGCCGCCGGGCGAGGCGGAACGGCTGGTGCGGCGATTGCAGGATGTCCAGAACCGCGTGGCCGAAGGCGACGTCGCGGCCTTGCACGACATGCCCCGGCTGGTCGTCGCCATCTCCAGGCGCTTCGTCGAGCTGCCGGCGGAGATCTGGGCCGACGAGCGCAATGCGCACGCCCTCGTGCTTTATCTGCTGAGCGGGGGCAGTTCCGTCGTTGGCCGGCGTCTTCTGCGCGAGAACACCCTGGCTTCCGCCGAAGCGCCGCTCGCCAAGGGGGCGGTCGCCTATCTTGAGGGAATCGATTGCGCCGAACGCGACGCCTTGCTCGACATAGACCCCCGCAGGCTCGACGCGGCGCTGGGCGCGCAGCTCGCCTTCGTGCAGGCGATTCTCCTGCTGAAATACGATCGCGCTAAAGCGATCGGCGCGCTCGACATCGCGCGGCTGCTGGCCCCGGGCGGCCTCGTCGAGGAGGCGGCGCTGCGCCGCGAGGTGAGTCTGGTCAGCGAGACCGCGCAATTCGACAAATTCGCCGAACTGGCGCGGCAATATTGGTCGCGGTTCCGCCGTTCGCCCTATGCCGAAAATTTCCTGCGCCAGTTTCTGGTCGATGTCGAGCGGGTCAGCGCCCAGATCACGGTCGAGCAGTGGACTCGACTTGACGAATTCATGGACAGCCTCGGCGTCGAACGGCGGAGGGTCTTTTATCTCGCCATGGCGCAAACGGCGGCCGCGGCGGGCAATTCGGCTTTCGCCGATTTCGCCGCGCGCCGCGCGCTCGCGCTCGCCGCTCCGGACAGCGTCGAGCGGCAGCGCGCGCTCCTCTATCGCGCGGCCGCCAATGTCGCCCGGGTGAGGGCCGCGCCCTATGGCGACCTGCTGAGCGGGCTCGACCGGGCGAAACTGCCGCGCGCCGATCAGCCGCTCTATGACGCGGTCGTGGTCGTCGCGGCGCGCATCACGCGCGCGCCGGAACGCAATTTCGCCACGGCTCCGCCCGGCGCCGGCGATCTGCCCGGGGGCGAATTGGCCCGCGCCGAAGCGAGCCTGCGCGATGCGGACGCGGCGATCGACGCCTCGCGGAAAAGCATGGAGCGGCGAGGGAAATGAGCGCCCTAGGCCTGATCACGCGCAACCTGGCCGCCGGCGGCGCCTCGACTGCCCCGAGGTCGGGACGCGATCCCGTCTCCGATGACGGCGCGACGCCGAATTTCGACGCGACGCTCGCCGAAAGCGCGCGCGACGCGACGCAGCCGGGCGTCAATTTCTCCGCGGCCGGCGCCGGCCAGGAGGCGGCCGATGGAGCGGCTTCGCCGCCGACGGACGCTGCGGCGCCCGCGCTCCTGGGGGACGGGAAAAATCGCCTTCGGAGCCTGCTCGATCTTTCCGGCGCGACGGAGTCCGCTTCGCCGCGGGACGGCGCCGCCCCGGCCTTTTCGGCGCGCGTGGCCGGCGGCGTGAAGGGCGTCTCGGCGGCGAAAGCGGACGATCTGGCGCGCCGGCTGCTCGATCTTTCCGCCGCCGCGAAAGGGGCGCCGGGCGCCGCCGATTCAACCGCGACCGGCGCCGGGCTCGCGCCAGCCGCCGCGCAAACGACGCGAGGCGACAATGCGGCGCAGAAAACCCCGGCGGCCCGCACGATCCCGCATTCGCCACGGGCCGCCGCCGCGCCCGAGGAGGACAATCACGCGGTGGACAAGGCGCCCGCCGCCAATGCGCCGTCGCCCCCCATCCTGGACACGACGCTCGTGGCGGCGATGGCGCAATCGGCGAACGCCCTCGGCTTCGCGACGGCGCCGCCGGCCAGCGGCGCCCGACCTCTGGCCAGGATCGACGCACCGGCCGCGCGTTCAGGAACGCGGGCGCCGACGCGCGCAGCCCCAACACTGGACGTCGCCGCGCGCGGTGGGGGGCCCGAGGCGCCCGCAATCGCGATCGAAACCCCGGCCGCGCCGACGACCGTCCATGTCGTCGAACTGAAAAGCTGGCTGCCGCCGGCCGCGCCGGAGGCGGCGGCTCCCTCCGCCGGGCGGACCTCGACAGCGCCGCCCAAGGCCGAGAACGTGACGACGGACGCGGCCGCAGGCGCGGCGGTTGCGACGAAAGACGCCGCGCCCGTCGCGGCGCCCGCGCCCGCCGCGCCCGCGCCCTTCTTGCCTTCGGCGCCGAAGCCCAAGCCTTCGATAGCCG
>JAKAJL010000021.1 GCA_021813805.1 Pseudomonadota bacterium | reverse complement strand
GCCGAAGGACTTTTCGATCACGACATTGCGGCCCTTCGGGCCGAGCGTGACCTTTACGGCGTTGGCGAGAACTTCGACGCCGCGCAACAGGCGGTCGCGCGCGTCAGTGGAGAAACGTATGTCTTTGCCCGACAATTTGTCCTCCCAGGCGTTGAAGCCTCAAAAGCCCTCGCACTGTTGCTGGGTTGCGTTTTTCCTCTCTAAACTGTCGCCACGTCGCGAAATTCATCGATGACGCGGACATAGACCGCCCGTTTGAATGGCACGATCAACTCTGCCAATTCGGCCATTCGCACCCATTTCCACGCATCGAACTCGTTGCCGTCGACATGCAGTTCCGCGTCGCCCGCGCGCAGCCGCATCGCGAACCATTTCTGCCGCTGACCGCGCCAACGGCCACCCCAGGCCTTTTCGGCGAGCCCTTTCGGAAGGTCATAGCAAAGCCAGTTGCTGCTCTCGGCGAGCACCTCGACGTTTTTGGCTCCGGTTTCTTCCTGTAATTCCCGCAGCGCCGCGGCGCGCGGCGTTTCGTCATCGCCAATCCCGCCCTGCGGCATTTGCCAACCAGAGCCTTTCGGCTTGCGCCGATGTCCAACGAAGACGCGATTATTTCGATTGAGGAGCATGACGCCGACGCACGGGCGATAGTGGGACAACTGTTGAGCGGCCGCATCGGATGCGGCTGGCCGCGCCTGCGCGCCAACAGCGTCAACCAGTCTCGCCACGTCGTCCACAGTGACGTGGTCGGCCTGCATCATCATCTGAACGACCGGATCGCCGAACAGATCAGCGAGCAATTCCGACTGCTGATGAGAAAGTTCTTTGGCCATAGCACGCCCGTCGATGAGCGAATAATCCGCGTGATGAGCAGGAGTTATCAGCCGACTTGGCGCTTAAAGGGAGAACCCCATTCCCTCAATAATACAATAGCCTAAGCTCCTGCCAGAGTCAACTCAAGATCGCCGGAAAGCTGGCCTTTTGCGGTCCATTTCGCTGTTGCGCTTAAGTTCGAAAGCCGGCCTCTCCAGATGAGTTCAGGCGCGACTGGCGAGTTGGTCGCGCTGTCCTTAGGGACTTCCTTCTGTCGGCAGGCTCCCGTCCATGCGCTTGCGTTTGAGGTTCGCGCCACGGTGACGGCGCTATGCCGCTACGGCAGGCCGCAAGCTTTCAACCGCTTCGGCTTCGTCGGGTCATTGAAACCGCGAAGGCTCGAATGGTTCCATCAAAGCGATCTGCTGACGCCCTTACCGCAACTCCTTGATTAAAATTAAAGGCGGGAGCCTTTGCCGCCATCGGAAAAGGCCGAGATGCTGTTCGCCCGTCTCAAGCGCATCTTGGGGCTCGGGCGATTGCGGCTACGCGGACCGTCCGGCGCCAAAGATGAGTTCCTGCTCGCAGCGACCGCGCAAAATCTGTGGCGCCTCGCCCGGTTGCGCCCGGCGATGCGGCCAACGGAGGCGGTAGCGGCATAGGCCACCGCTGGCGCCGCCGCCCACGGAACGGGGCGTCAGCCTGCAAATCTTGAAAAGAGCCTCCAGCCGGAGCGGTGTACGCTTTTGATTTGGGCGCAGAAACGCATGGATTCGAAAAGCTGATCACCGGCCATCCTTGGGCCAGAAAGACGGCCATCATATTCCTGACCGCAGAGCATGCGGCTTGCCCGCGCGAGCAGCTCAACAAGGGTTGACGGCGCCCTGAAGGTCGGCGCCATCAGCGGCGCGGCTCCGATAAGGTCACGAAACAGTCAAGGCGCTGATATCACGACGAGATCTTGCGTGTGTTCGCCTTATCTTTCGACCGTAGGGCCCGCATTGCATTGCCGTTTTGTTCCGGCGCAATCGGGGCGCTTCGCGCCCCAATGGCCCGACGATCGCGGAGCAGCCAGCCGAATTCGCAGCCGGTCAGGCCCGAATCATATTGTGTTCGCGCATGCGGCCAATGCTGGATGATCGCCGGCGCCGGCGCGGCGCCGAAATGGGCGTCATCGCGGTACGGTGCTAGGCTGAGCACAAAACGTCTTTTACGTATTATTTACGTACGCTTGGCCCATTTGGGGGCATGACTTCATGTAACATATTGATTTTATTGGCGCTCCCTAGGGGACTCGAACCCCTGTTTTCGCCGTGAGAGGGCGACGTCCTAGACCGCTAGACGAAGGGAGCCGCGGCAGGATTCGTTCTATATCGGGGCGCGGCCCTCGCCGCAAGCCTTTCCCGCCGACAAGTTCTTGCGCCCCTTCGGCGTCAGCAGGCCTTGAAGCAACAGGTCGATGTGGCAGGCGATATAGGCTTCCTCGTCCAGGGCGAGGCTCGCGCCGAAGATCAGGCGCATCAGGCTGAGGAAAACCGAAGGCGCGACGGCGATCTCCGCGCCATGGGCGACAATTTCCGGGCGGAAATCTCCGCTCGCGGCGCCGGCGGCGAGCAGGTCGGAAACCATGCCCATGGCCGGCGCGAAAAAGTCGCGATGATGGCGTTCGACCAGTTGGGGAAAATTCCTGCCGTCCGAAACCATGAGCCCGATCAGGTCGCGACCGTAACGATCATAGGCGCAGCGGCTGTAAAGATATTGCAGAAAGGCGCGCAGTTTTTCCGCGCTGCCGCCCTCGATCGAGGCGAGCATGGCGCCTGCGTCGGCCAGCATGGTCTGGGAATAATGGGAGACGGTCTCCTCGAACAGCCGCTCCTTGGTCTCGAAATAGAAATAGATCGCGCCCTTGGTCACCCCGGCGCGGGCGGCGACGTCTTCCATCCGCGTCGCGGCAAAGCCGCGCTCGGCGAAGGCGTCGAAAGCCGCTTCGAGAATTTCGCCCGGTCGCTCGGCCTTGCGGCGCGCCCGCGTTTTCATCGTCCCCGTTTCCCCGACTTTTGGACTTATTGACTTCCCGGTCAGTCAATAATATTTCTCCCGCCACGAATAAAGCCCAAAATTGTCGTCGGGCCGCAAGGAGCCCTCATGCCGGCCAGATCGCGTGTTATTGCCTCTTTGCTCATGGCGCTCGCGCTCGCCGGCTGCGGCAGGGAAGCGCCGCGCGGGCAGAAGCCGCCTTTCGCGGTGGTGACGCAGAAGGCGGAGCCGCAATCCTATGAAAGCCTCGTCACCCTGACCGGAACAGTGCGGGCGCAGGTGCAAAGCGATTTGTCCTTCCGCATTAGCGGACGGGTGATCGAGCGCAACGCCGACGTCGGCCAGCACGTGGCGGCGGACGACGTTCTCGCCCGGCTCGACCCCACCGAGCAGCAGGCCGATCTGAAGGCGGCGGAGGCGGGGCTGGCGGGCGCCCAGGCGACGATGCGGCAGGCCGACGCCGCCTTCGCCCGCCAGAAAACCCTGCTTGCCAACGGCTACGCCACGGAAGCCGCCTTCGATCTCGCTCAGCGCGCCCGGCGCACGGCGGCCGGGTCGCTCGACGCAGCCCAGGCGCAGGTCGCGATGGCGAAGGAGTCCCTGTCCTATACCGAACTGCGCGCCGGCCATCCGGGCATGATCACCGCGCGCAACATCGAGGTGGGGCAGGTGGCGCAGGCGGCGCAAACCGCGTTCACGCTGGCCCAGGACGGGCCGCGCGACGCGGTGTTCGCCGTTTATGAATCCGCCTTCACCCGGAAGCTGAGTTCGCCTGTCATCGCCCTCTCCTTGGTTGGCGACCCTTCGGTGAAGACCACGGGCAGGGTGCGCGAAGTGTCGCCCGTGGTGGACGCGAAGACCGGCACGGTGCAGGTAAAGGTCGAGATCGATCCGAACGGCCCCGTTCTGCCGCTCGGCGCGGCGGTGACCGGCAGCGGGAGGCTGCGGCTGGACAATGTCGTCGTTCTGCCCTGGACCGCGCTGAGCGCCAGGGATGGCAAGCCGGCGCTGTGGGTGGTCGATCCAGCCGACCGCGCCGTCCATCTGCGTCCGGTGACGATCGCCCTTTACGCCAAGGAGCGGATCGTCCTCGGCGCGGGGCTGAAACCGGCGGAAAGCGTCGTGGTCGAGGGCGGCAAATTTCTGCGCGAGGGGCAGGTCGTGGCCGTGCGGGAGGAGGGCGCGCCATGAAGCGCCGGATTCGCCTTGGGCCGGTTCTGTGTCTGGCTTCGATCGCGTCATTCTCCGGCTGCACGAAGGAGCAGGCGCCGCCGCCGCCGCGTCCGGCGTTCACCATGCTGGTCGAGCCCAGCGCCGCGCTGGACATGGTGTTCTCCGGCACGGTGCAGCCGCGGGCGCAGACGCCGGTGGGCTTCCGCGTCATCGGCCGCTTGATCTCCCGCCCGGTGAAGGCCGGCGACCGGGTGGAAAAGGGCGAAACACTCGCCGCCATCGATCCCCTGGCTTTGGAAATGGCGGCGCGCACGGCCACCGCCAAACTCGCCAGCGCTCGCGCCGCGTTCGACAACGCCGCCGCGACCGAGACGCGACAGGCCGCGCTGCTCGAAAAAAAGACGGCCTCGCAGGCCGCCTTCGACACAGCGGCGCAAGAGCGCGCGGCGGCGCAGGCCAATATGGAGCAGGCCGAGGCCAATCTCGCCAAGGCCAGGGAGCAGCTCTCCTATGCTGTGCTGAAGGCCGATTATTCCGGGATCGTCACCGCGACCTATGCCGAGGTCGGCCAGACGGTTTCGCCCGGCCAGCCGATTCTCGCGATTGCCGAGCCGACCCGGCGCGACGCGGTGATCGACGCGCCCGAGAAAATCATCGATGAGCTGCGTCTGGGCCAGGATTTCGACATCGCGCTCCAGATCGACCCAACCAGGAAGGCGGCCGGGACGGTGCGCGAAATCGCGCCGGAATCGGACCTCGTGACCCGTACCCGGCGGGTGAAGATCGCCCTTGACGATCCGCCGCAGTCCTTCCGCATCGGCGCCACGATTTTCGCGCGGCCCGCGACGGGCGCGAACGCCACGATCCGCATTCCCGACTCTTCCGTCCTGCGCGACGGCGGCCGGACGCAGGTCTTCGTGGTCGATCCGGCGAGCTCGAAGGTCGCCCTCCGCGACGTCGACATCGCGCGCGATCGTACGCCTGGGCGCTGGATCGTGCGCGCCGGGCTGAAAGCCGGCGAGCGCATCGTCACGGCCGGCGTCCATCGCCTCAAGGCGGGCGAAGAAGTGAGATTTTACGGGAGCGAGGCGCCGTGAAAAGGTTCAACCTTTCGGACTGGGCGCTCGGTCGGCGCTCGCTTGTCTGGTATTTCATGATCGTTTTCCTGCTGGCGGGCGTCTTTTCCTATCTCCGGCTCGGCCGCGAGGAAGATCCGAATTTCACTATCAAGACCATGGTGATCCAGGCCAACTGGCCCGGCGCCACGGCGCAGGAGACGACGCTCCAGGTCACCGAGCGCATCGAACGCAAGCTCGAAGAGCTGGAATCGCTCGATTACACCAAGTCGATCACCATGGCCGGCCAGACCACCGTCTTCGTCAATCTGTTGCCGACCACCAAAGCCCGCGACGTGCAGCCGACCTGGGTGCGCGTGCGCAACATGATCGCGGACATTAAGAGCCAGTTTCCTGCCGGCGTGCAGGGGCCCTTCTTCAACGACCGGTTCGGCGACGTTTTCGGCAATATCTACGCCTTCACCGGCGACGGCCTGACCTTGCGGCAACTGCGCGATCAGGTCGAATTCGCGCGCTCGCAGATCCTCACCACGCCCAATGTCGGGCGCGTCGATCTGGTCGGCGAACAGGACGAGGCGATCTATCTCGAATTCTCGACCCGCCAGCTGGCCGCGCTCGGTCTCGATCTGCAATCGGTGATCAACACCCTCGCGGCGCAGAACGCGGTGACGCCCTCGGGCTTCGTGCAGGCCGGGCCGGAGCGCATCGCCATTCGCGTCAGCGGCGCGTTCTCGTCGGCGGATTCGCTGCGCGCGATCAACCTGCGCGTCAACGACCGCTTCTTCCCGCTGACCGACGTCGCCACCATCCGGCGCGGCTATGTCGATCCGCCGACCAAGCTCTTCCGCTATGACGGCAAGCCCGCGATCGGCCTCGCCATCGGCATGAAGCAGGGCGCCAATCTGCTCGAATTCGGCGCGGCGCTCGACCGCAAGATCGCGCTGCTCAAGAACGAACTGCCGATCGGCGTCGACATCTCTCGCGTGTCGGATCAGCCGGCGGTCGTGGACGAGGCGGTCTCCGGATTCACACGCGGCCTGTTCGAGGCGATCGTCATCGTGCTCGGCATCAGCTTCATCAGTCTCGGCTGGCGCGCCGGGCTCGTCGTCGCCATCGCCATTCCCCTGGTGCTGGCGATCACCTTCCTTGTCATGCGCATGACCGACATTTCGCTCCAGCGCATCTCGCTCGGCGCGCTGATCATCTCGCTCGGCCTGCTGGTGGACGACGCCATGATCGCGGTGGAGATGATGGTGGCGCGGCTGGAGGCGGGCGACAACCTGCGCAAGGCGGCGACCCATGTCTATACCAGCACCTCCTTTCCCATGCTCACCGGCACTCTGGTGACCGTCGCCGGCTTCATCCCTGTCGGGCTCAACGACAGCGCGGCGGGCGAATTCACTTTCACGCTTTTCGTCGTCATCGCGGTGTCGCTGGTCGTGTCATGGATCGTCGCGGTGCTGTTCACGCCGCTGCTCGGCGTCACCTTGCTGCCGGCGGCGATGAAAGGCCATCACGAAACCGGCAAATCCTGGTTCGCCCGCGGCTTCGAGCGGGCGCTGGATTTCTGCATGGCGCGCCGCTGGCTGACCATCGGCGCGACGCTGGGCGCCTTCGTTCTGGCCGTGGGCGGCATGGCTTTGGTCCAGCAGCAGTTCTTTCCCAGCTCCGACCGCCTGGAGTTGATCGTCGACTGGAACCTGCCCCAGAACGTCTCGATTCAGGACACCAACGACCAGATGGCGCGATTCGAGCGCGAGATGCTCGCCCATGAGCCGGACGTCGATCATTGGTCCACTTATGTTGGCGAGGGCGCCCGACGCTTCGTCCTGTCCTTCGACGTGCAGCCGGCCAATATCGCCTTCGGCCAGATGGTGATTCTCACGAAGAGCATAGCTGCGCGCGATCGCCTGCGCGCAAAATATCACGACTGGCTGCGAAAGGCCTTTCCAGGCACGGACGCCTTCGTCCATCTGCTCGATATCGGCCCGCCGGTCGGCCGCCCGGTGCAATATCGCGTCAGCGGCCCCGACATCGACAAGGTGCGCGACTACGCCCAGGCGCTCGGCAATATCGTGGCGAAGAACCGCCATCTCGGCGACGTGACCTTCGACTGGATGGAGCCGGCGCGCATGGTTCGCGTCAATGTGCTGCAGGACAAGGCACGCACGCTTGGCGTGTCGTCGCAGGACATCGCAGCGACGATCAACGGCGTTATCAACGGCGTCGACGTCACGCAGCTGCGCGACGACATCTATCTCGTCAATGTCGTCGCGCGGGCGCGCGATCGCGAGCGCGGCTCGGTCGAGACCTTGCAGAACCTGCAATTGCCGGCGGCCAACGGCCAGTCCGTGCCGCTGGCGGCGGTCGCCAGCTTCTCTTACGGGCTGGAGCAACCGACGATCTGGCGGCGCTCGCGTCTGCCCACCATCACCCTCAAGGTCGCGGTCACCGACGACGTCCAGCCCGCGACGGTGGTGGACGAACTGGAGCCCAAGGTAAAGGCGTTCGCCGACGCCCTGCCGCAGGAATACAAGGTCGAGGTCGGCGGCGCGGTCGAGGAGAGCGCCAAGGCGCAGGGGCCGATCAACGCCGTCATGCCGCTGATGCTGTTCATCATGGCGACGATCCTGATGATCCAGTTGCAATCGTTCAGCAAGCTGGTCCTGGTGTTCGCCGTCGCGCCGCTCGCCTTGATCGGCGTGGTGATCGCCCTTCTGTCGAGCAACGCGCCGATGGGCTTCGTCGCCACGCTCGGCGTTCTCGCGCTGATCGGCATTCTCATCCGCAATTCGGTGATCCTGATCGTGCAGATCGACACAATGCGGAAAGAGGGGGTCGCTCCTTTCGAGGCGGTGCGCGCGGCGACACAGAACCGCATGCGCCCGATCATGCTCACCGCGGCCGCGGCGACTTTGGCCCTGATCCCGATCTCGCGCGAGATTTTCTGGGGTCCGATGGCCTATGCCATGATGGGCGGCATCGTCGTCGGCACGGTTTTGACGCTTCTGTTCCTGCCCGCCCTTTATCTCGCGTGGTTCCGCATTCCCGATCCTGCGGCGCCCGCCTCATAATTGTCGTATAGAATGTGTTGTTCGCCGCGCGAACCTTCCTTTCCCTTGATGCGCTTGCAAGGCCATGGCTTCGAACAGCAAAAAGTCTCTGCCCCCAACCCCGCGCCCGCTTCTTCTGTTGCTCGCGGCTTTCGTCGCCGCTCTCGCCCTGTCCGCGATCGGTCTCGGCATGCTGGCGAAGCTTAGGCCTGGCGTGTCGGTTTCGGCGGTCGGCGGGCCTTTCGCGCTGCAGACGGGCGACGGCAGGACCGTCACCGACCGCGACATGCTGGGCGAGCCATTTCTGGTCTTTTTCGGCTATACCCATTGCCCCGACGTCTGCCCGACCACTCTGGCGCAGATTTCGCAGGTGCTGACGGCGCTGGGGCCTGACACGAAGCTCAAGGTTCTGTTCATCACCGTCGATCCCGAGCGCGACACGCCCAGGCTGATGCAGCAATACGCCGGCAGTTTCGGCGCCAATGTCATCGGCCTGTCCGGCGACCGCGCGGCGATCGACAAGGTGATGAAGGAATATCGCGTCTACGCCCAGAAAGTCCCGGAGAAGAACGGCGAATATTCGATGGATCATTCCGCCGTCGTCTATCTGATGGGCCGCGACGGCAAGTTCCTGCACGCCTTCAACCTCCAGCGCCCGCCTGAAGACGCGGCGGCGGAGCTGAAGCGGCTGCTCTAACGATTTGCGCCGGATCTCCGGGCTTTCAGCCAAAAAACCACTGCGCGGATTCGACCGCCTAGCCAATGGGCGAACAGGAAAATCAGACCCGACATCACGATGCCAGGCAGGCTGGTGGCTGCAAGTTTGAGCCATTGCGCCGTGAGGCCTGGATAATCGGGGTTATGGTTCGGCATGGCTGCACGGAGCGTTGAGCCGCCGGTCGATATGACCAAAAGCACGAACGCCGCCGCCGTCAGCCACAAAACGATGCGCCCGAATAACCTAGCAGCCCAGCCATGAAAGGAATCAGCGCGATCGCGCCAAACATCATGAGTCCAAACAAAGCGACGATGGGCGCGCCGAACATGAAATTCTCCGTGAAAACCAACCGCGGCGCCGGCCGGGCGCTCAATAAAATCCGATCGGGAAATATTTGAGATAAAGCTCGTTCAATTTGCCGTTCTCGTCGAGTTGCTGGAGCGCCCAGTTCAACGCCTGGCGCAGGGACTCCTCATCGGGCCGCACTCCGATGCCCACGCCCGGGCCGAAAAAATCCGGTTCGAGAAAAGGCCCGCCCTGAAAGACGCAGCAGTTGCGCGAGCGCGGATCGTTCATCCAGATCGCGAAAGTCGCGGCGTCGCCGAAGGCGAGGTCGATCTTTTTGGCGCGCAACGCCTCCAGCAGAGCAGCGCGGTTTGGAAAGCTCCTGATCGTCGCCGGGGCGAAAAAGCGCTTCAAAAAGGCTTCGTGCGCGCTGCCGGCCTCGACGCCGACGGTCTTGTCGCGCAGGGCCTCGGGCCGTACTTCGAGCTTTCCGGCGCCGGCAAGCGACATGAAGCGCGCCGGGGTGAGATAATAGGATGCGGTGAAGCGCAGGCGCGCCCGCGCCGCCGGGGTTTCCCTGAGCGAGGCGATCAGGGCGTCGCCGTCGCCTTCGCTCATCGCGTCGAGCAGATTGTCCCACCGGCGCGGCTGGATGGTGCAGCTCGCCTTGAGCTCGTCGCAGATCGCCCGCGCCAGATCGATATTGAAGCCCGCGAGCGTTCCGTCGGGCGCCGTGAACTCGAAGGGCGGATAATCGTCGGCGGTCAGGAAGCGGATCTGCTTCACCGCGCCGACCGCCGGCGCATCCTGGCGGTTGTGGGGATCGAACAGGCGCGGCAAAAAAATCGAGCTATTTGACGTCTCGGCCCGCGCAATGCAACCGCCTGGTTGAAAACAAGAAAAAAAACAAAGACTTAAGCAAAAAACGCTGGCCGCGCGCCAGGCGGGGCGGATAAACATTCTGCGTCTGGCCACGTTCCGTCCCGATCCGCTCATGAGTCCTGGGCCTTTATACCGCGCTGGTCGGCGTTTTGCAGCCGAAGTCGCCGATTGGCCGCCTGAAATCGCCTTTCTCGCCGCCGAGGGCGTCGGAACGGACCTGCTTGACCACGCCACGCGCCGCGCCCGCGCCCTGGGCGTCGGCGCCGACGAGTTCGTCATCGCCGAAGGGCTCATCGAGGAAGGGGTCTATTATCGCGCGCTGGCGCGCCGCCTCAACTGCGCCTATGTGGAGCGCGCGGCGGCTCTGGCCCCCGGCTTCGATTATCGCGCGGCCCTGCGGGCCAGCGTCGCCCGCGCCGACCCGCGGCGCGAAAACTTCGACTGGCTCATGTCCCCGCGCGGCGGGGAAATCCGCAAATTGCTCGCGCTTGGCGCCGGCGGCGCGGAGCGGTTCGCCATTTGCGCGCCAAAAATCTTTTCCGCGCTGGTTCGCGCCGCAGGCCGCCGGGCCTTGGCCGAGGACGCCAGTTTCGCCTTGTCGCGCGCCGATTCGCGTCTCAGCGCCAGCGCGCCGCAATTGCGCTGGAGCAACCGAGTGACGGTGTTTTTGGCCCTGACGGTAATGGCTGGGCTTGTGGCGCTGTCGCCGGAACTGCTCGCCGTCACCTCCTTCGTTCTGTCATTCCTGTTCCTCGCGGGAATTTATGTCCGCCTGTGCGCGCTTGCCGCCAGCCCCGCGCCGGACGGGCCGCCGCCGCCTTCGCCCGCGCGCGACCTGCCGACCTACACAATCGTCGCGCCGATGTATCGCGAAGCGGGAATCGCCGCGCAATTCCTGTGCGCGATCCGGTCGCTCGATTATCCGCCCGCCAAGCTCGACGTGAAAATCGTCCTGGAACATGACGACCAGGACACCGCGCGAGCCTTGCGCGCCGCCGGCCTGCCGCCTTACGCGGAAATCGTGGTCGCGCCGCGCGGGGCGCCGCGCACCAAGCCGCGCGCCCTGAACGTCGCACTTCCGCTGGCGCGCGGAAAACTGCTGACGATCTTCGACGCCGAGGACCGGCCCGAGCCCGGACAATTGCAGGCCGCCGCCGCCGCCTTTGCGGCGGCGGGGCCTCGTGTCGCCTGCCTGCAGGCGCGGCTTGTCGTCGACAATGGCGAGGAGAGCTGGCTGTCCTATTTCTTTTCCCTCGGCTATGCGGCCCTATTCGACGTGATCAATCCCGGCCTCGCCGCGCTCGGCCTGCCCTTGCCGCTCGGCGGCACGTCCAATCATTTCCGCACCGACATCCTGCGCCGGGTCGTCGGCTGGGACGCCTGGAACGTCACCGAGGACGCCGATCTCGGCCTGCGCTTCGCGCGGCTCGGCTATGACGTCGGCATGCTTGCCTCGATGACTTTCGAAGACGCGCCGACCGAGATCGACGCCTGGCTGGGGCAAAGAGCGCGCTGGATGAAGGGCTGGATGCAGACGCTCGCGGTTTTCTTGCGCCGCCCGCGCGGGAAGGTCCGCGGGATCGGCGCGGTCCAAAACCTTGCGGCGGTCAGCGCCATGACAAGCCTGATCGCCGGCCCCCTGTTCGGCCCCTTTTACACCGTGCGCTTCATCCACGATCTCTTCTGGGGCGACCTGCTGGCGCCGGCGACGCCGACGCGGCTCGTCTTTGCCGCGCTGAACCTGAGCGTCGGCATTTTCGGCCTCGCCGCGCTGATCGCGCCCCTGGTCATGGGCATGAAAAGGCGCGGCCTCAAAGCCTCGCCATTCCTCCTCCTCGCGCCGCTCTATCTGCTGCTGTTGAGCGCGGCGGCCTGGCGCGCCCTATGGGAATGGACGCGGCGGCCCTTTGTGTGGACCAAGACGACCCACGTCGCCCGGCCGGTTCAAGCCGCCGGCGGCGTAAGAAATTTCCCCGCCAGCGCGTCGGCGATCAAGGCGCGGGCGTTGTCCACGCCATAGAGCGCGATGAAGGAGCCGAAGCGCGGGCCGCGCTGTTCGCCGAGCAGCACCTGGTAGAGCATGGAGAACCAGTCGTTCGACACGCCCGGCTTTTCCGGCGTCGCCCCCTTGGCCGCGAAATTCTGGTAGCGCGGGATCGGGCGGGCCACGTCGTAGAGCAGGGTCTGCACCTCTTCCGCGCTCGGATTGGCTGGCAGGGCCGCAAGCGCCTCGGAGAGTTTTTTCAGCGCGTCGCGCTCCACCTCGTCCGCCGCGCGATAAACCTTTTTCGGCCGCACGAAATCGCGAAAATAGACCACGGCATATTGGATCATGCGATCGAGGCGGGGGAATTTTTCCGGGCTGGCGCTTGGCGCATAGCGGCGCAAAAAGCCCCACAAAACGGATGGGTCTTCGCTGTTGGCGACCGCCGCCAGATTGAGCAGCATGGCGAAGGAAATCGCGGTTCCTTTTGTCTCGCCCTCGTGGGCGATGAATTCCGGCGCCGGCGGCGCGCCGGCATGGATGTGCCAGGCGGGATTGCCGAGCCGCAACTTCCAGTCCTGGCGCGGATAAGCGTCGAGAAAAGCGAGATATTCGTCCACCGCTCTGGGGATCACGTCGAAATAGAGTTTTTTCGCCTCGCGCGGCTTCCAATACATGAAGAAGGCGAGCGATTCCGGGCTGGCGTAACGCAGCCATTCCTCAATCGTCAGGCCATTGCCCTTGGACTTGGAAATTTTCTGGCCGTTCTCGTCGAGGAACAATTCGTAATTGAAACCTTCCGGCGGCGTGGCGTCGAGCGCGCGGGCGATTTCGCCGGACAGTTTGACCGAATCGATCAGGTCCTTGCCGGCCATTTCGTAATCGACGCCGAGCGCGCACCAGCGCATCGCCCAGTCTGGCTTCCATTGCAGCTTGCAATGGCCCCCGGTCACCGGGGTTTCGAAACGCTCGTTGGTGTCCGGGTCGCGCCAGGCCACGAGCCCGCGCGCGACATCGATTTCTTCGAGCGGAACCTGCATCACAATGCCCGAACGCGGATGGATCGGCAGGAAAGGCGCATAGGAGGCCGCGCGTTCGGCTCGCAGCGATGGCAGCATGATCGTCTGCACCGCGTCATAGCGCGCCAGCATTTTCAACAAGGTCGCGTCGAAACGGCCGGACTGGTAATAATGCGTCGCCGATGCGAATTCATATTCGAAGCCGAAGGCGTCGAGGAAGGCGCGCAGCCGCGCGTTATTGTGTTCACCGAAGCTTGGATATTCGCCGAACGGGTCGGGAACCTGGGTCAGCGGCTTGCCGAGATGGGCGGCGACCAGCTCCTTGTTGGGGATATTGTCGGGGACTTTCCGCAGCCCGTCGAGATCGTCGGAAAAGGCGATGAGCCGCGTGGCGATCTTGCCTTCCGTCAACGTCTCGAAGGCATGGCGCACCATGGTGGTGCGCGCGACCTCGCCGAAAGTGCCGATATGGGGCAGGCCCGAGGGGCCGTAGCCGGTCTCGAACAAGACCTGTTTCTGGCCTGTGCGCTCCACCCTGGCGACGAGTTTCCTCGCCTCCTCGAACGGCCAGGCGCTGGCGTTGCGGGCGAATTGGGCGAGCTCGGACACGGTCTCGGGCATTTTTCTCGGGAAGCCTTCAAGTTCCGGGATTAAGGCGGCGCTGGGCTTTCTCTTATCTGTTGCGCGGCGCTGGCGAAAGGGCAAAAAAAATGCTGTAACTTGGGCCAAATGGGGGCGGAATTTGGCGCTGGTTTACAAAATTGTCGCGGCCAACGAATGGGCGCGCGCGAGCGAGAGAGGCCTGTTCGAAGGCTCGGCGGTCGACCGCGCCGACGGTTTCATCCATTTCTCGACGGCCGCCCAGGTCGCGGAGACGGCGGCGAAACATTTCGCCGGGCAGGACGATCTGCTGCTGATTGCGGTCGAGGAAAGAGACTGCGGCGAAAAGCTGGTATATGAAGCCTCGCGCGGCGGCGCCCTGTTTCCGCATCTTTATGCGCCTTTGCCGACGGCGCTGGCGAAATCTGCCCTTCCTCTCAAACGCCGCGGCGACGGCGCGCATGATTTTGCCGGATTGCTGGAATGATCGGATTTTTCGACTCCCTCGCTCTGCCCTTTCTCCATGCGTTGAAAGCCGAGCGCGCGCATGATCTGACGATCTTTTCGCTGGAGCGCATGCCTTTGCCGCCGCTGCCGGCGGACCACGACGCGCTCGGCCAGAACCTGTTCGGCCTCGATTTTCCCAATCCGGTCGGCATGGCGGCGGGCTTCGACAAGGACGCCCGCGTTCCCGACGCGCTGCTGCATCTTGGGTTCGGCTATACCGAAGTCGGCACGCTCACGCCGCGCCCGCAGCCCGGGAATCCGCAGCCGCGCCTGTTTCGCCTGCACGAAGATCGCGGCGTCATCAACCGCTTCGGCTTCAACAACGGCGGCCACGCCGCCGCCCATGAGCGGCTGGCGGCGCGCAGCGCGCGGGGCGGCGTGGTCGGCGTCAATATCGGCGCCAACAAGGACGCGTCTGACCGCGCCGCCGATTATGTCGCCGGGATCGAAGCCTTCGCCGACGTCGCGTCTTATTTCACCGTCAACATTTCCTCGCCCAACACCCCGGGCCTGCGCGACTTGCAACAGGCCGGCGCGCTCGACGACCTGCTCGCCCGCGTGCTCGACGCCCGCGACGCCATGGCCGTGTCGGAACCGCGCCGGCCGGTCCTGCTGAAGATCGCGCCCGATCTTTCCTTGACTGAACTTGACAATGTGGCGCGGGTCGCGCGCGCGCAAAAAATCGACGGCATGATCGTCTCGAACACCACGATTTCGCGGCCGGATTTTCTGCGCGACGAGGCGCGCAAGGAAACCGGCGGCCTGTCCGGCGCGCCGCTTTTCGCGCTCTCGACCCGCATGCTGGCGCAGACTTTTGTCCGCGTCGAAGGCCAGTTCCCGCTGATCGGGGTCGGCGGCGTCGATTCGCCGGAAGCCGCCTGGGCCAAGATCGAGGCCGGGGCGAGCCTGATCCAGCTTTATTCCGCGCTGGTCTATGAGGGGCTAGGCCTTGTCGCCCGCATCAAGCAGGGGTTGGTCGCACATCTGGGGGCGCGCCGGATGACGCGACTCGATCAGGCGGTGGGAAGCGCGGTCGACGACTGGCTTTGAACGCGCCTGGAGGTTTGAGAGAGCAGGATGATCGATTCCCGTCTTCGCGCGCCCGCTGTCGCCCGCAATCGCGACGCGATTGTCGACGTCCTGCGCCGGGTTTTGCCGGCCGATGGTCTGGTGCTGGAAATCGCCAGCGGCTCCGGCGAACACGCCGCGCATTTCGCCGCCGCCTTTCCCGATCTGGTCTTCCAGCCTTCCGACCCGGACCGACAAGCGCGGGCGAGCATCGACGCCTGGAGCGCCTTTAGCGACCTGAAAAACATCCGGCCGGCGCTGGCGCTGGACGCGGCGCGCGCGCCCTGGCCGCTCGCGCGGGCCGACGCGATCGTCTGCATCAACATGACCCATATCTCGCCCTTTTCGGCGACCGAGGGCCTTTTGCGGCAGGCCGGCGAGATTCTGCCCTCCGGGGCCCCGCTTTATCTCTACGGCCCCTATTTTCGCGAGGGCGTCGAGACGGCGGAAAGCAATCTCGCCTTCGACGCCTGGCTGCGGGACCAGAATTCGCAGTGGGGCCTGCGCGATCTCGGCGTGGTGGCCAGGCTCGCGGCTGAAAGCGGATTTTTGGCACCGCAAGTTGTTGAAATGCCATCTAATAATGTGAGCGCGATCTTTCGCCGGAGCTGAAAGCTCATGCCGCGTTCCGGCGCGAAGCCCGCGCCCGTCATGTATTCAGCCGCCGTGGTCGCTGGCCCCCGATGTTCGGCCGAAACAACCGAAAGGCGGCGTCATTTTTTAAGAAGCCAGGATTGCGGAAACCAGGCGGCTTTCGCCCCAAGAACAGCGAACTGAAACAACATTTTGCCAACAATGCGCCGCGTCGAGACGAGCTGAAGCGAAACGAGCGTCGGGGCACCGAAAAATAAGAAAATAAATGTGGTTTCTTAAATAACCGCGCCTATGCTGGTAAAATTATCATTTTATGTATTATATTCCGTTTGTTGGACGCTAGAGATGGAGGATGGGTATGTTCATTAAATCGAAATTGCTTCGCCAAAGCGCCTTGGCGGCTTCTCTTCTCTCGCTGCTTGGCGGGGCGGCGTTGGCGCAGACATCCACCGAGCCGACCATGCCGGAAACCACAATGAAAAAGCCGCAGCATCATCCGGCGGTGAGAGTGCATCACCGCCATCAGAAGCAAATGAAGCATCAAAAAACGATGGGCGCGAAGCCCGCGGCGCCGGCGCCTGACGCCGGCGGCGCGCCGGCGAAATAAAACGCGCTCGAGCGAAATCCGTTCACGCTGAATCGGGGTTTCGCTCTAACAGTGTCTTTCAACGCATACTCCTATCCAAAAAGTCTGCAGCTTTTTGGGATCATGCTATAGCCATAGCGCCGGCCGCGAAGGCCGGCGCGCCTCACGCGGGCATGCGCCGCGTCAGAGGCGTGGCGCGGGCGCGCTGGACATTGTCGACGAAAATGCGCGCGCTTTCCGGCCAGCTGTAGCGCGCGGCGCGCCGACGGCAATCGGCGCGCGAAAGGTTCAGCGCCGAGAGGCAGGCGAGGCGCAGATCGTCGCCGAGGACGCCGACGCGCGGGTCGTCGATCACGTCGATCGGGCCGGGAACCGGAAAAGCCGCGACCGGCGCGCCGCAGGCCAGCGCCTCGATCATCACATTGCCGAATGTGTCGGTGCGGCTGGGGAAGACGAAAACATCGGCCGCGGAATAATAAGGCGCCAGTTCCTCACGAGCCTTGACCCCGACGAAATGCGCGGCGGGAAAGCGGTGCTGGAGCAGGGGACGAGACGGCCCGTCGCCAACCACGATCTTGGAGCCCGGCAGGTCGAGGGCGAGAAAGGCCTCGATGTTCTTTTCCGGCGCGACCCGGCCGCAATAAAGGAAAAACGGGCGCGGCAGGTCTTTCAATTCGGGCGGCAGGTCGGCGACCGGGCGGAACAGGCTCTGGTCCACCCCGCGCGGCCACAGCATCGGTGGCGGAAAGCCGCGGGCGGTCAGCTCAATGGCGAGCGTTTGCGTCGCGACCATCAGGCCGGCGCTCGCCGCGTGGAACCGGCGCAGGGCCTCATAGGACCAGGCGGTAGGAATCGGCCAGCGCGCCTCGACATATTCGGGAAAGCGGGTGTGGTAGGAGGTGGTGAAGATTTCCCCCTGGCGCACGCACCAGAAGCGCGCCGCCACGCCGAGCGGTCCTTCGGTGGCGATGTGGACATGGTCGGGCCGATGGGCGCGGATCTTTTCGCCGACCGCTTTCGGACGGGTCAGGGCCAGCCGGATTTCCGGATAGGACGGCGCGGCTATGGTGGGGAAAAGATCCGGCGCGACCACAGCGAAATCATGGCCGAGTTCCTCGCCCGCCGCGATCAGGCTGGCGAGGGTGCCGGCCACGCCATTGACCTGGGGCCGCCAAGCGTCGGTGACGATGCAGATCCTCATGGGGTTTGCATAACAGCCGGATGCGACCGAAATTTAACAGCCGCGATCGGCGAGGGGGACGGGCGGAAGCTCAATTCTTTCCGCGCATGGTCAAAAGGCGCAGGGCGAGCCAGACCGGGACGACGATCGCCGCCCCGGCCATGACATAGGCGGCGATGTCGTGAAGCGCCTGGAAGCCCATATTCCAGAAACGCAGGACCATCAGCCTGAGGCTGTAGAAAATATCGGCTGGCCTGATGTCCAGCCAGACCAGGAAAAAGCCGACGATCAGCGAGAGGAACACCAGCCGCACCGCGACCGAAACCGGCCTGCCGCCGAGAAAGCGTTCGAGTTCGCCCGGTGCGGAACGGCGGGCGGCGGCGAGGTCGGCGGGGCGGGGTTCGAAGGGATGGCGCGCCGGGCCGTTCTGGTCGCTCATGATCGGGTCCTCGTCAATGGCCGCGCGGCGGGACAGGCGCCGCACGCCCTCAAGACAGGCTGCGCCGGCCTGGACGCCGGGACACAGCTGAAAATTAATCGCCCTGGGCGTCGGCGGACAGGTCGGTCATCGCCTCGATGCGCGCGGCCGCGATCACCGCCTGAGTCCGGCTTTCGACGCCGAGTTTCTGCAGAATGGCCGAGACATGGGCCTTGACGGTCGCTTCCGACACCGACAGCTCATAAGCGATCTGCTTGTTGAGCAGACCCTCGGACAGCATCATCAGCACGCGCGCCTGCTGCGGGGTGAGGGAGGCGAGCCGGCGCACGTTCTCGGCGGCTTCGCGGTCCATGGGCGCGGTGAGATCGACGTCCGGCGGCGCCCAGACGTCGCCGGCCAGCACGGTGCGGATCGCGGACTGCATCGTCTCCATGTCGGTGCTTTTCGGGATGAAGCCGGAGGCGCCGAAATCGAGGCACAGGCGAATGACATTGCGCTCCTCGCGCGCGGAAACGACGACGACCGGCGCGCTGGGATATTGCGCGCGCAGCATCATCAGGCCGGAATAGCCGCGCACGCCGGGCATGGCTAGGTCGAGCAGGATGAGATCGACCTCCGGGTTGGCGTCGAGAGCCTTCACCGCCTCGTCGAGACTGCCGCATTCGACGATATCCGCTCCCGCTATGGCGTTGGCGACCGCCTGGCGCAGCGCGCCGCGAACGAGAGGATGGTCGTCGGCGATCAAAATGCGCGTCGTCTGTTGTTCCACTCTTTTCACCCTGGGCCTGAAACTCCGCCCCGACCGGCGCGGGACAGTCCCGGCGGAGGAAAGTCGTCAATCCTACTTCTTTCTATCG
The DNA here is from genome assembly GCA_021813805.1 of Pseudomonadota bacterium. GTDB lineage: Bacteria > Pseudomonadota > Alphaproteobacteria > Rhizobiales > Beijerinckiaceae > Rhodoblastus. Next base: position 38,439 of record JAKAJL010000021.1, on the reverse strand, counting down.
CATACTCAAGTCTAATAGCCGAAGCCAGATCGTTTCCCATGCGGGGAACGCGGGTCCGCCATGCGTTCTGTTGCGCTGCGGTAACACATGTTGCGCCGCGTTCAAGCGCTGAAGCTTGCAAAGCACGGAAAAAGCGCCGAAAATGATCCAGCGCAAAGAAAGGCGTCCATTTCTTGTGTTTTGGTGCCTTGATCCCGGACCTGAGGGCGCGCTGACGGCAGGATGCGACAAAGAGACGCTCGCCGAAACGGTGAAGAACCTGTATAGCAGACGGCTGCAGGGGGAAAATTGCGCCGCGCCAGGACGATGCGCGGGGCGACAAGGGCGATGAGGGCTGAGAAAATGCAGTATCGGCAGGTGTTCGAGGACGCGATCCACAAGCTCAAGAGCGAGAGGCGCTATCGCGTTTTCGCCGATATTGAACGCGACGCCGGACGATTCCCCTCCGCCATCTGGCATGACGACGGCGGAAACAAGCACGACATCACGATCTGGTGCTCCAACGATTATCTCGGCATGGGCGTGAACCCGGAAGTGATCGCCGCGATGAAGGGCGCCGCTTCCCGGCATGGCGCCGGCGCCGGCGGCACCCGCAACATTTCCGGCACCAGCCATCCTCTGGTGCAGCTCGAAGCCGAACTCGCCGACCTGCACGGCAAGGAATCCGCTCTGCTGTTCAATTCGGGGTGGGTTTCCAATCTCGCGGCGATCTCGACCATCGCCGACCTCCTGCCCAATTGCCTGATCCTGTCCGACGCCCTCAACCACAATTCGATGATCGAGGGCGTGCGCCGCTCGAAGGCCGAGCGCCAGATCTGGCGCCATAACGACGTCGCCCATCTCGAAGAACTGCTCGCCGCCCAGCCGCTGGAGCGCGCGAAGCTGATCGTGTTCGAGAGCCTTTACTCGATGGACGGCGATATCGCTCCGATCAAGGAAATCTGCGACCTCGCCGAAAAATACAACGCCATGACCTATATCGACGAGGTCCATGCGGTCGCCATGTATGGCGCGCGCGGCGGCGGCGTCGCCGAGCGCGAAGGCCAGATGCACCGCATCGACATCATCGAGGGCACGCTGGCGAAAGGCTTTGGCGTCGTCGGCGGCTATATCGCGGCTGACGCCGCGATCTGCGACGCGGTGCGCTCCTTTGCGCCGGCCTTCATCTTCAGCACGGCCCTGCCGCCGGCGGTCTGCGCCGCCGCCGCCACGGCGGTGCGTCTCGCCAAGACCCGGCCTGACCTGCGCATGGCCCACCAGCGCCAGTCCTGGCTCACCAAGCACGCCCTGATGAACGCCGGCCTGCCCGTCCTGCCCAATCCTTCCCACATCGTCCCGGTGATGGTGCGCGACGCCCAATTGTGCAAGGCCGCCAGCGACCTGCTGATGACCCGCCACAATATCTACATCCAGCCGATCAACTATCCGACCGTCCCCAAGGGAACCGAGCGGCTGCGTATCACCCCGACGCCCTATCACAGCGACGCCCATGTCACCCATCTGGTCGAGTCGCTGGTCGATGTGTGGACGACCCTGCGCCTGCCCTTCGTCGCGCCGCAGAAGGTGGAGGCGCCCTTCGCCAACGATGCGGATTGCACTTATCCGGCGATGAAGCGCGCGGCCGAATAAGCGGCGCGCAAGCAGGAAAGTATCGAGCGCGGCCGTGACGGCCGCGCTTATTTTTTGTCCAGAATTTCGAGCACCGCGCGGGACGGATAGCCGTCGGCCTTGGCCACGCCGGACTTTTTCTGCAATTCGTGGATGGCGAGGCGGGTGACTGGACCGAAACGACCGTCGATCTTGCCGTCATAGAGGCCGCGTGCGGCGAGGCCGCGCTGGAGCGCCTGACGTTCGGCGAAAGTCAGCGGCCGCGTCTCCTTCGGCCAGGGGGCGCGGAGAGCGGGGCGGCCGGCGATGCGGTCCGCCAGAACCGAAGCCGCAAAGGCGTAGGAATCCGAGAAATTATAGGCCTTGAGCACGAAAAAATTTCCCGACAGCAGGAAAGCCGGACTCGGTGCGCCGAGGGGGAAAAACAACATGGCCTCGCCCGAACGCGGCAGGGCGCCGCCCGCGACCGGCGCGACCCCGACATTGGCGAAGGCGCCGAAATCGCCGCGCAGGCTTCCATAGGCGAAATCTCGCGGGATTTTGGCCTCGATCAGGGGCGGCAGGCCGTGAGCCCAGCCGGACTCTTTCAAAAAATTGCCGATCGAGGCGAGCGAATCGGGCGCGCTGGTCCAGATGTCAGGGGCGCCGCTCCCTTGAAAACTGCGTGCGTATTTCAGATAGGCGGAGGGCATGAATTGCGGGTCGCCCATCGCCCCCGCCCAGGAGCCGCGCAGTTTCTCACGCGGAATCCCGCGCTGCAACAGGACGAGCCCGGCGACGAATTCCTGGCCGTAGACCGGATTGTCCGGGTTGAGAAAGGCGAGCGTCGCCAGCGAGCGCAGAATGTCGCGGTCGCCGCGCGCGGCGCCGAAATCGCTCTCCATGCCCCAGAGGGCGACGATCATCGCCGCCGGCGCGCCATAGCGGGCGGCGATCTCGCGCAGCGGCCCGGCGTATTTTTGCGCCATCGCCCGGCCTTTGGCCGCCCGCGCGGGCGAGGCGGCGGCGTCGACATAGGATTTCAGCGGCTGGACGAATTCGCCCTGAGCCGCGCGCTTTCCACCGAGGGTCGGATCGGGCGCAAGGCTGGAGGCGACGGAATCGAACGTCGCCGCCGAGACGCCCGCGGCCAGAGCCGCCACGCGAAAACTCTGGACGAAGCTGGAGAAATCGCCGGCGCGGGCGAGAGCCGGCGTGGCCGCCCAAAAAGCCGCGGCGGCGAGCAGTTCACGACGGTTCATGCGCTTCTCGTCCCTCGGGTCCGTGCGGATTCCGCCAAGGCGATTCCGGCGAGGCCCAGCGCCATGGCGACGCCATGATAGAGGTGAAAGGGCTCGCCAAGCAAAAGAATCGCGAAAAGCGCGCCAAACAGCGGGGTGAGATTGGTGAAGATCCCGGCGCGGCCGGGGCCGATCATCTCCACCGCCCGCATGAAGAACAATTGGCTGATCAGCGAGGGCGCCAAGGCGACGAAAATCGCCAGCGCAAAGCCCTTTCCGCTGGGCCAGAAGGCCTGGCCGAGCGCGACTTCCGCCACGAAGAAGGGCAGGGAGGCAGCGAAGGCCGCGACCGCCATGCCGGAGAAGAAAACCATGGGCGGCATGTGGGGGCGCCCGCGCAAGGCGACCGCATAGCCAGCATAGAGCGCGCAGGCCCCCAGCATCAGCAGGTCGCCGAAATTGAATGAAATTTCGGCGATATCGGCGAGTCTGCCGCGCGTGGCGATTTCGCCGACAGCGAGAAAGGACACCGCCATGCCGATGATCTGGCGCGGAAAGACCTTCTCGCCCTTGAACAGGGCGGCGCCGGCCAGCACCATCGGCGGGATCGCGCCTTGGAGGAGCGTGATGTTCACCGCGCTGGTCCAATGGCCGGCCAGATAGAACAGGACGTTGAATCCGGTATAGCCGGCCAGCGCCATCGCGGCGAGAAAGCGCCAATGGCGCCGCAGTTGCGGCAGGTTCCGCGTGAAAGGCTCGTGGACCAACGGCAGGAGAACCGCGCAGACGATCAGCCAGCGCAGCGTCACCAGGGTCATTGGCGCGATGGCGCCGACGGCGGCGCGGCTGACGACGCCATTTGCGCCCCACATGGCCGAGGTCAAAACGAGAAGCAGGCCGGCGCGCTCGTTGAGCACGCGTGCGGCCCGGCCGAAAATCGGGCGCAAGTTTTTACTCTTCGAGACGGCGGGAGCGCGCTGTTTCGCCGAAATTGGACAGCCGGTCCAGTGAAAGCGCCTTGCAGGAACGGAAATCCCAATTGGCGTCGAAAAAAACTCGCTTTTCCACGATCATCATGCCGCCTCGCCTATGTTCGCCCGCCGGAGGCCCGATGCGTCTAATCCTGCCGCTCGCTTTCTCGTTCTCCGCTCTTTGCGCGTCCGTCCCCGCCCTTGCGGGCGAGATCGAGGCCGCTTCGCGGATCGACGCCGTCACCATCTATCCCGATGGGGCGAGCGTCGAGCGGGTCGTCGAGGCCGACGCGCCCGCCGGAGACAGCCGGGTGATTTTTCGCGGGCTTCCTCCGGGAATCGATCTCGCGACTCTCCGCGTGCGTGGCGAGGGCGAAGGCCGAGTCCAGCTGGGAGCTGTCGATCTGAAAAAAGCGCCCGCCGCCGGCGAAAGCGCCTTCGACAAGCAGATGAAAGCCTTGCGCGAGGAGCGCGCCGCCGCCCAGGTCCGGATCGACGCGCTCGCGACCAAGCTCAGCATGACGCGTCTCTATGGCGGCACGGCGCCGGATAAAATCGGCGAGAAAGGCCTGAAGCCCGAGGACTGGAGCCCGGCCTGGGACGCGGTCGGCGCCGGCATGGCGAAGACCGGCGAGGAATTGCGCGCCGCAAACCTCGCCGGGGAGGCGATCGACGAGAAGATCAAGGCGCTGGAGGCCGCCCGGCCTGCGCCGGCGCCGGGCGGCGCGATGGAGGATGTGGCGGTGGATTTTTCCGCGCCGGCGGCGGGAAAAATCCGGCTTGCCCTGACCTATCGGGTCGCCCGGGCAGGCTGGATCCCGGCCTATGAGGCGCATTTGACCACCGGTGGCAAGGACGGCGGGCCTGGCCTGGAGCTCGCCCGCCGCGCGCTGGCGTCCCAGGCGACCGGCGAGGATTGGAACGATGTGAAACTGACCCTGGCCACATTCCCGACGACGGGCGCGGCCTCGGCGCCGGACGTCGAGCCGAAGGTCATCGAATTTTACCAGCCGCCCGCGCCGCTCGCCGCGAAGTCGATGTCCGTTCCCGAAGGCGCGACGATGCGCGCGCGGCAGGCGCCCGCGCTTCCCGTCCCCGCCGAAACCATCCAGGCGCATCTCGAAGCCGGCCCCTATCAGGCGACTTTTACCGCGCCGGGCCGGGTCAGCCTGCCTTCTGGCGGCGCGGCAAAGAATATCGCGCTTTCGACCCAGGCGCCCCCAGTCGAACTGACCTGGCGCATTTCGCCGGCGCTCGACCCGCGCGCCTTCCTTTCGGTCCATTATGAAAACGCGGAAGCTGCGCCGCTGCTGCCCGGCGCCGTCGCGCTTTACCGCGACGGCGAACTGATCGGGCGGGGGAGGCTGCGGCTGGTCGCGCCGCACGCGGGCGGCGATATCGGCTTCGGCGCCGACGAGCGCGTGCTGGTCAAGCGCGAGCCGGTGCGGCGCAAGGAGAACGAACCCGGCTGGTTCGGCCGGACCAAGGTCGAGACGCGCGAATTCAGGACGACCGTGCGCAACCTGCACGACTTCCCCGTCCATGCGGTCGTCACCGACCAGACGCCCTATTCGGAAAATTCGGAAATCGTCGTCGAGCTTCTGCCGCAGACCACGCCTCCGGACGAAAGGGACCCGGAGGGCAAGCGCGGCCTTTTGCGCTGGCGCTTCGATCTCGCGCCCAAAGCAAGCAAGGACATCGACCTCGCCTACCAGATGAAATGGCCGGAGGACCGTCGGGTGATCGTTCCGACGCCCTGAAAACCAAGCCCGGCCCGCGCATGCGTGGGCCGGGCTTGCAAAACAGGCGGATTGCCGGGCCTCAGGCCTCCGCCATCACCTTGGCGATGCATTCGCTGACATAGTCGATGTTCTTCTCGTTCAGCGCGGCGACGCAAATGCGGCCGCTGTCGAGCGCATAGACCGCGTATTTTTCGCGCAGAGCAATCGCCTGCGGCTTGGTCAGGCGCGAATAGGAGAACATGCCGTTCTGGCGCACGATGTATGAGAAATCGCGGCCGGGCATGCGTTCCGTCAGCTTGTCGGCCAGCAGTTTGCGCATCTTCTTGATGCGCTCGCGCATGCCGCCGAGTTCATCGTCCCATTGCTTGCGCAAGCTTGCGTCGGTCAGCACCATGGCGGCGGCGGAAGCGCCATGGCCGGGCGGCGAGGAATAGGTCACGCGGGCGATGCGCTTGAGCTGGCTCTGCACCCGCGACCGCTCCTGAGCGCTGGCGGTGAGGACGCAGAGCGCGCCGACGCGCTCGCCATAGAGCGATAGCGACTTGGAGAAGGAGAAGGAAACGAACAGAGGCCCGCCGTCGGAAGCGAACAGGCGCACCGAGAAGGCGTCGGCCTCCAGCCCCTCGGCGAAACCCATATAGGCGGTGTCGAGGAACGGGATCAGCCCACGCGCGCGAACGATTTTCGCGATTTCGCGCCATTGGTCGTGCGACAGGTCGAGGCCAGTCGGATTGTGGCAGCAGGCGTGAAGCAGCACCGCGTCGCCCGCGGGAATCGCGGACAGGGCTTTTATCAGTCCGGAATAATCCAGTTCGCCGTCGGCGCCGTAATAGGGATAGGTTTCCACGGTGAAGCCGGCGGCGGAGAAAAGCGCGCGATGGTTTTCCCAGCTTGGGTCGCTGATCCACACCTTGGCGTTCGGCGAAATCACGCGGATCATTTCCGCGCCGAGCTTGAGGGCTCCGGTGCCGCCAAGCGACTGGATGGTCGAGACCTTGGCGAGATCGGCCGAGTCCGCGAAAACCATGGCCGCCACCGCCGCGTCGAAAGCCGCGAGGCCGTCGATCGGCACGTAGGCATGCGGCGCGGCCTTGGCGAGCAGCGCCTCCTCCGCCTGTTTCACGCAAGCCAGCAAGGGCGTCTTGCCGGAAGCGTCCTGATAAACGCCGACGCCGAGATTGACGCGGTTCGGCGACTTGTCGGCGACAAAGGCTTCGGTAAGGCCAAGGATCGGGTCGCGGGGGAGCTCCTCGACTCCGGCGAAAAGACTGGTTTGCATGGATGCGCTCGACTTATGTTTGAACTCGCGCGCTTGTTAGCGCATTTTTACCATCGAGCGCCAGTTGGATTTACGCCATGGCGACAGGGGAACTTCCCGTGGGCCCGCGGGTTACCGAATTGTAATCGAGCTTTTAGGGCTCCGCCCTCTTTCGGCCATGGTTCATGGTCCCTATATGTTCACGTTGACGATCGGCGCATGCGATCGTCTCGAGCGAGCCGACATAGGGCGCTCGGGTTTAGGAGGGTTTGATGGCTGCCGCGCTTCCCATTCTCGCAGGCGAAAACGGCCTGACGCGCTATCTCGACGAAATTCGTCGATTCCCGATGCTGCAACCGGATGAGGAATATATTCTCGCCAAGCGCTGGCGCGAACATTCCGATCCCGACGCGGCGCACCGGCTGGTCACCTCCCACCTCCGGCTCGTGGCGAAAATCGCCATGGGCTACCGTGGCTATGGCTTGCCCATCGGCGAAGTGATCTCCGAGGGCAATATCGGCCTCATGCAGGCGGTGAAACGGTTCGAGCCGGACAAGGGATTCCGCCTGGCCACATACGCCATGTGGTGGATCCGCGCGTCAATTCAAGAGTATATCCTGCGCTCCTGGAGCCTGGTGAAGCTCGGCACCACTGCGAATCAGAAGAAATTGTTCTTCAACCTGCGCAAGGCCAAAAGCCAGATTTCGGCTTTCGAGGAAGGCGACCTCAAACCGGAGAACGCCGCCGCGATCGCGACCAAGCTTGGCGTGAGCCAGCAGGAAGTCGTCGAAATGAACCGCCGCCTGTCCGGCGACGCCTCGCTCAACGCGCCGCTGCGCGAAGAGGGCGACGGCGAATGGCAGGACTGGCTGGTGGACGAATCCTCAGATCAGGAGAGCATACTGGCCGAGAGCGAGGAGACCGAGAACCGCCGCGCCGCTCTGGCTCAGGCGCTTGGCGTCCTCAACCCGCGCGAACGCCGGATTTTCGAGGCCCGGCGTCTGGCCGAAGACCCTGTCACGCTCGAAGAGCTTTCGACCGAATTCGGCATTTCGCGCGAGCGCGTGCGCCAGATCGAGGTGCGGGCCTTCGAAAAGGTCCAGCAGGCCGCCAAGGAGCGCGTCGCCCGGGTCGAGGCGGTCGCGCGGCCGTTGCCCTTGGCCGCGCCGGCGCAGGTTTAGGTTCCTTCGTTGTCGCAGCGTTTTCGCGAGCCGAAGGTTCGCGCAAGCGAAATAACCGGCATCGACTTTTCCGAACGATGCTTTCGCCGGCGTCACGGCTTGGCGGGTGGCGCGTCCGTCTGATTCCGCCAGGAGTCGAATACGTCGTCGATGATCTGCGTTCCCACCGCGCCCTTTTCGAAGGTCACCTTGGCGATGCGGCCGTCGGCGAGGCTCATCGGAACGTCGAACCACGCCATGTTCCTGATCATCTCGACATTTTGCGTCGATGAGGCGGAATAGAGCCCGACCAGGAAGAGGTTGGGCGCCACATCGACCTCCATGCCCTGCAGCGGCGCGCCGCGCGGCGCGTCGTCGCGGCGCATTTCCGGGACGTTGATGGCGCGTATCTTGCCGACGATCGAATTCGCCGCCGGATCGAAGCGGATCGTGATCGTGTGGCTCGCGGACAGCGTCGCGTCGTCATTCTTTTCAATCGTCATCGAGGCCTTGAGGCCGGCGTCGGGGACGTCGATGTCGGCGCGGATGACCGGCGTCAGTTGCCGGTTCGGCCCGCTATTGACCGAATCGCGCCGCCAGATCACAGAGCCGACATAGGTCTTGACGCCGCCAGGCTCCGACGGCGCCTGGATCAACAGCGCCGCGCGATAGGCGATCGGAACGCTTTGGGCGGGCCGTGGCGGCGCGGGGCTGACAGGCGGCGCAGCAGTGGCCGGAGGCGACGCGGGTTGTGGCGTGGGCGAGGCTGCGCCGACGCGCTGTTCGATCTTGCCGCCGGCTTTCTGGTCCGCTCTCTGGGACGACGGAGCGCGTTTGGCGAGGTCCTCCGGCCGGTCGCGCAGCTTCCACGCCGCGCCCGCGACCAGAGCAACCACCGCCGCAAGCGCGCCGGCGAGGATGGCGAAGCGCCGCAGGCCGCCGCTCCGGCTCGAGGCCGGCTTGGGCGCGGCCGGCCGCAGATTTTCGCGCGCGGCGGACGATTCGTCGGCCAGCTCGGCGAACGACGTGTCCTGCGAGCTTTCCGGCGCGGGCCGCTCTGGCTCCTCCGGAGCTTGCGCGGCCATTTGCGCTGGCTCTTCCGCGGCCTCCTGCGCGGCCATTTCCCCGGCGTCCGCCGCCGGGAGCGCTTTTTTCCCGGCGGGCGTTTCGGCGCCGCTAGGGGGGTGGAAACCGGCGTGCTCCAGTTCGATTCGCGCGATCGCCTCGTCCAGGGCGCGGGCCTCGCGTTCGATCGCGACCTCGGGCGCCGGCGGCTGCATGTTCCGCAATTGATTGAGCAGAGCCTTGCGGGCGCGTTCGTAGATCGCGCCGCGGGTTTCCGGCGTCGAGGTCTTCAAGCCGAATACGGCCTTGGACAGCAGCGGATAATAGTCAGCCATCGCGCGCCTTCTTTTTGGTCGCCAACACCCCGGTCGTCACGATCCAGGGCTCAGCGTCAGTCCTGGAACGGGTCATGCATCAAAATTGTGTCCTCACGCTCGGGACTTGTCGAGAGCAAGGCGACCGGCGCCTGGATCAACTCCTCGATCCGGCGCACATATTTGACCGCCTGGGCCGGAAGCTGCGCCCAGGACCGCGCCCCTCCGGTCGGCTCGCGCCAGCCGTCGATTGTCTCGTAGATCGGCTCGACCCGCGCCTGCGCCGCCTGCGACGCCGGCAGATAATCGATGGTCTCGCCGTCGAGGCGATAACCGACGCAGACTTTGAGCGTATCGAAGCCGTCGAGAATGTCCAGCTTGGTCAAGGCGATCCCGTCGATTCCCGATGTTTTCACGGTCTGGCGCACCAGAACGGCGTCGAACCAGCCGCAGCGCCGCGCGCGCCCGGTGACGGTGCCGAACTCGCGGCCGCGCTCGCCGATCGTGCGGCCGACGTCGTCGTGCAGCTCGGTTGGGAAAGGCCCTTCGCCGACGCGCGTCGTATAGGCCTTGGCGATGCCCAGCACATAGCCGATCGCCTTGGGCCCCAGGCCGACGCCGGTCGGCGCGTTGGACGCCACCGTGTTGGACGAGGTGACGTAGGGATAGGTGCCGTGGTCGATATCGAGCAGGGCGCCCTGCGCGCCTTCGAACAGAATGCGCTTGCCCTGCCGCCGCAAGTCTTCGAGCAGCGACCAGGTTCGGTCCATATAGGGCAGGATGTGCGGCGCAACTTCGTCCAGCTCGGCGCGGATCGTCTCGGCCTTGAACTCGTCGAGCCCGAAGCCCCGGCGCAACGCGTTGTGATGGTTCAGCAGCCTGTCGATCTTGGCGTCGAGAGTCGAAGGCTCGGCGAGGTCCATGACGCGGATCGAGCGGCGGCCGACCTTGTCCTCATAGGCCGGGCCGATGCCGCGCTTGGTCGTGCCGATCTTGGCGCCAGCGGCCGCGGAATTTTCGCGCAGGGCGTCGAGCTCGCCATGGATCGACAGGATGAGCGGCGCGTTCTCGGCGATGCGCAGATTGTCGCGGGTGACCTGGACGCCCTTGGCGCGCAGCTCGGCGATTTCCTTCACCAGGTGGCGGGGGTCGAGCACCACGCCATTGCCGATGACGGCAAGCTTGCCTGGCCGCACGATGCCCGAGGGCAGCAGGGACAATTTATAGGTCACGCCGTCGATGACCAATGTGTGTCCGGCGTTGTGCCCGCCCTGATAGCGCGCCACCACATCCGCCGAAACCGAAAGCCAGTCGACGATCTTGCCCTTGCCTTCGTCGCCCCATTGGGCGCCGACCACCACCACATTCGCCATCTTTCGCGCTCTTCCCTTTTTTCCAGCCTCGCTCTGGCGTCCGCCAACCGCTTGGCTGGAGTGTTTTCAGCTTCGCTCTGGCGTGCGCCAGAAGCTCGGCTGGAGTGCTTTTACGCCGCGTTCTGGCGTCCGCCAACCGCGGGACTTGTTTTCGAATGGCCCGCAACACAAAAAGCCCGGCTCGCGCCGGGGAATTAGGATCGCGTAACGGATCGAGGCGATGAAGTAAAGCGTCAAGGCCCCGGGCAAGGGGCCGTCATGATTAAAATTCGCGGTAAAAGGTTAGGGTTAAGACCTGTTTAAATCTTTGATGGCACAAAATCTGACGTCGATGCGATTTCGGGCGACGCGCGCCCTGGATGCGAAGGAATTTTGCCATGGGCAGCTTGAAAGCCCTCACTCTGGCCGGCGCCGTCGCGATGTTCGTCGCGCCGGCCACTATTGTTCCTGGGGCCTTTGCGGCCGACCTTCTGCCGCCTGCGCCTGAACTGGAGCCGGTTCCGGCGGCGGCCGCCGCCGCCGTGGGTTCAGGCTTCTACCTTCGGGGCGATCTTGGCGCCGGATTCGACGAACCCGCCAATCGCACATCGACTTTCGCCGCGCCCTATACGATGGCGGCGCTGAACGCCTGGTATGGCGACACCTCGATGGACACCAGCTTTATCGCCGGCCTCGGCGTCGGCTATCAATTCAATAGCTGGTTTCGCGCCGATGTGACCGGCGAATACAGGTCAGCCGCGACTTACAGGGCGACAAACTACTATTCCGGGTCCGCGGTGGCCTGCGCCGGCCTTCCTTCGGGGGTCTGCGGCGACGCCTATAGCGGCCAGGTCAGCGTGGGTCTTTTCCTCGTCAACGGCTATTTCGATCTGGGCACTTGGTCGGGTCTGACGCCCTATGTCGGCGCGGGCCTCGGCATCGCCGACTATTCCATGGGGAGACTCACGGACCAAAGCTTGCAGGTTCAGAATCCGGGCTTCGGCATGAGCGACACCGCGTCCAGCGCGAATTTCGCATGGGCGCTGATGGCCGGCGTGGCCTACCGGCTGGGACCCGACCTGTTACTCGATGTCGGCTATCGATATGTCAATATGGGGCAGATCAATTCCGCGCCGATCAGTTGCAACAGCGTTTGCTTTCACGAGGCCCAGCATTTCGACCTTTGGTCGAACGATCTGCTCTTCGGTCTGCGCTGGCTGCTGCCGGTCTATGCCCCCCCAATCGTGACGGCGAAATATTGAGCCGATTCACCTGCGGCGGGCCAGCTCTCAGGGCGAAAGCGCAAGGCTTTCGCCCTTTTTTTGATCTCGCGCCGTCGGCGCGGCTGAAAGTAAAGACATATTTTTTTGCCCAACTCATTAAGGTTAAGTCACGTTTAACCATCTTCCTTCACACTCTTTGCACGATCGGCGCGTCGGCGCGCCCAGACAGGCGAAGAGGGTGAAGATGCGTATAACGAATCTGGCGGGCGCCGCCGCGCTTATTGCCTGGTCGGCGAGCGGAGTGGCCGCTCGTGCGGCCGACCTGAACATGCCGCCCGTCTTGCAGGATGACGAGCCAGGCCCGATGGTGGAACTCGGGACGGGCTGGTATCTGCGCGGCGATCTGAACACCGAATTTTTCCAGTTGCCGACGAATTTTCTCGAACCGGTGGGGCAGCTTGCCGCCGGCGGGTTTCCAACGGCGGGCTCAAACTGGCTCACCGGCGTCGGCGGCGACCTCGGCGTCGGCTACCGGTTCAACAACTGGTTCCGCATCGATCTGACCGGCGGCGTCGATCCTACTTTCAAGCGCGTCGGACAGATAATCGTGTTCAACGGGACGAGCCCGATGCCGGCGATCTGGGACGGGGGCGCGGGGAACACGGCCTGCTTGAGCTCGATCAATAGCGCCGGCGTTTCGCAGTATTCACCCTGCACCGCCACCCCCTATGCCTCATACACGGCGCAAACCTATCTGCTCAACGGCTATCTCGATCTCGGGACCTGGTGGGGCATGACGCCCTATGCCGGCGCCGGCGTTGGCCTTGCCAACATCCAGGCCAATTCCAATGTCGATTTCCGATTCCTGAACGGTCAATTGTACGGCACGAGTGGACACAACTACAATTGCGCCATCCCCAACGCGTTGACCGGCTCGTTTAACTGCGCCTATTACGGCTATTCGAACGACCACGGGCCGCTCATCAATCGCCTCAATTTCGCCTGGGCGCTGATGACGGGCGTCGCCTTCGACATCGGCCCGCATGTCAAGCTCGACATCGGCTATGAATACAAAAATATGGGATCGGGCGTTTCCGCCCAGGTGGTGCGCGCGGGCGTGCGCCTGACGCCCGACCTTTGATCCTTCAACCGCCGCCGCGCCGTCCGGCGAACGGACTCCATGCTTCCATGGCCGCCGAGAGGCGGCCATTCCTTTATGGCTTCTCGCGCCTCATCGCGGTCCGCCGGCGGCGGCCGCCTCGGCCGCGCCAGGCGCGAGCGGCAGGACGATTTCGACCAGGGTGCCTTCGTTCTTGCGGCTCCTGATCGAAAAGCCGGCGCCATTGGCCTCAGCCAGCGCCTTGGTCAGCGGCAGGCCGAGCCCGGTTCCCCCGCGCGCCGGCGCGACCTGGCGGAACGGTTCGAGCGCCGTGCGCAATTCGCTTTCGCTCATGCCTACGCCGGTGTCCTTGATTCGCAGCGCCGCATGGCCCGAATCGCTCAGCGCGGTCGAGACGATCACCTGTCCGCCCGGCTCGTTGTAGCGCACAGCATTGGCCAGCAGATTGAGCACGATCTGGCGGAGCGACCGCTCGTCGGCATGGACGGGCGGCAGATTCGCCGCGAGAGCCAGCCGGGTGATGACCTTTTCGCGATTGGCCTGGGGCTGCATCAGCGACACGCATTCCGACACGACGCGATTGGCGTCCACCGCCGTGACGTTCAGCTCCAGCTTGCCAGCCTCGATCTTGGAAAGGTCGAGCAGGTCGTTGACCAGGCTCAGCACATGCGCGCCCGAGGCATGAATGTCGCGCAGGTAATCCTTGTAGCGCTCGTTGCCGACCGGGCCGAACCGTTCGTCCATGATGACTTCGGCGAATCCGAGAATGGCGTTCAGCGGGGTGCGAATTTCATGGCTGACCTTGGCCAGGAATTCGGATTTCGCCTGACTGTCGCGCTCCGCCCTCTCGCGCGCCTCGTCCATCGCGCGTTCGGTCAGCTTCCAATCCCTGAGATGGCGCAGAATCAGGCAATATTTTCCGTCCGAAGGCTTCCCCAGGCGGCCGATGGAGAGATGGAGGGGAAGCATCGCGCCTTGGCGCGCGCGCCCGAGCGCCTCGCGTCCGAGCCTTTCGACGCCCGCCTTGGCGCGAGTAAAATAGTCGAGCGCCGAAACCTGTGATTCGCGCGCGAACAGAAGGGTGAGGTTCTCCCCCGCGACCTTGTTGCGGTCGTAATCGAACAAGGCTTCCGCCTTGCGGTCCAGGCCGAGGATGACGCCGTCCGCATTGAGCACCACGACGCCGTCGGCGGCGGCGTCGAGCATGGACCGCCATTGCTCGCTTTCCGCTTCGCGCTGGCGCAGGCTCGCCTCCAGCTCGGCGACGCGCTGGTCCGGCGACGGAGCGGCGGGCCGCGACATGGTGATGAGTTCGGCCGGGGCGCCGTTCCAATCGAGCTGGGCGCGATGAACTTCGGCAAGGAAAGTCCCGCCGCCTGCTTCATGCGCCTGAAGGATCTTCTTCCGACCGGGCGCGAGGTCTTCCGCCGGCGGGCCGAAGGCGGCGCGGGACCCGCCGGCCCCCGCGAAAGCTGCGCTGTCGGCATAGCCCAGCCAGTCGAGCGCCAGCCTGTTGGCGTAAAGCATTTCGTCGCCGCGCGTGACGATCAGGCCCAGAGGCGCGGCTTCGGCAGGGGCCGCGTTCTCGCCCCCCGTGTCGGCAAAGCCGCTCACGGCCGTGATGGACGTGGGCGTGGGTGGAACGGAGGCCGGCGCGGCGGGATGGCCGCGCCGGCCGTCGCCCTCCGAAGCGCCGCCCTTCGCTCCGCGCGCGCCGAGCGCCCGCGCGATCTCACGAAAGGCCGAACGCTCGTGCGGCGCGAGCGCGATCAGGGCGGAATCGTCCTCGCCCTCGTCGCGCGGCCCCGCGACGGACTCCGGACGCGGGCCGGCGTGCGGGCGCAAAGGAACGACGACGCCGGAAAAATCATGGGATGACGCCGCCGGTGGCGCATGTTCCGGGAGTTCGTCCGTCGCCTGCCCGGTTGGGGCCGCGGTCGCGGGCTGAAAAGGCCCGCAGACCAGAGGCCCCTCGCGCAAACGGTCGAGATGGATCACGCCAAATCCGCGCCAACCGTCGAAAGCGCCGCGACGGTCGAAAACGGGCAGCCCGCCGAGGGTCGTCGGCGCCACGGCGCCAGCCTGTTCGATCGGCCAGTCCACATCGATTCGGCTGAACGTGACGCGCCCGCGCAAGGCCGCGGCAAGTTCACCCCGCGGGTCGAGCCCGAGAATGCGGGCCGAGTCCAGAAAATCGCGACCGACCAGGTCGGAGCATCCCGTTCCGACGATTTCCGCCAGCGGCGGCGTGAGCGCGACCACCACATTTCGCGCGTCGGCGCGCCACAGAAACCGCGCCGGGGCGCGATTGGCGAACCGTTCCGCAAATTGGACGCGCATAGTCTCAAGCCCGGCGGGACGAAGGTTCGCAGCCGCCGGGGCGGACGCGGCCGGCGTCGGCGCGGGGCGCGCCGCGCCTGGCGCGGCGCGCAGGCCGAGGCCGGCGAGAACGAACAGGGGATTGCCGCCCGTGGTGCGGCGGCACAGGAAGGTGACCGCGCCGCGCGAGGCGCCGTCGAGGGAAAGGCGTTCGAGACGGGCCGCGGCGCCGGGACGGATGTTGGACGCCAGTTCGGCAAGGCGGCGGGAGCCGGGCGAATCGGCGGCGAACAGCGGATCGGTTAGGCCGGCGGCGTCCCCGGCGCCGAACAAGGCGAGGGCCGCGGCGCTGGCGTGAATCACGCGCGGCGGCGCGCCTTCGGCGACGATGACAGGCGCGCCGGCGCGCGCGAGCGAGGCGACGGCCGGCTCGGCCAAGGCCGCCGCAACATCCGCGCGGGCGCCGCCGTCGCGTCCTATGGCGTTTTCGTCAGCCATGACTCCCGGCCATCCTCGTCGGCTCCGCAATGCGCCTTCCCCGCGTCCGTGATTCGGCGCGGCGGGGCGACGCGCTTAACCAAAACTAAACCACGTTCGCCCCCGCGAATCCATCTTTGATGCATTTCATGCCACGCGCCATTAACTTATGATTAATCGAACTCGTCCACCCGGGTTAAAAAAGCGATGTTGCAGCGCACAATAAACATTGCGATGCAGCAAAATCCTCGGTATAAGACGAGGCGGAATGCCGGATCACGAGCGGCGAGGGGGATTTTCAGGCCCGGCCGCACAAGCGAGGACCAACCATGAACAATCTCAATCTCGAAATTCCCTCCGAAGTTCGCGAATTCGCGGAAAAGACGGTCGATCAGGCCCGCAAGGCGTTCGAGAGCTTCGTCGCCGCCGCGCAGAAGGCCACCGCCCAGTCCGAGGCCGCCGCGGAAACGATGGCCGCCAGCGCCAAAGAAGTCAGCTCCAAGGCCATCGGCTTCGCCGAAGCCAATGTGAAGGCCGCCTTCGACCTTGCCGAAAAGATGGTTCAGGCCAAGGATCCGAAGGAAATTCTCGCCATCCAGTCCGAATATCTGAAGAACCAGGTCTCGGCGGTGCAGGAGCAGGCCAAGACGCTCGGCGAAGCCGTGAAAAAGGTCGTCACCCAAACGACGGGATCGAAATAATGGCCAGCGGACCACGCAAGACCAAAGCGCCGTCGGCCGCCCCGGCGGCGCCTGTCGCCGAGACCCCGGTCATGACGACGGCTCCGGCGGCCGCCGCCGCGCCGGCCGAACCTGCCGAGGCTCCGTCCGTCAAGTCCGTCGAGGCCCCCGCCGCGAAGGCCGAGGCGCCGGCGAAGTCGGCCGCCGCTCAAGCAACCGCCAGCCTCGCGGCAGCGGCCTTGGAAAGTCCCTTCTTCTCCGCCGCGAGCAAAAGCCTTCAGGCCTTTTCGAGCAAGGCGATGGAGGCCTATCAGGCCAACGCCGCCGCCTCGGCCGAATATGTCCAGGCTTTGGCCAAGGTCCGCAGCGTCAGCGACGCCATCGCGCTGCAGAGCGAACATATGCGCAAGCAATATGAGACCTTGACCGCCCAGGCCAGGGACCTTGCCGCGCTCGCCCAGCAGGTCGCCGCTGAAGCCGCCGCGCCGCTGATGGAGCAGATCGACAAGACGTTCAAATCGCGTTGAGCGGGAAAGGCGAGGTTTGTCGCCTCGCCGCCTGGCTTTCCGGCGTGAACGGCGAGAGGTCGTAAATTTGCGCGCGCGCCGCTCTTGCGTTCGCGCGCGCGGCGCTATAGGTTCCGCCGAAATTTCAGCCGCCATAGCTCAGTTGGTTAGAGCGCTAGATTGTGGATCTAGAGGTCCCCCGTTCGAGCCGGGGTGGCGGTACCATTCAATGTCCGGCAATTCACGCGGCTCCCCCGCCGCCCGAATTCATTCGGTTTGGCGCGGCGGTCCTTGCCGCGAGCGCAACTCGCGCGCCTATTCCGTAAACACGATCGTCTTGCGGCCGTTGATCAGCACCCGGCTCTCGATGTGGTAGCGCACGGCGCGGGCCAGCACCCGGCGCTCGATGTCGCGGCCCTTGCGGATCAGGTCGTCGGGCGTGTGGTGGTGGGAGATTCGCTCCACGTCCTGCTCGATGATCGGCCCCTCGTCGAGGTCGGAGGTCACGTAATGGGCGGTGGCGCCGATGACCTTCACCCCGCGCGCATGGGCCTGATGATAGGGCTTCGCGCCCTTGAAGCCCGGCAGGAAGGAATGGTGGATGTTGATGCAGCGCCCAGCGAGCTTGGCGGCGAGGCCGTCGGAGAGAATCTGCATATAGCGGGCGAGCACCACCAATTCGGCGCCGGTTTCGCGGACCAAAGCCCAGATCTGCGCCTCCTGCTCCATCTTGGTCTCGCGGGTGACCGGCAGAAAATGGAACGGGATTTTTCCGAAATCGAGATGGGGATAGGTCTCGCGCGGATAATTGGCGATGATGCCGACAATATCGATCGGCAGCTCGTCAATCCGCCAGCGATAGAGCAGGTCGGCCAGGCAATGGTCGAACTTCGAGACCAGAATCATCACCTTGGGCCGGCGCCAGCCCGCGCAAAGCGTCCAGTCCATGCCGAATTCCCCGGCGAGTCCGGCGAAACTGGCGCGCCAGGCCTCGACATCGGCGTCGGCGCGCACGGGATTGAATTCGATGCGCATGAAAAAGCGGTTGGCGTCCAGTTCGTCGAACTGTCGCGAATCGCCGATATTGAAACCGGCCTCGTAAATATGGCCGGCGACCCGCGCGACGATGCCGGGGCGATTGGGACAACTCAGCAGCAGCCGATAGATCTGCGCCTCGGGCGAGGGAAGCGGCGGCGCCGCCGCGCATGTTCCCGGCTTGGCTCTCGCGGAGGATTTAGGCTTTGATGCGCGGGAACGAGCAATCATGAAACGCTTCCACAGCGGCCCGCCGCGAACTTGTTCGCACGGGTTTTCCGCTGTGTAGCTGCTCAACCGCCGAATGTCGATCCGGCGGCATCGAAAATCAGGCGCGCGCCGCGCGGACCTTGGCCAGGGCATAGGCCGGGAGCAGGATCGGCGCCCGCGCGCCGCCGCCGCCTTCCCACGAAGCTTCGTCGGTCGGCAGCAGCATGATCGCGGTCGCGGCGACGACGCCGCCGAAGGTGAAACCGAAACCGCCGTAGAGAAGGGCGAGGCCTTGCAGCATGAGTTGCGACGACATCATCAGGTCGCGAAGGCCGGCGAGGTCCGAGAGGAGAATGGCGGAAGCGCAGATAAAGCCGACCGCCCAGCCGAGCGCCCAATTGGCGACTATCAGACGAACCAGCCGATTAGGCTTGGCGCTTTTGCGATTCTGGATCATGGCGCAGTTCCCAAATTCTCACGCTTGTCACTCTAGCGCAAAAGAGCATTCGCGCCAGCGGATAATTCATGCATTCGCCGTTTCAAGGCGCAGCAGTGTCAAGGCTCAAAACCTGGACGCCGCCCTCCAGCGCGGACTCCGCAATGCTTAATATATGCGCATGGTGGGTGAAGAGAATGGGTTGAATTGTCGCGCTCGCCGCCGCGAGGGCGCGGAAGCCGGCGGCGACCCGTCGATCGTCGAAACTGGCGAAAAGATCGTCGCCGATGAACGGCGGCGCTTCCGCGCGGGCCGCGTAATCCTCCAGAAAGGCGAGCCGCAGGGCGAGATAAAGCTGGTCGCGGGCGCCCTCGCTCAAAGAGCGCAGTTCGAGGTCTTCGCCGTCGGCGCGGCGGGCGACGAGACGCAATGCGTCGTCCTCGCCAAAAGTCTGGTCGACGCCGGCGTAGCGCGCTTCCGTCAGCGCCGAAAACAGAGCGCCGGCGCGCGCGAGCAACGGGTCCTTGCGCTCGGCGCGGTGGCGGGCCAGCCCGGCCTCCACCAGCAGCGCCGCGAGTTTCAAGGCCGCCCAGCGTCGCGCCTGCTCGTGGATTTCGGCGCGCGCGCTCTCGCGGTCGAAGATCGCCGCCTCGGCGCCGGCGCTCTGCTGCAAAAGCTCCCATTCCGCCTTTTTCCCGCTCTGCTCGGCATAGATTTTCCGCGCCAGGCCGGTGCGCTCCTCGCTCTGGCGGACGATCCCGGCGAGGCGGATTTCCGCCGCGTCGGCGTCGAAGCCTTCCATCTGCTGCGCCAGCGCCGCTTCGTCGAGTCCATCCGCGACGAGGGCCAGATTGTCGCTCTGCGCCTTGATTTCCCTTTCAGCCGCCTCGCGCGCGGAAAACCGCGCCGCCAGAAATTCCGGCTCGCCGCCGGCGCCGAATTCCGCGCAAAGATTTACAACCTGCCGCTCGGCCTGCGCCAAGGCCTCGTCGGCCTCGCCCGACACTTTCTCGGCTTCGGACAGGGCGCGTTCGGCGCGCGCCCGCAAGGCGGCGGTTTCCCGCGCCCCGGCCAGCCGGTCGCGCAGCTTTGCCGCCGCCGCCTCCGCCGGCCGCGCGGGAATGTCGCGCCCGCATGAAGCGAGCAAGGCGTCGAGCCTTTGTTCGAAGGCCAGAATATCGGCGCGGATCGCCGCGACCCGGCGGGCTTTTTCATCCTCGTCGGCGAGTTCCGCGGGCAAGGCGCGGAACAGGGCGATCCGCTCGCGCGCCTCATCGAAGGTCGCGTCGTCGTCGAGACACAATTGGCGAAGCGCCTCGCGCCAGTCGTTGCGCCACAACACTCCTTCCTCCGCGAGCCGCGCCAGCTGGCCTTTCAGCCGGGCGATTCGCTCGGGCGCGTCGGCCAGCCGGGCGCGCGCCTCGCGCGCCGCGCCCTCCGTCTTGGCGATCTCGTCGATCCGCGCCGCGATCCGGCGCGCCAGCGCGCCGGGCCTCAGCGGGAGGGGAGGCAGGCCGCATTCGCCGGCCAAAACCTCCAGTCCCGGCCGCGCTTCGTCGAGCGCAAGCCGCAACTCCTCAGCGCGCGCCTTTTCGCGCGCGAGGTCTTCCCTGGCGGCGAGGAGGTGGTCGGCCCTGGCGCGCCAGGCGAGCATGTCGCGGGGGGCCGCGGGCGCGACGCCGCAAGCCCGCCACGCCCGCGCCCAATCCTCGCGCAGCCGCCCGCCGTCCTTTTCCAGTTCGTCCAGCGCCGCCTCGGCGCGGTCCTTTTCGCTCTGGTGAAGCGCGATTGTCTCGCGCTCGGCTTCCGCCGCCGCGACCTGGGCGGCGTCGGCGAGCAGAGCGTCCGCGATGCGGTCAGCCTTGGCGGCGAGCGTTTCGAAAATTTTGGCGCGGTTCTCAAGCTGGTCAGGATCGGGCCGCGTTGCCCCGAACAGGCCGCGCAGATCGCGCCAGGCTTGGTCGCGCCGGGCGCGGCCGGCGCGCAAATCGGCGAGACTGGCAATCGGCCCCTGCAGCTCCAATTTGTGCAACCGGCTTTGCGCCAGACCAAGTTTTTCCGCGGCCTCCCGCGCCTTGCCGCGCAAAGCCGTCTCGCGCGCCGAAAGATCGTCGAAGGACTGGGCCGCCTGTTCGATGGCGCTCGCCTCGGGGCTGGGGCTGCGGGCGAAAAGGTCGAGGTCGGGCAGACGCGGCGACAGCCGGCCTTGCGCCTCGGCGAGCTGCCGCGCGCTGTCGTCGCGCAGACGCGACGCGTCGGTGAACGCGGCGTCGAGCCTTTCGATCTCGCCAAAGGCGCGCAGCTTTTCGCGCAAGATTTCCGCCTCGGGCAATGCCTCGCCTTGTTGGGCGCCCAGCGCGGCGAGCCGGCTTTCCTCATCGCCAAGATCGCGCTCGGGCTGCTGTTTCCTGACCGCGAGTTCGCGACCTTTCGCGGCCAGCTTTTCGGCGCGCAGAAGCGTCGCGGCGTCGGGCGCGGCGGCGCGCAAGGCGTCGAGCGTCGCCAATCCGCAGGCCTGCGCGCGCAGTTCGAGTCTTTGGCGCGCCTCCTGCAAGGCTTTTTCGCGTCTGGGCAGATCGGCGGAGGATTTTTCGTAAGCGCCGCTGGCGCGGATCAAATCCTCGATATTTTCGCCTTGGGCGAGAAGATCGCCGTCGGGTTGAGCCGCTTCCAGTTCGGCGCGCGCCGCCTCGCGAGCCTTGCGCGCTTGTTCCGCCTCCGCGCGGGCGCGGTCGCGGGCCGCGATTTTTTGCGAGAAATTCGCGGCGGCCTCCGAAGAAATCGCGGCAAGATCGGCAAAAGCAGCCGCCTCGACCCGCAAAGCGGCGAGGCGGCGCAGAACCGGCGCGGCTTTCCGCAGGCGCTCAAGCCGCAGCCTTTCGGCCTGGGCCTCTTTTTCAGCGTCCTCGATCTCCGCAATCCGCGCGCCCAAATTTTCGATGGATTCGTTGAGCGTCTTCAACTGGCTTTCCGAAACCAGCGCCGCTTTTTCGCGCGCCCGTGCGGCGTTGAAACGGTCGAGCGCCTGATAAAAAGTGCGACGCTCGGCAGCGCGGTTCCCGAAAATTCCGTCCGCCTCCTCCTCCAGTCCCTTGCGCAAATCCAGCAGGCCGCGCAGGCCGGAGGCGGCGGCGAACAGGCTGGCGCCGATCTCCCCTTCGGCATGCAGCATTTCGTCGCCGCCTTGGCGCAGGCTTTGGGCGTCGAGGCCGAAGGCGCGATGGAAAATCTCCCGCGTCGCCGCGCCGAGAAAAGGCGCCAGCGCATCGTCGGGCAGGGGACTGCCGGTGGCGTCGAGTAAAGTGTTGCGGTCGCCGCGCCGGCGAAAGAATTGCAGCATCTGGCCGTTGCGGCCTTTGATCGTCGCGCCGACCCGCATGTCCCTGGGCCGCAGGAAGGAAATTTTTTCCCGCCTTGGCGCGCCGTAAAAAAGATCGCCGATCGCCGTCAAGGCCGAGGATTTTCCAGCCTCGTTGGCGCCATAGACGATATGGACTTTGGCGTCCGGAGCAAATTCCAGCCGCTTCCCGTCGAAGGGGCCGTATGCATCGAGGGTGAGGTCGAGGAGCCTCATGATTTGGCCTCGCCTTCGACACGGGCGACGGCGAGATCGCGCGCCGCGCGCAAGAGCGATTCCAGCTCGGCGCGGAGTTCGAGGCCGGGCGCGGGAATCTTGGCCTCCACAATCTCCAGCACGGCGCGCGCCGCCTCGCGCAAATCCGGATCGGCGAGACAGGCGTCGAGCAGGCCGGCGAAATCAAAGTCCTGGTCGAGGCGTTTGGCCGCGACGGGGGCTTCAGTTTCCAGCAGGAGCCGCTCGATGGCGACGTCTTCGTGGGCGCGCTGCGCCACCGCCTCGATTTGGTCGCGCCAGCCCGCCGGGTCGGCGGCCAGTTCGGCATGGAGCGGGCTCGCGCCATGGATGCGGACGCGCAAGGCGAGCGGTCGGCCTTCGGCCAACAAAACCTCGTCGCCGGCGCGGGCTTCGAGGGCACGCAACAGGCCGGTCATGTCGTCATGGCTGGCGGCGTCGAGCGCGATTTCGCAAAAGCGCGCGCGATCCACGATCAGCCGACGCACATCCTTCACCTGCCCGTCGGCGACATCGAGCAGAACCGCGCCCTTGGCCCCTGTCTCGCGGATGCTGCGGCCCTGAAGATTGCCGGGAAAGACGATATAAGGATCGCGCGCCACCAGCTCGAAAGCATGGACATGGCCGAGCGCCCAGTAATCGTAATTTTTGGCGCGCAGATCGTCGAGGCTGCAAGGCGCGTAAGCCGCATGGCCGGGGCGCCCGTCGAGGGAAGTGTGCAGCACGCCGATATTGAACCATCCGGGTTTTGGCGCCGGCAGGGCGCGGGCGAGATTTTCGCTCTCGGCGCGACGGGAAAAGCCGCGCCCGTGCAAAGCGACGCGCAATTCGGGCAGTTCGAAAGTTCCCGCCCGGCCGGTGGGGAAATTCTGGGCCAGATCAGGTAGGACGAGGCTTTTGGTGACCACCGAATCGGCGTCGTGATTGCCCTTGAGCAGAAAGATCGGAATCTTGGCCTTGGCCAGCCGCGCGATCTGACGGTTGAAGAACAAAGCGATGGCGGCGTCGCGCCAGTCGCCGTCGAAAATATCGCCGGCGAAAATGGCGAAGGCGATCTTTTCCGCCAGCGCGCGGTCGATCAACTCGACAAAAGCCTCGCGGCTGGCGCCCGCCAGCTTTTGGCCCAGCGCCTCATCGCGCAGGCTGAGGCCCCGGAGCGGGCTGCCGAGATGGAGGTCGGCGGCGTGGAGAAAGGTGAAGTTCATGGTGGGCGAAAGGCGATTCGTTTCGGCGAGTCTAGGTCGGACGGGAAGGGGGAAGAAGCTTTATCAAAAGAATCGCCGATTGACCTACCCGACGGGAGGCCGCAATATCAACCTCTGGCTCGAAGAGCGCCTCCAGGACCGCAGACGTCGTCGGAATGGACGGCGACGACGAAAATAAATTGGTGATTTCGAATGGCGTCCCGGTAACACGCCGTAGGACACCGTAACGCAACTTCGTGTAATTGCTTTCGCCGATGAAAGGCACGACACACCTATTCACGGGAGTACGGGAGTTGTGACCACGAAGACGATTCATAACCTGTCGGTTTCGGTCAATTCTTTACGCTCCATCGATCATCGCGAGTGGAACGATTTTGCCATTCGCGCGGGGGGTGGTCTTCGCGCCGCCGCCGGGTATCTCCGGCTGCTCAAATTATATTGTTTTTTTCATCCAAAACGCCGTCTGAAAGCCGTCGAAATTTTCGTCGGGGACTCGACTTCGCGCGCCAAGATCGGACAAGCGACAATCCTCCAGCGGCCCGGCGCTCAAGAATTCGTGCATCGGCTGCTTTTGCATCCGGATTATGCGGAATGTTGGCGTGACGCGTTCGAGCTCTGCCTGAAGCGTCTCGGGCGCGGGGATTACGAATACGGCTCGGCATGGAGTCTCGAGCAGGCGCCGCTTGATGCGTTCAAGGCGATCCCGGGCGTGGCGGTGAAGAGGGTGCGCAACATACACGTTCAATTGATCGATTTCGCTGATTTCAAGGACTGGGACGATTACTATTCCGGAGTCAGCACTAATATAAAGCGGAACGTGAAGCGTGCTGAAAAGACCTTTAGAGACCTGGTGGCGGTTGAAAGGCGCGGACATGCGTCATGGGGTGCGGCGCTGACGCATTTTCGCTTACACAATAGGTTGTATAAAAAGAAATTGGGCAGAGAATGGCGCTTGCGTACGCTTTTTAGTAATTGGATCAAGATCATTTGCTATGCTGAAGACAGCGCGATCTTCGTCGCCTGCGCCGACGGCGTTCCCCGGGCGACGATGAGCCAGGTCTGTTTCGGCGATAAGTTCTATTACCTTGAAGGAGCCAGGGAGCCCATTCAATATGGTCCCGCGTGGTTCCTTCAAATAGAGTCGATTCGACGAGCCTTCGACACCGCGCCAAAAGGGAAATTCATCCTGGGCTATGTGGATTTCGCTCTCCACGATGCTGAAACGAGCGATGGCCTGTTGCGCGCGCGGAAAGCTTTGCGGGCCAAAGATGTAATGACGCAAGTTGTTGAATTCAGTTACGATATTGCCTGCATAATTTTAAGTGTTTTGCCAATCGTTAATGGTTATTGTAGCGAATGTCTTGTGGCTGTGAGTTAAGGCGACATGGACATCGTACAGGACGTCTTACGCCTCTTACGGTGATTGCACTCGAAACTTTCACGGAACCTCAACAAAACCCTTGATCAAGGGGCGCCGTTCAGGCGTGGCATGATACGAAATCCCAGATTAAAACGCGCGCCGCTAGCTCCGCGCCATTTGCGCATGGCGCGCGAGGTTCGCGACGCGGCATGAGCGCCGGAATTTCGTTGGCGCGAATGGCAGTCCCGTCGCTCGCAGGTTCATTTGCGGAAAATTGATGAATTTGATCCGTCGCGATTTTAGGTCAACATCGGACCATCTCGATCGCCGCGGTTTCGCGCCGGTTGCTGACGCAGATCAAGGACCGCGAAGCGTCTTTGCTCTTGTCTGCGGAAACAAACGTAAGGGGGAGCCATGTCCGGCCAGGTCAAATATATGCTCGATGAAACCCAGATTCCGAAATTCTGGTACAATATTGTCGCGGATCTGCCCGTGGCGCCGCATCCGGTTCTGCATCCCGGCACCAAACAGCCGGTCGGTCCATCGGACCTGGAGCCGCTCTTCCCGATGGAGTTGATCCTCCAGGAGGTCGCAACCGAACGGCAGATCGAAATTCCCGAGCCGGTGCGCGACATTTTCCGCATGTGGCGGCCCTCTCCGCTCGTTCGCGCCCGCCGTCTCGAACAGGATCTCGATACGCCGGCGAAGATTTATTTCAAATATGAGGGCGTCTCGCCCGCCGGCTCGCACAAGCCTAACACCGCGGTGCCGCAGGCCTGGTACAACATGCAGGCTGGGATCAAAAAACTCACGACCGAAACCGGGGCCGGCCAATGGGGCTCTTCGCTCGCCTTCGCCGGCTCGCTGTTCGGCCTTGACGTGACCGTGTTCCAGGTGCGCGTCTCCTATGACCAGAAACCTTATCGCCGCGCCCTGATGGAAACCTATGGCGCACGCTGCATTCCCTCGCCGTCCAGCGAGACGGACTCCGGCCGCGCGGTGCTGGCGGAGCATCCTCACAGTCCCGGCTCGCTCGGCATCGCCATTTCCGAGGCGGTGGAAGTCGCGGCCAAGAATCCGGACGTGAAATACGCCCTTGGCTCGGTGCTCAATCATGTCATGCTGCACCAGACCATCATCGGTCAGGAGGCGATCCAGCAGTTCGAACTGGCGGGCGACGATCCCGACGTGGTGATCGCCTGCGCCGGCGGCGGCTCGAATTTCGCCGGCCTCTCCTTTCCCTTCCTCGGCCTGCAATTGCGCGGCGGGCGCAAGCGCCGCGTCATCGCGGTCGAGCCCGCGGCCTGTCCCACGCTGACGCGCGGCAAATTCGCCTATGATTTTGGCGACACCTCGCATCTGACGCCGCTGGTGAAAATGCACACGCTCGGCTCAACCTTCATTCCGCCCGGCTTCCATGCCGGCGGCCTGCGCTATCACGGCATGGGGCCGCTGGTGTCGCACCTCTATGACCTCGGCCTGATCGAGGCGCGCGCCTATCATCAGATCCCCTGTTTCGAGGCCGGCGTGCAATTCGCCCGGGCGGAGGGCATCGTGCCCGCGCCGGAATCGACCCACGCCGTGCGCTGCGCCATCGACGAAGCCCTGCGCTGCAAGGCCGAGGGCAAGGCGGAGACCATCGTCTTCAACCTGTCCGGCCACGGCCATTTCGACATGGGCGCCTATATCAGCTACTTCTCCGGCAAGCTGGTCGATCAGGATTATGACGAAGGCGAACTCGCCATGGCGCTCGCCGGCCTGCCGTCGGTCGCGGCGCAATAGCAACAAGCGGGACATGCCCCGCGCCTGTCCCGCTTGTTTCCTCACGCGAAACTTGCTCTGCTGACGCGCAAGGGGGCGGGGCGAGATGAAGACTTGCGTGATCCAGATGAATTCGGTCGCCGACAAGCCAAAAAATCTGGCGCAGGCGCGGCGGCTCGTCGAGGACGCCGTGGCGCAGGAAAGGCCGGACTGGATCGGCCTGCCGGAAGTGTTCGATTTCCTCGGCGGTTCTGTGTCAGAAAAATTCGAGGCCGCCGAAATTTTGCGCGAGGGGCCGGCCTATGCTCTGTGCGCCGGGCTGGCGAAAAAGCACGGCGTTTTTCTCCACGCCGGCTCGCTGCTGGAAAAAAACGCCGACGGCGACCGCCTGTCCAACACCAGCGTCGTATTCGACCGCCAAGGCCATGAAATCGCGGTCTATCGCAAGATTCACATGTTCGACGTCACCACACCGGACGGCGCCTCTTACCGCGAGAGCGCGACTTTCAGGCCGGGAGCCGAGGTCGTGACCTATGAAGCCGAGGGCCTGACCTTCGGCTGCGCCATCTGTTACGACCTGCGCTTTCCCGCGCTGTTTCAGGCGCTTGCCGCGCGTGGCGCCGACGTGCTCGTTCTGCCCTCGGCTTTCACCCTCCAGACCGGCAAGGACCATTGGGAAGTTCTGTGCCGGGCCCGCGCCATCGAGACGCAATGTTACTTTCTCGCGCCCGCCCAGATCGGCGCACATCAGGCCAAGGGCGAAACCCGGCTGACCTATGGCCATTCGATGATCTGCGACCCCTGGGGGCACAAATTGGCCATGGTCTCGGACGCGCCGGGATTTGCGGCCGCGCGGCTCGACGCCGCGCTGATCGCCAAGGTGCGCGGCTCGATTCCCGTCGCGGCGCAAAGGCGCGAGACCTTTTCCTGAGCGGCGCGGAAGGCTTCGCGGCCGCGCCTGTTCACCCCCTTTTTGCTTTGGGGCAAAGTCGGCGGCTCGCGCGGGGTGTAGCCGAGATGGATCGGGGGAACGGGAGCCATCATGTCCGACCTTGGAATCCGGCGCAGGGACGACGGTCCAGCCATTTTGAGTTACGGTTTCAGGCCGTTTTTCCTGTCCGGGGCCTTGTGGGCGGTCGTCGCCGTCCTGCTCTGGCTGCCGCAATATTTCGGCGAACTGACTTTGCCCAACGCCTTCCAGCCGATGGACTGGCATGCGCACGAGGCCTTGTTCGGCTATGGCGGCGCCGTGGTCGCGGGTTTCTTGCTGACCGCCGTGCCGAACTGGACGGGGCGGTTTCCGCTGCGCGGCAGGGGTCTGCTGTTCCTGTTTCTGGTCTGGCTTGCCGGCCGGCTCGCCGTGGCCCTGTCCGGGGAGATCGGCTGGCTGGCGGCGACCGTGGTCGATTGCGCCTTCCTTTTCACTTTTTCCTTTTTCATCGGACGCGAAATCGTCGCCGGAAAGAACTGGCGCAATCTTCGGGTGGCGATCGTCGTTTTTCTGTTGGCGACGGCCAATGTCGCCTTTCATGTCGAGGCCCATTTTTTTGGCGACGCAGCCTATAGCCGACGCTTCGCGGTGGGCGTCTTCGTCGCGCTGATCATGCTGATCGGCGGCCGGATCATTCCGAGCTTCACCCATACTTTTCTCCTGCAGCGCCGCATCGCGGGGCGGCTGCCACAAAAATTCGGCCGCTATGACGGCGTGTGCATGGCGGCGTCAGTCGCGGCGCTCGCCGGCTGGGTCGCCGTCCCTGACAACAAGGTGGTCGGCCTGGCCCTCATCGGAGCGGGCTTGCTGAATGTGGCGCGTCTCGCGCGCTGGGCCGGCGAAAGGACTTACGCCGAGCCGCTGGTGCTGATCCTCCATCTCGCTTTCGCCTTCATTCCGATCGGCTTCATCCTGAGCGGACTGGCGGCCTGGAGTCCGGCGATCGCTCCGAGCGCCGGGCTGCACGCCTGGGCGGTGGGCGCGATCGGCGGCATGACCATCGCCGTGATGACCCGGGCGAGCCTTGGCCACACCGGCTATGCCTTGCGGGCGGGGCAGGGGACAAAGGTCCTTTATGGTTCGATCGTGCTGGCCGCTCTGGCGCGGATCGCCGCCGCCTTGGCGCCGCAATGGAGTTTCATTCTGCTCCATGTCGCCGCCCTTGCCTGGCTCGGCGCCTTCCTCGGCTTCGCCGTGGTTTACGGACCGTCGCTGTTCCGGGCGCGTCTCTGATTAACCTCGAAAGGCCGCCAAGCTATTGACGGACCTACGCTTTCATGGTCAGTAACGCGCGGAGAAGCCGAATGGGCGCACACGTCAATTTGCTTGGCCTGCGGTTTCGCGGCGAGGAAACCGCGCGGATCGAGGCGGCGCTGCTCGAAAGACTGGACGCCTGCCGCTGGCGGGCGCGGATCACGCCGGTGGCGCGGGTGCGCGCGGGCGACCGGCTGCGCTTCGGCGAAGGTTCGGAAAGCATGGCCTGCCTGCTGGCCTTTCTCGACGCCGAAGTGCAGTCGATCCAGGGCGACCACGCCGTGCTCGCCTTCGCCTTTTCGGGCCCCGCGCTCGACGAGGGGATCGAGCGGCTCGCGAGCGGGACGGACGATGGCCGAGGCTGATGACGCAGTGCCGGAAAGCCTGACCCTCTGGCGGTGCATCGGATGCGGCGCGATGGGAAACGCCAAAGAGTGCGTCGGAAAGTGCGATTTCAAGCGCGCCTTGGTCGTCGATGCGGCCAGCCACGCCGACCTGCTCGAATATTTCCTGAACTTGAGCGAAACGAACCAGGCCCTGCGAGAATTCGCGCGCGAGGTCGTGGTCAAAGCGACGACGCCCGAGGGTTTTGCGCGCGCGCTTGAAGGATTGCGCGAGCGTGCAAAGGATCTGCTGGCGCGGGCGCCGCGCGAACAAGCGCCGCAAGCGGTTCCGGACGATGAGCGCGCTGAAATCTGGCTGTGCGCCGTCTGCGGCATGGTCGAGGCGCCGCGCGACTGCCTCGGCATATGCGTGCGCCGGACTGGCGATTTCGTCCGCGCCGATGATCACGATTCTCTCGGCGCGCGGATTGCCGGCGCACGGGCGGAAAACCGGCCTCTTGCCGCGCTGGCGCGGCAGATCGGCTGGAGCGTTCCGCGCCCCGGTCAATTGGAGCGAATGCGCGAGGCGGCGCAGAGCGCGGCGATGACGTTTTCAGCCGGCTGAACTCGGCCAGCGCAAAATCTTTATGGCGGCTTTATGCCGCGCGGCCCCTTTCGCGATGGCGTCCTTATCCCGTTCGGCGCCAAATGGGCCCCGACAAGCCGCAAAGGAGCGAGCCCATGTCAGATGTCATTTTCCTCGGCGCGGGCATCGGCCTGATCAGCGTCGTGATCCTTTACGCCATAGCTCTGATGCGCGCCTGACGGAGGCACGGATGTTCGAACCGATCCTCGGCCTGATCGTGGCCGTCCTGCTCGGGGTCTACCTCGTTTTCGCCTTGCTCAATCCCGAGCGCTTCTGACATTCCCCGGAGTTCGCCATGACCCTTGCCGGCTGGCTGCAAATCGGCCTCATCCTCGGCCTGGTCGCGCTCACCACGCGTCCGCTCGGCCTTTATATGGCGCGCGTCTTTTCCGGCGAGCGCACGTTCCTTTCGCCGGTCCTCGGCCCGGTTGAGCGCGCCTTCTATCGGCTCGCCGGCGTCGCGCCGGAGCGCGAGCAGACCTGGCTCGCCTATACGAGGGCCATGCTGGTCTTTTCGGTGGCGGGCTTCGTCTCGCTTTATGTCATCCTGAGGCTGCAAGCCTACCTGCCATTCAATCCGCGGCATTTCGACAATGTGCCGCCCGATCTCGCTTTCAACACCGCGATCAGTTTTTTGACCAACACCAACTGGCAGGCCTATGGCGGCGAGACGACCATGAGCAATTTCTCGCAAATGGCCGGCCTTGCGACGCATAATTTTCTTTCCGCCGCGACTGGCGTGGCGCTGGCCATTGCCGTGACCCGCGCCTTCGCCCGCCACAGCGCGACGACGCTCGGCAATTTCTGGGTCGATATGACCCGGGCGGCGCTCTATGTCTTCCTGCCGGTCAGCCTCTTGATCGCCATCGCCTTGATCGCCGCCGGCGTTCCGCAGACCCTGGCCGGCTCGGTCGACGCGACCACGCTCGAAGGCGCCAAGCAGACCATCGCGCTTGGCCCCATCGCCAGCCAGGAGGCGATCAAACAGTTCGGAACCAATGGCGGCGGCTTCTTCAACGCCAACGCCGCCCACCCGTTCGAGAATCCCAACGCCTGGACAAATCTCCTGCAGATCTGGGCGCTGCTGGCCGTTTCCTTCGGCCTGGTGATCACCTTTGGCAAAATGGTCGGGTCGGAGAAACAGGGCTGGGCCTTTTTCAAGATCATCGCCGTGATCCTGGCGAGCGCCGTCGCCATCGTCTATGCGGCGGAAAGCATGGGCAATCCGCTGCTGACCCACCTCGGTCTCGACCCAACCGGCGGCAATATGGAGGGCAAGGAGACGCGCTTCGGCATTGCCTTGTCGTCGCTCTTTGCGGCTGCGACAACCGGGACTTCCTGCGGCGGCGTTAACGCCATGCAAGATTCCTTCACGCCGATCGGCGGCATGATTCCGATGTTCCTGATCCAGCTCGGCGAGATCGTGCCGGGCGGCGTCGGCTCCGGTCTCTATGGGTTGGTGGTTTTCGCCATCATTTCGGTATTCGTCGCCGGGCTGATGGTGGGCCGCACGCCGGAATTTTTGGGCAAGAAGATCGAATCCCGCGAGGTCAAGCTGGCCATGCTGGCGGTGCTGATCCTGCCGCTCTCGATCCTCGGTTTCGCGGCCGTGGCGGCGCTGCTGCCCTCGGCGCTGTCCAGCCTCGCCAACAACGGCCCGCACGGCCTGTCGGAAATTCTCTACGCCTATACCTCGGCGACCGGCAACAACGGCTCGGCTTTCGCCGGCCTCAACGCCAATACGCCCTGGTACAACGTCACCCTAGGCATTGCGATGGTATTGGGCCGCTTCGCCTATGTCGCGCCGGTGATGGCCATGGCCGGCTCCATCGCCGCCAAGAAGAAGGTTGCAGCCTCGCTTGGGACATTTCCGACCGATGGCAACCTGTTCGTCGGCCTGATGGTCGGCGTCATCCTGATCGTCGGCGGTCTGCAATTCTTCCCCGCTCTCGCCCTCGGGCCGATTGTCGAACATTTCCTGATGTTCGCCGGCAAGATTTTCTGAGGTCTGCTGAAATGTCCAAGAAATCGGAAACCAAACACCAGCTTGCTTTGTTCGATCCGGCGATGATGCGCGCCGCTGCGATCGAGTCCGTAAAGAAGCTCAGCCCCCATCATCTGGCCGCCAATCCGGTGATCTTCGTCACCGAGGTCGTCGCCGCTCTCGTCACCGTGCTGTGGCTGCGCTCACTTTTCCTCGGCCAGGGCGACTCGCCTTTTTTCTCCGGCCAGATCGCGTTGTGGCTGTGGTTCACCGTGCTGTTCGCTACTTTCGCGGAAGCCGTGGCGGAAGGCCG
This sequence comes from Pseudomonadota bacterium, assembly GCA_021813805.1. Classification (GTDB taxonomy): domain Bacteria; phylum Pseudomonadota; class Alphaproteobacteria; order Rhizobiales; family Beijerinckiaceae; genus Rhodoblastus. The sequence goes on along the minus strand of JAKAJL010000021.1, from coordinate 6,314 downwards.
GGGCAAGGCCCAAGCGGCGACCCTGCGCGCCACGCGCAGCGACACTCTGGCCAAGAGGCTGCTCGATCCGGACAGTCGCGGTCATCTCGGCATGGCCTATTCGACCGTCCCGGCGCCCGACCTCAGCGTCGGCGACATCGTCCTGGTCGAGGCGGGCGATCTGATTCCGTCGGACGGCGACATCATCGAAGGCGTCGCCTCGGTGAACGAAAGCGCGATCACCGGCGAATCGGCGCCGGTCATCCGCGAGGCGGGCGGCGACCGCTGCGCCGTCACCGGCGGCACGACCGTGCTCTCCGACTGGATCAAGGTGCGCATCACCGCCCAGCCGGGCAACACCTTCATCGACCGCATGATCGCGCTGGTCGAGGGCGCCGAGCGCCAGAGGACGCCGAACGAGCTCGCTTTGTCGGTGCTCCTCGCCGGCCTCACCATCATGTTCCTGATCGCGGTGGTCACGCTGTGGAGCTTCGCGACCTATTCGAATACAAAAGTGAGCGTGACCGTGCTGGTGGCGCTGCTGGTGACGCTGATCCCGACCACCATCGGCGGCCTGCTCTCGGCCATCGGCATAGCCGGCATGGACCGGCTGGTGCGCTTCAACGTGCTGGCGACCTCGGGTCGCGCCGTCGAGGCCGCGGGCGACGTGGATACGCTGCTGCTCGACAAGACGGGCACCATCACCTTCGGGAACCGCATGGCGAGCGAATTCATCGCGCTGCCGGGCGTCGAGCCGCGTAAGCTGGCGGAGGCCGCCCTGATCGCCAGCCTTGCCGACGAAACGCCGGAAGGCCGTTCGATCGTCGCGCTGGCCCGGAGCGATTTCGGCCTCGCCGAACCCGACCTGTCGGCCAGATCGCCGGTGGTTATCCCTTTCGCCGCCCAGACCCGCCTCTCGGGGATCGATCTCGGCGAAAGCCGCCTGCGCAAGGGGGCGGTCGAATCGGTGCTGAATTTCGTGGGCCTCGGCCAGGATGACGCGCCGCAGGAGCTCCGCCAGGGCGTCGATCGCATCAGCCGCACCGGCGGCACCCCGCTGGCGGTGGCGATCCATAGCTCGTCTTCAGACGGGCGTCCTTCGACGCCCTATGGCTCGCTGCTCGGCCTCATCCATCTCAAGGACGTGGTCAAGCCGGGCATCAAGGAGCGTTTCGCCGCGCTGCGCGCCATGGGGATCAAGACGGTGATGATCACCGGAGACAACCCGCTGACCGCGGCGGCGATCGCCACCGAGGCCGGCGTCGATGATTTCCTCGCCCAGGCGACCCCGGAGGACAAGCTCAAATTCATCCGCAAGGAACAGACCGGCGGGCGTCTCGTCGCCATGTGCGGCGACGGCACCAATGACGCGCCGGCGCTCGCCCAAGCCGATGTCGGCGTCGCGATGCAGACCGGCACGCAGGCGGCGCGCGAGGCCGGCAATATGGTCGATCTCGACAGCGACCCGACCAAGCTGATCGAGATCGTGGAGATCGGCAAACAGCTCCTGATGACCCGCGGCTCGCTGACCACCTTCTCCATCGCCAATGACGTGGCGAAATATTTCGCCATCCTGCCGGCCCTGTTCCTGGCGACCTATCCGGAACTCGGCGCGCTCAATGTCATGCGACTGTCCTCGCCGCAATCGGCGATCCTGTCGGCGGTGATCTTCAACGCCGTGATCATCGTGCTGCTCATCCCGCTGGCGCTCAAGGGCGTCGCCTATCGTCCGATCGGCGCCGCGGCGCTGCTGCGCCGAAACCTGCTGATCTATGGTCTCGGCGGCCTGGTCGCGCCCTTCGTCGGCATCAAGGCGATCGATCTCGTCGTCGCCGCGCTGCATCTCGCCTGAGGAGAAGGCCATGCTCGCTCATGTCCGGCCCGCCATCGTTCTGCTGGCCTTGTTCACTCTGCTCACCGGTCTCGCCTATCCGCTGGCCATGACCGGCGTCGCCGCGGTCCTGTTTCCCCGCCAGGCCGGCGGTTCGCTGATCCTGCGCGACGGCAAGGTGGTCGGCTCGGCGCTGATCGGCCAGAATTTTGTCTCGACGAAATATTTCCATTCGCGGCCTTCGGCGACCAGCGCGCCGGACCCGAAAGACCCGAGCAAGACCATCGACGCCCCCTATAACGCCGACAGTTCCGGCGGCTCCAATCTCGGGCCGACCAGCAAGGCGCTGATCGACCGGGTCAAGGCGGGCGTCGAGGCCAAGCGCGCGGAAGGCTGGACAGGGCCGCTGCCGGCCGACGCGCTGACCGCTTCGGCCTCCGGGCTCGACCCGGACATATCGCCGGAAAACGCTCTGCTTCAGGCGCCGGAAGTCGCCAGGGCGCGTGGTCTCGACGCGGGAGAAGTGCGCCAACTCGTCCTTGCCCAGGCGCGAAATCCCTGGATGGGTTTCTTCGGCGAGTCACGCGTCAATGTGCTCAAGCTGAATCTGGCGCTCGACCAGATGGAATGACTCGCTAGAATAGGCCATGGCGGCGGAGCGCGAACTCGATCGCCGCCCCGATCCCGACGCGCTCCTGGCGTTGGCGGGAAGAGAAGGGCGGGGTAAACTCAAAGTCTTCCTCGGCGCCGCTCCCGGCGTGGGGAAGACATACGCCATGCTGGCCGCGGCGAAGCGCCTCAAGGACGACGGAGGCGACGTGGTCATCGGCCTCGTCGAAACCCACGGCCGCGCCGAGACCGCCGCATTGCTCGAAGGGCAGGAGATCCTGCCGCGGAAAAAAATCCCCTATCGTGGGCGCGAACTGGAAGAGTTCGACATCGACGCCGCGCTGAAGCGCCGCCCGGCGCTGATCGTTGTGGACGAACTCGCCCACACCAACGCGCCGGAAAGCCGCCACCCCAAACGCTGGCAGGATGTCGAGGAACTGCTCGACGCAGCGATCGACGTGTGGACGGCGCTCAACATCCAGCATCTCGAAAGCCTTGCCGACGTGGTGAGCCGCGTGACCGGCGTCGCCGTGCGCGAGACGGTGCCCGACAGCGTGCTTCAGAACGCCCAGGACGTGGTGCTTGTCGACATCACGCCGGAGGAGCTGATCCAGCGCCTGCACGAGGGCAAGGTCTATCTGCCGCAGATGGCGCGCCGCGCCGTGCAGAATTTCTTCACCCCCGGCAACCTTACCGCCTTGCGCGAACTCGCCTTGCGCAGCACCGCCGACCGGGTGGACGATCAAATGGTCGCTTTTCTGCGGCAGAACGCCATAGAAGGGCCCTGGGAGACCTCTGATTATCTGCTTGCCTGCATCGGCCCCGACGCCCGCGCTGATATATTGGTGCGCACCGCGGGCCGCATGGCGACCAAGCTCAACGCATCCTGGGTCGTCGTTCATGTCGAGCGACCCGGACATGAGCAGACTGATCCGGTCCGGCTCAAGAAGATCGACGACGCCCTGCAACTGGCGGAGCGGCTGGGCGCGCAGACGCAGCGCCTGAGCGCTAGCGACATTGTCGCCGAGGTCCTGCGTTATGCGCGCCGAGAAAACGTCACCCAGATCGTGGTCGGACGCTCGCGCGCCGGCTGGCTGCGCCGACGTCTGGGGCAGAGTTTTTCGGATGAGATGGTCCGCCGCGCGAGCGACGTCGCCGTTCAGGTCATCACGACGCCGGAGCGCGAGGCGCCGCGCGCCGCGTTGCGATGGCGGCGCCCGAAGCTCAAGGGACTGTTTCCCGGGGGGATCGCCGCCCTCGCGGCGGTCGCTTTCGCGGTGGCGATCGGTGAAATGCTCTCGCTTGTCCTCAAGCTGCCGAACTTGTCGATGGTCTTCCTGCTGGCGGTGCTCGGCTGCGCCGTTTCCTTCGGCCTGTGGTCCGCGGTCGCCGCCTCGCTCCTGTCTTTCCTGGCCTATAATTTCTTTTTCATCCCGCCGCTCTATACTTTCACCGTGGCGTCGCCGCAGGAGCTTCTGTCCCTGCTGGTTTTTCTCGCGGTCTCGGTCTTCACCGGCACATTGGCCGGCCGCGTGCACGATCAGGCCGAAGCGGTGCGCCAGCGCGCCCAGAATTCGGAATCTCTGTACGAATTCTCGCGTAAATTGGCGGGAGCGGCGAAACTCGACGATGTGCTGTGGGCCGCGGCGGCCTATCTGCGAAAGATCGTCGGCGGCGGCGTCGTTTTCCTGATTCCGGAAGAAGGAGACTTGCGGCTTCGCATCGCCTGGCCTCCCGACGTCGAATTGAACGAGGGCGAGATCAGCGCCGCGCGCTGGGCCTTTGCAAAGAACGAAGTCGCGGGCTGGCGCACCAATACGCTTCCGACCCTCGCCAAACAGTTCCGACCCCTTGTCACCCCCCGCGGGGCGGTCGGCGTCTTCGGCTTCGAACCGATGGCGCGTGGCGACGCGCCGACGCCCGAATTCGAACGCGCCCTGACCGCGCTGCTGGAGCAGACGGCGCTCGCCGTCGACCGCTCGCTGCTCATCGGCGAGGCGGTGCGCGCCGCGGCGCTCGAAGACAATGAAAGACTGCGCACCACGCTGCTCTCCTCGCTGTCGCATGACCTGCGCACGCCATTGGCGACCATTTCCGGCGCCATTTCGACCCTGCGGCAATTACGCGACCGGCTGCCGCCGAAAAAGAGCGAGGAATTGCTGGCTTCCGCCGAGGAGGAGACGGAGCGCCTGACCCGCTTCATCGCCAATCTGCTCGACATGTCGCGCATCGAATCCGGCGCGCTAAAAGCGCGGCGGGATTATCTCGACGCCGCCGACTGTATCCGCAACGCGGTCGAGCGCGGCCGCAGGGCCTTCGGCGCCGAAAGCATCGAAACCTCGCTGGCGCCGGATCTCCCCTATATTCGCGGCGACGCCCAGTTGCTTGAGCAGGTCCTGTTCAATCTCCTCGACAACGCCCATAAATATGGCGGCGGCTCGAAAGCGATTGTCCATGCGCGCCGCGAAGGCGCTCAGGCGGTGATCACCGTCACCGACGACGGACCGGGGATCAAGCCGGCGGACCTGACCCGCGTGTTCGAGAAATTCTATCGCGGCGGCAAGGCGGACGGGCGCAAGGCCGGGACGGGGCTAGGGCTTTCCATCTGCAAGGGGCTGGTCGAGGCGATGGGCGGAACGATCGAGGCGCAGAGCCCGGCGGCGCGCCGGCGCGGAACCCGGATCGTGCTGCGCTTCCCGGTGGCCGAGATGAAAAAAAGCCTGCCCCCATGAAACAGCGCGTCCTGATCGTCGACGACGAGGAGCAGATTCTGAAATTCCTCGCCACCGCGCTGGAGGCGTCGGATTATGCGGTCATTTCCGCGCGGACCGGTCGCGAGGCGCTGCACATGATCGCCACCGCGGCGCCCGACCTCGTCATTCTGGATCTCGGTCTGCCCGACATGGACGGCAAGGAGGTTCTGGTCAGGGCGCGCGCTTTTTCCAACCTCCCCGTAATCGTGCTGTCCGCCCGCGACCGCGAGGCGGAAAAAATCGAAGCGCTCGACCTGGGCGCCAATGATTATGTCGAAAAGCCGTTCAAGATCGGCGAGCTTTTGGCGAGGCTGCGCGTGGCGGCGCGGCTCGCCGCCCATGAACAGGCGAAACCCGCCGTCTTCGAGGCCGACGGTCTGCGCGTCGACCTGGAGCGCCGCCTCGTCACCCGCGACGGCGTTCCAGTGAAGCTCACGCCCAAGGAATTCGACCTGCTCGCCTTCCTCGTCCATCATGCCGGCCGGGTGGCGACCCACCGCCAGATTCTCTTGAACGTCTGGGGACCGGCCCACGCGCAGGACATGCCCTATCTGCGCGTCTTTGTCGGCCAGTTGCGCGCCAAGATCGAAGCAAAGCCCGAACAGCCCAAACTGATCCTCACAGAGCCGGGCGTCGGCTACCGGCTGTGGACCGAGGATTGAGGGCTGCGAGTGTCCGAGAGATCGGATGGCCTGGTCGCAATCGAATTTGTAGATTATACGAGCGGCCCTTATGACTGACCGAAATGGGCCCAATCGCGCATCCCGATTGAGGCGATGACCTCTGGTAAGGCGATGAGGTCGTTCTGGGCGTCATAGGCGGCTTCGATGATGTCGTCGCAGGTTTCGAAGACCCTATTCGCCAGCCAATTGGCGCGCAGAAATTGCCGGATGTTTTCGACCGGGTTCAGTTCCGGCGAGCGCGATGGCGGGAAGATCAGGGTCATGTTTTTCGGAATGTTGAGCTTGTCGGTCGTGTGCCAGCCGGCGCCGTCGAACAGCAGGACGGCGTGAGAGCGGCGCCGACGCCGCGCGCCGGACAAATGGCGCCGAACAGATAGGCGTTCTCATAAGGCTGGCCGGCGGGCTGGCTCGGTCGCGCTAATGTGCGAGAAGCCGAGCATTTTTAGGAGCTTGCCGATC